>NZ_OBDS01000020.1:0-9316 GCF_900215165.1 Pseudomonas sp. LAMO17WK12:I5 | reverse complement strand
TGCCGCCGATCGACACCAGCGTGTCGCAGCCCTGCGCCAGCGCCTCGGGGATCAGGTATTCGAGCTTGCGCGTCTTGTTGCCGCCGAAGGCCAGGCCGCTATTGCAGTCTTCACGCTTGGCATACAGTTCCACCTTGCCGCCCAGGTGCTCGCTGAGGCGTTTCAAGGGAGTGATGGGGGATGGACCGAAGGTCAACGGATAACGTTCAAAACGATTCAGGTTCATGGCGCTGTTCCTTGATTGTTGTGATATCCAAGCTCTTTTACGGAGGCTTCGATGAATCAATCTTAAGAAAAAACCTGAAAATTTGTGTTGCAAATTACAGCAATTAATAGATGCTTTATTCCGTACATAAAAACAAAACACTAACGTTATTGTGCAAAAAACAATATGAACGCAATAAAAAACCATGTTAAAGCAAACGAAAAAGCTGCAGAGCCGTTGCAGCTTGATCGAACCGACCGTGCCATTCTGAAGGCGCTGCAGCGAGACGCGTCCATCTCCAACGTGGCGTTGGCGGAAAAGGTGAAATTGAGTCCGCCTGCCTGTCTGCGTCGCGTCGACCGACTCAAGCAGGCCGGCTTGATCAAGGCCATCGTGGCCCTGCTCGACACCGAAGCACTGGATGCGGGAATGGTGGTATTGATCGGTGTGGTGCTGGACCGCTCCACCCCGGAATCGTTTGCCGCCTTCGAAGCCGCCGCGCAAAAAGTCTCGGGCTGCATGGAATGCCACGTGGTGACAGGCGAATTCGACTACTTCATGTTGTTGCGGACCAAGGACAGCCAGAGTTTCAACCGCCTGCATGCCGACCAATTGTTGTACCTGCCGGGCGTCAGGCAGATCCGCTCGTTCATGGGGCTGCGCCAAGTCCTGTCGACGCCGCAAATTCCCCTGTGAGACTCAGATCAGCCCCAGCGTCAATGCCTTGAGCGTTGCGGCCGCACGGGTGGTGCATTGCAGTTTGCGGAACACGCTCTCGACGTGGGTCCGCACGGTGCTCGGACTGATGCCGAGTTGACGCGCCACCTCTTTGTTGCTCCCGCCCATGCTGATGCGCTTCAGGATTTGTGTCTCACGATCCTCTAGAGTCGACCTGCAGGCATGCAAGCTTGGCACTGGCCGTCGTTTTACAACGTCGTGACTGGGAAAACCCTGGCGTTACCCAACTTAATCGCCTTGCAGCACATCCCCCTTTCGCCAGCTGGCGTAATAGCGAAGAGGCCCGCACCGATCGCCCTTCCCAACAGTTGCGCAGCCTGAATGGCGAATGGCGCCTGATGCGGTATTTTCTCCTTACGCATCTGTGCGGTATTTCACACCGCATATGGTGCACTCTCAGTACAATCTGCTCTGATGCCGCATAGTTAAGCCAGCCCCGACACCCGCCAACACCCGCTGACGCGCCCTGACGGGCTTGTCTGCTCCCGGCATCCGCTTACAGACAAGCTGTGACCGTCTCCGGGAGCTGCATGTGTCAGAGGTTTTCACCGTCATCACCGAAACGCGCGAGACGAAAGGGCCTCGTGATACGCCTATTTTTATAGGTTAATGTCATGATAATAATGGTTTCTTAGACGTCAGGTGGCACTTTTCGGGGAAATGTGCGCGGAACCCCTATTTGTTTATTTTTCTAAATACATTCAAATATGTATCCGCTCATGAGACAATAACCCTGATAAATGCTTCAATAATATTGAAAAAGGAAGAGTATGAGTATTCAACATTTCCGTGTCGCCCTTATTCCCTTTTTTGCGGCATTTTGCCTTCCTGTTTTTGCTCACCCAGAAACGCTGGTGAAAGTAAAAGATGCTGAAGATCAGTTGGGTGCACGAGTGGGTTACATCGAACTGGATCTCAACAGCGGTAAGATCCTTGAGAGTTTTCGCCCCGAAGAACGTTTTCCAATGATGAGCACTTTTAAAGTTCTGCTATGTGGCGCGGTATTATCCCGTATTGACGCCGGGCAAGAGCAACTCGGTCGCCGCATACACTATTCTCAGAATGACTTGGTTGAGTACTCACCAGTCACAGAAAAGCATCTTACGGATGGCATGACAGTAAGAGAATTATGCAGTGCTGCCATAACCATGAGTGATAACACTGCGGCCAACTTACTTCTGACAACGATCGGAGGACCGAAGGAGCTAACCGCTTTTTTGCACAACATGGGGGATCATGTAACTCGCCTTGATCGTTGGGAACCGGAGCTGAATGAAGCCATACCAAACGACGAGCGTGACACCACGATGCCTGTAGCAATGGCAACAACGTTGCGCAAACTATTAACTGGCGAACTACTTACTCTAGCTTCCCGGCAACAATTAATAGACTGGATGGAGGCGGATAAAGTTGCAGGACCACTTCTGCGCTCGGCCCTTCCGGCTGGCTGGTTTATTGCTGATAAATCTGGAGCCGGTGAGCGTGGGTCTCGCGGTATCATTGCAGCACTGGGGCCAGATGGTAAGCCCTCCCGTATCGTAGTTATCTACACGACGGGGAGTCAGGCAACTATGGATGAACGAAATAGACAGATCGCTGAGATAGGTGCCTCACTGATTAAGCATTGGTAACTGTCAGACCAAGTTTACTCATATATACTTTAGATTGATTTAAAACTTCATTTTTAATTTAAAAGGATCTAGGTGAAGATCCTTTTTGATAATCTCATGACCAAAATCCCTTAACGTGAGTTTTCGTTCCACTGAGCGTCAGACCCCGTAGAAAAGATCAAAGGATCTTCTTGAGATCCTTTTTTTCTGCGCGTAATCTGCTGCTTGCAAACAAAAAAACCACCGCTGGTAGCGGTGGTTTGTTTGCCGGATCAAGAGCTACCAACTCTTTTTCCGAAGGTAACTGGCTTCAGCAGAGCGCAGATACCAAATACTGTTCTTCTAGTGTAGCCGTAGTTAGGCCACCACTTCAAGAACTCTGTAGCACCGCCTACATACCTCGCTCTGCTAATCCTGTTACCAGTGGCTGCTGCCAGTGGCGATAAGTCGTGTCTTACCGGGTTGGACTCAAGACGATAGTTACCGGATAAGGCGCAGCGGTCGGGCTGAACGGGGGGTTCGTGCACACAGCCCAGCTTGGAGCGAACGACCTACACCGAACTGAGATACCTACAGCGTGAGCTATGAGAAAGCGCCACGCTTCCCGAAGGGAGAAAGGCGGACAGGTATCCGGTAAGCGGCAGGGTCGGAACAGGAGAGCGCACGAGGGAGCTTCCAGGGGGAAACGCCTGGTATCTTTATAGTCCTGTCGGGTTTCGCCACCTCTGACTTGAGCGTCGATTTTTGTGATGCTCGTCAGGGGGGCGGAGCCTATGGAAAAACGCCAGCAACGCGGCCTTTTTACGGTTCCTGGCCTTTTGCTGGCCTTTTGCTCACATGTTCTTTCCTGCGTTATCCCCTGATTCTGTGGATAACCGTATTACCGCCTTTGAGTGAGCTGATACCGCTCGCCGCAGCCGAACGACCGAGCGCAGCGAGTCAGTGAGCGAGGAAGCGGAAGAGCGCCCAATACGCAAACCGCCTCTCCCCGCGCGTTGGCCGATTCATTAATGCAGCTGGCACGACAGGTTTCCCGACTGGAAAGCGGGCAGTGAGCGCAACGCAATTAATGTGAGTTAGCTCACTCATTAGGCACCCCAGGCTTTACACTTTATGCTTCCGGCTCGTATGTTGTGTGGAATTGTGAGCGGATAACAATTTCACACAGGAAACAGCTATGACCATGATTACGAATTCGAGCTCGGTACCCGGGGATCCGCGACAATGCCTTGGTTTCCACTGGCCCGTACTTGGCAAAATCGACCACCGGCCACGGCAGCAATCCGCCCAAGGGTTGAGCCGCCGAGGAAGTGGCCGTCAGCGGCTGAGCGCTCAAAGCCCCTTTCACATGGGCCAATACGTCATCTTTGGTGATGCGATGACGCAGCCCGGTCCCTTGAATACTTTGCAGCGAAATTCCCAGCTCTCGGGAAAACTTGCGCACCGAGGGCGATGCCAGAGGCAAGTTTGTCAGCAGACCAGGTGCCTCGATTGAAGCGACCGGCATCGGCTCAACCTCTATTGCAATGGGCTCTGCCGTCGATTCAACGACTGGCTGTGGCTGAACCAGCACTTGCGCTGGCTGCGATGCTTGCAGTTCACACTCGACCAAAGCAATCGGCGAGCCTTCACTGACTTTATCGTCCAGTTTGACCACCAGAGATTGCACTACACCGGTGTGCGACGATGGAATTTCCATGGACGCCTTGTCTGTCTCGACAATGATCAGGGTTTGTCCCTCGACTACCGCATCCCCCACCTTGACCTGGATTTCGATAACCCCCACATCCTTGGCATCGCCAATGTCAGGCATACGAACTTCATGCACGTTATTCATAAACACTTCCTGAAAAGTAGTCAGGCCGGTGCCAGCCGGCATGACCTGTAAGACCCAAAATTCGATACGATCCAACGCCAGCCGCTAGGCTTCCCAAGGCGCCATGCTGTCAACATCGATGGTGTACTTGGCGATGGCCTCGGCACAGACACTCGCATCAAGAAGCCCCTCATGAACCAAGGCAGTCAGAGCGCTCAAAACGATCTGATGGCGGTCAACTTCGAAGAAGGCCCGCAGTCTGGTGCGGGTATCGCTGCGGCCGAAACCGTCGGTGCCGAGCACGGTATAACGGGCGTCGAGATAGCTGCCGATCAACTGTGGCAAGGCGCGAACGTAATCGGTACAGGCAATGATCGGCATCGAAGCGTTGAGCGACGCGTGCACGTGACTCTGCCGCGCCGGTTGATCGGGGTGAAGACGATTCCAGCGTTCCACTTCACGGGCATCACGTGCCAGCTCGGTGAAACTGGTGACGCTCCACACTTGGCTGTCGATGTCCCAGTCGCTGGCGAGTAATTCGGCTGCGGCAATCACTTCGCGCAGAATCGTGCCGGAGCCCAATAACTGGACGCTACCTCGGGCATGCTCCACCTCATAGCACTCAAACGCATACATACCCTTGATGATCGCGTCTTCGACACCTTCCGGAAGGTTGGGTTGTGGGTAGCTCTCATTCATCAACGTGACGTAGTAGAACTCGTCCACCTGGTGCTCCAGCATCTGGCGCATGCCGTGGTCCAGAATCACCGCGAACTCACCGGCGAACGCCGGATCGTAGGCGCGGCAGTTGGGCACCATCGACGCCATCAAGTGGCTGTTGCCGTCCTGGTGTTGCAGGCCTTCGCCGCCCAGGGTCGTGCGTCCTGCGGTGGCGCCGAGCAGGAAGCCGCGAGCGCGTTGATCCGCCGCCGCCCAGATCAGGTCGCCGATGCGCTGGAAGCCGAACATCGAGTAGTAGATGTAGAACGGCAGCATGGGCAGGCCATGTACCGAATAACTCGTCGCGGCGGCCACCCAGGAACTGATCGCACCGGCCTCGCTGATGCCCTCTTCTAGAATCTGACCGTCCAAAGCCTCGCGATAGCTGAGGATTGAACCAATGTCTTCCGGCTCATAACGCTGGCCGACGCTGGAGTAAATGCCGATCTGCTTGAACAGGCTGGCCATACCAAAGGTACGCGCCTCATCGGCCACGATCGGAACGATGCGCGGCCCCAGTTGCTTGTCCCGCAGCAACCCGCTGAGCATCCGCACGAAGGCCATGGTGGTGGACATTTCCTTGTCTTCGGCAGTGATCGCAAACCCGGCATAGCTATGGATGTCCGGCACCGCCAATGACACGGAGGTCGAAGGCCGCGTAGGGATGTACCCGCCCAACACTCGACGACGTTCATGCAGGTAACGCATTTCAGCGCTGTCTTCCTCGGGCTTGAAGAAGCTCAGGGATTCAGCCTGCTCATCGGTCAACGGCAAGTTGAAGCGATTGCGGAACGCGATCAGCGCGTCCCGGTCGAGCTTCTTCTGCTGGTGCACGGTCATCTTGCCCTGCCCGGCATCCCCCATGCCGAAGCCTTTCTTGGTTTGCGCGAGAATAACCGTGGGCTTCTTGCCTTCGAGCATTGCGTTTTGATAGGCGGCAAAGATCTTTACCATGTCGTGACCACCGCGTTTGAGGCGATCAATCTGCTCATCGGTCAGACCCTGGGCCAGATGAGCCAAAGCCTCGTTCTGGCCGAAGAAATGATCTCGGTTGAAACGCCCGTCTTTTGCCGCGAAGGTCTGGAACTGGCCATCGACGGTGTTGGACAACGCATTAACCAAAGCGCCATCGGTATCCCGCGCAAACAGGCCATCCCAATCGGAGCCCCAGACCAGTTTGACGACGTTCCAGCCGGCCCCACCGAACAGTGCTTCAAGCTCATCGATGATGCGGCCATTGCCACGAACCGGACCGTCCAGACGTTGCAGGTTGCAATTGACCACCCAGACCAGGTTGTCGAGCCCTTCCCTTGCGGCCAGAGTCAGCGCCGACATACTTTCCGGCTCGTCCATTTCCCCATCGCCGAACACGCCCCAAACGGTTCTGCCCTTGGTATCTTGCAAACCCCGATGGTCCAGATAACGCATGAATCGCGCCTGGTAAATCGAACTGATTGGACCGATGCCCATGGACCCGGTCGGGAATTGCCAGAAGTCTGGCATTAACCACGGATGCGGATAACTCGACAAGCCGCGCGCACCATTGGCTCGAGCGCCAATCTCCTGCCGATAGTGCTCCAGATCCTTCTCGTCGAGACGCCCCTCAAGAAAGGCCCGGGCATAGACACCCGGTGCTGAATGCGGCTGATAGAACACCAGATCGCCGCCGTTACTTTCGGTTCGCGCCTTGAAGAAGTGGTTGAAGCCCACTTCGAACAGATCAGCGGCGCTGGCGTAACTGGCGATGTGCCCGCCCAATTCGCCATAGGCATGGTTGGCCCTGGCTACCATGGCCAACGCATTCCAGCGCATGATCGAGGCGAGGCGCTCTTCGATGGCCAAGTCTCCCGGAAACACCGGCTGACGCTCGACACTGATGGTATTGATGTAGGGAGTGCCGTGGGTGGGCTGCCAGCCAATGTCCGAGGCGCCCGCCACGGCCACCAGCATGTCGAGGATTTTTTTGGCTTGGACACTGCCACCATGGGCAATTACCGAAAGCAAGGCATCACGCCATTCGGCGACCTCTTGAGTATCTTCAACGACTTGGCCCGGATTTTGGACCTGAAGATCAGATGGATTCATAGCCACCTCCAGCAAATTGATTGAACGCATCAAAACCTTGGAAAACGCTGTCTTCACAGCTGCCCGATTCACTGTTGCAGTTGTTGATACTTGCCGTCCTTGTTCCACTGGTACATCACATAGTCGGAACGAGTCAGGTCACCCTATTCTCAAATCAGCCTGTGCCGCCGCCGGTAATGGCAATGCCATACACAGCCACAGCGCCGAGCGCTCGCACATGTTGCTATTCATCTGAAGGTGCTCCTTTGTTGTTATTGAAATAAGCATCAACGGCGGCACTGCTCAACAGGTCGATGCAAGCGAAGCAAAACCGGGGGCGTCAATTTCAAGGCGCTGTGAAGAACTCACCCGCGCCAGGCGTTTAACTTGCTCCACCGCGTCAATGACGGAACGTTCGGCTCGGGCGCCCTCTGCTATCTGGTAGATGCTTGTTTTGCGCATCGATAAATCATGTAAAAAACGCTTATCCAGTTCCCCGGCGATTACAAGGAAGTAGTCACACTCCGGGGCTTGCAGACCGACTAGAAACCCGGCGTCCGCTGCGTCGACATGCATCAGCGCGATGTTGTCGAAGCAACTGAAACCGTGATGTATCAGATCAACGTGGTCACTACTGAGCCCTATCGCGACAACAACGACGCGCGTACAACTGGAAGGCTCGCGCACCCACTTCCTGGATTTAAAGCGATAGTCGGAAGTTCGGCTCACAGGCGTTGTCTTTCTTATTTGAGTGGTTGATTCAACAGGTGAATTGATGCTGTCTTCGTCAAATGACGCAGCGTTCTTGCAATACGCTTTTCGCCAAGGTCCGGGTCATCGATAAAATCATCTCCACCTGTTTATCCATCGCAGCGGTGGACTGGCCTGTATTTCCCGGATTCACGACACGCAATGGATGGCCGCAGACAGACCCCAGCCAGGCAAGGTCCGGTATCGGGCTGACGTCAACATCGAGTAAAAAGCAGCCTTTGGATACCGAACGCAGCAGTTCACTGGCGTGACAACTAGAGACCTGTGGTGACTCCACTGAATTGAACCCGACACGCAACCAGTCGAGCATCAACTCCCTGGGTTGCTTGACGACCAGATAGGCAACCTGATCCCAGTCGTCGATCGCCACATGCAGCTTGTCAATCACGTATTTGGGTAACGCGGCACTGGTAACGATGACAACCCCGGCATTCGCCAGAGGCTCTTTGACCCAGACGGCGAACTGCGATATCGCATGCATGGCGGTACTCCCGCGTGAGTTGGACTTGAGTTGGCAAAGGGAACGACTGGAAGACGCAATTACTGTAGAAGCGGGCTTGCCCGCTCCTACCCAGTCCTGCGTTTTCCTGGCGGCGCCAAGCTCAGCCGTTGCGAAACAAGAAGCTGTAGGCGTTCAACGCAGGTGCGCCGCCCAGGTGGGCATAAAGAACTTTGGAGCCGTCAGGGAATTCCCCGCGGCGTACCATTTCAATCATGCCGTGCATGGATTTGCCCTCGTAGACCGGATCGGTCAACACCCCCTCAAGACTGCCGCACAGGCGAATCGCTTCCAGCGTCCCTTCGTTGGGCAAGCCATATTCCGGATAGGCGAAACGCGTATCGAGCACCACATCCTCTTCAGTGATTTCGCGCCCCAGCTCCACCAGTTCAGCGGTATGTCGAGCGATACGCAGGATCTGCGCCTTGGTTTGCTCCGGTTTCGCCGAAGCATCGACCCCGATCACGTTTTTCGAGCGACCGTCAGCCGCGAAACCGACGACCATGCCGGCCTGGGTACTGCCGGTCACCGAGCAGACCACGATGTAGTCAAACTTGAAGCCCAACTCCTTTTCCTGCTGCCGCACTTCCTCAGCGAAGCCGACAAACCCGAGCCCTCCATAGGGATGCTCGGAACAGCCCGCCGGAATTGGAAACGGTTTGCCGCCGCGCTCCACGACATCGCTCATGGCCTTTTCCCAGCTCGGCCGAATTCCAATGTCGAAACCTGCAGCATCAAGCCGCACATCCGCTCCCATGATCCGCGACATCTCGATGTTGCCGACGCGGTCATATACAGCGTCGGAGTAGTTCACCCAGTTTTCCTGCACGAGCACGCACTTCATGCCCAGGTGGGCAGCCACGGCCGCAACCTGGCGTGTCTGGTTCGACTGG
>NZ_OBDS01000009.1:0-327797 GCF_900215165.1 Pseudomonas sp. LAMO17WK12:I5 | reverse complement strand
AACGGTATTGGGAACTTCAAAGCCGTCTTTCTGTGGTTGAACCCAGACGACCAGATTGGATTTGGAGATATCGATGCCGACCCAGGAAATCATGGCAAAACCCTCTTACACTCAGAAGTGAGAGTGCTCTGGCTTTGCCCACGCTTGTGATTCGAGTGGCGCTCGTCCAACTGTTCGGGCTTATGGGCCAGAGTAGAAAGGTGGATGGCAGCTTTGCTCCCACTCGTGCTTCAAGCACCGCGGACTCACAGCTTGCCATCCACCCCTCTCACCTCAGAGTTTATTCCCTTACTCAGACACAAGCGGACTTGCTCGCGAAAGGGCCCTCATATTCAACTTACCTGTTGAATGACACACCGCTTTCGCGAGCAAGCCCGCTCCCACAGGGATTTGTGTTTGCCACAGGCATTGAGGACATTGGAGGCTCATGAACAAAACCATCGCGATCGTGGTGTTCCCCGGCGTGCAGGCGCTGGATGTCAGCGGGCCGATGGATGTGTTCGCCGAGGCCAACCGGTTTCTGCCGCCCGAGGATCACTACCAGCTGGAGGTGATCGGCCTCGAACGTGGGCCGATGGCTTGCTCCAATGGCCTGAACCTCAGCGCTCACCGACACTTCAGCGAAGCGCACGATGCTTATGACCTGCTGCTGGTGGCCGGCGGGCCGCAGTTACCGTTCATGGATTTCGGCAAGCCATTCGACACCTGGCTGCGCGAGGCCTGCACCCGTGCCCGGCGCTTTGGCTCGATCTGCAACGGCGCGTTCATGCTGGCGCGGGCGGGACTGCTGGAAGGGCGCACCGTGACCACCCACTGGAACGATGCCGAAGCCTTGGCACAGTTGTGTCCATCGACTCAAGTCGAGGCCGATCGCCTGTACGTCGAGGACGGTGCGCTCTACACCTCGGCCGGGGTCACCGCCGGGATCGATCTGTCGCTGTACCTGCTGGCCCGTGATTGCGGCGCTGAAGTGGCGCTGAGCGTGGCCAAGCGGCTGGTGGTGTTCACTCAGCGCTCGGGCGGGCAATCGCAGTTCAGCCCGTTCCTCACGCCGCATGCGGAGCCGACGTCGGCGGTGGCGATGGTGCAGTTGTACGTGCTGGCCAACCTCACCGGCGATCTGACGATTGCCGATCTGGCGAACGCGGCGAACATGAGTGCGCGCAATTTCTCCCGGGTGTTCGCCCGTGAGACTCGGGTCACCCCGGCAGAGTTCGTCGAAAGTGCGCGAGTGGATGCGGCGCGGGTGCTGCTGGAAAGCACCACGGCACCGCTGAAGACCGTGGCCTATCAGTGCGGGTTTCGCGATGCGCAGCACATGCGCAGTGTGTTCAATCGGCGGTTGGGGGTGACGCCGCGGCAGTTTCGGCTGAATTTTGCGTTGATGCTCTGAGAGATGTGTTGAGTTGGCGGGCCCGATCGCGAGCAGGCTCACTCCTACAATTGGAATGCGTTACCTGTAGGAGTGAGCCTGCTCGCGATAGGGCCCATCCGGCTAACCGAGAACTATTGGGCAGCCCGCGCCGGCAACAGCTTCAAGGTACTGCGCGTATTGGCCGTCACCTCTTCCTCGCTGAAGTGCGCCTGCACATACATCCCCTCGACGTATTCCTCGGCCTGATCGTCATAGTGGCTGTCGAACGGCACACCGCTCTGGCCGACCGGGTTGATGGTCAGGCTGTGCGCCGGGTCGGCGAAGTCGACCAGCCGCCGCGTCGAAGGCCCGTAAGTCACCGGCCACGGCGCCGGGCCGAGCTTGGCCGAGAGGTTGTTCGGCACTTCGTGGCTACCCGGCGCGGCGAACGGCCCGACGTTGAAGATGTGATCCAGCGGCTTCTGCTGACCCAACGGATGACCGTGGGTCAGGGTGTGCGCCGTGCCCCATTGCCAGTCGGACGTATTGTCGCCGAGGGTCTGTTTCAGGTGCGTCATGCTCGCCTGCCACGCCGCTTTGACGATGTCGGCGCGAGTCTCCTTGTCCGGTGTGTTGCGGTTGTCCCACCACGGTGAATCGGCGTTCGCCGCCAGTCGCGGCAGGGCGGCATCGATCACCCGGGTCGACAGCAGGGTCTCGAAGAAATCGTTGCCCAGCTCATCACGCATCGCCGCATCGGCGAGGTCGTAGAGGAACTGGTTGAACACTGTGGCGTTGACCGAATCCAGCGGATAGTCGCCTTGCCACTGCGCCAGTTGCTCGACCAGTTTCAGCTGCGCCGGATCGCTCACCACTTCCCGCAGCACCGGCAGCAATGGCGCCAGGGTACGCGGGCCATAACCGGTGGTGGTGCCCAGTTGCAGCTTCTGGTTGGCCTCGTTGCTCCACTTCAGGTTCTTGTCGCTGAGCTGGCGGTTGAGCTGCTGGCCGCGATCGGCGAGGTTGTAGTAACCGGGGATTTCCATTCCGGTCGGCGACAGCGGCTGGAAGTTGGCCGAGACGATGTAGCCGCGCGCCGGGTTTTCTTCCTGCGGGTTGGCGCTGAACGGGTAGTAGCCGTCCTTGTCCGCCTGATTGCTGCTGCCGTCGAGGATGAACTCGGGCTTCACCCCGGCCGGGCGTTTCGGCAACAGCGCCGAGGCCCACCAGGCGATGTCACCCTTGGCGTTGGCGTAGACGATGTTCAGCCCCGGCGCCTGCACCTTGGTCGCAGCGGCGCGGGCCTTGGCCAGGGTGTCGGCGCGGTTGAGCTGGTAGAAACCTTCGAGGATCGGGTTCGGTGTTTCGAGGAACGCCCACCACATGGCGATCGGTGTTTTCCCGGCGGCGGTGCCGAGGGCGTCGTTGACGATCGGGCCGTGGGGCGACTGACGCAAGGTCAGCATCACCGGCGCCTGGCCCTTCACGGCGATCTGCTGCTCGGTGCTGACCAGATCAGTCCACTGGCCGTGGTACCAGACCTGATTCGGGTTGTCCGGGTTGACCTTCTCGGCGATCAGATCCAGATCGTCGTTCTGGAACATGGTCAGGCTCCAGCCGAAATCCAGGTTGTGCCCCAGGAATGCGAACGGCACCAGCGCCTGATGATGGCCGTAGAGCTCAAATCCCGGTGCCGACAGTTGCGCCTCGTACCACACCGACGGCACCGAGAAGCGAATATGCGGGTCACCGGCCAGCAGCGGTTTGCCGCTCTGGCTACGGCTGCCGGCAATCACCCAGGCGTTGCTGCCTTCGAATTGCGGCAGGCCGTTTTCAATCAGCGCCTGCTCGCTGAGGCGGGCTAGGGCATTGAGGTCTTTCCAGTCGCCGGCGGCGAGGGCCGGGGTCTTGTTGGCGTGATCTTTGGCGAGTACGCCTTTGGGCTGCCAGTCGAGGTCGAAGACGTTGAGGTAATCGGCGCCGAGTTGATCGCGCACGTAGGTCAGCAGTGGCTCGGTGCGAAACGCCGCGGCAAAGCTGTAGGCCATGTAACCGGCGACGCTGATGCTGTCTTCGGCGGTGAACGGCCGCTTGGGGATGCCCAGCACGTCGAACTCGATCGGCGCGGCGTGGCTGTCCTGATATTGGTTGATGCCGTCCAGATAGGCTTGCAGGGCCTTCCACGCGGGTGACTGCTTATCGATACTGGCGACATAACGGGCGGCGCGTTCGCGGATACGCAGGCTGCGGAACAGTTTGTCGGTGTCGAGCAACTTCGGCCCGAGCACTTCGGCCAACTCGCCGCGGGCGAGGCGGCGCATGGCTTCCATCTGGAACAGTCGGTCTTGAGCGTGCACGTAGCCGAGGGCGCGATACAGATCGGTTTCGTTTTCGGCGCGGATGTGCGGCACCCCGCGTTCGTCGTAACGCACGGTCACCGAACCCTGCAGATTGCGCAGCTCCACCTGGCCCTGACGCGTCGGTTGCTTGCTATAGACGTACCCGCCGACTCCGGCGAGCAGGACAACGATGAGCAAGGCAAGAACGGTGAAGACGCGTTTCATGGTGACTCCTTGTGCATGCGGGATTGCCGCCCGTCGGGCTGCAAACAATTAGCACAGACCTTCCGTGCCGTGCATCGCTGTCCTCGAAAAGTCCGGAATGCCTTACTGCGCCAGCACCGGCCACGGGCAATAACAACCGACCGCCAGGGTGTGCGTGGCGTTGACCGGGCGATCTTCGGTCAGGGCATTGAGGATCGGTTCGATAAAACTGTTGCTGGAGTTGCAGGTCAGCCCTTCGCTGTAGGGGCCGAAGTACGCCAGTTTGCCGCTGCGATCCCAGATCGCCACCGCGGGGCTGGCCGGGATCTGCTCGGAACCGGGCAATACCGCGATGGTTTTCAGATTGCTCAGGGTGGCGGGTAACTGGCCGTGGGAGCCGGCGCGCTGCACGGCGAAGAATTCCACACCGCGCGCGCCGTACTGCTCGACCATCTCGGTCAGGTGCTGTTGATTGCCGACGTTGCACGGGCAGGCCGGGTCCCAGAAGTGCACGAGACGGATTTTGCCGGGGCCGGCCAGTTCATCCGGCAGGCGCAACGGATCACCGGAAAACACCGCGGTGTGCTGACTGAACGCGCGCAGATAGCGCCCCTGAAACCAGTCGTACGCCGCCCACAGCACCCCGGCACACACAAGCGCGAGCAGGCTGGCAAACAGTGCGGTGCGGTAGGGCGAGCGCATGGTTTTTCGATCCTCGAAGGGGGCTAGCTTGCCATGCTTGCCGCAACAGATGAATATCGCAGGCCGATAAAGTCTGTTTACCGCTTTGGAATACCCGCATGCCTGACACTTTCGATGCCGATCATTTACGCGCCAGCCTCAAGCCTTTGGCCCAGTGGCAGCCGTTGTCGGACGAGGCGAAAGCGTATCAGCGGTTTTATAAAACCGACTTCCCGGAGCGTGATGTCTGGCGCGGCATGGGCCGCTTCGAGGTGGACGGTTACGAGCTGGTCAGCCATTGCTGGTGGCCAGAGAAGGTCAAGGGCACGCTGTTTCTGCTGCACGGTTTTTACGATCACACCGGGCTGTATCGGCATGTGATCGAGTGGGCGCTGGATCAGGATTTTGCCGTCATCGCCTGCGACTTGCCGGGTCATGGTTTGTCGAGTGGGCCGCGGGCGAGCATTCGCGACTTCTCCGAATACCAGGACGCCTTGCAGGCGTTGTTCGCTGAAGCCAGTTCGATTGCCCTGCCGCAGCCCTGGCACCTGTGCGGGCAAAGCACTGGCGGCGCGATCGTCGTCGACCACGTGCTCAATCATGGCGAGAACAGTCCGGCGCAGGGTCAGTTGATTCTGCTGGCGCCGCTGGTGCGTCCGCGCGCCTGGGGCTGGTCGCAGCTCAGTTATTACCTGCTGAGGCCTTTCGTGCGGGGCATCGCCCGGCGCTTCAGCGAGAACTCCAACGACCCGGATTTCCTGCCGTTCCTGCAGGCTGATCCGTTACAGCCCAAACGCTTGCCGACCGCGTGGGTCGGTGCGCTGTCGCGCTGGATCATCCGTGTGGAACACGCGAAAAAAAGTCCGCGACGGCCGCTGATCATTCAGGGGCAGGCGGATATGACCGTGGACTGGCAGCACAACTTGCAGGTGCTGAAGTGGAAGTTCGACCGGCCGCAGATTCTGCTGCTGCCGGAGGCGCGGCATCATCTGGCGAACGAGACGCTGGAAATGCGCGAGGAGTATTTCGAGTTTCTGAACAAGAGAATCAGGGGGCGGAATCTTTAGCGTCTGTTAAGGCCTCTTCGCGAGCAGGCTCGCTCCCACAGGAGACCGCGATCACCTGTGGGAGCGAGCCTGCTCGCGAAGGCGGCCCTTCAGGCAATAGAAATTACTGGCCAAGGTTCGAGGAGCTTTGCCCCACCGCCAACCCCGCCCGAATCGCCGCCAGCGCCGCCTGGTAATACGCCTTGCCCTCGCTGGACTCGGCGAAGGTCGCGAACTGCTCCAGTTCGTCATCCGACAGATCGCGATAAACGTAAAGCAGCGTGTTGTTCAAATCGGCACCGATCTGCTCCATCAGTCGCTGGCGCTGGCCGTTCAACATGCCTTGCGCCTGACCGCCGCCGAGCAGGCCGGGGATCATCGAGCTCAAACTGTCCGCCGCCACCCCGGCAATCGCCAGGCTGACCTCGGCACCGGCCTCGCGCGCCGGCAGCGCTTGCGCCAGATGGCCGATGATCAGCAGGCGGCTGTCGCTGGCCTGCATCTTCGGCAGGCCCTTGGCGTTCTTCGCCAGTTGATCGCGACGGGTGGCGAGCAATTCAGCGGCGACAATTTTTTTGCCCAGCGGCGATTGAAAGAACGTCAGCGCCGGTTGTGGATCGGCCAAGTGCTGGCGCAGTTGCGCTTCGGCACGCTGATCCATGGCCTGGGGGGCGAAGCGCTGGTTGCTGTTGTTGACCAGGGCTTGAAACACCGCCGGCGGCAGGTTGTTCTGGTAGCGCTGCTGCGCGGCACTCAGGGCATCATTGAAATGCGCACGTTGATCTGGCCAGCCGGCGATCTTGTACAGCTGATCGTGGCCGTCCGCCCAGGCGGGCAAAACGCAGAACATCAACAGTGAAAAAAGCAAACGGCGCATAGGGACTCCTGTCAGCAGCGGACTATTCTCCGTGCGGTGCCGGGACTTGTCGAGAATTCGTAGCAAGCCGCTGCGTGGCTCTGTCGGATTTCCTGCCGCCGGCATACTATGCGCGCCATGCAAATATCCTCTGAACACCCGCTGCTGTTACGCATCGTCGACGACCTGGCCGAACACGGCTGGTCGCAGCAGAACATTTTCCTGCCCGCAGGTTTGACCCGCGAGCTGGCGGCCGAGTGCCGCAAACGTGAGGCCGAGGGTGAACTGGCGCCGGCAGCGGTAGGCCGTGGGCCGTTTTCAGAGATTCGCGAGGGTATTCGTGGCGACCACATCCAGTGGATCGACCCGGGCCAGGCCGAGGCCAGCGACCGTTATCTGAACCTGATGGACAGCCTGCGCGAGGCGCTCAATCGCGGGCTGTTCCTCGGGCTCGAGGATTTCGAGTGCCACTTCGCCCTGTATCCGCCGGGCGCGTTTTACCGCAAGCACGTCGACCGTTTTCGCGACGATGACCGGCGCATGGTTTCGGCGGTGGTCTATCTCAATGACGCGTGGCTGCCGGAAGACGGCGGTCAGTTGCGCATGTATCTGGACGAAGACCGGGTCCACGACGTGCAACCCACCGGCGGCTGTCTGGTGGTGTTCCTCTCCGGTGAGGTGCCGCATGAAGTGCTGCCGGCGCACCGCGAACGCCTGTCGCTGACCGGCTGGTTCCGCCGCCGTGGCAACGAGCCGTTCTGATATGCAGAAAATTCTGGTCAGCCGCTGCCTGTTGGGCCACCGCGTGCGTTACGACGGCGGAGCCAGCGGGCCGTTCGATCTGCTCGAACAGTGGATCGCCGAGGGCCGTGTAGTGCCGCTGTGTCCGGAAGTGGCTGGCGGTTTGCCAACCCCGCGTGCAGCGGCGGAAATCCCCGGCGGGCAGGGTGCCGAAGTGCTCGATGGCAAGGCGGCGGTGATCACCACCGAGGGCGAGGACGTCAGCGCGCAGTTTCTCGATGGTGCGCGGCAGGCGCTGGCGCTGGTGCAAAAGCACGGCATCCGCGTGGCAGTGCTCAAGGCCAACAGTCCTTCTTGCGGGAATTTGCTGACCTATGACGGGACGTTCAGTGGCGTCAAAGTCTCTGGCGAAGGCGTGACGGCAGCATTGCTCAAGCGCCATGGTGTGCAGGTCTTCAGCGAGCTCGAACTGCCTGAAGCCGCAGTGGCCCTGACCCAGCTCGACTGAAAGCCCCCCACAAAGCCCATGTGGGAGCAAGCCCCCTCCCACAGGGTTTATGTGTTCATTTGGGTTCGGTGAACCACTTTTGCGACAATGCCGCCAAGCGTCCATCTGCCTTGATCCGCTCCATCGCGCTCGCAAGACTGGCCTGAAACGCCGGATTACCCTTCTGAAACGGAATCGCCAACTCCACCGGCACCGCGGCCTTCGGCTTCTCCTCGGTCAACGCCTGTACCAGCACCATCGGTCGCGGCTGCTCATCCTTCTTCGCCAGCAGCTGCGAATCGACCTTGCCGTAAGGCTCGCTGACGTCGAAACGATCCTTGAGTTCAGGTGTCAGTGCTATGTGGTTGAGCGCAACGTCGTACTTGCCGCTTTCAACGCCCTGGAGCAGGTCGGCTTCGTCGGTGACGATGAAGTCGGCGCGCACATCCAGCTCGTTGGCCAGCAGTTGCCCAAGCTCGACCTCGAACCCCGTGAGTGTGTCGCCATCCTTGAAATTGAAGGGCGGTGTATTAGCCTCAAGGGCAATGCGCAACTCGCCACGGTCGTTGACGTCATCAATCAGTTCGGCGTGAGCCAGAGGGCTCAGAAGGGGTAGCAGGCAGATCAGGCCAGGCAGAAAGCGCATGGTCACTCCTTTGAAATCATTATTGCGATGCTCTGAGTCAGGCTCGCTTTGCTATGGTTGTCGAGTGCCTTCGACAACGAATGGTCATGAAGTTGTCATGACCGCGCGGATTTTACGGAAAAACTGGAGAAGAGAATGAAAACGTTTATGTCACGAGCAGCCTTGGCTGGCCTGTTGATGGGTGTTTCAGTGCTGGCCAGTGCAGCGACCCCGGCACCCAAGGGCGCCGAAGTGTTCATCGTTTCTCCCGAAGACGGGGCCACGGTTTCTCAGGAGTTCAAGGTCAAGTTCGGGGTCAAGGACGTTGCGCTGGCACCCGCCGGTGACGTCACCAAGAACACCGGGCACCATCACCTGCTGATTGATGCCAAGGAAATCGTTCCGGCCGGTTCCGTCGTGCCGACCGACGCCAACCATATGCACTTCGGCAAGGCGCAAACCGAGGCCACAATCAAACTGGCCCCGGGCAAGCACACCTTGCAACTGGAGCTGGGCGACAGCGGCCACATGGCGTTCGATCCGCCGATCGTGTCGAAAAAGATCACCGTCAACGTCGAATGACGTTTTCGCACGCATGAAAAAGGGAGCCCGAAGGCTCCCTTTTTTTGTCGCTCAGCGTCGGATCAGAACAACACGCGGCTACGGATGGTGCCGTTGACGTGTTGCAGTTTCTCTTGCGCCAGCTCCGAGTACTCGGCGTCGACGTCGATCACCACGTAACCGACTTTCTCGTTGGTCTGCAGGAACTGACCGGAGATGTTGATACCGTTTTCGGCGAAGACCTTGTTGATCTCGCTCATCACACCCGGGATGTTCTCGTGGATGTGCAGCAGGCGGTGCTTGCCAGGGTGAGCCGGCAGGGCCACTTCCGGGAAGTTCACCGACGAAACGGATGTGCCGTTGTCGCTGTACTTGACCAGTTTTTCCGCCACTTCCAGACCGATGTTGGCCTGCGCTTCGGCAGTCGAGCCACCGATGTGCGGGGTCAGGATCACGTTGTCCAGGCCACGCAGCGGGCTTTCGAACTCTTCGTCGTTGGAGCGAGGCTCCACCGGGAACACGTCGATGGCCGCGCCGATCAGGTGCTTGTCCTTGATCGCGTCCGCCAGGGCGTCCAGCTCGACCACGGTGCCGCGCGCGGCGTTGATCAGGATGCCGCCCTTCTTGATGGCGCGGATTTCCTTCTCGCCGATCATCCACTGGGTCGCAGCGGTTTCCGGAACGTGCAGGGTGACGATGTCGGACATGCCCAGCAGCTCGTGCAGGTTGCCGACCTGAGTGGCGTTGCCCAGCGGCAGCTTGGTCACGGTGTCGTAGAAGAACACCTGCATCCCTAAACCTTCCGCCAGAACCGACAGCTGAGTACCGATCGAGCCGTAGCCGACGATGCCGAGTTTCTTGCCACGGATCTCGAAGGAGTTGGCTGCGGATTTGATCCAGCCGCCACGGTGGCAGGACGCGTTTTTCTCCGGAATGCCGCGCAGCAGCAGGATCGCTTCGGCCAGCACCAGTTCCGCGACGGAGCGGGTGTTGGAGTACGGCGCGTTGAACACGGCGATACCGCGCTCGCGGGCAGCACTCAGGTCAACCTGGTTGGTGCCGATGCAGAAACAGCCGACCGCGACCAGCTTCTTCGCGTGATCGAAGATCTCTTCGGTCAGTTGGGTGCGCGAACGAATGCCGATGAAGTGAGCGTCAGCGATCTTTTCCTTGAGCTCGGCTTCCGGCAAGGAGCCTGTCAGGTATTCGATGCTGGTGTAGCCCGCCGCCTTGAGGACGTCGACAGCCGATTGGTGGACGCCTTCGAGAAGAAGGAACTTGATCTTGCTCTTATCGAGAGAAGTCTTGCTCATCTGCGTAAACCTGTATCCCGGAGAAAAATGGCAGGAAATGGTCAACAGACATTGACCTGGACGACAAGAAAGCCGTCACCGCAGAACTGGCCTTGGGCACTGGCCTGCGGGGTCGGTATGCTAGCATAGCCACCCTGCTAAACACTCATTCCTGCGACGTGAAGCGTCTTCAGGATGACCATGAATTGTTCGAGAGTTCTGTCGATGACCAATCCTGCCCTGATTGATGAACTGAAGACCCTGGTCGAGCCTGGCAAGGTCCTGACCGACGCCGACTCCCTGAACGCGTACGGCAAGGATTGGACCAAGCACTTCGCGCCCGCGCCAAGCGCCATCGTGTTTCCCAAGACCATCGAACAGGTGCAGGCCATTGTCCGTTGGGCCAACACCCATAAGGTGGCGCTGGTGCCATCCGGCGGGCGCACCGGGCTGTCCGCCGCCGCCGTCGCCGCGAATGGCGAAGTGGTGGTGTCGTTCGACTACATGAACCAGATTCTCGACGTGAACCTCACTGACCGCACCGCCGTGTGTCAGCCGGGCGTGGTCACCGAGCACCTGCAGAACGTCGCCGAAGAGAACGGCTTGTATTACCCGGTGGACTTCGCCTCCGCTGGTTCGAGCCAGATTGGCGGCAATATCGGCACCAATGCTGGCGGGATCAAGGTGATTCGCTACGGCATGACCCGTAACTGGGTCGCCGGCCTGAAAGTGGTTACCGGCAAGGGCGATGTGCTGGAGCTGAACAAAGACCTGATCAAGAACGCCACCGGCTACGATTTGCGCCAGTTGTTCATCGGCGCCGAAGGCACCCTCGGCTTTGTGGTCGAAGCGACCATGCGTCTGGATCGCGCGCCGAAAAACCTCACTGCGATGGTCCTCGGCACCGCCGACTTCGACTCGATCATGCCGGTGCTGCACGCCTTCCAGGGCAAGCTTGATCTGACCGCGTTCGAATTCTTCTCCGACAAGGCATTGGCCAAAGTGCTGGGGCGTGGCGACGTACCTGCGCCGTTCGAAACCGGCTGCCCGTTCTACGCGCTGCTGGAATTCGAAGCGACCAGCGAAGCAGTGGCCAACACGGCGCTGGAAACCTTCGAGCATTGCATTGAGCAGGGCTGGGTACTGGACGGCGTAATGAGTCAGAGCGAAACCCAGCTGCAGAACCTGTGGAAGCTGCGCGAGTACATCTCCGAGACCATCTCGCACTGGACGCCGTACAAGAACGACATCTCGGTCACCGTGTCGAAAGTCCCGGCATTCCTGCAGGAAATCGACGCGATCGTCGGCGAATACTACCCGGACTTCGAAATCGTCTGGTTCGGCCATATCGGCGACGGCAACCTGCACCTGAACATTCTCAAGCCGGATAATCTGAGCAAGGACGAGTTCTTCGCCAAGTGCGCGACCGTCAACAAGTGGGTGTTCGAAACCGTCGAGAAGTACAACGGTTCGATCTCCGCCGAGCACGGCGTGGGCATGACCAAGCGCGACTACTTGACCTACAGCCGTTCTCCGGTCGAAATCGAGTACATGAAAGCGGTCAAAGCGGTGTTCGACCCGAACGGCATCATGAACCCGGGCAAGATCTTCGCGGTTTGATTGGCAATCCCCTGAATCAATGAAGGCAGGAGTCGGTAAATGAGCTATCAGCACCAGTACGTCGACGGCACGCGCATTCACTTCCCGATCGGGAAAGTGGTGTGCATTGGCCGTAATTACGCCGAACACGCCAAGGAACTGGACAACCCGGTGCCTACCGAGCCGTTGCTGTTCATCAAGCCGGGCAGTTGCGTGGTGCCGCTGGAAGGCGGGTTCAGCATTCCGACCGAGCGCGGTTCGGTGCACTACGAAGCGGAAATCGCCGTGTTGATCGGCAAGCCGCTGTCGACCAAGCCGAGCCGTGAAGAAGTGCTGGATGCGATCTCCGGTTTCGCCCCGGCGCTGGACCTGACCCTGCGTGACAAGCAGGCCGAGCTCAAGTCCAAGGGCCTGCCGTGGGAAATCGCCAAGTCGTTCGACGGAGCGGCGGTGATTGCCCCGTTCGTGGTCGGCAGCACTTTCCCTGACCTGACCGACATCGGCATTCGTCTGACCATCAACGGTGAAGTACGCCAGGACGGTAACAGCAGCGCGATGCTCAACCCGATCGTGCCGATGATCCAGCACATGGCCGGCTGCTTCTCGCTGCAGGCCGGCGACGTGATCCTCACCGGCACGCCAGTGGGCGTCGGCCCGCTGAATGTCGGCGACGACATCGTGCTGGAACTGGTTGGCGCGAGCAGCTTCAGCAGCAGCGTTCGCTAACCGCGAAACCGTAACACCCTGTGGCAGCGAGCCTGTTGTGGTGAGGGGATTTATCCCCGATGGCCTGCGCAGCAGTCCCAGTTTTTGGGGCCGCTTCGCAGCCCATCGGGGATAAATCCCCTCACCACAGTGCTCGCTCCCACATCGCTTTGTGGTGTCCTGAAGAAGGTTGGCGGCACACGCCAATCCCGCCATTTGCCGTTTTTTTCACATCCTGTCCGGATAATTCCTCGCATTCTGGCGTCTGAGCCGGCCTCTTTGTGCTATTACCCTTAGCCTGAATTTTCGGAACGCGTCCCTGATGTCAGCTCACACTCAGCTCAATCCTCCTCGTCGCTCACGTTTCGCCCTGCGCTGGTATGTCTGGCTGTTGCTCGTACTTGCCGTCGCGTATGGCCTGGCGTTTGCCATGCATTGGGACGACCGTGGCCTGCTGTGGCTGCGCGAGCGCTTCGAGAGCCAGACCGAGCAAAAGGCGAGTATCTGGCTGCCGGACTATCGGGCGGTGATCGATGGCAAACTGCTGCCGGGCATGGAAAAGGACGAGGCCTCGGACCTGTCCTACAACCCGCAGACCAAAACCCTGTTTTCGGTGATGGGCAAGAATCCGTTTCTGGTCGAACTGACCCTGCAGGGTGATGTGCTGCGCAAGATGCCGCTGGTGGGCTGGAGCAATCCGGAGGGCGTGACCGTGATGGAAAACGGCCTGATGGCGATCGTCGATGAGCGCGAACACCTGCTGAGCATCGTCAAGGTCGATGCCAACACCCGCGAGCTGAATATCGCCGACTTCCCGAAATACGATCTCGGTCCGTCGAAAAACCAGAACAAGGCATTCGAAGCAATCACCTGGGATCCGCACAATCAACAGCTACTGCTGGGCGAAGAGCGTCCGCCGGCGCTGTTTACCTGGAAGAGCGACGGCAGCCAGATCCTCAAGGGCGACAAGCAGAAGCTGGCCAGCGATGAACTGGATATCCGCAACCTGTCGGCGCTGGCGATCGACCCGCGTACCGGCCACACCCTGGTGCTGTCTGCCGATTCGCATCTGTTGTTGGAGCTGGACGAGAAGGGTGAGCAGGTCAGCTTCATGACCCTGCTTGGCGGCTTCAATGGTTTGAAGGACACCATCCCCCGCGCCGAAGGCGTGACCATGGACGACGCCGGTACGCTGTACATGGTCAGCGAGCCGAACCTGTTCTATCGCTTCGAAAAGCAGAAATAACCACCTTTCACTAATCCTCATGTAGGAGCTGCCGCAGGGTTGTCTTGTGGCCTGAGGCAAGTGGCCATTAAGCTTCAGTTCAGACAGGCGTGATATTTCATCCGCCTGTTTTGATCCCGAGCCTGCCTGAATGCGTCGACTTGCCCGCCCCAAGCCCCTGTTTATCATCCTGTCGGTTGTTGTCCTGATCGTGTTGATCGCGATCGGCCAATACCTGCGCCTGTTCGAGCGCGCCTGGTTCAATCTGCATACCTTGTGGCAGCCGTTGAGCAGCGAGGCCATTGGTCTGGATCAATACCGGGTCGAGGTCGAGGCCAGGATCATCGACGGCCTGAACGACGATGTCTCGGCGCTGACCTACGATCCGGTGCGCAAAAGCCTGTTCACCGTGACCAACAAGAATGCCGAGCTGGTCGAGTTGTCCCTCGACGGCAAAATCCTGCGGCGCATCGCGCTGATCGGCTTCGGCGATCCTGAAGCGGTGGAGTTCATCAGCGCCGACACCTATGTGATCACCGACGAGCGCCAGCAACGCCTGATCAAGGTTCATCTTGAGCGGGACACCACGTTCCTTGATGCGGCGGACGCTGAACAGATGACTCTGGGCGTGCACATGAGCGGCAACAAGGGCTTCGAAGGCCTGGCGTACGACTCAGTGGGCAAGCGTCTGTTCGTCGCCAAGGAGCGCGATCCGATGCTGATTTATGAAGTGCACGGATTTCCGCACTTCAATCCGGAAAAGTCCTACGCGGTGCACGTGATCAACAACCCCAAGCGCGATGCCGGGATGTTCGTGCGCGATCTGTCGAGCCTGCAATACGACGAGCGCAGCGGCCATTTGCTGGCGCTGTCCGACGAGTCGGGGCTGATTCTGGAACTGGACGTGGACGGGCGGCCGTTGAGCACATTGTCACTGAACAAGGGGCGGCAGGGTTTGCAGAAGAGCGTGCCGCAGGCCGAAGGCATTGCGATGGATGACGACGGGACGTTGTATCTGGTGAGTGAGCCGAACTTGTTCTACGTCTTCAAAAAGCCTGCGCAAAACTGACTGACACCCAAAAAACCAAATGTGTGGGAGCGGGCTTGCTCGCGAATGCGGTGTATCAGACAAATTAATGTATCTGACACACCGCATTCGCGAGCAAGCCCGCTCCCACAGGGGGTAATGCATTTGCCTGCAAGAGTGTGGGCAGTCTCGGCTTACTCAGCCTTCAGCGTCTTCACACCTTCGCTGGTACCCAGCAACAGCAGATCCGCCGGACGCGCCGCGAACAGGCCATTGGTGACCACGCCGACGATCGCATTGATCTGCGCTTCCAGCTCCACCGGGTTGGTGATCTGCAGGTTGAACACGTCGAGGATGATGTTGCCGTTGTCGGTCAGCACGCCTTCGCGGTACACCGGGTCGCCGCCCAGTTTCACCAGTTGGCGGGCGACGTGGCTGCGGGCCATCGGGATCACTTCGACCGGCAGCGGGAATTCGCCCAGCACCGGCACCAGTTTGCTGGCGTCGGCGATGCAGATGAAGGTCTTGGCCACGGCCGCGACGATCTTCTCGCGGGTCAGGGCCGCGCCGCCGCCCTTGATCAGGTTCAGGTGCGCGTCGCTCTCGTCGGCGCCGTCGACGTAGAACTCCAGGTCGCTGACGGTGTTCAGCTCATACACCGGAATCCCGTGGCCCTTGAGGCGCGCCGCAGTGGCTTCGGAGCTGGCAACCGCGCCATCGAATGCGCCCTTGTGCTGGGCCAGTGCATCGATGAAGCAGTTGGCGGTGGAGCCGGTGCCGACCCCGACGATGCTCTTGTCGTCGAGTTTCGGAAGGATGAAGTCGACGGCGGCCTGAGCCACTGCCTGTTTGAGTTGATCCTGGGTCATGCGGGCTCCGGAAGCGGGCAAGGTGAGTGCGGAAAGGCCGGCATTATAGCCGCAAGCCGGGCTAAAACCTCCTGATTCGTGTGGTCGCACGGGCAAAAGCCGGGTTAGACTCGTCGGTCCCGCCCAATCGCCAGTGATGCTTTCCGATGCTCGAACAGTACGTCAAAAAGATCCTCACCTCGCGCGTTTATGACGTTGCCGTAGAAACCCCGCTGCAGAACGCTCGCCAGCTCTCCGAGCGGCTGGGCAATGACATTTGGCTCAAGCGCGAAGACTTGCAGCCGGTGTTCTCGTTCAAGATTCGCGGCGCGTACAACAAGTTGACCCAGCTGACTGACGAAGAGCGCGCCCGTGGCGTGGTCACCGCGTCGGCGGGCAACCATGCGCAGGGTCTGGCGCTGGCGGCGAAAGTGCTAGGCGTGAAAGCGACCATCGTGATGCCCAAGACTACTCCGGAGATCAAGGTCGAAGGCGTGCGTTCGCGCGGCGGCAAAGTCGTGCTGCACGGTGATTCGTTCCCGGAAGCCTTGGCGTACTCGCTGAAACTGGTCGATGAAAAGGGCTACGTCTACATCCACCCGTACGACGATCCCCACACCATTGCCGGGCAGGGCACCGTGGCGATGGAAATTCTGCGTCAGCACCCGCAACCTCTGGACGCGATCTTCGTGCCGGTCGGCGGCGGCGGGCTGATTGCCGGTATTGCGGCGTACGTGAAATACCTGCGTCCGGACATCAAGGTCATCGGCGTCGAGCCGGACGACTCCAACTGCCTGCAAGCGGCCATGGCCGCCGGCGAGCGCGTGGTGCTGCCGACCGTAGGCATCTTCGCCGACGGCGTGGCCGTGGCGCAGATCGGCCAGCACACCTTCGACATCTGCAAGGATTACGTCGACGAAGTGATCACCGTCAGCACCGACGAGATCTGCGCGGCCATCAAGGATATTTACGACGATACCCGCTCGATCACCGAACCTGCCGGCGCCTTGGGCGTGGCCGGGATCAAGAAGTACGTCGAGTTGCGCGGCGTCAGTGGCCAGACCTTCGTCGCCATCGACTCCGGGGCCAACGTCAACTTCGATCGCCTGCGCCACGTCGCCGAGCGCGCCGAGCTGGGCGAGGGTCGCGAAGCGATCATCGCCGTGACCATCCCGGAGCAGGCCGGCAGCTTCAAGGCGTTTTGCGAAGCGATCGGCAAGCGCCAGATCACCGAATTCAACTACCGCTACAACACCGGCAGCGAAGCGCACATCTTCGTCGGCGTGCAGACTCACCCGGAAAACGACCCGCGCAGCGCACTGCTGGCGAGCCTGACCGAGCAGGGCTTCCCGGTACTCGACCTGACCGATAACGAATTGGCCAAGTTGCACATCCGCCACATGGTCGGCGGCCACGCGGCGCACGTGATCGACGAAGTGGTGTTTCGCTTCGAATTCCCGGAACGTCCGGGCGCGCTGTTCAACTTTCTCAACAAGCTCGGCGGGCGCTGGAACATCTCGATGTTCCACTATCGCAATCATGGCGCGGCGGATGGTCGTGTCGTCGCAGGCCTGCAAGTACCGCATGACGAGCGTCATCTGGTGCCGGCGGCACTTGAAGAAATCGGCTACCCGTACTGGGATGAAAGCGAGAACCCGGCCTATCAGCTGTTTCTTGGCTGAGCGGCTACGCTGATGGGCAGGCCCTGAGGAAATCGAACAATGGAAACGTTAACTGCCCTGAAAGCCGCGCACATGGTCGCCACTGTAGTATTGCTGGCTGGTGCGCTCGGGTTGGGAGTCTGGGTTTTTCTGGCGCGCCGCAAAGGTGATGCAACGGCTGGCAGCCGCACCTTGCAACGGCCACGGGTGTTCATCTGGCTGTTGATGGGCCTGGCGTTGTTGAGCATGCCGTTCACCGGCTGGGGCATGGTGCATCTGGTCGGCTGGCCGCTGGGGCAGACCTGGCTGCTGGCCTCCAGCGTGCTGTACACCGTGGCGGCGCTGGCGTGGTTCTGGTTGCTGGTGCGGTTGAATCGCTTGCGCAAGGCGCCGGGCGGCGTTGGCAGGTTCACTTTTGCCTTGGCGTTGTTCAGTGTTGTCTGCTTTATCGCCATTGCCGGGTTGATGGGCGCCAAGCCTGTTTAAGGCTTGAGACCGCGTCGAGCCCATTCGGGAGCAAGCCCCCTCCCACATTGGATTTGTGTTGTGAACACCATCCCCTGTGGGAGCGAGCCTGCTCGCGAAGGCGTAATCAGCCGCGCAACGAAATCACCGGCCATCCGCGCTTCTCGGCCTCGGCGCGCAGATTCGGATCTGGATCCACCGCCACCGGGTTCGCCACCTGCTCCAGCAGCGGCAGGTCATTCATCGAATCGCTATAGAAATAGCTGTCATCCAACGAATACCCAGTCTCCTCCAGCCAGCGATTCAGGCGCGTCACCTTGCCCTCACGGAAGCACGGAATGTCGGTGCTGCGCCCGGTGTAGCGGCCATCGACCATCTCGCACTCGGTGGCGATCAGGGTTTCGACGCCCAGGCGCACCGCAATCGGCGCGGTGACGAAGCGGTTGGTGGCGGTGATGATCACCAGTTTGTCGCCGGCGTCGCGGTGCTGTTTGAGCAGTTCCAGCGCCTTGGGCAGCACGATCGGCTCGATGCAGTCGCGCATGTAGTCGTTGTGCCACTGTTCAAGCACGGCCATTTCGGTGCGGCCGAGGATTTCCAGGCAGAAGTTCAGGTACGCGGCGTTATCCAGTTGGCCGGCCAGGTAATCCTGGTAGAACTCGTCGTTGCGCTGCTTGTATGCAACCGGGTCGAGGAAGCCGCGTTCGCACAGATAGTCGCCCCAGGCGTGATCGCTGTCGCCGCCCAGAAGGGTGTTGTCCAAATCGAATAGAGCCAGGCGCATTGCAGTTACCCGCTGAAAAGTCAGTAAAAAGGCGACAAGAATACGGTCTTTTCACAAGAGTGCACATAAGGTAGGAACCTTCGTTGCCGCCTTATCAAGCTTTGTGGAACAATGCGGCGACATGCGTTTGCGAGGTTGTTGCCGTGATCGACCCCGATGGTTTCCGCCCTAATGTCGGGATCATTCTGACGAATGACGCCGGCCAGGTGCTATGGGCTCGCCGTATCAATCAAGATGCCTGGCAGTTTCCACAAGGGGGAATCAACCCCGAGGAGACGCCGGAAGACGCCTTGTACCGCGAGCTGAACGAAGAAGTTGGCCTGGAACGTGAAGATGTTGAAATACTGGCCTGTACCCGGGGCTGGTTGCGCTATCGTTTGCCGCAACGTCTGGTGCGTACCCACAGCCAACCGCTGTGCATCGGCCAGAAGCAGAAATGGTTTCTCCTGCGCCTGATCTCCAACGAGCAGCGGGTGCGGATGGATTTGACCGGTAAACCGGAGTTCGATGGCTGGCGCTGGGTCAGTTATTGGTATCCGTTGGGCCAGGTGGTGACATTCAAGCGCGAGGTGTATCGACGCGCCCTCAAAGAGCTTGCCCCGCGCCTTTTAGCGCGCGACTGACGACGGAGTTCGACCCCGAGCCATGCTCAATACGCTGCGCAAGATCGTCCAGGAAGTTAACTCCGCCAAGGATCTCAAGGCGGCGTTGGGGATTATTGTGTTGCGCGTCAAAGAGGCCATGGGCAGCCAGGTCTGCTCGGTCTACCTGCTTGATCCCGAGACCAACCGCTTCGTCCTGATGGCCACCGAGGGCTTGAACAAGCGCTCGATCGGCAAGGTCAGCATGGCACCCAACGAAGGTCTGGTGGGTCTGGTCGGCACGCGTGAAGAACCCCTGAACCTCGAAAACGCCGCGGATCACCCGCGCTACCGCTACTTCGCCGAAACCGGCGAGGAGCGCTACGCCTCTTTCCTCGGGGCGCCGATCATTCACCACCGTCGAGTCGTCGGCGTGTTGGTCATCCAGCAGAAAGAACGCCGCCAGTTCGATGAAGGTGAAGAAGCCTTCCTCGTGACCATGAGCGCGCAGCTCGCCGGCGTAATCGCCCACGCCGAGGCCACCGGGTCGATCCGTGGCCTGGGCCGTCAGGGCAAGGGCATTCAGGAAGCCAAGTTCGTCGGCGTACCGGGTTCGCCGGGTGCGGCGGTCGGTACTGCGGTGGTCATGCTGCCGCCGGCGGATCTGGACGTGGTGCCAGATAAAACCATCACCGACATCGACGCCGAGCTGGCGCTGTTCAAGACCGCCATCGAAGGCGTGCGCGCCGACATGCGCGCGTTGTCCGCCAAGCTCGCGACCCAGCTGCGCCCGGAAGAGCGTGCGCTGTTCGACGTCTACCTGATGATGCTTGACGATGCTTCGCTGGGCAGCGAAATCACCACCGTGATCAAGACCGGCCAGTGGGCTCAGGGCGCACTGCGTCAGGTGGTCACTGAGCACGTCAACCGTTTCGAACTGATGGATGACGCCTACCTGCGCGAGCGTGCGTCGGACGTCAAAGACCTCGGTCGGCGCCTGCTGGCCTACCTGCAGGAAGAGCGTCAGCAGAACCTGGTCTACCCGGAAAAAACCATTCTGGTCAGCGAAGAGCTGACGCCGGCGATGCTCGGCGAGGTGCCGGAAGGCACGCTGGTCGGTCTGGTGTCGGTACTCGGTTCGGGTAACTCCCACGTCGCGATCCTGGCCCGGGCCATGGGCATTCCGACGGTGATGGGTCTGGTCGACCTGCCGTACGCCAAGGTCGATGGCATCGAGGTGATCGTCGATGGCACCCGTGGCGAGGTCTACACCAACCCCAGCGATGTGCTGCGCAAGCAGTTCGCCGAGGTGGTCGAAGAAGAGAAACAGCTGGCGCTGGGCCTCGACACCCTGCGTGATCTGCCGTGCGTGACCCTCGATGGCCATCGCATGCCGTTGTGGGTCAACACCGGCCTGCTGGCGGACGTGGCGCGGGCGCAGAAGCGCGGCGCCGAGGGTGTCGGCCTGTACCGCACCGAAGTGCCGTTCATGATCAACCAGCGTTTCCCGAGCGAAAAGGAACAACTGGCGATCTACCGCGAGCAACTCGCCGCGTTCCACCCGCAACCGGTAACCATGCGCAGCCTGGACATCGGCGGTGACAAGTCGCTGTCGTACTTCCCGATCAAGGAAGACAACCCGTTCCTCGGCTGGCGCGGGATTCGCGTGACCCTCGACCACCCGGAAATCTTCCTGGTGCAGACCCGTGCGATGCTCAAGGCCAGCGAAGGCCTGAACAACCTGCGGATCCTGCTGCCGATGATCTCCGGCACCCACGAACTCGAAGAAGCCCTGCACCTGATCCACCGGGCCTGGGGCGAAGTGCGTGACGAAGGCACCGACGTGCCGATGCCGCCGATCGGGGTGATGATTGAAATTCCGGCTGCGGTGTACCAGACCAAGGAGCTGGCGCGGCAGGTGGACTTCCTGTCGGTCGGCTCCAACGACCTGACCCAGTACCTGCTGGCGGTGGATCGCAACAACCCGCGAGTGGCCGACCTCTACGACTACCTGCACCCGGCGGTGCTGCAAGCCCTGCAAACCGTGGTCCGCGACGCGCATGCCGAAGGCAAACCGGTGAGCATCTGCGGCGAAATGGCCGGTGATCCGGCAGCGGCGGTGCTGTTGATGGCGATGGGCTTCGACAGCTTGTCGATGAACGCCACCAACCTGCCGAAAGTGAAGTGGATGCTGCGCCAGATCAACCTGAGCAAGGCCAAGGATCTGCTGGCGGAGCTGATGAAGATCGATAACCCGCAAGTGATCCACAGCTCGCTGCAACTGGCGCTGAAGAATCTCGGGTTGTCGAAGATGAATCCGCCGGCGGTCAACAAGGCCCTCTGAAAGGCTGATGGCCCCTTCGCGAGCAAGCCCGCTCCCACAGGGATTTGTGTCGATCACAGAACCAATGTGGGAGCGGGCTTGCTCGCGAAGGCGTCAGTCCCGCTACCGCTAAACCTGAACCTCCACCTCACCCAAATGCCCGCCATACGGCCCGAAACTGCGCTCGACCATCCGCCGCGTGCCGTCCGCCTGCACGATCAACGCCGTACTCGCCCGTGTCCCGTAACTTTGACTGGCAATAAACACACTCGACAGCAGTGATTCAGTGGCCAGCCCGACCCCGGTGTCCGGCAATTCGTTAAACGGCGCGGCCTGAGCATCGCCCAGCAGTTCCAGCAACCGCGCAGGCTGCGGATCATCCAGCACCGCACTCAGTGCAGCCTTGGCCTTGAGCAACTTCGGCCACGGCGTATCCAGCCCGGCATTCGACAGCCCGTAAACCCCGGGTTGGAGCATCACCGGCTCAGACGTCCGCGCATTGAAGTGCCACAGCTCGTGGGCATTGCCCAGCAGCAGGTTGAACCCGGCGTACTCCGGCGCGCGACCGGCCACATCGCGCAAATAATCATCAATCGAAGCATCACCCGTGAGAAACCGCGCCACCAGCTCTCCCCGCGACTTGCGCGCCGGCGGCTGGTGCGGATCGCGGATATTGGTCAGCGCGGCGAAGCGCCCGTTGGCGCCGATCCCCAGCCAGGTGCCGCCAGCCTCAAGATCGCGGCCGGCATGTACGTGCGGCGCGTCGGTCCATGGCGCCAGCGGCAGGCTCGGGCGGGCGTAGAACTCGTCACGGTTGGCCGCGACGATCAGCGGCTGGGCATGGCCCGGGCGCCAGGCGAAAACGATCAGGCACATAAGGTGGTCCTTGTGTGTTTTCTGTTCACTCTACGCAGTCGGCGTCCGTGCATCCATCGTCAGTGGAGCCAAAGGGCATGCATCCGTTACCATGCCGCTCCGGTTTTGGGGATGCGTCTGGGAGACGGTCATGGAATTTCTGCTCTATCTGGCGTTGGGCGCCTGTGCGGGCGTGCTGGCCGGGCTGTTCGGGGTGGGCGGCGGGATCATTATTGTCCCGGTGCTGGTGTTCAGTTTTACCTTGCAGGGATTCGATCAGTCGATCCTCACGCATCTGGCGGTAGGGACATCGCTGGCAACCATCATCTTCACTTCGGTCAATGCCGTACGTGAACACCATCGACGTGGTGCGGTGCGCTGGCCGATCTTCATGTGGATGACCGTGGGCATTCTGCTCGGCGCCGGTTTTGGGGCGCTGACGGCCGAGGCGATTTCCGGGCCGAACCTGCAGAAGATCATCGGCGTGTTCGCCTTGGTGATTGCCGTGCAACTGGCGCTGGAAGTCAAACCCAAGGCCAGTCGAACGGTGCCGGGCAAACTCGGTCTGACCGTGGCCGGCAGTGTGATCGGCTGGGCCTCGGCGATTTTCGGAATCGGCGGCGGTTCGCTGACCGTGCCGTTCCTGGCCTGGCGCAGCGTGCCGATGCAGCAGGCGGTGGCAACGTCGTCGGCCTGTGGCTTGCCGATTGCTGTGGCGAGTGCGTTAAGTTTCATGATTCTGGGCTGGCATGATCCGCTGTTGCCGCCGCATAGTCTCGGTTTTGTCTATTTGCCGGCGCTGCTGGGCATTGCCCTGACCAGCATGGTGTTCGCCCGTCTCGGCGCGCGCCTGGCACACAGATTGTCGCCGCGCTTGCTGAAACGGCTGTTCGCCGCTTTGCTGTTCTGCGTGGGCCTGAATTTCCTGCTCTGATCCGCTGGGTCAGAACGGGCCGCAATCCTGGCTTAATCCTGAGGTGGCAGCGTCGCCCGGGAATTTTGGTTTCAACTCTAACGAGGAGTCGCAATGCTGCCTTACCCGCAGATCGACCCGGTGGCCCTGGCCATCGGTCCGCTGAAAATCCACTGGTACGGCCTGATGTACCTCGTCGGCATCGGCGGCGCATGGCTGCTGGCGTCGAGCCGGCTCAACCGTTTCGACCCGACCTGGACCAAGGAGAAGCTCTCCGATCTGGTGTTCTGGCTGTCGATGGGGGTGATTGTCGGTGGACGTCTGGGTTACGTGCTGTTCTATGATCTGAGCGCCTACATCGCCAACCCGACGCTGATTTTCGAAGTGTGGAAGGGCGGTATGTCGTTCCACGGCGGCTTCATCGGGGTGATGCTCGCCGCGCTGTGGTTCGGCAAACGTAACGGCAAGACCTTCTTCCAATTGATGGACTTCGTTGCGCCGATGGTGCCGATCGGTCTGGGTGCCGGGCGAATCGGCAACTTCATCAACGCCGAGCTGTGGGGCAAGGCCACCGACGTGCCGTGGGCCATGGTGTTCCCGCCGTTCAGCGATCCGGCGCAACTGCCGCGTCACCCGTCGCAGCTGTATCAGTTCGCGCTCGAAGGCGTGGCGCTGTTCCTGATCCTGTGGCTGTTCTCGCGTAAACCGCGTCCGACCATGGCCGTATCCGGCATGTTCGCGCTTTTTTACGGCATTTTCCGTTTTATTGTCGAGTTCGTCCGCGTTCCGGACGCTCAACTGGGCTACCTGGCCTGGAACTGGCTGACCATGGGTCAGGTGCTGTGCGTACCGATGATCGTCGGCGGTCTGTTCCTGATCTGGCTGGCCTATCGTCGTGCGCCGGCAGCGCCGCTCGCGCCGACCGCTTAAACTACGAACCCCGGCGCGCGACGCCGGGGCTCAAAGGACACAGGTAACTCATGAAGCAATATCTCGAACTGGTCTCGCACGTCATCCAGAACGGCACCAAACAGGCCAACCGCACCGGCATCAACACCATCAGCTTCCCGGGTGCGATGCTGCGTTTCGATCTGCAGGAAGGCTTTCCGGCGATCACCACCCGCAAGATGGCCTTCAAATCGGCCATCGGCGAGATGTGCGGTTTTCTGCGTGGCGTGAACAACGCCGCTGAATTCCGTGCGCTGGGCTGCAAGGTCTGGGACCAGAACGCCAACGAAAATGCGCAATGGCTGGCCAACCCGTTCCGTCAGGGCGAGGACGACCTCGGCGAAATCTACGGTGTGCAATGGCGCAAATGGCCGGCGTACAAGCAGATCCCGCTGAGCAACACCGCCGCCATCGAACAAACCCTGAGCAATGGCTACAAGCAGATCGCCCAGGGCGAAGAAGACGGTCAGGCCTACGTGGTGCTGTACAAAGCCATCGATCAGGTGCGCCAGTGCGTCGACACGATCATCAAGGACCCGGGCAGCCGCCGCATCCTGTTCCACGGCTGGAACGTCGCCCAGCTCGATGAAATGGCCCTGCCGCCATGCCATCTGCTGTACCAGTTCCACCCGAACGTCGAGACCAAAGAGATCTCCCTGACCCTGTACATCCGCTCCAACGACCTGGGCCTGGGCACGCCGTTCAACCTCACCGAGGGCGCCGCCCTGCTAAGCCTGATCGGGCGCCTGACCGGTTACACGCCGCGCTGGTTCACCTATTTCATCGGTGATGCGCATGTCTACGAGAACCACCTGGACATGCTCAACGAACAGCTCAAGCGCGAGCCGTTCGCCATGCCGAAACTGAAAATCTCCGACCGCGTGCCGGAGTTTGCCAAGACCGGTGTGTACCAGCCGGAGTGGCTGGAGTTGGTAGAACCGAGCGATTTCTCGCTGGAAGGCTATGAGCACCACGCGCCAATGACCGCGCCGATGGCGGTCTGAGCCGTTGCACAAAACCCCTGTGGGAGCGAGCCTGCTCGCGAAGAGGGCGTGTCAGTCATAGAGATGTCGACTGATACACCGCTTTCGCGAGCAGGCTCGCTCCCACATTGGGTTCTGTGTAAGCCTCAGTGGCCGTGACTGCGGCCGACATGCGAATGCTCAACCTCCGTCGCCACAACCCCGCCACTCACCTCCAGCCGCTGCAAGATCCCGCACTGATCCGCCCCCGGCCCTTCGCCACAGCGTTGGCGCAGGTCGAGCAGTTGTGTCTGCAACGCCAGCAACCCGTCAATCCGCGCTTTCACATGCTGGATGTGCTCGTCGATCAGCGTATTGACGCTTGCACACTGATCCTGCGGGCTGTCGCGCATGGCCAGCAGGCTGCGGATTTCTTCGAGGGTCATGTCGAGGGTGCGGCAGTTGCGGATGAAGGTCAGGCGTTCGGCATGCGCCTGGGTGTAGACGCGGTAGTTGCCGTCGCTGCGCGCCGGCTCCGGCAGCAGGTTTTCGCGCTCGTAATAGCGGATGGTTTCCACGGCGCAGTCGGTGAGTTTGGCCAGTTCTCCGATCTTCATGACGGCAATCTCCAAAAGGGTGCTTGACCCTATAGTGGCTACAGGGTCTTTACTTGGCAACAGGCACCTTCATGGACGCGACCCGATGAGCGATTCCCAGCACACCCACAAGCCCGGCGACGGGCACGATCATAGCCACAGCCATAAATTGCAGCCTGTGCATAAGCACGAACATGGCGGCGATTCCTGCTGCGGGTCGAAAGCCGCAGCATCGGCACCGGTTCATTCGCACGAAGATTCTTGCTGCTCGTCGACAGCTGCCGCGCCTGCGTTGGTGCAACTGAGCGAGAAAACCAGCGCTGACGCCCGACTGAGCAGTTTCCGCATCGAAGCGATGGACTGCCCGACCGAGCAGACGCTGATCCAGAACAAACTCGGCAAACTGGCCGGTGTGCAGCAGCTGGAATTCAACCTGATCAACCGCGTGCTCGGCGTGACCCACAATCTGCCGGACACCGCGCCGATCACCGAGGCGATCACCTCGCTGGGCATGCACGCCGAGCCGCTGGAGGCGGGCGTCGAAGCCCCGGCCCCGGCGCCGGTAAAAAAACACTGGTGGCCCCTGGCGCTGTCCGGCGTCGGTGCGCTCGCCGCCGAGGTGATCCACTTCACCAACGCTGCACCGACCTGGGTGGTGGCGATCATTGCGTTGGTGTCGATCCTCAGCGGCGGCCTGACCACCTATAAAAAGGGCTGGATCGCCCTGAAAAACCGCAACCTCAACATCAACGCGCTGATGAGTATCGCGGTGACCGGTGCGGTGCTGATCGGGCAGTGGCCGGAAGCGGCGATGGTGATGTTCCTGTTCACCGTGGCCGAGCTGATCGAGGCGCGCTCGCTGGATCGTGCGCGCAATGCCATCAGCGGCCTGATGCAGATGACCCCGGAACAGGCCACGGTGCAGCAAGCCGACGGCAACTGGCTCGAACAAGAGGTTAAAAGCGTCGAACTCGGCGCCCGCGTGCGGGTAAAACCCGGCGAGCGCATTGCGCTGGACGGCGAGGTCGTCAGCGGCAGTTCGACCATCGATCAGGCGCCGATCACCGGTGAAAGCCTGCCGGTGGAGAAAACCGTGGGCGACAAAGTCTTCGCCGGCACCATCAACCAGGCCGGTTCGCTGGAATACTCGGTGACTGCGGCGGCGAACAACTCGACCCTGGCGCGGATCATCCACGCCGTCGAACAGGCTCAGGGCGCACGGGCACCGACTCAGCGCTTCGTCGATCAGTTCTCGAAAATCTACACCCCGGTGGTGTTCGTCCTGGCGCTGGCGGTGGCGATCATTCCGCCGCTGTTTATGGGCGCGTTGTGGTTCGATTGGATCTACCGTGCGCTGGTGTTGCTGGTGGTGGCGTGTCCTTGTGCGCTGGTGATCTCCACCCCGGTGACCATCGTCAGCGGCCTCGCGGCAGCGGCGCGCAAAGGCATTCTGGTCAAGGGTGGCGTGTACCTGGAGGGCGGCTTCAAGCTCGACTATCTGGCGCTGGATAAGACCGGCACCATCACTCACGGCAAACCGGTGCAGACCGATTACCTGTCGCTCGACCCGACCGCCGACGCCAGCGCTCCGGCAATCGCCGCCGCACTGGCGGGGCGCTCCGATCACCCGGTGTCGCTGGCCATCGCCAATGCGGCTGTGGATAAAAACCTCGCCGTGCTGACTGTGGATAACTTCGAAGCGCTGGCCGGTCGTGGCGTGAAGGGACAGGTCAACGGCCAGACCTATCACTTGGGCAACCATCGTCTGGTCGAGGAGCTGGGCCTGTGCTCGCCGCAACTGGAAGAGAAGCTGTTTGCGCTGGAGAAACAGGGCAAATCCGTGGTGTTGCTGCTCGACAGTTCTGGTCCGCTGGCGCTGTTCGCCGTGGCCGACACGGTCAAGGAATCCAGCCGCGAAGCGATCCGCCAATTGCACGCGCTGGGCGTGAAAACCATGATGCTCACCGGTGACAACGTGCACACCGCGCAGGCGATTGCCGCGCAGGTCGGCATCGATCAGGCCAAGGGCGACTTGCTGCCAACCGACAAGCTGCAAGCCATCGAAGCGCTTTATGCACAGGGTCATCGGGTGGGCATGGTTGGCGACGGCATCAACGACGCCCCGGCACTGGCCCGCGCCGAGATCGGTTTCGCCATGGCGGCCGCCGGCACCGACACCGCGATTGAAACCGCCGATGTCGCCCTGATGGACGACGATCTGCGCAAAATTCCCGCGTTCATCAGCCTGTCGCGTGACACCGCGAGCATCCTGAAACAGAACATCGCCTTGGCACTGGTGATCAAGGCTATCTTTCTTGGGGTAACCTTCGCCGGACTCGCCACCATGTGGATGGCGGTGTTCGCCGACATGGGCGTGAGCCTGCTGGTGGTGTTCAACGGTTTGCGCCTGCTGCGCAAATAAACGATGAGGGATGGTTGTGCTGAGTGCCGAGCTGAAAGCGTTTTATATGGTCGCCCGCCTGGGCAGCATTACGCTGGCGGCGAAAAAGCTCGGCCTCAGCCAACCCACCGTGACCACGCAGATTCGTAATCTGGAAAGTCAGTACTCGGTGGAGCTGTTCTACCGTGGCGGCCGACGCTTGAGTGTCAGCGACGAAGGCGCGCGGTTGCTGCCGATGGTCAAGGCGCTGTTGCAGCAGGAGGCCGACATCGAGTTCTTCCTGCGCAACAGCGGTCAGGTGCAGGGCACGTTGCGCATCGCTGCCACTGCGCCGTATTACATCCTCGATCTGGTGAAGACCTTCCGCGAGCGTCTGCCGCAGGTGGAAGTATCGGTGGAGATCGGCAACTCGCAGCAGGTGCTCGAAGCGCTGGAGGATTACCGGGTCGATGTCGCGGCGTCGTCGCAGTTGCTTGAGGATGCGCGGCTGATTCGCCGGGTGCTGGGCAGCGATCCGCTGGTGCTGGCGGTGCATCGCAACCATCCGCTGGCGGCGCAGGAGCATGTGGCGTTGAGTGCGCTGGCCGGGCATACGTTGTTGATGCGCGAGTCGGGTTCGACCACCCGCCGTTTGACCGAGGAGTTGCTGGAAAGCGCCGGGGTCAGTTTCGGCCCGTTGCTGGAGATCGGCAGCCGTGAGTCGATCCGCGAGGCGGTGTTGCGCAACATCGGCATCAGCATCATTGCCCGCCAGGAAGTCCCGCACGATCCGCAATTGCGGGTGCTGACCATCGAGAATGCGCCGCAGATTCCCGAGTACCTTTACTGCTTGAAAGAAAGGAAGGGCGCGCGGTTGCCGGCGGCCTTCCTCGGCTTGGCCCAAGAGATGTCTCCGGCCTGAGATCTCCATCTATCTTGCTGGCCTCATCGCGAGCAGGCTCACTCCTACAATGGAATGCGTTCCCCTGTAGGAGTGAGCCTGCTCGCGATGGCGCCAGTCCAGACACCGAATGACCTGAACCAAAATCCCCGAATACCACTATCAGCCGTTTTTGCCCTACTGCCACATGACGGACGCATTACAACTCTAGGATTGGCCCCATCAGCTTGATGAGGTCTGTCCATGAATCCTGCAATCGCAACTGCCCTGACCAACCCCGGTGCGCCGATGAAAGTGCGCGGCGTGCAGAAGCGCTTCGGCGCCTTCACCGCACTGGACAATGTCTCGCTCGATGTCGCGGCCGGTGAGCTGGTGTGCCTGCTCGGCCCGTCGGGCTGCGGCAAGACCACCCTGCTGCGCTGCATCGCCGGTCTGGAAAAACAGGACAGCGGCGAGTTGTACCTCGGTGACCGCGACGTTTCCCACCTCGCACCGCAAGCCCGGGACTACGGCATTCTGTTCCAGTCCTACGCGCTGTTCCCCAATCTGACCGTCGAAGCGAACATTGCCTACGGCCTCGCCGGCAGCGGTCGCGACGAAGTCCGTCGCCGCGTCGGGCAGATGCTGGAACTGGTCGGCCTCACCGGCAGTGAGAAAAAGTACCCGGGCCAGTTGTCCGGCGGCCAGCAACAGCGGGTTGCCCTGGCTCGTGCCCTGGCCCCGGCGCCGTCGCTGCTGTTGCTCGATGAACCGATGTCGGCGCTGGACGCCCGGGTACGTGAGCATCTGTGCACCGAACTGCGCCAACTGCAGCGCAACCTCGGCATCACCACCCTGATGGTCACCCACAATCAGGACGAAGCCATGCTGATGGCCGACCGCATCGCCGTGATGAACAACGGCCGGGTCGAGCAGTACGCCACCCCGCAGGAAATCTACAACCGCCCGGCCACGCCGTTTGTCGCCGAGTTTGTCGGGCAGGGCAACTGGCTGCCGTTCCAGCGCAGCAGCGCCAGTCACGCCCGGGTTGGCGGGATGGATGTGCGTCTGGCCGATGGTAGCGTCAGCGGCGCCTCGGGCCGACTGTTCTGCCGTCCGGAAGCAATCAGCGTCAATCCGTTGGTGCACGAAGAAAACCTGTTTCCGGCGAAAGTCCGTGAGATCACCTTTCTCGGCAATCGCTGCCGCATGAGCTTCGAACTCGACCAATTGCCGGGCCACGCGCTGCTTGCTGAACTGGCGCCGGAAGCCATGCCACGCCTTGGCGCCCAGCAGATCATGGTCGCCTTGCCACCGCGCAGCCTGCAGGTGTTTGCCTGATGAGCGCGAACATCGCACTGCCGCTACCGCACAAGCAAGCGCGGCGAGTGTCCGGGGCCGAGGTCGGTGACCGGATCTTCGTCCTCGGCGGCAAACTCCTGCTGCTGTTGCTGCTCGGTATCGCCGTGCTGCTGCCGTTGCTGGCGATCTTCTGGCGTGGCTTCAGCAGTGAGGCCGGGCAGGGCGGTGGCTGGCTCGCCGCTAAGGAGTTGGTGAGCAGCGCGAATTTCCACTGGCTGCTCGGCAACAGCCTGAAAGTTTCCCTCAGCGTCGCGGCCATCGTCGTACCGCTGGCCTACCTGTTTGCCTACGCCCTGCAACGCACACTGATTCCGGCCAAGGGCATTTGGCGCGGGATTTCCCTGCTGCCATTGATGGCGCCGTCGATGCTGCCGGGGATTGCACTGGTCTATCTGTTCGGTAACCAGGGCATGCTGCGTGGATTACTTTCGGACAACATCTACGGCTTCTGGGGCATTGTGCTGGGTGAGGTGATCTACACCTTTCCCCATGCGTTGATGATTTTGTTGTCGGCGCTGTCGCTGGCCGATGCGCGGCTGTTTGATGCGGCGTCGAGCATGGGCGCCAGTCCGGCGAAAGCCTTTCGCAGCATCACCTGGCCGGCGACCCGGCAGGCAGTGTTCGCCGCGTTCTGTCTGGTGTTCACCCTGACCATCACCGATTTCGGCGTGCCGGTGGTGGTCGGTGGCGACTATCAAGTGCTGGCACTGGAAGCCTACAAAGCCGTGGTCGGTCAGCAACAATTCGGACGCGGGGCGTTGATCGGCATGGTGCTGTTGCTGCCGGCGCTGTTCAGCTTCGGCGTCGATGCCTGGTTGCGTCGGCGTCACGGTGATTCCATGAGCGGCCGCGCCCAGGTGTTCAAACCGGCGCCGTCGAAATTGCGTGATGGCTGCTATCTGGCGATTGTTTTGTTGATCAGCGCGGCGCTGCTGCTGGTGTTCGGCATGGCAGTGTTTTCGTCGCTGGTGAAGTTCTGGCCGTACAACCTGTCGCTGTCGCTCAATCACTACCAGTTCAACGAGACCGCCGGCGGTGGCTGGCTGGCGTACAGCAACAGCTTGAAGATGGCGCTGGGCACGGCGCTGATCGGCAGCGTGCTGATCTTCACTGGCGCTTACCTGATGGAGAAAACCCGCAGCCAACGCGGCCTCAACCTGACGTTGCGCATGCTCAGTTTCGTGCCGATGGCAGTGCCGGGGCTGGTGCTCGGTCTGGGTTACGTCTTCTTCTTCAACCTCAGCGGCAACCCGCTGCACGTGCTGTACAGCACGATGACCCTGCTGATCGTCTGCACCATTGCTCACTATTTGACCACCGCACAAATGACCGCAACCACCGCGCTGCGCCAGCTCGACGCCGAGTTCGAGGCCGCCGCGCTGTCGCTCAAGGCCCCGCTGTACCGCCACTACCTGCGCGTCACCGTGCCGATCTGCCTGCCGGCGCTGCTGGACATCGTGCGCTACCTGTTTGTCTCGGCGATGACCACGGTGTCGGCGGCGATCTTCCTCTACAGCCCCGACACCATCCTCGCGGCGGTCGCGGTGCTGAACATGGATGACGCCGGCAACGTCGGCGGTGCGGCGGCGATGTCGACCCTGATTCTGTTCACCTCGGCAGGCGTGTCCTTGCTGCTGGCGTGGACTTCGCGCGGCTTGCTGCGCCGTTCCCAGGCCTGGCGGCAAACCGCGCCCGGTCACTGATTGACGACTTATCCCTACAGCCTCAACTCACCGACAGGAAAACGATCATGTTCAAGCCTATGGCTCTGGCCGCTGCTGTGCTCGCTACTTTCAGCCTGAATGCCTTCGCGGCAAAAACCGAGTTGACGGTGTATACCGCCCTCGAAGCCGAGCAACTGACCGCTTACAAAGCCGCGTTCGAGAAGGTCAACCCGGACGTCGAGATCAAGTGGGTGCGTGATTCCACCGGGATCATCACCGCCAAACTGCTGGCCGAAAAGGCCCGTCCGCAGGCTGACGCGGTGTGGGGCCTGGCCGCTTCGAGCCTGGCGATCCTTGATCAGCAGGGCATGCTGCAAAGCTACGCACCGAAGGATCTGGGCAAGATCGGCGCGAACTACCGCGATGCTGCCAACCCGCCAGCCTGGGTCGGCATGGACGTGTGGGCCGCGACTATTTGCTTCAACACCGTGGAAGCCGAGAAGCAGGGCTTGAGCAAACCGGTGAGCTGGCAGGATCTGACCAAGCCTGAGTACAAGGGCAAGATCGTCATGCCGAACCCGGCGTCCTCCGGCACCGGTTTCCTCGACGTCAGCGCATGGCTGCAAACCTTCGGTGAGAAACAGGGCTGGGCCTACATGGACGGTCTGCACCAGAACATCGGCCAGTACGTTCACTCCGGTTCCAAGCCTTGCAAATTGGCGGCGGCAGGCGAATTTCCGATCGGCATTTCCTTTGAGTATCCAGCCGTACAGCTGAAGCGCCAGGGCGCGCCGCTGGACATTATTCTGCCGAAGGAAGGCCTGGGCTGGGAGATCGAAGCGACGGCCGTGATCAAAGGCACGCCGCATGAAGAAGCAGCGAAGAAACTCGCGGACTTCTCCGCCAGCGCCGAGGCGATGGATCTGTACAAGGAGAACTTTGCAGTTCTTGCGCAGCCGGGTATCGCCAAGCCACAGACCGAACTGCCGGCCGACTACGAGCAGCGCCTGATCAAGAATGACTTTGCCTGGGCCTCGAAGAACCGCGACGAGATCCTGACCGAATGGCGCAAGCGCTATGACGGCAAGTCCGAGAAAGTTGTCGCCAAGTAAGATCTTTATCGACTGACAGGGCCTCTTCGCGAGCAAGCCCGCTCCCACATTCGACCGAGTTCCACCGAAAGGAATGCGATCAAACTGTGGGAGCGGGCTTGCTCGCGAAGGCGGTCTCCCATTCAGGGAAAATCTCCATGACTCAACACAAAGACCTGCTGATCGTCGGCGCCGGCATCCTCGGCCTGTCCCACGCCTACGCTGCCGCCAAACGCGGCCTCAAGGTCAGCGTTTTCGAACGCACCGCCACGCCCCTTGGCGCTTCGGTGCGCAACTTTGGTCAGGCGCTGGTCACCGGTCAGCCACCGGGGCCGATGCTTGAACTGGCCAAGGCCAGCCGCGAGATCTGGCGCGACTGGGCGCAACTTGCCGGTCTGCAGCTCAAGCGCAACGGCTCGTACCTGTTCGCCCGCAGCGAAGCCGAAGAACACTTGCTCGAAGCTTTCTGCAACGGCCGCGCCGTGGAGCACGGGTACAACGTCGCTTTGCTGCGTGGCGCCGCCCTGCGTGATCTGTATCACGGTCAGTTCAGCCACCACCGCGCGGCGCTGCACGGCATGGACGATCAACAGCTGTACTCGCCTGAAGCGATTCCGGCGTTGATCGACTATCTGCGCCGCGACCTCGGCGTCGAGTTTCACTTCTCGACGCTGGTACGCGATGTCGAGCCGGGGTACCTGCACAGCACCGCCGGCAGCTTCACGGCGAAGCAGATCATCGTCTGCTCCGGCCACGATTATCAGACCCTGCTGGCCGAGCCGATTGCCGCGCTCGACCTGCAGATCTGCCGCCTGCAAATGCTCCGCGCCAAACCGCAGATCGAGCTGAATCTGCAACACGCCTTGCTCACCGGTCTGAGCTGCGTGCACTACGGCGCCTTCGCCGATTTGCCGCAAGCGGCGGCGGTGCAGGCGCAGATCCTGCGCGAACAACCACATCTGCACGACAACGGCATTCACCTGCTGATCAGTCCGACGCCGTATGGCGAGCTGATCATCGGCGACTCGCACCATTACGGCAGCGATCCGTCGCCGTTCAATACCGAGCAGGTCGACAACTGGATGCTGGAGCTGGCCGAACAAACGCTGGGCTGCAAGGTGCAAGTGGTCGAGCGCTGGCAGGGCGTCTACGGTGCCCGTGGGCCGGGACCGTTTTCGTTGCTGCGCCCGGCACCGGGGCTGAGTGTGGCGCTGATGCACACCGGCGTCGGCATGAGCGTCGGCCCGGCACTGGCCGAGCGCAATGTCGCGCAGTGGCTGGAGGAAATGTGATGGCGGGGCATGCGCAAGTCGTTGACCGGGTGTTTGCGCTGTATGAACGCTTTGGTGCTAGTGATTACATCGGCGAGCCGGTGTCGCAGATCGAGCACATGTCCCAGGCCGCGCAGTTGGCGATGGCTGAAGGGTTTGATGATGAAGTGGTGCTGGCAGCGTTCTTCCATGACATCGGTCATTTGTGTGCCGAAGGTGCCGAGAGCATGGGCGGTTATGGCGTGGTCAGCCATGAGCGATTGGGTGCGGACTACTTGCGTGAGGCGGGTTTTAGTGAGCGTATGGCCCGGCTGGTGGAATATCACGTGCAGGCCAAACGTTATCTGACGCTGCGTGAGCCGGGGTATTTCGAGCGCTTGAGTGAAGCGAGTCGCCGCACGCTGGAGTATCAGGGCGGGGTGATGAGCGAGGCTGAGGCGGATGTGTTTGAGCGGGATCCGTTGTGTGCCGTCAGCTTGCGCATGCGCCAGTGGGACGAGCTGGCCAAGGAGAGGGCGGTGCCGGTGATTGACCTTCAGGTGTTGAAGGAGAAAGCGGCGCGGCTGCTGGCTGCGTAATCCATGTCACCGAGTCGCGCCATTCGCGAGCAGGCTCGCTCCCACAGGGTTTTGTGTTCTGACCACGATCCAATGTGGGAGCGAGCCTGCTCGCGAAGAGGCCAGATCAGGCGCTACAAATCTGCAGCCAGAAACTCAATCTGCTCCTGCCGCTCCGCCTGATTCAACTTCGCATGCGGATTGAGCGAAGACCACTGCGGATGCGCCCGCGCCTTGCTCAGCGCATCCGGCAACTTGCCTTCACGCCAGGTCTTGTCCTGCGGGGTGGCGACCTGAACCGCCTCCATCGCCGCATGCCCGCGCTGATCGAGCGCCAGCAACAGTTGGCGCTGACGCAACGCCAGCAGCCGCAACACCCCGTCATCCACGGTCAACTCCCGCTGGCCCCTGATCTTGCCGAGCAGGCGGCTGCCATAACTGCGCGCGGTTTGTAGCGCACCACCGGCAATCGCACCGGCCAAAGCCGCCGCACCGAGGGTAATCCCGCCGACCAGCAAATCCACGCCAGCCCCGGCAGCGGCACCGGCCGCAATCCCGCCGCCCACCCGCACGCCGAGTTGCTTCAGGGTTTCCGGGTTGAACAGATCATCGCCCCAACGCCCATCCAGCAGCGGCAAGTCACTGGCCGCCGCGTCCTGCGGGCGAAACGCATAGAGCTTGAGCAACGCTTCGACGCATTTCTGTTCACGCTGGCGCACGGCTTTGCGCAGTTCGCTGATCGCTTGCTGTTCCTGCTCGGCCTCGCTGACCACGCTGCGTCGGCAGGCGGCGCAGTCGATCAGCAATTCGGCGATCAAACGCGCCGCACTTTGTTGGCGGGCGAGGCGCTGGGCCTGTTGATCGGCGATCAAGCGCTCCAGTTGCGGACGGGCGTTTTCCAGCAGCAGCGCAAGGCTTTCGTACAGGCGCCGCTCGCCATCTTCCGGCGGCGCAACGCTGTCGAACCGCACCAGTGCATGCAGGCCGAGCCGCGCCAACGCTTCGCGCCAGTCCGGCTCGCGATGGTTGGCGCTGCTGACGAAATTCAGCACCGGCAGCAGTGGTTTGCCGCAACTGGCGAGTACTTCGAGTTCGTCGCGGTACTTGGCCAGCACCGGTTCGCGGGCGTCGATCACATACAGACCGGCGTCGGACGCGAGTAGCTGTCGCAGGACTTTCGCCTCCTGTTCGAAACGCTGACGTGCTTCGCTGCCGTCGAGAAACCGCGCCAGTCGCGCCGGGCCGTCGAGACGTTCGCCGGGGCGCTCCAGACGCTCAAGGAAATCCAGCAGGGCGATGGCGTCTTCCAGCCCCGGCGTGTCGTAGAGATCGAGCAACGGCTCGCCGTCCACCGACAACCGCGCACCCTCGACATGTCGAGTGGTGCTCGGCCGGTGCGAGACTTCGCCGAAGCCGACGTCGCGGGTCAGGGTGCGCAGCAGCGAAGTCTTGCCGACGTTGGTGTGGCCGACCACCGCGAGTTTCAGCGGCGCTTTCCGGGCATCAGTCATGACCGCTCTCCAGCCAGTTCATCGGCGCGCAATCGGCGAACGGCAACTCCAGTTGTTGCAGCGCAACGTGCCAGTCGCCGAGACGGGCACTGTCCAGCGCTTCGCCGGGCGGTGCTTGCAGCAGCCAGACCCGGGTGGCGTTGGCGTTGCGCGCCAGTTCGGCGATCAGCGCGAGGCTGCCGCGATCCGGCGAGCGTCGCGGGTCGCAGGCGATCAGCAGGCGCGCCGGAGGGAAACGGCTGAGCTGTTCGAGCAGTTTGTGCCGTGATTCGCGGCTGTCGAGGATTCCGGCGTTGCTCACGGTTTTCGGCAGGGCCGGTGGCCACGGGCGCTGATCGTCGAGTTCGATGGCGACCAGCAAAGCACCCTCGCTGGTCTGTTCGCTGACGCTGCTTTCGACCCGATGCAACTGCGCAGGCGCGGCGTCGTTGATGCCGAGGCGTTCGCTGGTCGGCATCAGCCGTTCACGCAACTGGGCGTAACCGGGCAGGTTCAGGTCCAGCGTCAGCGCGGCTTTGCCGCGACTCCAGCGCCAGAAACACAACAGCGCCAGCAGCAGACGCGGCAGTACGCCGTAGACCACCAGCACGCCGACCAGCCAGGTTGCCCAGGCCTGTCGCGCGCTTTCGATATCCAGCGCTGCGCCGCCGCTGGCGCGGATCATTTCTACGGTCGGCACGTTGAAGCCGAGCAGCGCCGGCAGCGCGCCGAGGGCTTGGGTCAGGTTGATGAAGGTGTCGGCGCCGAGAATCGTGGTTTCCCAGACGAAGCCGTAGCGCCGGGTCGCCATCAGTGTCAGCAGCAACAGCAGGGCGCTGAGCATCGCCAGCAACCACAGACCGTTGACCAATGTGCCGAGCGCCCAGCGATTGAGTTTTTTGCGTTGCAGCATCAGCAGCAGGGCCGGCGCGAGTTGCGCGGCTTTGGCGTCGCGGGCGAATTTTTCGCTGAGCCACAGCCACAAGCGGCCGAGGGTGGCGCCGTGTTCTCCGGCAAAGATCAGCCCCAGTGCCCAGCTCAGTAGCAGAATCAGGTTCAACCCGAGCAGGCTGCCCAAGGCCCAGAACACATTCACCGGTGACTGGCTCAGCGCGGCGAAGGCCAGACCGGCGCCGCTCAGCAGCGCGAAAATCACCAACAGCACCAGCGCCAGACGCGCGCCTTGCAGCCAGTGCCTGAGTGCTGCGCTCAGCCCGTCGCGCTCGGCCAGCCACACGGCGCGGCGCTGAATACGGCCCGGCAGATCGCCGCCGGCCGCGCGGGCCAGACGATTGGCTTCCAGATCTTCCAGGGGGCCTGCGTGTTCTTCGCGCAGGCGGATGGTTTCAGTCAGCCAGAGGTTTTGCAGTGGAGTCAGTTCAGTCACGCGCCATTCCGTTGCTCGATTGAGCAGTGAGCATAACCGCTGTGGCGCTTATCGGGTCAAGCGAGGCTCTGGTATCCTCGCCGGCATGACTAAATCACTCCCCCTCAGCCTGATCGCAGCCCTCGGTGAAAACCGCGTGATCGGCGTCGACAACAGCATGCCCTGGCACCTGCCGGGGGACTTCAAATACTTCAAGGCCACGACCCTCGGCAAGCCGATCATCATGGGCCGTAAGACCTGGGACTCCCTCGGCCGTCCGCTGCCGGGCCGCTTGAACATCGTGGTCAGCCGTCAGCCGGATCTGCTGCTGGAAGGGGCGGAGGTGTATCCGTCGCTGGAAGCCGCGGTGGTTCGCGCCGAGGAATGGGCGAAAGCGCAGGGTGTCGATGAGTTGATGCTGATTGGCGGCGCGCAGTTGTATGCGCAAGGGCTGGCGCAGGCCGATCGTCTGTATCTGACCCGAGTGGCGCTGAGCCCGGAAGGCGATGCGTGGTTTCCGGAGTTCGATCTGAACCAGTGGAAGCTGGTGTCGAACGTGTCGAATCCGGCTGAGGGCGATAAGCCCGCGTACAACTTCGAAGTCTGGGAAAAGGCTTGAATTGTGGTGAGGGGATTTATCCCCGATGGGTCGCGCAGCGACCCCGTGCTTTGGGGCTGCTACGCAGCCATCGGGGATAAATCCCTCGCCACAAGACCGTGTTGCTGTCAGGCCTGAGCCAGCTCCGCATGCTCATCCGCATCCAGCAGTGCTTTATCGGTCTGCTGCATTACTTGGCTGGTAATCGCACCGGCAGTGATCGAACCACTCACGTTCAACGCCGTACGACCCATGTCGATCAGCGGCTCAACCGAAATCAGCAGCGCAACCAGTGACACCGGCAAACCCATCGCCGGCAGCACGATCAGTGCCGCGAACGTCGCGCCGCCACCGACCCCGGCCACACCGGCCGAGCTCAGAGTGACAATCGCCACCAGTGTCGCGATCCACAGCGGATCCAGCGGGTTGATGCCGACCGTTGGCGCAACCATCACCGCCAACATCGCCGGGTACAGACCGGCGCAACCGTTCTGGCCGATGGTCGCACCGAACGAGGCGGCGAAACTGGCGATCGACTGCGGAATGCCCAGACGACGGGTCTGCGCTTCGATGCTCAGCGGAATGCTCGCCGCGCTGGAACGGCTGGTGAACGCGAACGTCAGCACCGGCCAGATCTTGCGGAAGAACCGCAGCGGATTGATCCCGGCCGCCGACACCAGCAGGCCATGCACCACGAACATCAGGCCCAGGCCGAGGTACGAGACCACGACGAAACTGCCGAGCTTGATGATGTCCTGCAGGTTGGAACCGGCGACCACTTTGGTCATCAGCGCCAGCACGCCGTACGGGGTCAGCTTCATCACCAGACGCACCAGACGCATCACCCAGGCTTGCAGGGTGTCGATGGCGTTGATCACTTTCTGACCTTTCTCGGCATCATCCTTGAGCAGTTGCAGCGCCGCGACCCCGAGGAAAGCAGCGAAGATCACCACGCTGATGATCGAGGTCGGCTTGGCGCGGGCCAGGTCGGCGAACGGGTTCTGCGGAATGAACGACAGCAGCAACTGCGGCACATTCAGGTCGGCAACCTTACCGGCATAGTCGGTCTGGATGGTTTGCAGGCGGGCCATTTCCTGCGTGCCGGCGACCAGGCCTTCGGCGGTGAGGCCGAACAGGTTGGTCAGGCCGATACCGATCAGCGCCGCAATCGCGGTGGTGAACAGCAGGGTGCCGATGGTCAGGAAACTGATCTTGCCCAGCGACGAGGCGTTGTGCAGACGCGCAACCGCGCTGAGGATCGAGGCGAACACCAGCGGGATCACGATCATTTGCAGCAGCTGCACGTAGCCGTTGCCGACCAGATCGAACCAGCCAATCGAGGCTTTCAGTACCGGGTTGCCGGCACCGTAAACAGTGTGCAGGGCAACACCGAAGGCTACGCCGAGCACCAGCGCGAGCAGGACTTTTTTCGCCAGGCTCCACGTCGTGTGGCGGGTTTGCGCCAGACCGAAGAGCAGGGCGAGGAACACCAGCAGATTGAGGATCAGCGGCAGATTCATGAAGACTCCGATAAGACTTGTGCCAGTCGCCTTCGGGGGCAACTGCGAACCGGCAAGCCTAACAGTTTGATTTCCAATGAATTAATACCGAAATCGCAGGTTGTCCGTCGTTTTTGGAATAAGCGCTTGTCGCTCTCGGCAATGCAACTGGCGTTGAGGAGACGTAAGCGGTCGCTGACAGACGAGGACTGTCACACTTATTTGTTAGCGTCGATGTCTTTCAGTCAGGGAGAAAACGCCGATGAAGTTCGCACCGAAAATGCTCGCTGTGGTTCTTGGATTGGGCTTGGCCGCTCACGCATTCGCCACCGACCTGAAGCACTGGCCGGCGGATCAGGCCAAGGCACTCGACGCGATGATCGCGGCCAACGCCAACAAGGGTAACTACGCGGTGTTCGACATGGACAACACCAGCTACCGATACGACCTTGAAGAGTCTTTGCTGCCGTTCATGGAAAACAAGGGCCTGATCACCCGCGACAAGCTCGATCCCTCCCTGAAACTGATGCCGTTCAAGGACACCGCTGACCATAAGGAAAGCCTGTTCAGTTACTACTATCGCCTGTGCGAAGTCGACGACATGGTCTGCTACCCGTGGGTAGCGCAGGTGTTCTCCGGCTTCACTCTCAAGGAACTCAAGGGCTACGTCGATGAGCTGATGGCGTCGGGCAAACCGGTGCCGGCCACTTACTACGAAGGCGACGTAGTGAAGAACATCGATGTGCAGCCGCCGAAAGTCTTCACCGGCCAGGCCGAGCTGTACAACAAGCTGATGGAGAACGGCATCGAGGTTTACGTGATGACCGCCGCCTCCGAAGAACTGGTGCGCATGGTCGCGGCCGATCCGAAGTACGGTTACAACGTCAAACCGCAGAACGTGATCGGCGTGACCACGTTGCTGAAAAACCGCGAAACTGGCGAGCTGACTACTGCGCGCAAGCAGATCACCGCCGGCAAGTATGACGAGAAGGCCAACCTCGGCCTCGAACTGACCCCGTACCTGTGGACCCCGGCAACCTGGATGGCCGGCAAACACGCGGCGATTCTGACCTATATCGACGAGTGGAAAAAACCGGTGCTGGTGGGCGGCGACACACCGAGCAGCGACGGCTACATGCTGTTCCACGATGTGGATGTAGCCAAGGGCGGCATTCACTTGTGGGTCAACCGCAAGGACAAATACATGACTCAGTTGAACGGCATGATGGCCAAGCATGCGGCGGCGCAGGCCAAGGAAGGGTTGCCGGTGACGGCGGACAAAAACTGGGTGATCGTTAAACCCGAGGAAATCCAGTAAGCCCACAATCCTTGTGGGAGCGCAGATTCTGGATGCACTGACAGCCCCCTGTGGGAGCGGGCTTGCTCGCGAAGAGGGAGTGTCAGGCGGGAGATTTTTTGACCGGTAGACCGCTTTCGCGAGCAAGCCCGCTCCCACAGTTTTGATCTTCATTGTTTTTGGATCAGGCAAAAAAATGCCCCGCACTTTGGCAGGGCATTTTTGTTTTTGCGATTGACGCTTACAGCCCGTCGAGCATCGCCTTGTTACGCACCGCACCCTTGTCGGCGCTGGTCGCTAGCAGGGCGTAGGCCTTCAAGGCAGTGGTCACTTTGCGTGGACGCTGCTCGACCGGTTTCCAGCCTTTCTTGTCCTGTTCGACCCGGCGCGCAGCCAGTTCTTCATCGCTGACCAACAGGTTGATCGAGCGGTTCGGGATGTCGATCAGCACTTTGTCGCCGTCCTGCACCAGACCGATCGCGCCACCGGCCGCAGCCTCTGGCGAAGCGTGGCCGATCGACAGGCCGGAAGTACCGCCAGAGAAACGACCGTCGGTGAGCAACGCACAGGCTTTGCCCAGACCTTTGGACTTCAGGTACGAGGTCGGGTAGAGCATTTCCTGCATGCCCGGGCCGCCTTTCGGGCCTTCGTAGCGAATGATGACGATGTCGCCTTCCTTCACTTCGTCGGCGAGGATGCCGCGCACCGCGCTGTCCTGGCTTTCGAAGATCTTCGCGTTGCCTTCGAAGACGTGGATCGACTCGTCGACGCCGGCGGTTTTCACCACGCAACCGTCGAGAGCGATGTTGCCGTACAGCACGGCCAGGCCGCCTTCTTTCGAATAGGCGTGTTCGAAGCTGCGGATACAGCCGTTTTCACGGTCGTCATCGAGGGTTTCCCAACGGGTCGACTGGCTGAACGCGGTCTGGGTCGGGATGCCCGCCGGGCCGGCCTTGAAGAAGTGGTGCACGGCTTCATCGTCGGTCTGGGTGATGTCCCACTTGGCGATGGCTTCTTCCATGCTGCGGCTGTGCACGGTCGGCAGGTCGGTGTGCAGCAGGCCGCCACGGGCCAGCGAACCGAGAATGCTGAAGATGCCGCCAGCGCGGTGCACGTCTTCCATGTGGTACTTCTGGATGTTCGGCGCGACCTTGCACAGTTGCGGCACGCTGCGCGAGAGACGGTCGATGTCGCGCAGGTCGAAATCGATCTCGGCTTCCTGGGCGGCAGCCAGCAGGTGCAGGATGGTGTTGGTCGAACCGCCCATGGCGATGTCGAGCATCATCGCGTTCTCGAACGCCTTGAAGTTGGCGATGTTGCGCGGCAGCACGGACTCGTCGTTTTCGCCGTAGTAGCGCTTGCACAGCTCGACGATGGTGCGGCCGGCCTGCAGGAACAGCTGCTCGCGGTCGCTGTGGGTCGCGAGGGTCGAACCGTTGCCCGGCAGTGCCAGGCCCAGGGCTTCAGTCAGGCAGTTCATCGAGTTGGCGGTGAACATGCCGGAGCACGAACCGCAGGTCGGGCAGGCGCTGCGCTCGTACTCGGCAACCTTCTCGTCAGAAGCGCTGGAGTCGGCGGCGATCACCATGGCGTCGACGAGGTCGAGGCCGTGGGAAGCGAGTTTGGTCTTGCCGGCTTCCATCGGGCCGCCGGAAACGAAGATCACCGGAATGTTCAGGCGCAAAGCGGCCATCAACATGCCCGGGGTGATCTTGTCGCAGTTGGAGATGCAGACGATGGCGTCGGCACAGTGGGCGTTGACCATGTATTCGACAGAGTCGGCGATGATCTCGCGGCTCGGCAGCGAATAGAGCATGCCGTCGTGCCCCATGGCGATGCCGTCATCCACGGCGATGGTGTTGAATTCTTTCGCTACGCCACCGGCGCGTTCGATTTCCCGGGCAACCAGTTGACCGAGGTCTTTGAGGTGCACGTGGCCCGGCACGAACTGGGTGAAGGAGTTGGCAATGGCGATGATCGGCTTCTTGAAGTCGTCATCTTTCATCCCGGTGGCGCGCCACAATGCGCGGGCGCCGGCCATGTTGCGGCCGTGGGTGGATGTTTTCGAGCGGTAATCTGGCATGGAGCACTCCGGGCGGCTAATCAGGTATCAAAAGGGAGTGAGCTTCTATTGACGTCTGGAACACTCAGAAATGGCCGTGTGTCCTGGATGTTGCCGATGACTTTGCGGGATCGCCGCTTGCCTCAGCCTGAGCTCATAAACCCGCCGGGGGATGAATGGCGATGAATCAGCCGATTCTACACCGCTGGCGTCTGGAGGGAATGGCGCAAAGTGTTGTTCCAGTGCCGACGGTGCGTATGGCATGACGACCGGCAGGCTCAATCGCTGCCGAAGGGCGTGACCGCGCCGTTCTCGATAATGCTGGCGCGATGGCTGATCCGCTTGTTCAGCGCCAGCGCGATGCAACTGAGCAGGACAAAACAGTAGCCGAGGGTGGCCTGCAGGTTGCCTGGACTCAGGCTGATCAGCGCACTGATCAACCCGCCGCAAATGAAGATGATCGTGCTACCGGCCGAGGCCGAAGTACCGGCGTTCTCCGGGAACAGGCCCATGGCGCGTGAGGTGGCGGCCGGGCGTGCAATGGTGGTGCCGGCGGTGCAGATCAGCATCGGGATCAATACCGTGACGGGCGAGAGTGCGAAGTACTGCGACAGTAATAGCATCACCAGCCCTGCCAGCAGAATCAGGCCCAACCCGGCCACGATCTGTTGCGCAGAGCTGATGCGCCGGCTCAACAGCGTGGCGGCAATCCCGCCGGTCACATACGCCGCACCGTAGATCAGCAGGATCAGTGAGAAGTCATAGGCTGAGAGCTGCAACTGATCCATGAAGATCAACGGCGAAATGACGATGAACGAGAAGTGGCAGGCGAATGCGAAAGCCGAAATCAGCCAGTAGCCGACGAACTCGAAATCCCCCAGCACTCGCCGGTAGGCGCTGAGAAAGTTGAGCGGTGTGCCTTTGGCGGCTGGCCGACCGCCGTCCAGAAACAGCCAGGCCTTGAGCAGCACCACCGCCGCCAGTGCGATGAACAGCCAGAAGCTGCCACGCCAGCCCAGGGTCGCCTGCAGAAAGGTTCCGGCCAGCGGTGATATGGAGATGAAGATCCCGGTGGCGGTCACCATCAGGATCCGCAGGCGATCGCGCTCTGCGCCCTCGAACAGATCCTGCACCAGCGCCTGTGACAGGACGAAACAGCCACAACCGATGGCCTGCACGATGCGAAAAGTCATGAACAATGTGTAGTCGCTGGTCATTACGCAGCCGATGGCGCCGAGGATCGAGACAGCCATGCCGGCGAGCAGTAACCCCTTGCGCCCGATGACGTCGGACAACGGCCCGATCAACAGTTGGGCAAAGGCAATACCCACCGCGAACAGGCTGATCGACAGGGCGATGTCAGTCGGGGTGCTGGCGAAGTGTTCAGCCAGCGCCGGGAACGACGGCAGCAGGACGTCCAGCGGAAACACCCCCAGCAGCACCATGGCCAAAAGCAGGCTGATCGCCCCGCGTCGTTGTCGGGTCGTTACCACCGTTCTTCCTTCAAGCATCGATCAGTCCTGCCTTGGCGAAAAGTTTGCGGTTGTTGGGTAGCGCGAAGAATCCGGCTTTTTCGAGTGCAGCAAGCGTAGCCGTGGCTCCGGATCGGGCACGCTGGCGGCTGGCCTGTACGTTGGTCAGGCTGTCGAGGATTTCCTTGATCGCACCTTCGCCAATGCCGGCGCGGCGCAGGCTTTGGTGCAGCCATTGCTCGTCGACTTCGAAGAAGGTCGCCAGGGTCTCCAGCAAGGTTCTCGCCGCAAAGGCGCGCTGGCGGCTGTTCAGGGTCAACCAGAGGTAGTGAAAGACCTCGGAAAAAAAACGACTGTGGCGCGCTTCATCAGCGAGGTGGTCGCGCAGCATGTCGTTCACGCTGCTGACCAGCGTTTCCCGACACACATCCAGCAACTCCCGGGCAATGATGGTTTCGGAGACGAAGCCGAGCAGAAACCATGCCAGCGGGCGTTTGCTCTCCGGCGTTCGGGCGATCTGACCGGTCAGGCGGGTGATACGCAGCGGCATCTGTGGACGACCGGTGAAACCATGCAGTTCGGCGATCTGTTCGGCCAGATGATGGGAGAACAATGCGTGATAACCCTCGTCGGTATAGAGCTGCAGCGCGGCGGTTTTCATCCTTGACGGAATGTGCGCGGGCAACTCACCGTGGACGATGGTTTCCACGGCGCGGTTGACGATGCGGTGTTCCAGCAGCGTGGTGTAGTCGAGAAAGTGCACCAGGTGGTTGGCAGCCAGCCGATGCATGACCTTGCTGCCTGCGGCTTCGATCGCCGGGTGGGACAGATACGGCAGGAATGCCGGCGGAAACCAGAAGCGGGTTTGCAGTTGCAACTGCAGGTCTGCCGGCAACTGGTAGTCGTGCCGGCTGGTGCGTACCGAAGCGTGGTTGTTCCAGTCGCCGAGGGTGAATCGAAGTGCCCAGGACTCTGGCGCTTCGGGCTGATCCACGGTTGATGTGCTCATTTGCGCGTCTCCTGCAACAGGTCGCGCATTTCTTGACACATCGCCTGACCGTCGCTGGCGCCGCAGCCGACAAAGAACAACGGTTGTTCAGCGCTGCCTTCGAGTTTGAGCAGGGCTTCGACCTGGCGGTCGGCGAATGCCCCGGTCAGCCACGTTCCCAGGCCCAGCGCTGTGGCCACCAGTTGAAAGGTTTGCGACAGATGACCCGCCTCGACAAACGCCATGCGATAGGCGCGTGAGTGTTCATACTTCCACCAGAGCTTGTCGAAACGAGCGGTGATGAACAGGCCCAGCGGCAGGTTATTGATGAAGTGCTGACCCGCCAGCAAATGGCCGAGCGCGGGTTCGGGCAATGGATTGACCCGGCTGAGTGCATGTTCTGCAGGGTGATAGGCGTAAATGCCCGGTTCCAGGCCCTCGATATTGCGTGCCAGAAGAAATCCTTCACAGGCATTCAACCCGCCACCTGAAGGACTGCTGCGACGGGCGCCGAGGCCTTCGGCGATGCTCTCGTCGCGGTCATTGTCGCGATGGCGAAGAAAGCCCAGCGAGAGGTACAGCAGTGTACCGACGTCATTGAGGGTGATCGCTGCGCCAGTAAAGGAGCGGCAGGTTTTTCTCAGGCGCAGGACATTGCCCAAGCTGGCAACGGTCAGGGCCGCGGAGGCGGGCAGGGCGATTCGAGGTTCGTCTTGAGGTGTCGACCGATCTAGTGCGGGGGCCGGTGTAGTCAGCACCGCGTTGCAATGGTTCAGGTATTGCCTGGACCACTCGTGAATATTCTGGGGTATCTGTTCGCAGGGAATGTTCTGGGTGCCAATATGATAAATCTTCGACAATTCATCCCAGCCCCATGGCGGAGTGTCTATTTTTGCAACGGTTAATATGCCCGCGTTCAGAAGTTGTGAGTCTATGATGTTGCGTCTGTCGAACTGTTCCGGGTTGTTGATAAGTTGTGCAAGTCGACAAGAGTAAGTCAGGTCAAGTTCATGTTGGGTGTGGTCTTTATAGTTCCAGACTATTTGTCCGGGCGTGCGCGGCAATATGAATAAATAGGGATTGATATGCATGTTGTGTTCATCGCTCTGGAACGGGTCGGAAGAACGCTGGGGTGCCGGCACTCCTCAGCGTTCTGGCTCACTTAGCGGGCTTTAGGCGCAACCAGGAAGGCCAGGTTTGCGATTTGGTTGGTTTCCAGAGTAATTGCTTTCATAAGTATGAACTCCTTGTTCATTGAGAGTGAATGTCACCGTCGTGGTGACAACTTAATAATAGGTTGTAATGAATTATTGGCAAGCGATACTTGGGTAGGAAATTTCTATTAATTTTGTCGGAGTGGGCGTGCTGCAAGGGCAAACTTGTAAGTATTAGATGTTGAAATGTAATGCGCAGGGAAATGTCCTGCATGCATGTAGGAAGTTAGTTGTAGGAAAGAGGAAGAAATTCGACGACATTGCATCGCCGTAAAGCCAACGGGAAGCCCGCAGGCTCCCCGTTTTATGGGCCGATCAGCTGTTTGGCAGCAGGCGGCAGGTGATGCTCTTGATGTAGCGAGTCTCGGCGATGGCCGGGTGTACCGGGTGGTCCGGGCCCTGACCGCCGCGCTCGAGCATCTGGATGTTGCGGTCCAGGTGACGGGCGCTGGTCAGCAGGATGTTCTGCAGATCGTCTTCCGGCAGGTGCATGGAGCACGAAGCGCTGACCAGAATGCCGTCCTTGGTCAGCAGGCGCATGGCTTGCTCGTTCAAGCGGCGGTACGCGCCTTCACCGTTCTTCATGTCTTTCTTGCGCTTGATGAACGCTGGCGGGTCGGCAACGATCACGTCGAAACGTTCTTCGCTGGCCTTGAGTTCCTTCAACGCTTCGAAGACGTCGCCTTCGATGCAGGTCATCTTGTCGGCGAAGCCGTTCAGCGCGGCGTTACGCTCGACGCCGTCGAGGGCGAAGCCCGACGCGTCGACGCAGAACACTTCGCTGGCACCGAACGCCGCAGCCTGCACGCCCCAGCCACCGATGTAGCTATAGAGGTCGAGGACGCGTTTGCCTTTGGCGTAGGGGGCGAGGCGGGCGCGGTTCATGCGGTGGTCGTAGAACCAGCCGGTTTTCTGGCCACCAATGACCGGCGCTTCGAACTTCACGCCGTTCTCTTCCAGTGCGACCCATTCCGGCACCAGGCCGAACACGGTTTCGACGTAACGGTTGAGGCCTTCGGCATCACGGGCGGCAGAATCGTTCTTGAACAGGATGCCGCTTGGCTTGAGCACTTGGGTCAGTGCAGCGATCACGTCATCTTTATGCGCTTCCATGGTCGCCGAGGCGATCTGCACCACGAGGATGTCGCCGAAACGGTCGACCACCAGACCCGGCAGCAGGTCGGAGTCGCCATAGACCAGGCGGTAGAACGGTTTGTCGAACAGACGCTCGCGCAGCGACAGGGCCACGTTCAGGCGGTGCACCAGCAGCGACTTGTCCAGCGCCAGCTTGATGTCACGCGACAGCAGGCGCGCGCAGATCAGGTTGTTCGGGCTCATCGCGACGATGCCCAGCGGCTTGCCGCCCGCGGCTTCGAGGATCGCCTGATCGCCGGCCTTGAAGCCGTGCAGTGGCGTGGCGGCCACATCGATTTCGTTGCTGTAGACCCACAAGTGGCCGTTGCGCAGGCGACGGTCGGCGTTGGCTTTGAGGCGCAGGCTAGGCAGGGACATGACGTCGCTCCGGAAAAAAGAGCGGGAGTATACCGTGTTGCTCGGCCTGATTGGCTGGTGAGTGGACATGTGGCAAGTCATTGCCGGTGGAAGACATTACCTGTGGCGAGGGGATTTATCCCCGATCGGCTGCGCAGCAGCCGCAAACCCCCAACGCAGTTTTCTGACTGACCGCGTGAGTCGATCTGGGACAGCTGCGCTGTCCATCGGGGATAAATCTCCTCACCACATAAACTCACAAGCCCACAGATCAGGCAGAGAGCGCGTCGATCAACTCACGGTTGAACGCTGGAATATCGTCCGGCTGACGGCTGCTGATCAGGTGACCGTCCTTGACCACTTCCTTGTCGACCCAGTTGGCCCCGGCATTGACCAGGTCATCCTTGAGTGTCTTGAAACTGGTCATGGTCTTGCCGTTGACCAGCCCGGCGGAAATCAGCAACCAGCCGCCATGGCAGATCACCGCAATCGGTTTGCCGGCGGAGGCCCCGGTTTTCACCAGATGCTGGGCGTCCTGGTCGATGCGGATGGTGTCGGAGTTCTGTACGCCGCCCGGCAGGACGATCGCGTCGTACTGCTCGCTGCTGGCGCCTTGAAAGGTCTGATCGACCTTGAAGTCATCCGCCGGTTTGTCGTGGTTCCAGCCTTTGACCTTGCCGGCCTCGGCCGAAAGGATGTCGACCTGGGCGCCGGCCTGCTCCAGTGCTTGCTTGGGCCCGGTCAGTTCGACCTGTTCGAAACCGTCTGTTACTAAAATGGCGACGCGTTTGCCAGTGAGGGAAGTAGCCATCGATAAGCTCCTGAGTCTGCGGGAAATTACCGCCGAGCCGGTGCTTGATTGTCCGGTCGGCGTTACAAAGTCCGAAGCCTGAGCGTGAATGAAAGTTCCTGACAATTGCCCACTGGTGTGTCGTCCTGCGGTTTTTAGAGGTTAGAATCGCCGCCTGTCCCAGAGTGTGTACTTATGTCCCAAGAGCTGACCACCGAACAGATTCAACAATCCCTGCAAGGCATCAGCGTGCCCGCGCAGCCGCAGATCATGGTGGATCTGCAGATGGAGCAGTACATGCCCGACCCGGACCTGGAGGTGATCGCCAAGCTGATCGCCCAGGATCCCGGCCTGTCCGGTTCTCTGCTGAAAATCGTCAACTCGCCGTATTACGGCCTGAGCAACAAGATCACTTCGATCCAGCGTGCGGTGAATCTGTTGGGCAGCCGTTCGATCATCAACCTGATCAACGCGCAGTCGATCAAGGGCGAGATGAACGATGACACCATCGTCACCCTCAACCGTTTCTGGGACACCGCCCAGGACGTGGCGATGACGTGCCTGACCCTGGCCAAGCGCATCGGCACTCAGGCCGGCGACGAAGCCTATGCCTTGGGGCTGTTCCACGACTGCGGCGTGCCGTTGATGCTGCAGCGCTTCCCCAACTACATGTCGGTACTGGAAAAGGCTTACGCCAATGCCAGCGCCGAATGCCGGGTGGTGGACACCGAGAACGCCGAGTTCAATACCAACCACGCCGTGGTCGGCTACTACACCGCCAAGTCGTGGCGCCTGCCGGAACACGTCAGCACGGCGATCGCCAATCACCACAATGCGCTGGCGATCTTCAGCGACGAATCCTCGCGCAACAGCCAGATGAAGAATCTGCTGGCGATCCTGAAGATGGCCGAGCACATCTGTGCGTCTTATCGGGTGCTGGGCAACCAGACCGAAGACCACGAGTGGAACAGCATTGGCCCGCTGATTCTCGATTACGTGGGCCTGTCGGACTACGATTTCGAAACCCTCAAACAGACGATCCGCGACCTCGGCGCGCATTGATTCGAGAACGCCATGCCTGAATTGCCGGAAGTCGAAACCACCCGCCGGGGCATTGCTCCGCACCTGGAGGGCCAGCGCGTCAGCCGGGTGATCGTGCGTGACCGCCGGCTGCGCTGGCCGATCCCTGAAGACCTCGATGTGCGCCTGTCCGGGCAGCGCATCGTGCTGGTCGAGCGGCGGGCCAAGTATCTGTTGATCAATGCCGAAGTCGGCACGTTGATCAGTCACTTGGGCATGTCGGGCAACTTGCGGCTGGTGGAAGTCGGGTTGCCGGCGCTCAAGCATGAGCACGTCGATATCGAGCTGGAATCCGGTCTGGCGTTGCGCTACACCGATCCGCGCCGCTTCGGTGCGATGCTGTGGAGTACCGATCCGCTCAATCACGAACTGCTGATTCGCCTCGGGCCGGAGCCGTTGACCGATCTGTTCGACGGCGAGCGCCTGTTCCAGCTGTCGCGTGGGCGTTCGATGGCGGTCAAGCCGTTCATCATGGACAACGCGGTGGTGGTAGGCGTCGGCAATATTTACGCGACCGAAGCGCTGTTCGCCGCCGGGATCGATCCGCGCCGCGAAGCCAAGAGCATCTCCCGCGCGCGGTATCTGAAGCTGGCGATCGAGATCAAACGCATCCTCGCCGCAGCCATCGAGCGCGGCGGCACCACGTTGCGGGATTTCATCGGCGGTGACGGGCAGCCCGGCTACTTCCAGCAGGAACTGTTTGTCTATGGTCGCGGTGGTGAACACTGCAAGGTCTGCGGTACTGGCCTGCGGGAAGTGAAGCTGGGGCAACGGGCCAGTGTGTTCTGTCCGCGCTGCCAGACCTGAGGCAAAAATCTGAAAAAGTCCTACGGTCTATAGTGAGTTGTCTCACTGTTCAGCCCGAAGGATCGTGCCATGAAGTCCTTGCAAGTCCTGTTTGCCGCACTGCTGCTGTGTTCCAGCCTGGCCGTTCAGGCCACGGAAAACGGCAGCGGTGATCCGCGCTACACCATCCAGAACCCTCCCGCCTACGCCATGATCGGCGATTTGCTGATTGCCCGACCTTTATTGGTGGTGGCAACGGTGCTGGGTGCGGGGGTGTTTGTGGTGTCATTGCCGTTTACCGCGCTGGGTGGCGGGGTAGGTGATGCGGGGCAGGCGCTGGTGGTGGATCCGGCGAAGGCGGCGTTTGTGCGGTGTCTGGGGTGTACGGGGGAGGGGTTTGAGCAGCGCGAGTAAGCTGATCCGAGATCAGCGGTGTTACTGATGGCCTCATCGCGGGCAAGCCCGCTCCCACAAGGATTTCGGTGTTCACACGATTTGTGTATCACCACACAACCCTGTGGGAGCGGGCTTGCCCGCGATGGCGTCGGAACAGGCGCTGAAGGACTCAGGCCTTGCCGGTAATCTTGCGGTACTTCTCCATCAACTGTTCTTCAGTTTCCGGATGCGCCTCGTCCAGCGGAATGCAATCCACCGGGCAGACCTGTTGGCACTGCGGCTCGTCGTAGTGGCCGACGCACTGGGTGCACAGGTTCGGGTCGATCACATAGATCTCTTCGCCTTGGGAAATCGCGGCGTTCGGGCACTCGGGTTCGCAGACGTCGCAGTTGATGCAATCGTCGGTGATGATCAGGGACATGCTAACTCCAGCCGGGGCGGCAGGCCCGGGCGCTATAAATCAATGCGCGCAATTGTGCCGCATTGGCGCCCGCAGTGCACGCGGGCGCCGTTTGAACGGTCGTTACTTCTTGAAGCGCAGGGTCAGGGCATCGGCCACGGCCGGGTGCACGAACTTGCTGATATCGCCGCCCAGCGCGGCAATTTCCCGCACCAGCGTCGAGGAAATGAACGAATAACGCTCGGACGGGGTGAGAAACAGGCTCTCGACGTCCGGGGCCAACTGGCGGTTCATGTTGGCCAGCTGGAATTCGTATTCGAAGTCCGACACCGCACGCAGGCCACGAAGGAACACATTGGCGTTCTGTTCCTTGGCGAAATGCGCCAGCAGCGTCGAGAAGCCGACCACTTCGACGTTGGGAAGGTGTTTGGTGACCTCGCGAGCCAGCTCAACCCGTTGTTCCAGCGGGAACAGTGGGTTTTTCTTCGGGCTGGCGGCGACCGCAATGATCACGTGATCGAACAGGCGCGAGGCGCGTTCGACCAGATCGCCATGCCCTTTGGTAATAGGGTCGAAGGTACCTGGGTACAACACTCGGTTCATCGCGTCGTCCTGGCGGGAGTCCGTTGGGGAGTCGGATGGTATCGCAGCCGTCCCGGTCGGCCAAGTCGCCTGTTGGGTAAGAAAGCACTATAGACGACGCGATAAACCGGTTTTTTCACGGATTTCTCAGCCGATCGGCGAGGGCAGTCGCCAATTGTGCTGTCAGCCCATACACCGACAATTGCGGGTTGGCGCCAATGCTGGTGGGGAACAGCGAGCCGTCGTGAATCGACAGATTGCTCAGTTGATGATGCCGGCCAAGGCTGTCGGTGACTGCGTTTTTCGGGTCTTCACCCATTGCGCAACCGCCCATCACGTGGGCACTGCCCAGCCGCGTGCGATACAGCTCAAGGCTCAGAACGTTGATCAGCGTGCGGGCTTCGGCCAGGGTTTTCACGTAGCGCGCATCGGCGTGCATCGGCATTACGGCTTTGGCGCCGCCGGCAAACTGGATCTCGGCCATGCTGTGAAAGGCGCGGCGCAGGCCCTCCCAGGCATAAGGCGAGACTTGATAGTCGAGCACCGGCGAGCCATCACCGCGCAGTTCGACACTGCCGCCGGGGCTGTCCGGGTGGAAACCGTCGCGCAGCAACGCGAGCATCGCGTGGGTGTGCGGCAGGTCGGCCATGTGTTCGGCATTCTGCTGGCCGAAACCGCCGAGCAAGGTCGCGGCCAGTGCCGGTTGCAGCGGTGGCACTTCGAGTTTGTAGCCCATCGGCCCACTGGTGCCGTCCTTCCACTGGAAATGATCCGAGTAGATCGACTGCGGCGCGCCGTAGAACGGGTTGATCACCTCGTCGAAACGCCCGGCGGACATGTTCACCAGATGCAGGAACGTGCGTTTGCCGAGGCGCTGATGCGGATCCGGTGCATCCGAGCGCAGCAGCAGTGCCGGGCTGTTGATGCCACCGCCGGCCAGCACGTAATGCCGGGCCTTGACCGTGATGGTGTGGCCGGTCGGCGCGACGCAACGCTCGTCCATCGCTACGCATTGCAGGCCAGTGATCTTGTCGCCACTGATCAGCAGTTTTTCCGCGCGGGCCAGGTACAGCAACTCGCCGCCCTTTTCCAGGGTCGCCGGGATGGTCGTGACCATCATCGACTGCTTGGCGTTGGTCGGGCAGCCCATGCCGCAGTAACCGAGGTTCCAGCAGCCGCGCACGTTGCGCGGGATCACGTGCCAGCTGTAGCCGAGTTGTTCACAGCCTTTGCGGATTACGTCGTTGTTGGCATTGGGCGGAACCATCCACGGCGCGACGCCCAGACGCTGTTCCATTTTCTCGAACCATGGCGCCATTTCGGCCGGGCTGTGGCCTTTGACGTTGTGCTCTTTCGCCCAGTGTTCGAGGGTCGGCTCGGGTGTGCGGAAGCTCGATGTCCAGTTGATCAGCGTGGTGCCGCCCACCGCACGGCCCTGGAGGATGGTGATCGCGCCGTCCTTGCTCATGCGGCCGATGCCTTCCTGATAGAGGCTGCTGTAGGCCTGGTCTTCGAGCATCTTGAAGTCGGAGCTGGTCTTGAGCGGGCCTTCCTCGATCAGCAGCACCTTGTAGCCGGCGGCGCTGAGGATTTCTGCGGTGGTGCCGCCACCGGCACCGCTGCCGATGATGGCCACGTCGGCTTCCAGCGTCAGGTCGCCGGTCAGTTGTGCGCCGTTGTAGGTTTTCCAGCCACGGGCGAGGCCTTCGCGGAACGGGTCGGGTACGGGCATTGATCAGGTTCTCTTGTTCTTGTTGTTCTTGGGGGCCCCTTCGCGAGCAGGCTCGCTCCCATATTTGCACCGCATTCCCTTGTGGGAGCGAGCTTGCTCGCGAACGGCCCGACTCGATTTCAGACCGTGGGCGGGCCGGGGTAGCCGCAATGGCCCCAGGACTCGGCGCGGGTGTACCAGGCCATCATCACCATCTGCTGCAATGAGCTGTGGCCCATGCGCAGCAGGCTCAATGAACTGTTCTGCCAGCGCTCGAGGAAGTGGCGCATGGCCTCGTGGCTGGCGTTTTCCCAACTGCCCCAGATCCCGGTGAGCGGACCGCGGGTGACGGTCATGCCGAGCACATCGAACAATTGCCGGGTGAGTTTGAGCATTTCCGGCGACAGGTGATCGAGGCTGTAGTCCAGCGATTTGAGGGTGCCATCGACGGCGCCGGGCATTTTTTCGGCGGCCACGGCGCCTTCGAGCATCACCGGAATCAGTGCGCGCAGAAACAGCAGGTCGCCGTCGCGCAAAGTGACGAAGCCGTTGGCCGCGACACTCGATGAGCAGCCACTGAGGCTGGCGCCGAGGCCGGCGGTGGCGAGAAAAGCCGTGGCGCCGAGGCTGAACTTCAGCAGGCCACGGCGCGACAGGGCAGGTGTTTCGGTCAGGCTTGGGTGCATTGTTGTTATTACCCGGCGGTGACGACGATTAGCGGATGAACAGCTTCTGGATCAGTTTCTGAATCGATTTGCCGTAGGGCGGATAAATCAGCTTCGCTGCATTGAAGCGCTGTTTGATCAGCACACCCTTGGCCTTGCTGAAGGTCAGGAAGCCTTCGTGGCCGTGGTAATGACCCATGCCCGACGGGCCGATGCCGCCGAACGGCATGTCGTCCTGCGCCACGTGCAGCAGGGTGTCGTTCAGGCACACGCCGCCGGAGTGGGTTTCGTGCAGCACGCGATCCTGCTCGCGCTTGTCGTAGCCAAAGTAGTAAAGCGCCAGAGGACGCGGGCGCTGATTGATGTAGGCAAACGCCTGATCCAGATCCTGATACGGCACGATCGGCAGCAGCGGGCCGAAGATTTCGTCCTGCATCACGGTCATCTCGTCAGTGACATTGAGCAGCAGGCTGTGCGGCATGCGCCGGCCCTGGCCCTGTTCGAACAGCGGGATCAGCAGCGCGCCCTTGCTCGTGGCATCGCTGACATAACCGTTGAGCCGGGCCAGTTGGCGCTCGTTGATGATCGCGGTGTAGTCCGGGTTGTCGGCGAGGGTTGGATAGAAATTGTTCACCACCTGGCGATAGGCTTCGACGAACGCGCCGACGCGGTCTTGCGGCACCAGCACGTAATCGGGGGCGACGCAGGTCTGCCCGGCGTTGAGGGTCTTGCCGAAGGCGATGCGTTCGGCGGCGTCCTTGAGCGGCACGTCGCGAGAGACGATGGCCGGGGATTTGCCGCCCAGTTCGAGAGTCACCGGAGTCAGGTTTTCCGCCGCAGCGCGCATCACGTGTTTGCCGATGCTGGTGGCGCCGGTGAACAGCAGGTGATCAAAGCGCAGACGGGAAAACGCCACGCCGATGTCGGCCTCGCCCAGCACCACGCAGACCAGATCTTCGGGAAAAATCCGTCCCAGCAGGGTCTTGAGCAACTGGCCGGTGGCCGGGGTCGATTCGCTGAGCTTGAGCATCACCCGGTTGCCCGCCGCAAGCGCCCCGACCAGTGGGCCGATGGCCAGATACAACGGGTAGTTCCACGGGACGATGATGCCGACCACGCCAAGCGGCTGGTACACGACTTTCGCCGACGCTGGCTGAAAGGCCATGCCGACTTTGCGTCGCGACGACTTCATCCAGCCCTTGAGGTGGCGGCTGGCGTAATGGATCCCGTGCAGGCTGGGCATCAGTTCGGCGAGCAGGGTTTCATCGGCGCTGCGATGACTGAAATCCGCGCTGATGGCCTCGACCAGCGCCTGCCGCTCCTGGCTGAGCAATTCGCGCAACGCCTTGAGCCATTGCTGGCGCTGATCTGCCGCTGGCATCGGGTTGGCGGCATAGGCGGCGCGCTGTGCCGCGAACAGCCGATCCAGCTCTTCCAGGGGCTGTTGCAGCGTTTGCAGATAAGCAATGTCGGCAGTCATCGTCGGCTCCGGATTTATTGTAGTGATGACGTTCTAGAGTCTATGCTCTAGAAAGTCAAATGACTTCCCGACACAGCTTTGTTTTATCCAGTTCCGGTTAGGTCGTAAGATGCCCCTCACCGCACTCTGAATTAAAGCTCAAGCCATGGCCCCACGAATAAAAACCAGCGAGCGCATCGTGCAGAACAGCCTTGAACTGTTCAATCAGCAGGGCGAGCGCAGCATCAGCACTAATCACATCGCCGCGCACATGGAGATTTCTCCGGGCAATCTGTACTACCACTTCCCGAACAAGCAGGCGATCATCGCCGTGCTGTTCAGTGAGTACGAGACGCTTGTGGACAGCTTTCTGCGCCCGCCGCAGGGGCGTGCCGCCACCGTCGAAGATAAGCGCTATTACCTCAAGGAGCTGCTGTCGGCGATGTGGGGCTACCGCTTTCTGCATCGCGATCTCGAACACCTGCTCGACAGCGACCCGGACCTGGCCGCGCGCTACCGGCGTTTCTCTCAGCGCTGCGTGATTCAGGGCATGGCGATCTACGAGGGCTTTGTCGCCGCCGGCATCCTCAAGATGGATCGGGTGCAGATCGAATCCCTGACGATCAATGCCTGGATCATCCTCACCTCGTGGGTGCGCTTTCTGTGCACCACCCGGGAAAACTCCAATCACCTCAGCGAACAGGCCATCAAGCGTGGCGTGTATCAGGTGCTGGTGCTGGAAGCCGGATTCGTCACCGATCAGGCCCGTGAAGAGGTGAATGCCTTGTTCGACGAGTTCTACGTGCCGCTGGCTCAGGCCCTCGAGGAAGGGCGGTAACCCATTTCGAAGTCGCTCACAGGAGTCCGTTATGCCGATTGCGCAACTGCTCAGCCCGAATGCACTGGATGCCCGCAAGGAGCAGCCGGGGCTGGTGATTCTCGATTGTCGTTTTGCCCTCGAAGACCCGGACTACGGGCAGCGCAGCTATGCCGAAGGGCACATTGCCGGCGCCCGCTTCGCCGACCTTGAGCGTGACCTCAGTGGCAAGGTGGTCAAAGGCGTCACCGGACGTCACCCGTTGCCTGAGCCTGCGGCGCTGATCGAGCGTCTGCAGGCGTGGGGCATCAATGCCGACAGCGATGTGGTTTTGTACGACGACGGCCCCGGTGTCTATGCGGCCCGCGCCTGGTGGTTGCTGGCGTGGCTGGGCAAGCGCGATGGCGTGTTCATTCTCGACGGCGGGCTCAAGGCCTGGCACGCGGCGGGTCTGCCGCTGAGTCTGGACGCGCCGTCGGTCAGCCGGGGCAACTTCAGCGGTCAGCCGGACATGAAACTGCTGCTGAGCGCCGAGCAATTGCAAAAGCGCCTCGGTCAGCCGTCCCTGACCCTGATCGACGCCCGGGCCTTGCCGCGCTTCAAGGGTGAGGTGGAGCCGATCGACCCGATTGCCGGGCACATTCCCGGCGCGCAATGCGCAGCGTTTACCGAAAACCTCGGCAGCGACGGACGCTTCCTGCCAGCAGAGCAGCTCAAGCAACGCTTTGCTGCGAAACTCGGCGAGCGTTCGCCTTCGGAGCTGGTCGCTTACTGCGGCTCCGGGGTGACGGCGTGTCACAATCTGTTCGCGTTGTGCCTGGCGGGGTATCCGCTGGGTTCGCTGTATGCCGGGTCGTGGAGTGAGTGGATCAACGAGCCTTCCCGAGGCATCGCCACGGGCGAATAAAGTCACCATACCCCCAATGTGGGAGCGGGTTGCTCGCGAAAGCGGTTTGTCAGTCAACCATGATGTCTGCTGAAACATCGCTTTCGCGAGCAAGCCCGCTCCCACAGGGGTTAATCGTCGCCGATAGATTGTCGGGCACTGCGATACGCCGCCGGCCCCACGCCATACACCTGCTTGAACTGCCGGCTCAGATGACTCTGGTCGGCGAAGCCCAGTTGCATGGCGACTTCCACCGGCAGGCAACCGTGCTGCAATAAACCCCGGGCCGTGGCGATGCGCTGTTGCATCAGCCAGGTGTGTGGCGGCATGCCGGTAGCGCGGCGGAACATCCGGGCGAAGTGGAAGGGCGACAGATTCACCGCAGCCGCCAGTTCTTCCAGCGATGGCGGCGCAGCCAGTTGGGCATGCAGCAGCTCCTTGGCCATCACCACCGCGCGGTGTTCTTTTCCCGGTTTGCCGTTGATCTGCACCGCCGCATGCCGCTGCAACAGCAGCATCATCATCTCGCGCCATACCGTTTGCTGTTGCAGCGCGGTGGCGGGGCTTTCCAGCAAGCGATGCAACTGACAGAAACCGTTGACCAGATCCGGGTCGCGGTACAGCGTTGCGCCGAAGGCCGGCATCGGCGCGGTGGGCAGTTCCAGTTCTTCGAGCAGTGAAACGATCTGTCCGGTATCGGGATAAAACGCCCGGTACAGCCAGCCGTCCTCGGTGCCCTTGTGCCCGGTGTGCAATTCGTCCGGGTTGATCAGCACCAGCGTGCCGCTGCCGGCCAGGTGTTCGGCACCGCGATAGCGATAACGCTGGGCACCGGCCATGATCATGCCGATCACATAGCCGTCGTGCACGTGTGGGGCGAAGCGATGCTCGATGTAGCGCGCCGACAGCAACTCGACCCCGGCCAGCGGCGCGGTTTGCCAGAAGCGGATCGACTCGCCCTGATCGTTCATGACGTCACACGGGCCAGCCACTGCGGGATGCGCCGTTCCAGGTAGTAACCGGGCTGGCGCAACGTGCCATCGACAAAGCCGACATGCCCACCCTTGGCCTGCAGCTCGAACCGGGTGCTGGCGGACAGCTCTTCGGCCGTCGGCAGGCTGTGGGGAAACACGAACGGATCGTCAGCCGCCTGAATGATCAGAGTCGGGGTGCGGATTTCACCGAGAAAGTAGCGACTCGATGCCTGTCGATAGTAATCCTCGGCATCGGTAAAACCATGCAACGGCGCAGTGATCCGGCCATCGAAGTCCCAGAAGGTGCGCATGTTCTCCAGCGAACCGAGCGCCGCCAGAGCCGCCAGGCCATCCTCGCGTCCGTCATGCTGGAACTGACGTTGCTTGTTCTTGATGTAGGCGACCATCTCGCGCATGAAGTGCGCCTGATAGACCTTGGAGAAGCCTTGACCGATGCGGTCGGCGCACTGATCAAGGCGAAACGGCACCGACACCGCCACTGCACCGAGCACGCCGCTGTCGCTGCCGGTCTCGCCGAGATGCTTGAGCAACACATTGCCGCCCAATGAGTATCCGACTGCATACAGCGGCGCCAGCGGGCGCTTGGCGCGCAGGTGTCTGATGGCTTCGGCGAGGTCTTCGCTGGCGCCGGAGTGGTAACTGCGCGGCAGCAGGTTGGGTTCGCCGGAGCAACCGCGCCAGTTCAGCGCGACGCTGGCCCAGCCTTGCGTGGCGATTGCCGCCTGAATCCCGGCGACGTAGGGTGAATTTGAAGAGCCGGTCAGCCCGTGCAGCACCAGCACCAGCGGCGCCTCGGCGCTGTGCGGGCCATGCCAGTCGAGATCGAGGAAATCCCCGTCGTCCAGCCACAAGCGTTCACGCTCGCGATCAAGGTGGACGGTTTTGCGCCAGAGCGGCCCCCACAAGGTTTGCAGGTGCGGATTGCCGAGGCCGAAGGCGGGGGTGAAGCGTTCAGTTTCCAGAGGGCACACACCTTTTGTGGCGAGGGAGCTTGCTCCCGCTGGGGCGCGAAGCGGCCCTTTTTTGGGACTGCTGCGCAGTCCAGCGGGAGCAAGCTCCCTCGCCACAGGTTGTTCAATATGTTCAGTTAGCTGCCATACGTTGCCACAACGCGTAGTACACCCGCCCGGATTTCTGCTCGCGGTGCAGGCGCCAGTTGCCCGGCAGGCCCAGCGTCGAAGGCGCGGTCTCGCTTTCAGTGTAGATCCACGAATCCGGCGCCAGCCATTGGCGCTCTTCCAGCAGGGTGCAAACGGCCGGCAGCAGGTTCTGGTTGAACGGCGGATCGAGGAACACCAGGTCGAACGGCGTGGCGACCTGGGTTTCCAGATAACGCAGCGCATCGGCGGTCTGCACCTGGCCGTTGGTGCAGCGCAGGGTACCGAGGTGTTCTTTCAGGCTCGACACCGCAACGTGGCTGGCATCCAGCGCCTGACCCATGGCCGCGCCACGCGACAGTGCCTCGAGAAACAGCGCGCCACTGCCGGCGAACGGGTCCAGCACCTTGGCCCCGGCCACATACGGCGCGAGCCAGTTGAACAGGGTTTCGCGCACACGGTCCGGTGTCGGGCGCAGTCCCGGTGCATCGGGGAAGCTCAGTTTGCGGCTGCGCCATTCGCCGCCGATGATGCGCAGCTGGTTCACACCGTTGTGGACGTTCTGCGCAGGTTTTTTAGGACGAGTAGCCATTAATGCTCCGGAACCCCGAGCGGTTGCTCGGCAGGTTTATCAGATGGGGCCGGTAACGGCTTTTGCGGCACGGTCGGGCCAGCGCTGACGATGACCAGTTTGTCCGTGCTCAGGTGTTTGTTCATCGCGTCTTTGACTTGCTCGACAGTCAGGCTCTGGGACTGACGCATGAAGTCATCCAGATAGCTCAACGGCAGATTATAGAAGCCCATGGCGCCCAGTTGGCCGACGATATCGGCGTTGCTTGCGGTGGACAGCGGGAAGCTGCCGGCCAGCTCGCGCTTGGCGTCGTCGAGTTCTTTCTGGGTCGGGCCGGTCTTCAGATAATCGGCGAGCACGTCCTGCACCAGTTTCAGCGTGCCTTCGCTCATTTCCGCGCGGGTTTGCAGGTTGATCATGAACGGGCCGCGAGCCTGCATCGGGCTGAAACCCGAGTACACGCCGTAGGTCAGGCCACGCTTCTCGCGCACTTCGCTCATCAGGCGCGTACCGAAACCGCCGCCACCGAGGATCTGGTTACCCATCGACAGCGCCGCGTAATCCGGGTCGTCACGGTCGATGCCCAGCTGCGCGAGCAACAGGTTGGTCTGCTTCGACGGGAACTCGATGTGATTGACGCTGGCCTTCGGTTCCTGCGGCTGGGCGATTTTCGCCAGCGCCGGGCCTTTGGGCAGGGCGCCGGAGACCTGATTGGCAATCGCCTCGGCCTCGGCGCGAGACAAGTCACCGACCAGCGCGATCACCACGTTGCCGGCCGCGTAGGCCTTGGCGTGGAATTCACGCAGTTGCGCCAGAGTGATCTTCGGCACGCTCTGCGCATTGCCGTCACTGGAGTGCGCGTATGGGTGATCGCCGTACAAACGCTTCATCAGCTCGAGGCTGGCGAGTTTGCCGGGGTTCTGTTTCTGGTATTCGAAACCGGCGAGCATCTGGTTCTTGATGCGCGCAAAGGAGTCGGCCGGAAAGGTCGGTTTGCCCACCACTTCGGAGAACAGCTTCAACGCCGGCTCGCGCTGGTCGGCGGCGCTCAAACTGCGCAGCGAAGCCAGCGCCATGTCCTTGTAGGCGCCGTTGCCGAAATCCGCACCGAGGCCTTCGAAGCCTTGGGCGATGGCGCCAACGTCCTTGCCGGCCACGCCTTCGTTGAGCATGGCGTTGGTCAGGATCGCCAGGCCCGGCGCGTTGCCGTCCTGACTGCTGCCGGCGGCGAAGATCAGGCGCATGTCGAACATCGGCAGCTCATGGGCTTCGACGAACAGCACCTTGGCGCCTTCGGCGGTGTTCCAGGTCTGCACGTCGAGCTTGCGGCTGGCAGGGGCCTTGCCGTCGAGTTCGGCCAGCGATTGCAGCTTCTGGCTGGTCTTGGCGTTGTCCAGTGCTTCGCTGGCGTCGGTTTTGACACCGGGCATCAGATAGAACGCGGCGGAGCCGATGACCGCCACAGCGATCAGACCAAGCAACAGGCGTGGGGATTTGCGCTCACTCATGAGTCGTCTCCAGTGGCAGGACGTGGGCGACGCTGAGACGTTCGCGGGTGAAATACAGCTTGGCGGCGTTCTGGATGTCTTGCGGGGTCACGCTTTCCAGGTCGGCGAGTTCGGTGTCCATCAACTTCCACGACAGCCCGACCGTTTCCAGTTGGCCGATGGCGGTGGCCTGACTGGTGATCGAATCACGTTCGAACACCAGACCGGCAATCACTTGTGCCCGCACGCGCTCGAGTTCTTCGGCGGACGGTGCGGTGGTTTTCAGCTGTTCCAGCAGTTTCCACAGACCGGCTTCAGCTTGCGCCATGGTCTTTTTCTTCTGGGTGTTCGGCGTCGCCGACAGGGTGAACAGGCTGTCGCCACGGGTGTAGGCGTCGTAGCTCGACGAACCGCCCGAGACCAACTCTTCACCGCGCTCCAGTTGCGTCGGGATGCGCCCGCTGTAACCGCCGTCGAGCAGCGCCGAGATCAGGCGCAGGGCGTTGACCGAGCGCTTGTCTTCAGCAGTGGCAATGCTTGGCACGTTGAAGCCGAGCATCAGGCTGGGAAGTTGGGTCTGCACATGCAGGGTGATCTGGCGCTCACCCGGCTCGGCCAGTTCCAGCGGTTTCTTCGCCGGTGGCACGTCGCGCTTGGCAATCGGCCCGAAGTAGCGTTGGGCGAGGGTCTTCACTTCATCGGGGGTGACGTCGCCGACCACTACCAGCGTGGCGTTGTTTGGCACATACCAGGACTGATACCAGTGGCGCAGCTCTTCGACCTTCATCCGGTCCAGGTCGGCCATCCAGCCGATGGTCGGTGTGTGGTAGCCGCTGGCCGGGTAAGCCATCGCCTTGTAACGCTCGTAAGCCTTGGACATCGGCTTATCGTCAGTGCGCAGGCGACGCTCTTCCTTGATGACTTCGATTTCCTTGGCGAACTCGTCAGCCGGCAGGCGCAGATTGGCCATGCGGTCGGCTTCCAGTTCGAACGCTACGCCCAGACGGTCGCGGGCCAGCACTTGGTAATAAGCGGTGAAATCGTCGCTGGTGAAGGCGTTTTCTTCGGCGCCCAGGTCGCGCAGGATCAGCGAGGCTTCGCCGGGACCGACTTTCTCGCTGCCCTTGAACATCATGTGCTCAAGCGCGTGGGACAGGCCGGTCTGGCCCGGAGTTTCGTAGCTGGAACCGACCTTGTACCAGACCTGCGACACCACCACCGGCGCGCGATGGTCTTCGCGCACGACGACCTTCAGGCCATTGTCGAGGGTGAATTCGTGGGTCGGTTGCGGGTCGGCCGCCAGGGCCGAAAGGGGCAGGCAGACTGTGCTGAGCAGCAGGCCTGCAGCGCGGCGGGCTAGAGCATTCATTCGTTTTTTAACCTGTTGGGCTGCCCGCTTGGTCTTAGCGTCGGCGGGCGAGAGGGTGCTAGGATACTGATCCGTTTTACCGGCGACCACGCCTATCAGGTTTTCAGGCCTGATGCGGTTGTATAGGTTGGCGGCAGAAAGCTGCGGTTTATCGACTAGACTTCGCTTTTTCGCCGATTTTGCCGGTTTAGTCCTTCGTTAATACGAATCTTTGGGGTGCCGCTGGCGCCTCGACAAAATGTTGCGCGTGAACAAGCTGGATGAAACACAGTCTGTTCTGCATCGAATATTTATTTGCCGGGGCGCCCTTATGGCGCGTCGCTACCGTGAGATAGCCGTCCTCCATGTTTGGTTCCAACGACGACAAGAAGACCCCAGCTGCGGCTGGCGAGAAGAAAAGCCTGTTCGGATGGCTGCGTAAGAAACCGCAGGAACCCGTCGTCGAACAGCCGCCCGCGATTCCTGAACCGGCTCCGACGCCAGCGCCTGCTATAGAAGAAGAGCCGGCGCCGATCGTGCTGCCGATTGCCGAGCCGGTGCTGCAACCGGTCGAGCCCGAGCCAGAACCTGAAACCCCGGTAGCGGCCGAGCTGCCACTGACTCCGGCAGCCGAGCCGTGGCTGACCTTGCCGGTGGCGGAAGAGCCGGTGGCCTTGGTCGAAGAGGCCGCGCCGCATGTGACGCCGCCGATTCCTGCGCCTGCCGCGTTCGTTCCTGAAGTCGCTCCGGCGCCATTGGTTGAGCCGGTTGTCGAGCCTGCTCCGGTTGTTCCCGAGCCAGAGGCCCCGGTGTTCGTTGCCCCTGTTGCGCCGGTCGTGCAGCAGCCTGCACCTGCACCTGCACCGGTCGTCGCTGCTCCGGTGGTGCCGGTAGACGTGGTTGCTGAAACGCCAGTGGAAGCCCCGCGCAGCGAAGAAACCAAAGTCGGCTTCTTCGCCCGCCTCAAGCAAGGCCTGTCGAAAACCAGCGCCAGCATCGGCGAGGGTATGGCCAGCCTGTTTCTCGGCCGTAAAACCATTGATGACGACCTGCTCGATGAGCTGGAAACCCGACTGCTGACCGCCGATGTCGGTGTCGAAGCCACCACGCAGATCATCCAGCGCCTGACCCAGAAGGTCGCCCGCAAAGAATTGGCCGACGCCGACGCGCTGTACAAGTCGTTGCAGGCCGAGCTGGCGGCGATGCTCAAGCCGGTCGAGCAGCCGCTGAAAATTGCCTCGCAGAGCAAGCCGTTCGTGATTCTGGTGGTCGGCGTCAATGGCGCTGGCAAGACCACCACCATCGGCAAACTGGCGAAGAAGCTGCAACTGGAAGGCAAAAAAGTCATGCTCGCCGCCGGTGACACCTTCCGCGCCGCTGCCGTTGAGCAGCTGCAGGTCTGGGGCGAGCGCAACAAGATCCCGGTGATCGCCCAGCACACCGGCGCCGACTCTGCTTCGGTGATCTTCGACGCCGTGCAGGCCGCCAAGGCCCGTGGCATCGACGTGTTGATCGCCGACACCGCCGGTCGTCTGCACACCAAAGACAACCTGATGGAAGAGCTGAAGAAAGTTCGCCGGGTGATCGGCAAGCTCGACGCCGACGCACCGCACGAAGTGCTGCTGGTACTTGATGCCGGCACCGGTCAGAACGCGATCAACCAGGCCAAGCAATTCAACCAGACCGTCGAACTGACCGGCCTGGCGCTGACCAAGCTTGACGGTACCGCCAAGGGCGGGGTGATTTTCGCCCTGGCCAAGCAGTTTGGCCTGCCGATCCGCTACATCGGCGTCGGTGAAGGCATCGACGATCTGCGTACCTTTGAAGCCGAACCCTTTGTCCAGGCACTGTTTGCCGAACGGGAGCGTTCATGATTCGTTTCGAACAGGTCGGTAAACGCTACCCGAACGGTCACGTCGGCTTGCATGAGCTGAGCTTTCGAGTGCGTCGTGGCGAGTTTCTGTTTGTCACCGGTCACTCCGGTGCCGGTAAGTCCACGCTGTTGCGCCTGTTGCTGGCGATGGAGCGTCCGACCAGCGGCAAACTGCTGCTGGCCGGGCAGGACCTGAGCACCATCAGCAACGCGCAGATTCCGTTTCTGCGTCGGCAGATCGGCGTGGTGTTCCAGAATCACCAGTTGCTGTTCGATCGCACGGTGTTCAACAACGTCGCGCTGCCGCTGCAGATTCTCGGCTTGTCCAAGGCCGAAATCGCCAAGCGCGTCGATTCGGCGCTGGAGCGCGTGGCGTTGTCGGATAAAACCGATCTGTACCCGGGCGACCTGTCCACCGGTCAGCAACAGCGCGTCGGCATCGCCCGCGCCATCGTCCACCGTCCAGCCCTGCTGCTGGCGGACGAACCGACCGGTAACCTCGACCCGCGTCTGGCGGCCGAGATCATGGGCGTGTTCGAAGACATCAACCGCCTGGGCACCAGCGTGCTGATCGCCAGTCACGACCTGGCGCTGATTGCGCGCATGCGCCACCGCATGCTGACCCTGCAACGCGGCCGACTGATCGGCGACGGGGAGGCCGGCGTATGAGTGCGACACGCAGTCCGAAGGTATCCGAGCGCGTGGCCCCGAAAGCCGCCGACCCGCAACCGCCAAAGAAGAAAAAACACGACGATGACGACGGCCCGGACTTTTCCACGCTGTTGCGTTCGTGGATCGAAAGTCACCGTGCCAGCCTGCTCGACAGCCTGCGGCGCCTCGGCAAGCAGCCGATCGGCAGCTTCTTCACCTGCATGGTGATGGCTGTGGCGCTGAGCCTGCCGATGGGCTTGTCACTGCTGATCAACAACGTCGAGCGTCTCGGCGGTTCGTGGCAGCGTGCGGCGCAGATTTCGCTGTACCTGCAGCTGGATGCCACGCCCGCGCAGGGTGAATCGTTGCGCGAGCAGATCAAAGGCATGCCCGGCGTCGCTGATGCCGAATATGTCGGTCGTGATCAGGCGCTGGAAGAGTTTCAGCAGCAGTCCGGTCTGGGCGAAGCCCTGCGCGAGCTGCCGGAGAACCCGCTGCCGGGCGTGGTGCTGGTGACCCCGAACGAGGTCGACAAGCCGACTCTGGAAGCATTAAGACAAAAACTTTCCGAGCTGCCGAAGGTACAACAGGCGCAACTTGATCTAGTCTGGGTCGAGCGTCTGGCCGCCATCCTCAAGCTCGGTGACCGTTTTGTCTTCGGTCTGACGGTGCTTTTGGTGTCTGCATTACTTTTGGTGATAGGCAATACCATTCGTCTTCATATTGAAAACCGCCGCACAGAGATAGAAGTGATTAAACTCGTCGGCGGCACTGACAGCTATGTACGTCGCCCCTTCCTTTATATGGGCGCGTTGTATGGCTTCGGTGCGGGGGTTCTGTCCTGGGGTGTGCTGGCGTTCGGCCTGAACTGGCTGAACGACGCGGTGGTTGGACTGGCCGGCTTGTACGGCAGTGATTTCGCGCTGGCCGGAGTGCCAGTTGCCGACGGTCTGTCGCTCTTGCTTGGCGCGGTGCTGTTGGGTTATATCGGTGCATGGATTGCAGTCGCACGTCATCTCAGGGAGCTGGCGCCGAAGTAGAATCTTTTTTGCGCGTGATTGACCTTGCGGTTTTTTTGGGAACTTGTACTTGAATTCCCGGTCAATTTTTCGCAGTGCCGAGAGGCACGAGTATGTAAGTGGGAGGTTTTTTCGCATGACCAATTCTTTGCAACCTGCGTACGCGTTGGTTCCGGGTGCGAACCTGGAAGCCTATGTGCACACCGTCAACAGCATTCCATTGCTGACGCCGGAGCAGGAGCGTGAACTGGCCGAGAGTCTCTACTATGAGCAGGATTTGGGGGCGGCTCGGCAGATGGTGCTCGCCCACCTGCGATTTGTCGTACACATTGCCCGTAGCTATTCCGGCTACGGTCTGGCTCAGGCTGACCTGATCCAGGAAGGCAACGTCGGTCTGATGAAGGCGGTAAAACGCTTTAACCCGGAAATGGGTGTGCGTCTGGTGTCGTTCGCCGTGCACTGGATCAAGGCGGAAATTCACGAGTTCATCCTGCGCAACTGGCGCATTGTGAAGGTCGCGACCACCAAGGCCCAGCGCAAGCTGTTCTTCAACCTGCGCAGCCAGAAGAAACGTCTGGCGTGGCTGAACAACGAGGAAGTCCACCGTGTGGCGGAAAGCCTTGGCGTCGAACCACGTGAAGTGCGCGAGATGGAAAGTCGCCTGACTGGCCATGACATGGCCTTCGACCCGGCTGCAGAGGCCGATGACGACAGCGCTTTCCAGTCGCCGGCCAACTACCTGGAAGACCACCGGTACGACCCGGCGCGTCAACTGGAAGATGCCGACTGGAGCGACAACTCCAACCACAACCTGCACGAAGCGCTGGAAGTGCTGGACGAGCGTAGCCGCGACATCCTCTACCAGCGCTGGCTGGCAGAAGAGAAAGCCACGCTGCACGACCTGGCGCAGAAGTACAACGTGTCGGCCGAGCGGATCCGTCAGCTCGAGAAGAGCGCGATGAACAAGCTCAAGTTGTCGATCGCCGCATAACCGGCGCTCAGGCAAACAAAAACGCCCCGATCAGCGATGATCGGGGCGTTTTCATTTCTGTTTCAACACAAATCCCTGTGGGAGCGGGCTTGCTCGCGAAGTCGTCGTGTCAGTCACCGACAATGCTGGCTGACCCACCGCCTTCGCGAGCAAGCCCGCTCCCACAGGGATTGATGGTGTCTGAATGATTGAATGTAGTTATTGGGCCCAAGGCGCCCGGCGCGAATCATCAAGCCCCAGCAGGTAACTGGTCCCACCCAGCTGGCTCATCTGCTGGCGAATCCACCCGGCCCGGCGCGATACATAAGCCGTCGGATGGCTGGCGCTCCACACGCGCGGGTTAGGCAGCACCGCCGCCAGATAACTCGCCTGCTGCCGCGACAGTGACTTGGCGCTCACGCCAAAGTGATGACGTGCTGCGGCTTCGGCACCAAACACCCCGTCATCCCACTCGACGCTGTTCAGGTAAACCTCAAGAATCCGCTGCTTGGGCCAGAACACTTCGATCAGTCCGGTAAACCAGGCTTCCAGGCCTTTGCGCAGATAGCTGCGCCCCGACCACAGAAACAGGTTCTTCGACACTTGTTGGCTCAAGGTGCTGGCGCCGCGAATCGAACCGCCGAGTTCGTTGTGGGCCAACGCCGCCTCGATCGCGCCGAAGTCAAAACCCCAGTGCTCGGGAAATTTCTGATCTTCGCCGGCCATGACCGCGACTTTGAGATCGTCGGAGATCTCGTCCCACGGTTTCCAAGTGCGCTGCAGGTCAATCGGCTCGCCGTCGACCCAGGATTCGATCTTGCGCTCGACCATCAGCGCCGTGCCCGGCGGCGGCACGAAGCGAAACAGCAACACCAGCAATACACTGCCGCCCGCGAACCAGAGCAGGGCCTTCGTGAGACGACGCAAAAGTGAACGCAGCATAGAGATGGCTTGGCCGAACCGATAGAGCGGGCCATTATACAGACCCTGCCGAACGAGTCTGACTGGAGTTCCACATGCTGCGTGGCTTTCTGATGCTGGCCGCTTTCTTTGGTTTTACCGGTGTGGGCCTTGGCGCCTTCGCCGCGCATGGCCTGAAGAGCCGCCTGACCCCCGAGTATCTGGCGATTTTCCACACCGGCGTGACCTATCAACTGGTGCACACCCTGGCGCTGTTCGGCGTTGCGCTGCTGGCCACGCAGATTCAGGGACGGCTGGTGACCTGGGCTGGTATCTCGTTCGCCGTCGGCATTCTGCTGTTCTCCGGGAGCCTGTATGTGCTGACCACCACAGGTATCAGCAAGCTCGGCATCATCACTCCGTTCGGCGGTCTGGCGTTTCTGGTTGGCTGGCTGTGTCTTGGACTTGCCGCCTGGCGCCTGCAGTAAACCGCTTGACGCTTGGTGCTGACCTTTAGGTCATGATCGGGCTAGAATGCCACCCCCTAAAAATGATGGCGGCCAGGCGCATGCGCATTCAGTTGAACGGCGAATCCCTTGAACTGCCCGACGGTGAAACCGTTGCGGCCCTGATTGCCCGTATGGACCTGACCGGTCGCCGGGTGGCAGTCGAACTCAATCTGGATATCGTCCCGCGCAGCCAGCATGCCGACACCATCCTGAACGACGGCGACAACGTCGAAGTGGTGCACGCCATCGGCGGCGGCTGATCGCCGGCCCGCAAGGGCACAGAATTCTGCAAGACCCTCACCCCTAAAGAGGATTCCCCATGAGCATCGTTCGCAGCGACAAGCCTTTTGTTCTGGCCGGTCGTACTTACCAGTCGCGTTTGCTGGTCGGTACCGGCAAGTACCGTGACATGGAAGAAACCCGTCAGGCCATCGAAGCCTCGGGTGCCGAGATCGTCACCTTCGCCGTGCGCCGTACCAACCTCGGCCAGATCGAAGGCGAGCCGAACCTGCTCGAAGTGCTGTCGCCCGATCGCTACACCTTCCTGCCGAACACCGCCGGTTGCTACGACGCCATCGAAGCCGTGCGCACCTGCCGCCTGGCCCGTGAGCTGCTCGATGGTCACAACCTGGTGAAGCTGGAAGTGCTGGCTGATCAGAAAACCCTGTTCCCCAACGTGATCGAAACCCTCAAGGCCGCCGAAACGCTGGTCAAGGAAGGCTTCGACGTGATGGTTTACACCAGTGATGACCCGATCATCGCTCGCCAACTGGCGGAAATCGGCTGCATCGCGGTCATGCCGCTGGCCGGTCTGATCGGTTCCGGTCTGGGGATCTGCAACCCGTACAACCTGCAGATCATCCTCGAAGAAGCCAAGATTCCGGTGCTGGTGGATGCCGGTGTCGGTACCGCCTCCGACGCCACCATCGCCATGGAACTGGGCTGTGACGCGGTGCTGATGAACTCGGCCATCGCCCATGCTCAGCAACCGGTGATGATGGCCCAAGCCATGCAACACGCGATCGTCGCAGGCCGCTTGGCCTACCTCGCCGGCCGCATGCCGAAAAAACTCTATGCCAGCGCCTCTTCGCCGCTGGATGGTCTGATCAAGTAAGAGCCATTGATGACTGAATCGAACGACACGCCTATCCAGACGGAAGAGGGCGACGAGCGCCAACACCGCCGCATCAAGAGCTTCGTGATGCGCGCCGGGCGCATGACCGAAGGCCAGCAACGGGGTCTGGACCAGGGCGCGCCGCTGTACGTGCTGCCGCTGGCCGACGCGCCGGTGGATTACGATCAAGTGTTCGGCCGTTCGGCACCGCGCTCGCTGGAGATCGGTTTCGGCATGGGCCACTCGCTGTTGGAAATGGCTGCGGCGGCGCCGGATCAGGACTTCATCGGTGTGGAAGTGCACCGTCCGGGTGTCGGCGCGCTGCTCAACGGCGTGCTGACTCAGGGCCTGACCAACCTGCGGGTCTACGATTGCGACGCGATTGAAGTGCTCAACCGCTGCATCGCCGACAACAGCCTCGATCGCCTGATGCTGTTCTTCCCGGATCCATGGCACAAGAGCCGTCACCACAAGCGTCGTATCGTTCAGGCGTCCTTCGCCGAACTGGTGCGCAGCAAGCTGAAGGTTGGCGGCATCCTGCACATGGCCACCGACTGGGAGCCGTACGCCGAGTACATGCTGGAAGTGATGAACGTCGCCCCGGGCTACCGCAACCTCGCCGAAGACGGCAAATGCGTACCACGCCCGGCCGAACGGCCGATCACCAAGTTCGAACGCCGCGGCGAACGTCTTGGGCATGGCGTGTGGGATCTGAAGTTCGAGAAAATCGCTTAAGCAACATGCAATAAAAACGGTGGGAGCGAGCCTGCTCGCGAAAGCGGTCTGACATTCAACGATGAGGTTGAATGTTAAGACGTCTTCGCGAGCAGGCTCGCTCCCACAGTTGTTTTAGGTCTACGGTGCAAGCGGTGTAGGAGCTGCGGCGCGCTGCGATCTTTTGATTTTGATTTTTTAAGATCAAAAGATCGCAGCGTGCCGCAGCTCCTACAGTTGTTTTGGGTGTGCTGAAAGATCAGCGGCGGTCAGCGACTACGCCGATAAGCACCAGCACCACCAGCAGCACCGGTGCCAGGCTGTAGTTGTTGAACTGGCTCAGGCCCTTGACCACCCACGGCGTCGCATAGATCAGCGCGGCGCCGCTGCCGATCACGCACAGCAGGGCCATCAGTGGTACGCGCAGGGCGCCGGCGATGCTGCCCAGACGCTGCTCGACCCAGCCCTTGAAGTCGGCGCCGAACAGCACCAGCAGGCAGCCCACCAGCGCCAGGGCGATTTCCGAGAGGTTGCTGCGGCTCCAGCGGGACACGGTGGCGAGCAGATCGAGTATCAAATCCATGCGGTTTTCCTTGGGGCGGCCGTTAGGGCTCAGCTCAGAAATTTCTGCAGCAAGTCGTTGAGAAACAGTTGTCCGCGCTCGGTGGCCGCCAGACGTGACGGTTCGACCTGCATCAGGCCACTTTGTTCGGCCTCGCGACGGTGTTCGGCGAGACTTTCCAGCGGCAGGCCGGTGCGTTCGGGATACAGGCGTGATTCCACCCCGGCAGTCAGGCGCAGGGCGTTCATCAGGAACTCGAACGGCATCTCGTCATTGCTCAGGGCTTTCTCGCCGGCCTGGAAACTCTTGGCTGGGTTGAGATAGTCCTTCGGCAGGCGTGTCTTCCAGGTGCGGACGATGCGCCCGTCCGGATGACTGAGCTTGCCGTGGGCGCCAGCACCGATGCCGATGAAGTCGCCGAAACTCCAGTAATTGAGGTTGTGCCGTGCCGGCCGCCCGGGCTGGGCATAGGCCGAGACTTCGTATTGCGCGTAACCGTGCGCGGCGAGCAGCGCTTGCCCGGCTTCTTGAATGTCCCACAGCGTGTCGTCTTCCGGCAGCACCGGCGGCTGGTTCCAGAACACCGTGTTCGGCTCCAGTGTCAGCTGATACCAGGAGATGTGCGTCGGTTGCAGTTCGATGGCCTGACGCAGGTCGCTCAAGGCATCTTCCAGCGACTGATCGGGCAAGCCGTGCATCAAGTCGAGGTTGAAGTTATCGAACCCGGCCTGACGCGCCATACCGGCCGCGCGCACCGCTTCGTCGCCGTTGTGGATACGTCCGAGGGCTTCGAGTTTCTGCTGCTGGAAGCTCTGAATGCCGATCGACAGGCGATTGATCCCGAGCTTGCGATACGCAACGAACTTCTCTTGCTCGAAGGTGCCGGGATTGGCTTCCAGGGTGATCTCGATGTCGTGGGCGAACGGGATGCGCTGCTCGACGCCTTTGAGCAAGCGCCCGAGGGCTTGCGCGCTGAACAGGCTCGGCGTACCGCCACCGAAGAAGATCGAACTGATTTCACGGCCATACACCGCGTGCAGGTCCTGATCGAGATCGGCCAGCAACGCGTCGACGTATTCCTCTTCTGGCAGCACCGGGCTGGCGGTGTGCGAGTTGAAATCGCAATACGGACATTTGCGCACACACCACGGAATGTGGATGTACAGCGCCAGAGGCGGCAGCACAGGCAGCGGCGCCCGAGGCGAAGAGGCGGCGCCGCCGATGATCAGCGACGACGCGGGGTGGCTGTCGGTCATTTCAGGCCCAGACGCTGGCGCAGCAGATCCATTGCACGGGCGCGGTGGCTGATCTGGTTCTTGTCGGCCGGGCTCAGTTCGGCGCTGGACATTTCACGCTCCGGCACCCAGAACAGCGGGTCGTAGCCGAAACCGTGCTCGCCGCTGGCGGCGGTCAGGATGCGCCCGTGCCACAGGCCTTCGCAGAGGATCGGCAGCGGATCATCGGCATGCCGCACCAGTGCCAGCACGCAGACGAACTGCGCGCCGCGCTCGGCTTGCGGCACGTCTTTGAGGGCCTCGAGCAGTTTGGCGTTGTTCGCCGCATCGCCCTTGCCGTCGGCATAGCGCGCCGAGTAGATGCCCGGTGCACCGCCGAGGAAATCCACCGCCAGACCGGAATCGTCGGCCAGCGCCGGCAGGCCGGATATGCGCGCGGCATTGCGCGCCTTGAGGATCGCGTTCTCGACGAACGACAGACCGGTTTCCTCCGGTTCGACCTTGCTCCATTCGCCGATCGAGCGCAGTTGCACCGAGTCGCCGAGCATGGCCTGGAGTTCCTTGAGTTTGCCGGCGTTATGGCTGGCCAGTACGAGTTGCGTGAGGTTCATCATTCGCCGGGAAAGAGTTCTTGGTTGAAGTTGATGGTGTTGATCTTGTCACCGTTCTGCACCTTGATTTCAAAGGTGCGGGTTTCCTGCTGCTCCACCGGGTACTGGGCGATGTAGTAGATCGCGCCCTGTTCGGTGACCTGGCGGAAGTTCAGCGGCACGCTCTGGCTGGTCAGGTCTTTGACCGTGCCGGTGACGTTGGCGATCAGCGGTTTGCCGTCCTTGATCACCGAGACGTTGATCACGCCCTGGTTCTTGCTGCGGATCAGCTCGGCTGCTTTGGCGATGTCGGGTGTCAGGAAGGTCGAGTTGAAGGTGTTGTAGTGCACGGTAACGTCACCGAACACTTCCTTGCGTTCGCCCTTGATGGCATCGGCGGCCACCGCCGACAGACTCAGGCAGGCGGCCAATAGCACAGTAATCAAGCGACCCATGATCGTTCTCCTCGAAATGTCGTGGTTCAGACCGCGACCCGATGATCTGCAAGCACCGGGCTGCTGACGCGGTAGATACCAATCTCACCTAACAGATTAGGCCATAGCTTACTGGCCCACCCGTGGCGGTGCTGTTGATCCACGGCAAGCCGATCAATGACCTTCGCATCACGTTCGCGACAAAGTTCTTCAAAGTCTTCGAAGGTGCAGAAGTGAATGTTCGGCGTGTTGTACCAGGTGTACGGCAGAAACTCCGACACCGGCATCCGGCCCTTGCTCGCCAGGTACCAGCGGCAGCGCCAGTGACCGAAGTTGGGGAAGGTGATGATGCACTGACGACCGACCCGCAGCATCTCGTCGAGGATCTTGTCCGGGTAATGCACGGCTTGCAGGGCCTGGGTCATGACGACGATGTCGAAACTGTTGCTGGCGAAGTTGCCCAGCCCCTTGTCCAGGTCCTGCTCGATGACGTTGATGCCCTTGGCCACGCACTCGGCGATGTTGTCGGCGTCGTTTTCCAGGCCATAACCGGTGACGTTCTTGTTGTCGCGCAGCCAGGTCAGCAGTTCGCCGTCGCCGCAACCGAGGTCGAGCACGCGGCTGCCGGCGGGGATCCATTCCTGGATGATTTCCAGATCAGCTCTCATGGCTTGTTCACACCGTAATTCGGTTCATGTAATTGCCGAACGCCTGCAAATAGCGCGGGATCGGAATCAGGAAGGCGTCGTGGCCCTGTGGCGCGTCGATTTCCAGATAGCTGACGTCTTTGCGTGCCGCCATCAGCGCGTCCACCAGCTCCCGCGAGCGGGCCGGGGAGAAGCGCCAGTCGGTGGTGAACGACATCACGCAGAACTTGGCGGTGGCGTTTTCGAAAGTTTTCGCCAGGTTATCGTCGAAGTTCGCCGCCGGATCGAAGTAGTCCAGTGCCTTGGTCATCAACAGATAGGTATTGGCGTCGAAACGCCCGGAGAACTCTTCACCCTGATAGCGCAGGTAGCTTTCGACCTGGAACTCGACGCTGTGGAAGTCGTAGTTGAGCTTTTCGCTCTTCAGGCCGCGGCCGAATTTTTCGCCCATCGAGTCGTCGGACAGGTAGGTGATGTGCCCGACCATCCGCGCGAGCATCAGCCCGCGCTTGGGGATCACACCTTGTTCCTGGAACGAACCACCGTGGAACTCCGGGTCGGTGAGGATCGCCTGGCGCGCCACTTCGTTGAAGGCGATGTTCTGCGCCGACAGCTTGGGGGCCGAAGCGATGGCCAGGCAGTGGCGCACGCGATCCGGGTAAGTGATGGTCCATTGCAACGCCTGCATGCCGCCGAGGCTGCCGCCGATGACGGCGGCGAACTGACGAATGCCGAGCAGGTCCGCCAGACGCGCCTGACTGTGCACCCAGTCTTCGACGGTGAGCACCGGGAAATCGGCGCCGAACGGCTTGCCGGTCTCCGGGTTGATACTGCTCGGGCCGGTGGAGCCGTTGCAGCCGCCCAGATTGTTCAGGCTGACCACGAAGAACTTGTTGGTGTCGATCGGTTTGCCCGGGCCGATGCAACTGTCCCACCAACCGGGCTTGCGGTCGTCGGGGCTGTGATAGCCGGCAGCGTGATGATGACCAGACAAGGCGTGGCAGATCAGCACGGCGTTGCTCGCCTGCGCGTTCAGCGTGCCATAGGTTTCGTAGATCAGGTCGTAGGCGGGCAGCGAACGGCCACAGGCCAGGGCCAGAGGTTCACTGAAGTGCGCCGTTTGCGGCGTCACCAGACCAACAGAATCGGGGGGAAAGGCAGCTGGCATCGACCCTGCTCTCGTTGAAATGAGGCGTAAGTCTAAAGACCGGGGGGGTTAGCGGCAAGCAACGATAAGGCCTGATCGTTGATTGAGCGAAGTCCTTGTGGTGAGGGGATTAATCCCCGATGGGCTGCGTAGCAGCCCTGTAATCTTTGGCCGTGCCGAGAGAATGGGGTTGGCAACAACCAGGGGGCCGCTTCGCGACCCATCGGGGATAAATCCCCTCACCACAGTGGATCAGGCTGGACGCACCAGATCAGGCAACTCCGGCAGCTTCTTCGGCGAACAGATCTTCACCCGTTTCTGCCGGTTCAACTCGCCGCTGAGCAAACTGACCTGGCTTTTGGAAACCCCAAACGCCTTGGCCAGAAAGCCCATCAGATACGCATTGGCCTTGCCCTCGACCGGCGGTGCGGTGAGGCGGATCTTCAGGCGGTCACCGTGCAGCCCGGCGAAATCATCGCTGCGGGCTGCCGGTTGCAGATGACATTCGAGGATCAGATCGTCGCCGTCCCAGCGAAACCAGCTCACATCAGCAGGCGCAGGATGTCCGGCATCATGGTCATCGCCGCCAGATTGTTGATCACCAGCATGTCGATCAGCTTCAGCGCCAGGAAGGCGAAAATCGGCGACAGGTCCAGACCGCCGAGGTTCGGCAGAATCTTGCGGAACGGTGCCAGCGCCGGCTCGCAGATCTGGTTCACCAGTTCAGCGCCCGGGTTGTGGCTGCCCGGGGCGACCCACGACAGGATCACGCTGATGATCAGGGCGAAGAAGAAGATCTTCAGGAACAGCGCGGTCACGCCGATGATCGACCAGATGAACAGTTGCAGCGGGTTGCCGGTGGTGCCGTAGGTCAGCAGCAGGGTCAGGGCCATCAGGGCCAGTTGCACCAGAATCGCCAGCACCAGCGACGACATGTCGAGGCCGAAGATGCTCGGGATGATCCGGCGCAGCGGCTTGAGCAGCGGCTGGGTAGCCTTGACCACGAACTGGCACAGCGGGTTGTAGAAGTTTGCGCGCACCAGTTGCAGGACGAAGCGCAACAGCACGATCAGCAGGTACAGGCTGCCGAGGGTTTGCAGCACGTAAACCGCTGCGGTGTTCAATCCAATCATGTAAGGCTCCTTATTTGCCCAGTTGTTCGGCCATTTCGGTCGAGCGGTGCGCGGCGGCGCCGAGTGCTTTTTCTACCAGGGCTTCGAAGCCGTTAGCCTGGAATGATTTGATCGCGGCCTCTGTGGTGCCATTTGGCGAGGTCACGCGGCGGCGCAGTTCGGCAGCGTCGACATCGCTGGATACCGCCATGTGCGCGGCGCCCAGAGCCGTTTGCAGGGTCAGTTGCTCGGCGATTTCCTTTGGCAGGCCGAGTTTGACGCCAGCGGCGGTCATCGCTTCGATCAGCAGGAAGAAATACGCCGGGCCGGAACCGGAGACGGCGGTCACGGCATCGAGTTGCTGCTCTTCGTCCAGCCACAGCGCAATGCCCACGGCGGACAGCAGCTCTTCAGCCTGCTGACGCTGTTCGGCAGTCACTTCGCTGGTGGCGTACAAACCGCTGACGCCCTGACGCAGCAGCGCCGGGGTGTTCGGCATGCAGCGCACGATCGGCTGCTCGCCGAGCCATGCGGTCATGCTCGCGCAGGTGATGCCGGCGGCGATCGACACCACCAGTTGCTGCGGTTGCAGGCTTGGGCGGATGGCTTCGCACACGGCTTTCATCGCCTGTGGCTTGACCGCCAGTACGATCACGTCGACGCCGTCGATGGCCTGGGCGTTGTCGGCGAAGGTTTCGATGCCGTGTTCGGCGCTGACGCGTTGGCGGGTCTCTTCGCCCGGATCGCTGGCGCGAATCTGGCTGGCTTGCAGACCCTTGGCCCGCAGGCCGCCGATCAGGCTGGCGGCCATGTTGCCGGCACCGATAAAGGCAATGCGTGTGTTGCTCATGTCAGGTCCTTTTTCAGATGGCTGTCGGTCATTGCTGACCGTAATCTCTGGCGCCAAACAGCGCGGTACCGATCCGCACCCAAGTGGCGCCTTGAGCGATGGCCGACTCGAGGTCGTGGCTCATACCCATGGAAAGTGTGTCGAGCGGCAGATTCAGGCTGGCCTGCAAACGTTGCACGGCAGCAAAAGCGGCATCTTGTTCGGCGCGATCTTCGGTCGGCTCGGGAATCGCCATCAGCCCGCGCAGTTTCAATCGGGGCAGGGCGCTGATGGCCTCGGCCAGCGCCGGCAGGTCGGCCGGGGTGCAGCCGGACTTGCTGGCCTCACCACTGACGTTGACCTGAATGCAGATGTTCAGCGGCGGCAGCTCGGCCGGGCGCTGTTCGGACAGGCGTTGGGCGATTTTCAGGCGATCCACGGAGTGCACCCAGTCGAAATGCTCGGCGATGGCGCGAGTCTTGTTCGATTGAATGGGGCCGATGAAGTGCCAGATCAAGGGCAGGTCGGCCAATTCGAGCTGTTTGCCCAGGGCTTCCTGCAGATAGTTCTCGCCAAAGTCACGCAGGCCGGCGGCGTAGGCTTCACGCAGGTCCTGCGCCGGTTTGGTCTTGCTCACGGCCAGCAACTGGATGCTGTGTTCATCGCGGTTTGCAGCTTTGGCCGCTGCCTGGATACGCGAACTAACCTGAAGAATGTTGTCTGCTATCGTGGACATCAAGAGGCGCCGGCGGTCTGAAGGTTCGCGGCATTCTACTGGAATTGAGGGACGCTATGGATATCACTGAACTGCTGGCGTTCAGCGCCAAACAGGGCGCTTCCGACCTGCACCTGTCGGCCGGTCTGCCGCCGATGATCCGCGTCGATGGCGATGTGCGGCGGATCAATCTGCCGGCGCTGGATCACAAGCAAGTGCACGAATTGATCTACGACATCATGAACGACACCCAGCGGGTCGACTTCGAGAAACACCTGGAAACGGATTTCTCCTTCGAAGTCCCCGGCGTGGCGCGCTTTCGGGTTAATGCGTTCAACCAGAACCGGGGCGCCGGCGCGGTGTTCCGCACCATTCCCTCGAAAGTGCTGAGCATGGAAGACCTCGGCATGGGCGACGTCTTTCGCAAGATCACCGATGCGCCGCGCGGGCTGGTGCTGGTGACCGGGCCGACCGGGTCCGGCAAGTCGACCACGCTGGCGGCGATGATCGATTACCTCAATACCCATCGCCATCACCATATCCTCACCATCGAAGACCCGATCGAATTCGTCCACGAATCGCGCAAATGCCTGATCAATCAGCGCGAAGTCCATCGCGATACCCGCAGCTTCGCCACGGCGTTGCGCTCGGCGCTGCGCGAAGACCCGGATGTGATCCTGGTGGGTGAGATGCGCGACCTGGAAACCATTCGCCTCGCACTGACCGCTGCCGAGACCGGGCATCTGGTGTTCGGCACGCTGCACACGACGTCAGCCGCCAAGACCATCGACCGTGTTGTCGATGTGTTCCCCGGCGACGAGAAGTCCATGGTCCGTTCGATGCTGTCGGAGTCGTTGCTGGCCGTGGTGTCGCAGACGCTGATCAAGAAGATCGGCGGCGGACGGGTGGCCGCGCACGAGATCATGCTGGGAACGTCGGCGATCCGGAACCTGATCCGCGAGGACAAGGTGGCGCAGATGTATTCGGCGATTCAGACCGGAGGGTCGTTGGGGATGCAGACACTCGACATGTGCCTGAAGGAACTGGTGACCAAGGGCTTGATCAGCCGCGAGCATGCGCGGGAAAAGGCGCGTACGCCGGATAATTTTTAAGAGAGGCTTGTGTTGCTTTCACTGGCCTCTTCGCGAGCAAGCCCGCTCCCACATTGGATCTGTGTCGTTCACAAATCAAATGTGGGAGCGGGCTTGCTCGCGAAGGGGTCAGTACTGCTTGAGCAGATTCCGGATCAGTCGACTCAGCGCTGAACCACACGCATCTGCTTGCCGGCCGGTTCTTTCGGCAGCACACGCTTGGCAACCACGTAATGCTGTTCCCAGTACGGCTTGTTCAGCGTATCGATGCTCACCGCTTTGCCACGACGCGGTGCGTGGATGAAGCGGTCGTTGCCCAGGTAGATGGCAACATGGTTGACCCGACGACTCTTGATGTTGAAAAAAATCAGGTCGCCCGGCTTCAGATCCTTGCGTTCGACTTTCTCGCCATGCCCGCTGGCCATCGCGTTGGAGGTGCGTGGCAGGTCGAATGTGGCGTCGTTGAACGCATATTTCACCAGACCACTGCAATCGAACCCTTTACTTGGGCTGCTGCCGCCCCAACGGTAGGGAGTACCGAGGACGTTCACCGCACGGCTCAGGACGTTGCTGCTTTCCTTGTTGGCCATCGGTGGCACCAGCTTGCCGTGATTCTTGCTGGCGTGCGTGGTGTGTTTCGTTTGTTTGCTGCTCTTGCTCGAAGGAGCCGAAGCATGGGATTTAGGGGTGAAACCGTTAACGTTGGGAAGACGTTGCTCACGATTGGTGGCGTGGGCGGCCAGTGGCATTAATAGGCAAATAGTTAGCCATGTCTTGAAAAATGGTCGCATTAGGCGTGGCTCTTATGTGTTAGCGCGCAACTTTATAACAGCTTTTTTGTCCCTTCCGAGGCCGTTGGTCGATTCCATCGGAGGGTAACGGAACCAAACAAGCGGCAAGCGGACGCAATCGTCGGACAGAAGTCCGGTGCTATAAGGCTTTGACGGACGACACGGTAACATTTGCCGTACGTCGGCTACATGTAAAAAAGTCACAAAGAATTAAAGAAAATTTATCTATCGTGTGAATCGAGGTCTTCATGAACCGCTATCAGCAGGTCGCTGCACCGCAGGATACGCACAGCAAAATCATCGGTTATCTGCTGTGGATTTTTGGTTTCACCGGCGCTCACCGCTTCTATTACGGCAAACCGGTGACCGGGACGATCTGGTTCTTCACCTTCGGTCTGCTGGGCATTGGCTGGCTGATCGACGTGTTCCTGATCCCGGCAATGGATCGCGAGGCGGATCTGCGTTTCACCGCAGGGCCGATCGAATACAACGTGGCGTGGATTCTGCTGACGTTCCTGGGCGTGTTCGGCGTGCACCGGATGTACCAGGGCAAGTGGATCAGCGGGTTGCTGTATCTGCTGACCGGCGGGTTGTTCTTTATTGGTGTGCTGTATGACTTCTGGACGCTGAATGATCAGGTTTCGGTGCGTAACGCGCAGAATCGCGGCGCCTTTCAGTAACCTGTGGCGAGGGGATTTATCCCCGATGGGGCGCGTAGCGGCCCTAAAACATTCAACCGCGGAGGAATTGAATCACCGCGGTTGTAGATTGAGGGCTGCTGCGCAGCCCATCGGGGATAAATCCCCTCGCCACAATGTCCCTCAGCAGCCGGTTACGCCTGGTGACTGATCCGCCCATCCACCAAGGTGTAACGCACCACACCCGGCAGGGTGTGACCGAGGAACGGGCAGTTCTCGCCCTTCGACAGCCAGCCTTCACCAGCCACGGTGGATGCTTTCGGATCGAACAGCACGATATCCGCCGCACTGCCCACCGCCAGTTTGCCCGCCGGCAGACGCAGCGCGTCAGCAGGCCCAGCGCTCAGGCGCGCCAGCAGGGTCGGCAGATCCAGCAGACCATCCTCAACCAGCGTTATCGCCAGCGGCAGCAGCAATTCCACACTGCTGATGCCCGGCTCGGTCGCGCCGAACGGTGCCAGTTTGGCGTCGCGCTCATGCGGTTGGTGATGGCTGGAAATCGCCGAAATCACCCCGGACTTCACCGCTTCACGCAGGCCGTCGCGGTCGGCGCGGGTGCGCAGCGGCGGTTGCACGTGATACAGGCTGCTGAAGTCGATCAGCGCTTCATCGGTGAGGATCAACTGATACAGAGCGACATCGGCGGTGACCTTCAAGCCACGGGCCTGCGCCTGAGCGATCAGGGCCACGCCGCGCGCGCTGGTCAGTTGGCTGAAGTGCGCGCGCACGCCGGTCTGCTCGACCAGCAGCAGATCGCGGGCCAGGGCCACGGTCTCAGCGGTTTCCGGAATCCCCGGCAGGCCGAGGAAACTGGCGACCGCGCCTTCATGCGCCAGACCGCCATCGGCCAGGTCGTGATCCTGCGAATTGAAAATCACCGTCAGGTCGAAGGTCGCCGCGTATTCCAGCGCCCGGCACAGGGTGCGGGTGTTGCGGAAACTCTCCAGACCATTGCCGAACGCCACACAACCGGCGTCGCGCAGCGCCACCAGTTCAGCCAGTTGCTCGCCGTCCAGGCCTTTGCTCAGTGCGCCAATCGGGAACACCTTGGTGTTGCCGGCCTCGCGGGCGCGGTCGAGGATCAGTTCGGCCACGGCCGAAGTGTCGAGCACCGGTTTGGTCTTCGGCGGGCAGCACAGGCTGGTCACGCCGCCGGCCGCAGCGGCACGGGTTTCGCTGGCGATGCTGCCTTTGCGGCTGTAGCCCGGCTCGCGCAGGGCCACATTCAGGTCGACCAGGCCCGGTGCTGCAACCAGACCGTTGGCGTCGATGGTTTCCACAGCGGTGAAACCGGCCGGTGCGGCGCCGAGGGCGACGATCTTGCAGGCTTCAACGTGAATGTCGGTGATTTGATCCAGGCCGCTGCTTGGATCGATGACGCGGGCGCCGAGAATGCTGAGCTTCACTGGGCGTTCTCCTGCTCGAATTGACGTTGCGCTGTTTGCCCGCTCATGGCCATCGACAGCACGGCCATGCGGATGGCGATGCCGTAGGTGACTTGATTGAGGATCACCGAGTGCGGGCCGTCGGCCACCGCGGACTCGATTTCCACGCCACGGTTGATAGGCCCCGGGTGCATGACGATGCAATCGGGCTTGGCCCCGGCCAGACGCGCAGTCGTCAGGCCGAACAGGCGGTAGAACTCGCCTTCGCTCGGCAGCAGGCCGCCGGTCATGCGCTCACGCTGCAGGCGCAGCATGATCACCACGTCGACGTCCTTCAGGCCTTCGTTCATGTCGGTGTAGACCTTGACGCCGTACTGCTCGATGCCGATCGGCAGCAGGGTCTTCGGCGCGATCACGCGGATGTCAGGGCAGCCGAGGGTCTTCAGGGCCAACATGTTCGAGCGCGCCACCCGCGAGTGCAGGATGTCGCCGACGATCGCCACCGAGAGGTTTTCGAAACCGCCCTTGTGCCGACGGATGGTGAGCATGTCGAGCATGCCCTGGGTCGGGTGTGCGTGCCGGCCGTCGCCGCCGTTGATGATCGCCACCTGCGGGCAGACGTGTTCGGCGATGAAGTGTGCGGCGCCGGAGTCACCGTGGCGCACGACGAACATGTCGGCGGCCATCGCTTCGAGGTTGCGCAGGGTGTCGAGCAGGGTTTCACCTTTGCTGGCCGACGAGGTCGACACGTTCAGGGTGATCACGTCCGCCGACAGCCGCTGGGCCGCCAGTTCGAAGGTGGTGCGGGTGCGGGTGGAGTTTTCGAAGAACACGTTGCACACGGTCTTGCCGCGCAGCAACGGGACCTTCTTCACCGCCCGGGCACCGACTTCGAGGAACGAGTCGGCAGTGTCGAGGATTTCCGTCAGCAACTCGCGGCGCAGGCCGTCGAGCGAGAGGAAGTGGCGCAGCTGGCCCTGATCATTGAGCTGCAGCGGGCGCTTGGTATCTAGAGGCGTCATCGCGAGGGGGACTCTCAATAAGGGCGGGTTAGGAATTCAGGTCTTGCAGTTCGAGCGTCAGCGGCTCCGGGCCGGACAGCTTGACCCGCTCATTGGCGGCCAGCGACAGCGTCGCGCCGACCACGTTCGGGCGGATCGGCAGCTCGCCGGCGTCCAGGTCGAGCAGGCAGACCAGGGTCACGCTGGCCGGGCGGCCGTAGTCGAACAGTTCGTTCATGGCGGCGCGGATGGTCCGGCCGCTCATCAATACGTCATCGATCAGCACCAGATGCTGGCCTTCGATCTCGAAGGGCAGGGCCGAGGGGCGCACTTGCGGGTGCAGGCCGTTCTGGCTGAAGTCGTCGCGGTAGAAGGAAACATCCAGCGTGCCCAATGGCGCGTCGCTGGCCAATTCCTTGAGCAAGGCCTGCGCGACCCAGATGCCGCCAGTGCGGATGCCGATGTAACGCGGTTCGCTGATATCACGCTGTGCAAGGTGCGCCTTGAGGCGGGTCGCCATCTGGCTGATCAGATCGGCGGGATTGGGCAGGCTCATGGTTGCTCCTTCGTGATTCCGAGCCGCGTCCTGCCGGACGTGGCTGGGTTTATAACCAAAAGAAAAGCGCCGAAGCGCTTGTCAGGATTCAAACAATGCAGTGTTTTCATCGAGCCAGCCCTGCAGCAGCAGAGCGGCGGCGATGGCGTCCACCGGGTTGTCGCGGTAACTGCCTTTCTGCCCGCCACGCACCAGTCGCTCACCCTTGGCTTCAAAGGTAGTCAGGCGTTCGTCGTGGGTATAGAAGGGCACATTGAAGCGGCCATTGAGGCGTCGGGCGAATTTCTCCGCGCGCAGGCACATCTCGCTGGGCGTACCGTCCATGTTCAGCGGCAGGCCGACCACCACGGCGTCGGGTTTCCATTCCTTGAACAGCGCTTCGACCTGATTCCAGTCGGGCACGCCGTTCTGCGCTTTCAGGGTGCACAGCTCACGGGCCTGGCCGGTAATCACCTGGCCGACCGCAACGCCGATCTGTTTGGTGCCGTAGTCGAAGCCGAGAATCAGGCGCAGGGCCATCAGGCGTGCCCCGCCTGACTGGTCAGCAGGCTGAGGTTGATCCCCAGATGCCGTGCCGCCGCTTCCAGACGCAGCTCGCTGCTGGTGTTGAACAGGATGTCGGCGTCGTACGGGCAGGTCAGCCAGGCGTTGTCGGCCAGTTCAGCCTCCAGTTGCCCGGCTTCCCAACCGGCATAACCAAGGGTGATTACGCTTTTCGCCGGGCCTACGCCGTCGGCGATGGCGAACAGCACGTCCTGCGAGGTGGACAGCGCCAGATCACCGTCCAGTTCGACGGTGGCCTGAAAGGTCTTGCCCGCCGGGTGCAGGACGAAACCGCGATCGGTCTGCACCGGGCCACCAATGAAGATCGGCACATGCTGGCACAGCGCTGGCGGATCGATGTCCGGGCGCAATTGCTCGAGAATGTCAGCCAGATTCAGCTCTTGCGGTCGATTGACCACCAGCCCCATGGCGCCATTGGCCGTGTGCTCGACGATGTAGGTCAAGGTGTGGGCAAAGTTCGGGTCGGCCATGTGCGGCATGGCGATCAGGAAGTGATGCTTGAGGTAGCTGGGGCTGACGTTTTTCATGAGCGATAGTGTGGCGTTCAAGGGGCGAACTGACAAGCTGAGGATCAGAGAACAACGCAGATCCATTGTTGAAGCTGAACCTTTGTGGTGAGGGGATTTACCCCCGATGGGGCGCGAAGCGGCCCTGAATCCATTGACGTGATATGCCTGACATACCGCGCATGCTGGTTTTGCGACTGCTTCGCAGCCGATCGGGGATAAATCCCCTCACCACAAAAAACCTGTATGCCGGCGGTCAGTTACTGGAGAGCTTGTCGCCCCGGGCGAATTTCCAGGTGCGGATGATTTCCAGTCGGTCGATATCCGACAGATCGCCGGTAAACGGTGCAAACGGTGCCGCCAGCCGGACGATGCGCTGCGCCGCCTGATCCAGCAGCGGCTGGCCGGAGGACTCGAGCACCAGCACTTCATACAGCGAGCCATCGCGGTTGATCGAGACCATCAGCCGCAGGTTGCCGTAAATCTGCTTGCGCCGCGCTTCTTCCGGGTAATTGAGGTTGCCGATGCGCTCGACCTTCTTGCGCCAGTCATCCTTGTACCAGGCGCCCTTGTCGCGCATGGTCGAGGCCGCGCTCAAGCGGTGAATGCGCGGGCGTTTGGCGTACAGCTGTTGTTCGTTGGCCAGTTCCGCTTCGAGGCTGGCGATGTCGCTGGACAGCTGCGAGCTGTCGAACGTCGGCGCGTTGACCGCAGGTTTGGTCTCGGTCTTGGTTTCTTCTTTCTTGGTCGGCGCCTTTTGCTGTTTCGGCGCCACCGTGGTCACTGCAGCCTTGGGTGCTGCTTCGCGCACTTCCGGTTTGGCGGCCGGGGGCGGGGTGACCTTCTTGACCTGATTGTCCTGGAACGGCGCGACCTCGGTGGTCTTGGGAATCGCCTTCTTGTCGAGGGTGCCGCTGCCTTCCTGGTTTTCCTGAGCGAGGAAATCAGCCTTTTTCGGCTTGGTTTCGCTCTTGAAGGTGGCGAGGGTGATTTCCAGGGTTTTGCTGATCTGCTTGGGCTCGACCATGGTAAAGCCGACGCCAAGCAGCAGCGCCAAATGAATCAGCGCCGCGAGAAACAGGGTAAATCCGAGGCGATCGGCCGGGCGCACGCCACGGTGGGCGAGTTCTGCGGGCAGATCGGACGGGAGGGTCATGACAAGAAAACCAACATCGCGTTTTTCAGAGGCTGCGCATGATAACGCAATGTTGGTTTCGCGCCTTGGGCTTCACGCTTCAAGCGACAGGCTGCATGTGACACACGTCAAGCTTGCGGCTTTTTGCCGGCGGCTTGCAGCTTCTTGTCGATGGCATCCATCAGCATGCCGCCGATGTCGGTACCGAAAGCGTTGTCGATTTCGCGGATGCAGGTCGGGCTGGTGACGTTGATTTCGGTGAGGTTTTCACCGATCACGTCCAGACCGACGAACAGCAAACCTTTCTCGCGCAGGGTCGGGCCAACCTGGGCGGCGATCCAGCGATCCTTGTCGGTCAGCGGCCGCGCTTCGCCACGACCACCGGCCGCGAGGTTGCCACGGGTTTCGCCTTGCGCCGGAATTCGCGCCAGGCAGTAATCCACCGGCTCGCCGTCGATCATCAGGATGCGTTTGTCGCCGTCCTTGATTGCCGGCAGGTAGGCCTGGCCCATGATCTGCTGATTGCCGAGGGCGGTCAGGGTTTCCAGAATCACCGACAGGTTCGGGTCGCCGACGCGGTGACGGAAAATCGAAGTGCCGCCCATGCCGTCCAGCGGCTTGAGGATTACGTCGCCATGCTTGGCGGCGAATTCACGCAGCACATCGGCGCGGCGGCTGACGATGGTCGGCGGGGTGCACTGCGGGAACAGCGTGGCGAACAGTTTTTCGTTGCAGTCGCGCAGGCTCTGCGGCTTGTTGACCACCAGCACGCCGGCGGTTTCGGCCTGTTCCAGCAAATAGGTGGAGTAGACGAACTCCATGTCGAACGGCGGATCCTTGCGCATCAGGATCACGTCGAGGTCGCTCAGCAGGTTGTCCTGCTCGGCGTCCAGTTCGAACCATTTTTCCGGGTTGGCGAAGACTTTCAGCGGCTTCATGCGCGCCCGGGCCTGACCTTCGGCCTGATACAGGTCGCGCTGCTCCATGTAGAACAGTTCCCAGCCACGTTTCTGCGCGGCCAGCAGCATGGCCAGCGAGCTATCCTTTTTATAGGAAATGCTGGCGATAGGGTCCATGACAATCCCGACGCGAACGCTCATTGGGTTTTCCTCGAAAATTGGCTACCGGATCGGTATTGAAAAAGTGCCGCCAGAGTGGCGCTGGCAGGGTTTTCGGTCAAGGAAAAACCCGTCGATAGATTGCATCTGGAGACTGTGCTAAAAAGGCTGGCATAGCGTGCTGGCCCTTGAGCATCAAGGGTTTCCAGCCATTACTCATCGCAAAACGGACAATTTGATTCGCAAAGGCGACGGTAGAGCCCTCTTATGGAACAGCAGTCCAGCGCCTTGAAGGTCATGGTGATCGATGACTCGAAAACGATTCGTCGCACCGCCGAAACGCTGTTGAGAAATGTGGGCTGCGAAGTCATCACGGCCATCGACGGTTTCGACGCGTTGGCCAAGATCGCCGACCACCACCCCGGGATCATTTTTGTCGACATCATGATGCCGCGTCTGGATGGTTATCAGACCTGCGCTTTAATCAAGAACAACAGTGCGTTCAAGGCCACTCCGGTGATCATGCTGTCGTCGCGTGACGGGCTGTTCGACAAGGCCAAGGGGCGGATTGTCGGTTCTGATCAATTTTTGACCAAGCCTTTCAGCAAGGAAGAACTGCTCGACGCGATTCAGGCCCATGTTCCGGGCTTCGCCGCCGTTTTGCCGCAGTAAGACACGTACAGTGACGCTCGGCCAGCGGGCCGGGGGTCGACAAGAAAAATGGGGAAGACCATGGCACGTATCCTGATCGTCGATGATTCGCCGACTGAAATGTACAAACTCACCGGCATGCTGGAAAAGCACGGCCATGAAGTGCTCAAGGCCGAAAACGGCGCCGACGGCGTGGCCCTGGCCCGTCAGGAAAAGCCTGACGCGGTCTTGATGGACATCGTCATGCCCGGCCTCAACGGCTTCCAGGCTACCCGGCAACTGACCAAGGATGCCGAGACCAGCCACATCCCGGTGATCATCATCACCACCAAGGATCAGGAAACCGACAAGGTCTGGGGCACGCGCCAGGGCGCGAAGGATTACCTGACCAAACCGGTCGAAGAAGACATGCTGATCAAGACCCTGAACAACGTGCTGGCCGGTTGATCGCGCGGCCATGAACCAGTCGCTGACCGCGTTCGAGCTGCTGTGGCAGATCGACCAGCGCTGCCGTCTGCTGGCGGCGGACCTGCCGTCGCAGCCCGGCCGTCAGGATCGCTGGAGCGGCATCGGTTTTCGCCTCGGCGAGCATTGGTACGTGACGCCGATGGGCGAAGTCAGCGAAGTGCTGCACGAACCGCGTTGCACGCAGTTGCCCGGGGTCAAGCCGTGGGTCAAAGGGGTGGCTAACCTGCGTGGGCGCTTGCTGCCGATCATGGACCTGTGCGGCTTCTTCGGCCATGAGCTGTCGCCGCTGCGCAAACAGCGGCGGGTATTGGTGGTGGAGCACAACGACGTGTTCGCCGGGCTGCTGGTTGATGAGGTGTTCGGTCTGCAGCACTTCGAGCAGGACAGCTTCGAACCGATCTCGATCAGCAAACGCCAGGGTTCCAAGGCCGAGTTCGTCAAAGGCTATTTCCGACGTGAGCAGAACTGGCGGGTGTTCAGCCTGTTTGCGCTGGCCAAATCGCCGGTGTTCATGAGCGTCGCGATATAACAGATTCAACACTGTCCCCTGTGGGAGCGAGCCTGCTCGCGAAGAGGGCGTGTCAGGCAAGATAAATATTGGCTGACCCGACGCTTTCGCGAGCAGGCTCGCTCCCACAGGGATTGCAGCAGGCCTCAAAGAAGTGGGTTAAGGGCGAGGACCGATGACAAAAGCAAAAACAGGCAAGTCGGCAGAAGGATCGCGCAGTCGCTCGCAGATCATCGTGCTGTTCATCGCACTGATCGTGTTCATCATGCTGCTGTTCGCCAACTTCGCCTACCTCAACACCCAGGCCAACTACGACAAGCAGTACATCGGCCACGCCGGTGAGCTGCGCGTGCTGTCGCAACGCATCGCCAAGAACGCCACCGAAGCGGCTGCCGGGAAGTCGGCAGCGTTCAAGCTGCTGAGCGATGCGCGCAACGATTTTGCCCAGCGCTGGGGTTACCTGAAGAAGGGCGACCCGGCCACCGGCCTGCCACCCGCGCCGGCCACCGTGCGCCCGGAAATGCGCGCGGTGCAGCTGGATTGGGAACGCCTGCTGAAAAACACCGATGCGATTCTCTCAAGTGAGCAGACCGTGCTCTCGCTGCATCAGGTCGCCGCGACCCTGGCTGAAACCGTGCCGCAGTTGCAGATCGAATACGAAAAAGTCGTCGAGATCCTCCTGCAGCGCGGCGCGCCAGCCGCCCAAGTGGCGATGGCCCAGCGCCAATCGCTGCTCGCTGAACGCATTCTCGGCGCGGTCAACACCGTGCTCGCTGGCGACGAGAATTCGCAGCAGGCTGCCGATGCGTTTGGCCGCGACGCCACCCGTTTCGGCCAAGTCCTCAACGGCATGTTGCAGGGCAACCCGACCCTGAAAATCAGCCAAGTCGAAGACCGTGATGCCCGTGCGCGGCTGAGTGAAATCTCCGAGCTGTTCCAGTTCGTCTCCGGCTCGGTGGACGAAATCCTCGAAACCTCGCCGGAGCTGTTCAAGGTCCGGGAGTCGGCGAGCAATATCTTCAGCCTGTCGCAGACCCTGCTCGACGAAGCCTCGCACCTCGCCAGCGGTTTCGAAAACCTTGCCGGCGGGCGCAGCACCGACACTATCGGCGGCTACGTGCTGGGCTTGCTTGCGCTGGCTTCGATCATCCTGATCGGCATGGTCATGGTTCGTGAAACCAACCGCCAGTTGCGCGAGACCGCCGAGAAGAACGAACGCAATCAGAACGCGATCATGCGCCTGCTCGATGAGATCGAAGACCTCGCCGACGGTGACCTGACCGTGACCGCCTCGGTGACCGAAGACTTCACCGGGACCATCGCCGATTCGATCAACTACTCGGTCGACCAACTGCGCGATCTGGTCGCCACCATCAACCTCACCGCCGGCCAGGTCGCCGCCGCCGTGCAGGAAACCCAGGCCACCGCCATGCACCTGGCCCAGGCCTCGGAACATCAGGCGCAGCAGATTTCCGAAGCCTCGACCGCGATCAGCGATATGGCTCAGTCCATCGATCAGGTCTCGGCCAACGCCGCTGAATCATCGGCGGTGGCCGAGCGTTCGGTGGAAATCGCCAACAAGGGCAATGAGGTGGTGCACAACACCATCCACGGCATGGACAACATCCGCGAACAGATTCAGGACACCGCCAAACGCATCAAGCGTCTGGGCGAGTCGTCGCAGGAAATCGGCGACATCGTCAGCCTGATCGACGACATTGCCGACCAGACCAACATCCTCGCGCTCAACGCGGCGATTCAGGCTTCGATGGCCGGGGATGCCGGGCGCGGCTTTGCCGTGGTCGCCGACGAAGTGCAGCGGTTGGCCGAACGTTCGTCCGCCGCCACCCGGCAGATCGAAACCCTGGTGCGGGCGATTCAGACCGACACCAACGAAGCGGTGATTTCCATGGAACAGACCACCACCGAAGTGGTGCGCGGCGCGCGACTGGCGCAGGATGCCGGTGTGGCTCTGGAAGAAATCGAAGGTGTATCGAAAACCCTCGCCGCGCTGATTCAAAGCATCTCCAACGCGGCGCAGCAGCAGACCTCGTCGGCCGGTCAGATCTCGCTGACGATGAACGTGATTCAGCAGATCACCACGCAGACCTCGTCCGGCTCCACCGCCACCGCCGAGAGCATCGGCAATCTGGCGAAAATGGCCAGTCAGCTGCGCCGTTCGGTATCCGGTTTCACCTTGCCGTCGGCGTCCGCGACGGACAAGGCGTGAGTGGAGTGGTTATGGGTGACCGGCACGACTACGTGGCCCTCGAATGGGTCAAGGGTGAAATTGCCGAAACGCTGAAACAGGCGCATCAGGCGATTGAAACCGTGCTCGATGACCCGCAGGCCACGCCGGGGCTGGATGAGTGTCTGGCCTATATCCATCAGGTGCACGGCAGTTTGCAGATGGTTGAGTTCTACGGCGCGGCGTTGCTCGCCGAAGAAATGCAGCATCTGGTCGAAGCCTTGCAGCAGGGGCGCGTCGCCCATCGCGATGAAGCCCTGCACTTGCTGCTGCAAGCCCTCGGGCAATTGCCGATTTACCTCGATCGCGTGCAGAGCGCCCGCCGCGACTTGCCGCTGGTGGTGCTGCCGCTGATCAACGATCTGCGCAGTGCGCGCGGCGACAGCCTGCTCTCGGAAACCAGCCTGTTCAGCCCGCCACTGCCGGACTTGCCGCCGTTGAGCGCAGAAGCCTTGGCCGCGCTCGAGCCGGCCGAGTGGCCCAACGTGCTGCGTAAGTTGCGCCAGATGCTGCAAATGGCGCTGGTCGGGTTGCTGCGCGAGCAGGATGACCAGACCCACCTCGAATACCTGGCGAAAGTCTTCCAGCGCCTCGAAGCGCTCAGCGCCAATGCGCCGTTGAGCCCGCTGTGGCAGGTCGCATCCGCGCTGGTCGAAGGCATGCGCGAAGGCGCCATTGCCAACAGTCCGGCGTTGCGCAGCCTGTTCAAGGACGCCGACAAGGAACTCAAGCGCCTGCTCGAACAAGGCCCGCGCGGCCTCAATCAGCCGCCCCCGCCGGAGTTGCTGAAAAGCCTGCTGTTCTATATTGCCAAAGCCGAACATCCCACCGGGCAGATGCTGACCATGAAAGATCGCTACTCCCTGGACGACGCGTTGCCCGACAGCGCGATGGTCGACGAAGAACGCGCGCGTCTGGCCGGCCCCGACCGCGATGCGATGCGCTCGGTGCTGGCGGCGCTGTGCGAAGAATTGGTGCGGGTCAAGGAACGCCTCGACCTGTTCGTCCGTAGCGACCGTCAGCACACCTCCGATCTGGAGAGTCTGCTGGCGCCGCTGCGGCAGATCGCCGACACCCTCGCGGTGCTCGGTTTCGGCCAGCCGCGCAAAGTCATCATCGATCAACTGGCGGTGGTGCTCAGCCTCGCTCAGGGCCAGCGCGAACCTAATGACGCGACCCTGATGGACGTTGCCGGCGCGCTGCTTTACGTCGAAGCCAACCTCGCCGGAATGGTCGGCACCGTCGAGCCGGAAAGCCCCGAAGACGCGCGCCTGCCGACCACCGACCTGACGCAGATCCATCAGATCGTGATCAAGGAAGCACGCATCTGCCTGCAACAGGCCAAGGACATGATCGTCGATTACATCGACGCCGACTGGGATCGCCAGCAACTGCAACCGTTGCCGGAGTTGCTGACCCAGGTGCGCGGCGCGCTGGCGATGATTCCGCTGAGCCGGGCGGCGAGTCTGGTCGAGGCCTGCAACAGCTTCATCCGCGAACACCTGCTGCTCGATCCGCATCAGCCGGGCTGGCAGCAACTGGATAATCTGGCCGACGTCATCACCAGCCTCGAGTATTACCTCGAACGCCTGAGCGACGACCCGCAGGCGCCGAATGAGCAACTGCTGGATGTCGCACAGAAGAGCCTCGCCAGCCTCGGTTTCTTTCCACACGAACAGCACGTGCCGCTGCTCGACGACGTGCTCAGCCCCAGCGAAGCGCTGGTGATGCAGGATCTGCAGGCGCTGGACGATCCGCAGACCGTGCAGTCGCTGGCGGAGGTGCTGGCCAGTCCGGTATCGGCAGTCAACCCGCCGGCCTTGATCACCCCCGGCAGCCTGATGCCACCGCCGCTCGATGAAGCACCGGTGGACGATGAACTGCGCGAAGTGTTCCTCGAAGAGACCGACGAGGTGCTTGAGGTTCTGCACGAATACCTGCCGCGCTGGACGGCTGACACTCATGACCGCGCCGCCCTGACCGAGCTGCGCCGCGCCTTTCACACCTTGAAGGGCAGCGGGCGCATGGTGCGCGCGTTGATCCTTGGCGAACTGGCCTGGGCGGTGGAAAACCTGCTCAACCGCGTGTTGGAGCACAGCGTCGAACCCGGCGCGCAGGTGCAGCAGTTGCTCACCGACACGGTGTTGTTGCTGCCGGAACTGATCAGCGAATTCGCCACTCAGCGCCAGCGGCAGCGCAGCGATGTCGATCAACTGGCGGCCCGCGCGCATGCGCTGGCCAAAGGCGTCGAGCCGCTGGCGGCCGAAGACGTCGACGACGTGGCGGCTCTCGACCCGCTGTTGCTGGAGATCTTTCGCAACGAGGCCGAAACCCACCTCGCCAGCCTCAACCGCTTCCTCGATCAGGCCGCCGAACATGTGCCGCTGCCGGCCAGCGACGAATTGCAGCGCGCCTTGCACACGCTCAAGGGCAGTGCGTCGATGGCCGGCGTATTGCCGATTGCCGAACTGGCGGCGCCGCTGGATAAACTGGCGCGCGAGTTCAAGGCGCATCAGTTGCCACTGGATCTGGATGAAGTGGAATTGCTCCTCGAAGCCGAAGGTCTGTTCCGCGTCGGTTTGCGCCAGCTCAAGCACGATCCGCTGGCGCCGATTGTCGGTGCGCAGTCGCTGATCAAACGCACCGAAACGCTGCTGGCCGAACGTCTGGAAGCGATCCTTAACGCGCCGACCACCGGCCTGCGGATCAAGCGCGATCCGCAACTGATCAACAACTTCCTCGCCCAGGGCATGGACATCCTGCTCGACGCCGAAAGCCTGTTGCAACGCTGGCAGCAACACCCCGGCGAGCGTCAGGAGCTCAGCGCGCTGCTCGATGAACTGACCACCCTCGGCGAAGGCGCACACCTCGCCGACCTGCTGCCGGTGGACGTGCTCTGCGAAGCCTTGCTCGACCTCTATGGCGCCGTCGAAGAAAGCAGCCTGGCGGTCAGCGACAGGTTTTTCCACGAAGCGCAGAACGCCCATGAAGCGCTGATCAACATGCTCGACGAACTGGCCGCCGGCCAGGAAGTCACCCCGCAGCCGCAGCGCATTCGTGCCCTGCACGAGCTGCTCGATGAAAGCCTCGATCCGACCGCCATGGGGCTGATTCGCAGCGACGGCAGCAGGACCTTGAGCATCAGCGAACTGGGCGCCGCGACTGCCGAACTCGCCCACGCCAATGCCGAGACCGCACCGGACGACGAGATCGTCGAGATCTTTCTCGAAGAAGCGGTGGACATTCTCGACAGTGCCGGACAAGCCTTGCAGCGCTGGTTGAGCGACCCGGACAACGCTGCGCCGCTGTCGTCGTTGCAGCGCGATCTGCACACCCTCAAGGGTGGCGCGCGGATGGCCGAGGTCGATGCCATCGGCGATCTGGCCCATGAGCTGGAAAGTCTCTACGAAGGTCTGGTAGATCGTCGCCACAGCTACAGTGAGCTGCTCGGACGCTTGCTGCACAAGAGCCACGACCGCTTGGCCCAGTTGCTTGAACAGTTGCACAACCATCAGCCACTGACCCCGGCGCAAGACTTGATCGAAGCGATCCGCCAATTCCGTCAGGGCCAGTCCGGCAGTGCCGAAACGGCGCAGCCGACGGCTGTACCCGACAGCGCGGCGCATGATCCGGAACTGCTGGAAATCTTCCTCGAAGAAGGTTTCGACATCATCGAAAGCTCCGGCGCGGCGTTGTTGCGCTGGCAGGCCGAGCCGGGCAATCGGCAGGAAGTGGAAACCCTGCTGCGCGATCTGCACACCCTCAAGGGCGGCGCGCGGATGGTCGAGATCGGCCCGATCGGCGACCTCGCCCATGAGCTCGAATACCTTTACGAAAGCCTCGCCACCGGCGTGCTGCAACCGTCCGCCGAACTGTTCGCGCTGGTGCAGCGCGGGCATGACCGCCTGGCGCAAATGCTCGATGGCGTGCGCGCCGGGCAGCCATGCCCGCCGGCGGATCGGCTGATCAACGCGATCCAGAATTTCAGCCACCCGGCGACTCCTGACACACCGTCGCCGTTGCCGATTCCGACCAAGACCGAGCCTGCAGCACCCGCCGCTGATGCCGGCGCGGACATGGTCAAGGTCTCCGCCGAACTGCTCGATGAGCTGGTCAATCTGGCCGGGGAAACCTCGATTTTCCGTGGACGTATCGAGCAGCAAGTCAGCGATGCGCAAACCGCGCTGAACGAGATGGAAACCACCATCGAACGCATGCGCGATCAGTTGCGCCGGCTCGACACCGAAACCCAGGGGCGGATCCTCAGCCGTCAGCAAGTCGATGCCGAACGCCTCGGTTACGAAGAGTTCGACCCGCTGGAAATGGACCGCCATTCGCAGTTGCAGCAACTGTCGCGGGCGCTGTTCGAATCCGCCTCCGACTTGCTCGATCTCAAGGAAACCCTCGAGCGCCGCAACCACGACGCCGAGAACCTGTTGCAGCAACAGGGGCGGATCAACACCGAGTTGCAGGAAGGCCTGATGCGTACGCGCATGGTGCCGTTCGAACGCATGCTGCCGCGCCTGAAACGTATCGTGCGGCAGGTCGCCGAAGAGCTGAACAAAGACGTCGCGTTCATCATCGGCAACGCCGAAGGCGAGATGGATCGCAACGTGCTGGAGCGCATGGCCGCGCCGCTGGAGCACATGCTGCGCAACGCCGTCGACCATGGTCTGGAGTCGGCCGAAGTGCGGCTGGCGGCGGGCAAACCGGCGCAGGGCACGATCACCCTGGACCTGACCCGCGAGGGTGGCGACATCGTTTTCGATATTCGCGACGACGGCGCCGGGGTGCCGCTGGAAGCGGTGCGGCGCAAGGCGATCAAGCGCGGCCTGCTGGCACCGGACGCCGAACTCAGCGACCGCGACGTGCTGCAATTCATCCTGCAGCCGGGGTTCTCCACGGCGGAAAAGATCACCCAGATTTCCGGGCGCGGCGTCGGCATGGACGTGGTTCATGAGGAAGTCCGGCAGCTCGGCGGCACCATGAGCATCGACTCGGTGCCGGGGCAGGGCGTGCACTTCCGCATTCGTCTGCCGTTCACCGTGTCGGTCAACCGCGCGCTGATGGTGCAATGCGGCGAGGATCAATACGCGATTCCGCTGAACACCATCGAAGGCATCGTCCGCGTCCTGCCGAATGATCTGGAAGGGCACTTCCGTAACGATCCACCGAGCTACCACTACGCCGGCCAGCGCTATGAGTTGTGCTACCTGGGCGAGCTGCTGAAAACCGCGCCGCGCCCGAAACTGCTCGGCCAGAGCCTGCCGTTGCCGGTGCTTCTGGTGCAGTGCAATGACCGGCACATCGCGGTGCAGGTCGATGCGATGGCTGGCACCCGCGAGATCGTGGTCAAGAGCCTCGGCCCGCAGTTCGCGGCAGTGCAGGGCGTGTCCGGGGCGACGATTCTTGGCGATGGCCGGGTGGTGCTGATTCTTGATCTACTCGCACCGATCCGCGCGATGCAGGCGCGGGTTGCACAGCGTCCGGCGCAGGCGGAAATCGACAGCGAACCGCAGAAGCCGTTGCTGGTGCTGGTGGTCGATGACTCGGTGACCGTGCGCAAGGTCACCAGCCGATTGCTCGAACGCCACGGCATGAACGTGCTGACCGCCAAGGACGGTGTCGACGCGATGCTGCTGCTCGAAGAACACATGCCCGACCTGATGCTGCTCGACATCGAAATGCCGCGCATGGACGGCTTCGAAGTCGCCACTCAAGTGCGCAACGATGAGCGCCTGCAGCACCTGCCGATCATCATGATCACCTCGCGCACCGGGCAGAAACACCGCGACCGCGCGATGGCCATCGGCGTCAACGACTACCTCGGCAAGCCGTATCAGGAATCGGTGCTGCTCGAAAGCATTGCCCACTGGAGCAAGAAACATGCATGAGCGCCGCCACAACGCGCGCACCAGCCAACTCACCGGCTTGCTGCTGCCATTGGCCGACCGCAACCTGATCCTGCCCAACGTCGCCGTCGCCGAGCTGATCGACTATCAGGCCAGCGCCTTCGACCTCGACACACCGCCGTGGTACCTGGGGCGGGTGAGCTGGCGTGAGCGACAGATTCCGCTGCTGAGTTTCGAGTCGGCCTGCGGGCAGAAAATCGTCATCGGCGAACGCGCGCGGATCGTCATCCTCAACGCCCTCGGCGGCTTGCCGCAGCTGAAATTCATTGCGCTGCTGGTGCAGGGGATTCCGCGTTCGTACAAGCTCGACAGTCAGTTGAGTTATGTCGATGTGCCGTTGTGTGCGCTGGAGCAGGCGGCGGTGCAGGTCGGGGAGCAGGTGGCCAAGGTGCCGGATTTGTTGGGGTTGGAGCAGTTGTTGGTGGATGCCGGACTTATCCACTGATCCGGAGTCTTCAGTGGCCTGACTGGCCTCATCGCGAGCAGGCTCACTCCTACAATTGGAATGCGTTCCCCCTGTAGGAGTGAGCCTGCTCGCGATAGCGCCTGCGGAATCCCCCAAAATCCGACAGACAAATCTCAATCCATTCAGTGCAATAAACACTTTCCAGCACAGCTGTTTAAAGACACTCAGTGTTACGCCTCACCGGCCTACAAATCCTTGCGCCGCTGCCTACGCATGCACCAGAATCCGCCGGCTTGTGCGCCCTCGGCAGGCTGCGTAACTTGATTGCGTCACTGATTCCCAGTGATCGGGTTTAGCAGCCCGGCTTTGTCCTTTCCCCGGTGCACGAGATTCATCCAGTCAGGCATTCGCCTGCGCTTGATGGTGGCTGTGCGCATGGCACCTTCGGGTGCGCCGGGTTGGGGATTGACCGGTCTGCTAACTTGCGCATAGCCGCCACCCTATCGTTTAGCAGCGGGATGGTGCGGCCTAATAGAGGTTTATCCCCATGTTCAAAGTAACGCCAAACCCGCCGGTCACCGACACGGCATCCCCCTACGAAGCCCCCGAATCAAAGAAATTCCACGAAGCCGCCGAACGCGCCCTCGACCATTACCTCGGCCCGCCAAAACCCGACCTCATGGCCACGCCCTACACCCCCAACACGCTGTACATGGCCAACCCCGACGCCGACAGCGAATCCCTGCTGGCCGACGCCAGCGAATCCCTTGGCTCCGCTACGGTCATGCTCAACAACCATGCGGCGCTGGTGTAAGGCACGCACCGCAAGACGCTGCAGGGCATTGCTCAGGTGGTGATGGTGGCGGAGATGGCGGTCAATCGGGTGTTGGACAAATTGGTGCCCACGGACTGATTGATGCGGTGTTCCGACTGGCCTCTTCGCGAGCAGGCTCGCTCCCACATTGGATCTTCAGTGATCCGGGATTTTGAGCACGACACAGAACCCCTGTGGGAGCGAGCCTGCTCGCGAATGCGGCAGTGAACGTTACGCTCAGCGTAATGATTCACCACCGCGCTTGATTGATGCCCCCACCCCACACGCCTACCTTAGCTCCACGACAGCGAACCCCGTGGAGTGAGCATGACAACAACAATTTCCCCCGACTCGCGCTGGACGCGGCGGCGTGACGAGAAGCAGCGGCGTCTCGACAAGGTGCGCGGGCTGGCCGACGGTGTGGTGTTGCCCAGCGACAAGATCGTCGCCGCGCTTGAAGCGTTGATCCATCCCGGCGACCGGGTGGTGCTGGAAGGCAACAACCAGAAGCAGGCGGATTTCCTTTCCCGTTCGCTCGCCAAGGCTGACCCGGCCAAGCTGCATGATCTGCACATGATCATGCCCAGCGTCGGTCGCTCCGAGCACCTTGATCTGTTCGAACGCGGCATCGCCCGCAAGCTCGATTTCTCCTTCGCCGGCACCCAAAGCCTGCGCATCAGCCAGTTGCTTGAAGACGGCCTGCTGGAAGTCGGCGCGATTCACACTTACATCGAACTCTACGCGCGGCTGGTGGTGGACCTGATCCCCAATGTCGTGCTCTCGGCCGGGTTCATGGCCGACCGCGCCGGCAACATCTACACCGGCCCCAGCACTGAAGACACCCCGGCACTGATCGAACCGGCCGCGTTCAGCGACGGCATCGTCATTGTCCAGGTCAACCAGTTGGTCGACGACGTCAGCGAACTGCCGCGCGTCGACATCCCGGCGTCATGGGTCGATTTCGTCGTGGTGGCCGACAAGCCGTTCTATATCGAACCGCTGTTCACCCGCGACCCACGGCACATCAAACCGGTGCACGTGTTGATGGCGATGATGGCGATTCGCGGGATCTACGAAAAACACAACGTGCAGTCGCTGAACCACGGCATCGGTTTCAACACCGCTGCCATTGAGTTGATCCTGCCGACCTACGGCGAATCCCTCGGCCTCAAAGGCAAGATCTGCCGCAACTGGACGCTCAACCCGCACCCGACCCTGATCCCGGCGATCGAGAGCGGTTGGGTCGAGAGCGTGCATTGCTTCGGCACCGAACTGGGCATGGAAAACTACATCGCCGCGCGCCCGGACGTGTTCTTCACCGGGCGCGACGGCTCGCTGCGTTCCAACCGGATGTTCTGCCAACTCGCCGGGCAGTATGCGGTGGATCTGTTTATCGGCGCGACGTTGCAGGTCGATGGCGACGGCCATTCCTCGACCGTGACCCGTGGTCGCCTCGCCGGTTTCGGCGGTGCGCCGAACATGGGCCACGACCCGCGCGGTCGCCGTCACGGCACCCCGGCTTGGCTCGACATGCGCCACGACGATTCACAGCAACCGATGCTCGAACGCGGCAAGAAACTTGTGGTGCAAATGGTCGAGACCTTTCAGGAGGGCGGCAAACCGACCTTCGTCGAAACCCTCGACGCGGTGGAAGTGGCGAAGAAAAGCGGTATGCCGCTGGCACCGATCATGATCTACGGCGACGACGTTACCCACCTGCTCACCGAAGAGGGCATCGCCTACCTGTACAAAGCGCGCTCGCTGGAAGAACGCCAAGCGATGATCGCAGCGGTGGCCGGCGTCACCGCCATCGGCCTGCGCCACAACCCGAAAGATACCGAACGCATGCGCCGCGAAGGCCTGATCGCCTTGCCCGAAGACCTCGGCATCCGCCGCACCGACGCCACCCGCGAACTGCTGGCAGCGAAAAGCGTGGCTGATCTGGTCGAGTGGTCCGGCGGCCTGTACAACCCGCCCGCCAAATTCAGGAGCTGGTAATGCACGCACTCAACCTGCAAGCGAAACCCCTGAGCCTGAGCGAACGTCTGGCCGATCTGGCGGTGGATGCGCTGATCGACGAAGCCGATCTGTCGCCGAAACCGGCGCTGGTCGACCGGCGCGGCAATGGCGCGCACACCGATCTGCACTTGGGCCTGATGCACGCCTCGGCGTTGTCGTTGTGGCCGGCGTTCAAGGAAATGGCCGAAGCGGCGGCTGAAATCGGCGCAGTCGATTCAACGTTGCGCGAAGCGATTGGCCGCATCGGTCGCGAAGGCGAGCAAGCGATGCTCGCGACCACCAACGGTGTGAATACCCATCGCGGCGCCATTTGGGCACTGGGGTTACTGGTGACCGCCGCTGCACTCGAACCGAAATCCTCCAGCGCCAACGCCGTCACCTTGCGAGCCGCACGTCTGGCATTACTCGATGACCGCTACGCACCAAAACCGCTGAGCCACGGCGCACAAGTCGCCCTGCGTTACGGCGCACGCGGTGCCCGTGAGGAAGCGCAACTCGGCTTCCCGTCCGTGCTGCAACGTGGCCTGCCGCAACTCAAACGCAGCCGCGCCAGAGGCCACGGCGAACAGAACGCCCGGCTCGATGCACTGCTGGCGATCATGACCGATCTGGCCGACACCTGCGTGCTCTACCGCGCCGGTGAACAAGGTCTTCAGGCCATGCAACAAGGCGCGCAAGCGGTGCTCGACGCTGGCGGCAGCGCCAGCCTCAGCGGGCGTCGGCGCCTGCACGAACTGGATCAACAACTCATTGCATTGAATGCCTCGCCCGGTGGCGCCGCCGACTTGCTCGCCGCCACGCTGTTGCTCGACCGTATCGAGCGCGACGGCATCCTTCAGGGAGCGTTTTGATGGAAACCTTATCCTTTGAATTCCCCGCCGGGCAGCCGCCGCGCGGGCGCGCGCTGGTCGGTTGTGTCGGCTCGGGCGATCTGGAAGTGCTGATCGAACCGGGGCTGGCCGGCAAGCTGACGATCAATGTGCAGACCTCGGTCAACGGTGCGCAGCAGCGCTGGCAGCATCTGTTTGCGCGGATGTTCGACGGCACCACGCCATCGGCGATGGCCATCGATATTCACGATTTCGGCGCCACGCCGGGGGTGGTGCGGCTGCGTCTGGAACAAGGTTTCGAGGAGATCGGCCATGACTGACAGCGCAGCGCTGTTGCACAAGCACAGCTTCGTCGAACTCGGGGCGCGGCAACGGGCGAAAGCCTTGCTCGACGCCGGGACCTTCCGCGAATTGCTCGACCCGTTTCAACGGGTGATGTCGCCATGGCTGGAGCGTCAGGGCGTGGTGCCGCAAGCCGATGACGGCGTGGTGATTGCCAAAGGCAGCCTCGACGGCCTGCCGGTGGTGATCGCCGCCATCGAAGGCGCGTTCCAGGGCGGCAGCCTTGGCGAAGTCGGCGGAGCGAAGATTGCCGGCGCGCTGGAACTGGCCGCCGAAGACAACCGCAAAGGCATTCCGACCCGCGCCATTCTGCTGCTGGAAACCGGTGGCGTGCGATTGCAGGAAGCCAACCTCGGGCTGGCGGCGATTGCCGATATTCATGCGGCGATTGTCGATTTGCAGCAGTACCAACCGGTGGTCGGTGTGGTCGCGGGCAGCGTCGGTTGTTTCGGCGGCATGTCGATTGCCGCTGCGCTGTGCAGTTATTTGCTGGTGACCCAGGAAGCGCGTCTCGGCCTCAACGGCCCCCAAGTGATCGAGCAGGAAGCCGGGATCGAAGAGTACGACTCCCGCGACCGGCCGTTCATCTGGAGCCTGACCGGTGGCGAGCAGCGTTTCGCCAGTGGTCTGGTGGATCGTTATGTCGCCGATGATGTGGCACAGATCCGCCAGCAGGTGGGCGAGTTGTTGCAACAAGGCTTGCCTGCTCAGCCGCGCAGTCAGCGCGCCGAATGGTTCCTGCAACGTCTGGCGAGCTTGGACACCGCCAAGCAAATCGAGCCGTCGGTGGTTCGCGATCTGTATCAAGGAGAGCGCTCATGAGTGGTTATTCCGTGCGCGGTTTGAACTGGTTCAACGCCCTGACCGGTGGGGCGAAAGCCATAGAAGGTTTGCCGCCATCGTTGAAGGTCGCCGACAGCGAACTTGGGCGGTTTATTGCGGTGGTCGCTGACCCCGACAACCGTTTCCCACGGGCTCGCAATGGCGAAGTCGGATTGCTCGAAGGCTGGGGCTTGGCCAAGGCGGTGGATGACGCGATCACCGCGGATCGCGACAAAGCGCAGAAGCGCCCGATCATCGCCATCGTCGACGTCCCGAGCCAGGCTTACGGTCGTCGCGAAGAAGCCCTCGGCATTCATCAGGCCCTGGCCGGTGCGGCGGACAGTTATGCCCGCGCCCGTTTGGCCGGGCATCCGGTGATTGCGCTGCTGGTGGGCAAGGCGATGTCCGGGGCGTTTCTTGCCCACGGTTATCAGGCCAACCGCTTGATTGCCCTGCGCGATCCCGGGGTGATGGTGCATGCGATGGGCAAGGCCTCGGCGGCGCGGGTGACCTTGCGCAGTGTCGAGGAACTGGAAGCACTGGCCGCCAGCGTGCCGCCAATGGCCTACGACATCGACAGCTATGCCAGCCTCGGATTGCTCTGGGAAACCCTCTCGGTGCAGCAGATCGAGCAGCCGACGGCGGAGGATCTGGCGCGGGTGATCGAGTGCCTGAAACAGGCCATCGGCGATATCGCCAGCACTGACTTGAGCAATCGTCTCGGCGCAAGAAATCGCCAAGCCTCCAGCCGCGTGCGCGAACTGTTGAGGGCGCAGTGGTGAACCTGCCACTGGCCCACGACCTGCTGTGGGGCATGACCCCGGCGCAGCTACCGGCGGATGCGCCGCAGTGGGCAATCGAGTCGTTGGCTACCGGGCAACCGGTGGTGGTGCGGCGGGCGGTGAGCGCTGAAGGATTGATCGCGGTGGGCGTGCGCGGTGTGTTGCGTGAGCAGCGGCTGGCGGCGTTCATGGCGCTTGAGGCGGTTGTGCGTCGGGTCAGTCCGGAGGCGCTGTGTCATGTCGATTGCGAGCGTGATTTACCGGTGATGCAGGCACTCAAACAACTGCGGCCGATGCTCGATGATTGCGGTTGGGTCTGGGGTATCAGCGGTAGTGTCGGGTTTGAATTGGCCAGTGGTTTTAGGGCGATGCACGCGGCCAGCGATCTCGATCTGATTCTGCGTACACCGCAGCTGATTACCCGCAATCAGGCACGCAAACTGGTCGAGCTCTTTGATCAAGCCGTGTGCCGGGTCGACATGCAATTGCAGACGCCGTTCGGTGCAGTGGCTTTGCGCGAATGGGCCGGCGGGTCTGCACGGGTGCTGCTGAAAAACGCCCATCAAGCGTGTCTGGTCGCTGACCCGTGGAACCCGCAGGAGCAGGCAGCGTGAGCAGCCTGTTGGTGTTCCCCGGCCAGGGTGCGCAACAACCGGGCCTGCTCCAGCGTTTGCCTCGGGCGACCTTGACCGAGGCCAGCGAGGTGCTCGGTGAAGATGTCGCGCGGCTCGATTCTGCCGATGCGTTGCGCAGCACCCGGGCGGTTCAGCTGTGCTTGTTGATCGCCGGGGTCGCTGCCTCGCGGCAGTTGCTGCAGGACGGACTCACGGCGGATTACGTCGCCGGCCTGTCCATCGGTGCGTACCCGGCAGCAGTAGTTGCCGGGGCCTTGAACTTCAGCGATGCGTTAAATCTGGTCAGCCTGCGTGGCGAGTTGATGCAGCAGGCTTATCCACAGGGCAATGGCATGACCGCGATCATCGGTCTGCAATTATCCACCGTCGAAACGCTGCTGGCGCAGGTGCACAGCGCGGAGTCGCCGGTGTATCTGGCCAACATCAATGCCGATAACCAAGTGGTGATTGCCGGCAGCGACAAGGCCATGCAAGCGGTGGCGGAACTGGCGCGCAGTCGTGGCGCCGGTCTGGCGAAACGCCTGGCGGTGAGCGTGCCGTCGCACTGTCCGTTGCTGGATCAGCCTGCGCGAATCCTCGCCGAGGCCTTCGCCAAAGTGGAACTGCAAATCCCGAAAATCGCTTATCTGAGTGGCAGTCGCGCGCGTCCGCTGATCAAGCCTGATGCGTTGCGTGATGACCTCGCTTTCAACATGTGCCGCGTGGTGGACTGGCGCGGCACCGTGCAAAGCGCTTACGAGCGCGGTGTACGTTTACAAATCGAACTGCCGCCCGGTGCGGTGCTGACCGGGCTGGCGCGCCGGGTGTTTGAATCGGGCACGGTCACTGCCTTCGACAGTGCGCGGCTCGACACCTTGCAGGCGCTGTTGCGAGAGGAGGGTGGCCGCCGACCATAAACCGCCGCGACTCAGGCTTCGAACAACAAAAACAACATTCGACGATGCACTTTGAGGACTACAACAATGATTATTTACGGTGTGGCGCTGTTGGCGATCTGTACGCTGGCAGGGGTGATCATGGGCGACATGCTCGGCGTGTTGCTGGGCGTCAAATCCAACGTCGGCGGGGTCGGCATCGCCATGATCCTGTTGATCTGCGCGCGGTTGTGGATGCAGAAACGCGGCGGCATGACCAAGGATTGTGAGATGGGCGTCGGCTTCTGGGGCGCGATGTACATTCCGGTGGTGGTGGCGATGGCCGCGCAACAGAACGTCGTCACCGCCCTGCACGGCGGCCCGGTGGCGGTGCTGGCGGCCATCGGTTCGGTGCTGGTCTGTGGCTGCACGATTGCCCTGATCAGCCGCACCCATAAAGGCGAACCGTTGCCCGACGAACCGGTGGAAGTCACCCCGGTCGGCACCCCGGTAGGAGGTCGCTGACATGTGGGCACTCATTGAAAACGGTCTGGAACACAACGGCCTGATCACCGCGTTCGCTTTCGTCGGCGTGATCATGTGGGTCTCGGTGATTCTCTCGAAACGCCTGACCTTCGGGCGCATTCACGGCTCGGCGATTGCCATCGTCATCGGTCTGGTACTGGCCTGGGTCGGCGGCACCCTGACTGGTGGCCAGAAAGGCCTGGCGGATCTGACGCTGTTCTCCGGCATCGGCCTGATGGGCGGTGCGATGCTGCGTGATTTCGCGATTGTCGCCACGGCGTTCGAAGTGCAGGCGACCGAGGCGAAGAAGGCCGGGTTGATTGGCGTGATCGCGCTGCTGCTCGGTACGATCCTGCCGTTCATTGTTGGCGCGAGCATGGCCTGGGCCTTCGGCTATCGCGATGCGGTGAGCATGACCACCATCGGCGCGGGCGCGGTGACCTACATCGTCGGCCCAGTGACTGGCGCAGCGATTGGCGCGACCTCGGATGTGATGGCGCTGTCGATTGCCACTGGGTTGATCAAGGCGATTCTGGTGATGGTCGGCACGCCGGTCGCGGCGCGCTGGATGGGCCTGGATAACCCGCGTTCGGCGATGGTGTTCGGTGGTTTGGCCGGGACGGTGAGCGGGGTGACCGCAGGGCTGGCGGCGACGGATCGGCGCTTGGTGCCTTATGGGGCGTTGACGGCGACGTTTCACACCGGGCTTGGGTGCTTGCTGGGGCCTTCGCTGTTGTTCTTCATTGTTCGCGGTATTGTGGGCTGAAAATCAAAAGCCCCTCACCCTAACCCTCTCCCGGGGGGAGAGGGGACTGACCGAGTTGGATGCTGGAGGTATGCCGACTTGAAAGTCCTGAGTCGAACTCAGGTCTTGAAACCCATGAAGATCTGCTCCCTTTCCCCCTCTACCCCTTGGGGGAGAGGGCTGGGGTGAGGGGGTAGCTCTTGATCTTGATTTTGCTCTAAATCCCAACCTGTCGATTGGCATACATCCGACACTCCGCCAGCAACGCCAGCAGATTCGGATCACGTTCCTTGGCCTTCAGGAACACCACGCCAATGTGCTGCTGCAAGCGGTACTTCTCCTGCAACGGAATCAGCTTCACCCGGTTCTCGTACACCGCCGCAATCCTTCCCGGCAGCAACGCATAACCCACCCCCGAGCTGACCATGCTCAGCAGGGTGAAGATGTCGTTGACCTGCATCGCCACCTTCGGCTCGAACCCCGCCTGCTTGAACACCCGAATACCGTCCTGATGGGTGGCAAAGCCTTGGGTCAGGGTGATGAAGGTTTCGTCGCGCACCTCCGCCAGATCGACTTCCTGACGCTGGGCGAATCTTGAATCTGCCGGCGTGGCGAGGAAAATGTCGTCGGAGAACAACGGGATCTGCTCGCAGTCCGGATCGCTGACCGTGTCGTCCAGCGACACCAGAATCGCGTCGACTTCCATGTTCTTCAGCTTGTAGAACAGGTCGATATTCGAGCCGAGGATCAGGTCGATGTTGAGTTCGCTGCGACGGATCTTCAGGCCCATGATCAGTTGCGGTACGGTTTTCACTGTCAGCGAATACAGCGAGCCGAGCTTGAAGCGTTCAGCGGAGAACCCGGCGGCTTCGCGAGTCAGGCGCACGCTTTCGACGACGTCGTTGATCAACTTCTGTGCGCGTTCTTCGAGCACGTAGGCGCTTTCCAGTGGCGTCAGGTTGCGCCCTTCGTGCTTGAACAGCGGGCAGCGCAGGGCGCTTTCCAGCGAATGGATTGCCCGGTGCACGCTGACATTGCTGGTCTGCAACTCGACAGCGGCGCGCGCCAGGTTGCCGGTGCGCATGAAGGCGAGGAACACCTCGAGTTTTTTCAGGGTCAATTCTTCGTCGATCAGCATGGCGCGGACTCTTTTTGGTATCGACCGATTGTGCCCAATTACCGTGGCGTGCGCAGGTCCGCGTTGAACAGAAACATTGCGCTTTTACGCTCAAGGCCCGAGCCTTGCGCGTTGCGGTAACGAATCTTGAGGTGAGCGACACATGTATCACGGGGAAAAACTCAACGCCTGGACGCATCTGGTCGGGGCAGTGGCCGCATTTATCGGCGGCGTGTGGATGCTGGTGATTGCCAGCCTCGACGGCAGTCCGTGGAAAATTGTCAGCGTGGCGATCTACGCCTTTACCTTGCTGGTGCTCTACAGCGCCTCGACCGTGTACCACAGCGTGCGCGGGCGCAAGAAAGCGATCATGAAGAAGGTCGATCACTTTTCGATCTACCTGCTGATCGCCGGCAGCTACACGCCGTTCTGTCTGGTGACGCTGCGCGGGCCGTGGGGCTGGACGCTGTTCGGAATTGTCTGGGGGCTGGCGCTGATCGGCATCCTGCAGGAGATCAAACCACGCTCCGAAGCGCGAATCCTGTCGATCGTGATCTATGCGGTGATGGGCTGGATCGTGCTGGTGGCGGTCAAGCCGTTGATTGCGGCGTTGGGCACGGCAGGCTTTGCCTGGCTGGCGTCGGGCGGGGTGTTGTATACCGTGGGCATCATCTTTTTTGCCCTGGATCACCGGTTACGGCATGCGCACGGGATCTGGCATCTGTTCGTGATCGCCGGGAGTCTGCTGCACTTTGTGGCGATTCTGTTTTATGTCCTCTAACTGAAATTGTCCCCAATCTCCCACATTAGATTGTGTTCCCACATCAGACTTGTGCCGAGTGCAGGTTATTGAGTTGTTGTTCAGCTCGCTGACTGAAAATCTGCAGCAGATCGTTGAGCGTATGCGGTGGTGGCTCGCTGGCGCGGGTCACGGCGTACAAAGTGATCGGCAGTGGCGGGGCGAGGGGGCGGAGGGTGGTGGTTGCCACAGAGGCGCCCAGTGCGGTGAACGGATCGATCACCGCGACGCCGGCGCCGGACTCGACCATCGCCCGTGCCAGCGAATAGGTCTGCACGGCAATCCGCACCCGTGGCGGTGGCTCCACCGCTTCCAGATAGCTGTCGAGCCTTGCCGCCAATGGATCGGCGCTGGATAAACCAATCAGCGGCACATCCGCAAGCGCCATCAGTGGCAGCGGTTTGCCGACGTCTGCCGGCGGCCAGAAGTCCTTTGGCGCCAACGCCACCAGCACCCCCGCCGCCAGCGGCTGCGCTTTCAGCCCCGGGTGATCCGGCAACTGCAACGTCAGGGCCACGTCCACTTCGCGCATCAGCAGGTTCTGCATCAACTCGCGGCTGTGGGCACTGGACAGTTCGCAGGCGATGTCCGGGAATTGCGCCGTCCATTGCCGGATCGCCGGCGGCAGCAGCGACAGCGCCAGCGCCGGAGTCGCGCCGATCCGCAGGCTGTGGCCGGGTTCGCGGCGCAGGCTCTGTGCCAGGCGCCGCACGCCCTGCAGACTTTCCGTGACCTTGTCGACTTCGCGCTCCAGCTCCAGCGCTTCCGGGGTCGCCTGCAATTTACCGCGCACCCGCAGAAACAACGGAAAGCCCAACTGCTGCTCGGCGTGCTGCAGCACTTTGGTCACCGCCGGTTGCGAGACGTGCAGCAATTGCGCAGCGGCGCTGACCGAGCCGGTCTGGCGGATGGCCTGGAAAATCTCGATGTGGCGAAGGCGCATGGCGAGTCCATAACCTTTGTTTATAGGTCTGGCATCTTTATTCATTGTTCGGCGCCTGTCACCTCACCCTAACCTCAGCCTCGTCTTCACATAGAAATAGGGACGGACATGGCTCAGCGTGTGTGCATCATCGGCGGCGGCGTGATCGGGTTGGCAACGGCCTATGCGCTGGTGCGCGACGGTTTCGAAGTGACAGTGGTCGAGGCGCGGCGGTCGCTGGGCAGCGAAACCAGCTTCGCCAACGGCGGCCAGTTGTCCTACCGCTATGTGGCGCCGCTGGCCGATGCCGGCGTGCCGATGCAGGCGATCGGCTGGATGCTGCGCGGCGACTCACCCCTCAAGCTGCGCCCGCGTCTGGACCCGGCGCAGTGGCGCTGGATGGCGTCGTTTCTCGCCGCCTGCCGCACCTCGGTCAACCGCGAAAACGCGGCGCATCTGTTGCGTCTGGCGCTGTTCAGCCAGAGCACGCTGAAACGCTGGCGCGAGGATGACGGACTCACCGGTTTCAACTGGCGGCGCAACGGCAAACTGGTGACCTTCCGCAATGCCGTCAGCTTCGACCATGCGCGCAAGGGCCTGGCCGATCCGCAGCAACAACAGGTGTTGTCCGCCACCGAATGTGCGCAACTGGAACCGGCCTTGGCCAAGGCGCCGTTTGTGGGCGCGATCTACACGCCGGATGAAGAAGTCGGCGACTGTCACGCCTTTTGCCAGCAGTTGGCGGTGCGATTGAAGGCGTCGGGCCGCTGCGAGTTTCGTTTCGGTCAGGCAGTCAGCGGCATTCGTCACAGCCACGGCGCCGTCACCGCCATTGAGCTTGGCGACGAAACCCTGCCGGTCGACCAACTGGTGATCGCCGCCGGGCACCGAAGCCCTTTGCTGGCGCTGCCCGGCCTGCACGTGCCGCTGTATCCGCTGAAGGGTTACAGCCTGACCGTGCCGATCGGCAACGGGCATCGGGCGCCGGACGTGAGCATCACCGACTACGACCGCAAGATCGTCTACGCGCGCATCGGCGAACAGTTACGCGTGGCGGCGATGGTCGACATCGTCGGTTTCGACCCGGCGGTAGATCCCGAGCGGTTGGCACTGATCAAGCGCCAGGCCCGCGACACCTTTCCCGATGCCGGCAATTACGACGCGGCTGTGGAGTGGGCGGGCATGCGCCCGGCCACCCCAACCGGCGTACCGTTGTTGGGCGCCACGGCGTATCGCAATCTGTGGCTCAACCTCGGCCACGGCGCGCTCGGTTTCACCCTGGCCTGCGGCAGCGGGCAGTTGCTCAGCGAACTGATCGGCCAGCAGCGTACATCCATTGATCTGCACGGCTTCAATCCCCGTGCGGCGTGACGGCTTCTGCTCAAACACCCCAACCACAACGGAGAATAACAATGCAAAAAATCACGTTGCTCGGCTGCACACTGGCGCTGTTCATCGGCGCCCAGGCACAGGCCAATGAAGTGCCGCTGACCGGCGCGCTTGGCAAGATCGCCAGCGCCAACAGCATCACCCTGGGCTATCGCGATGCGTCGGTGCCGTTCTCGTATGTGGGCGATCACACCGGGCAGCCGATGGGGTATTCGGTGGAGCTGGCGGGCAAGATTGTCGAGCGGATCAAGCAGCAACTGGCGTTGCCGGAGCTGAAGGTGAAGTACAACCTGGTGACGTCGCAGACGCGGATTCCGCTGGTGCAGAACGGCACGGTTGATCTTGAGTGCGGCTCCACCGGGGTGACGGCCGAGCGGCAGAAACAGGTCGCGTTCTCCTACGGTTTCATCTACGTAAAAGGGCAGTTGCTGACCGCAAAGGACAGCGGCATTCACAGCTTCGATGACCTGCGCGGCAAGAACGTGGTGACCACCGCCGGCACCACCAACGAGCGCTATCTGAAGAGCTACAACCTCGACCACAAACTGAACATGTTCGTGATCAGCGCCAAGGATCACGGCGAGGCGTTCCAGATGCTGCAGTCGGGACGGGCAGCGGCCTTCTACATGGACGACGCATTGCTCTACGGCGAGCGGGCCAAGGCGCGGGACCCGCACAACTGGGTCGTGGTGGGGGAGGAACAATCGCGGGAAATCTACAGCTGCATGGTGCGCAAGGATGATCCGCCATTCCTCGCGCTGGTGAACGACGCGCTGGCCGATCTGTACAGCTCGGGGGAGATCAACGGGATCTACCGTAAGTGGTTCGAACAGCCGATCCCGCCAAAGGGGTTGAACCTGGAGTTTCCGATGACCAGCGAGTTGAAGGCGATCATTGCCAGGCCAGTCAGTGATCCGGTGGAGTGACAGTCAGACCGAGGGGAAGCTTTTCGCGAGCAAGCCCGCTCCCACAGTAGTTCTCGGGTGTACACAAAATTTGTGCTCACTGGAAATCCAATGTGGGAGCGGGTTTGCTCGCGAAGAGGCCCTAGAAGTCACCCCAAAGCTGCTGAGCCACCGCCAGTGCAACCACTGGCGCGGTCTCGGTGCGCAATACTCGCGGCCCAAGCCGAGCTGCATGGAAGCCGTTGCCCTTGGCCTGCTCGACCTCGGCATCCGACAAACCACCCTCCGGCCCGATCAGAAACGCCAGCGTCGCCGGCTTGGCATGGCTGACCAACGGCTCGGCCACCGGGTGCAGCACCAATTTCAACTCGGCCTGGGTTTGTTTCAGCCAGTCGGCCAGCAGCACCGGCGGATGAATCACCGGCACCCGCGAGCGGCCGCATTGCTCGCAGGCGCTGATCGCCACCTGACGCCAGTGCAGCAGGCGTTTGTCGGCGCGTTCGTCCTTCAGGCGCACTTCGCAGCGGTCGCTGAAGATCGGGGTGATTTCCGTCACGCCCAGCTCGGTGGCTTTCTGGATCGCCCAGTCCATGCGTTCGCCCCGGGACAGGCCCTGGCCGAGGTGGATCTGCAGCGGCGATTCAATCTGCCCGGCTAACTGCTCGTCGATCTGCACGACGACGCGTTTCTTGCCGACTTCCACCAGCGAGCCGCGAAACTCATGGCCGGAACCGTCGAACAACTGCACCGCATCGCCCTCGGCCATGCGCAGCACGCGGCTGATGTAATGCGCCTGGGCTTCCGGCAGTTCGTGTTCGCCGGTGCTCAGGGGGGCGTCGATAAAGAAGCGGGACAGTCTCATTTCGGGTCTCTGGAAAGATGTGGATCAGTTGGATCGGTGTCGACTTCATTCGCGAGCAGGCTCGCTCCCACAGGGAAATGCATTCCAGGGTGGGAGCGAGCCTGCTCGCGAAAGCGGCAGTTCAGGCGCCACAAATTCTCAATCAGCCCGGATCACGGAAACCCGGGTGGAAATCCTTCGGCACCGCCACGCTGACGCTGTCCCGGGTGGCGATGTCGATGCCTTCGCTGGCGACTTCGGCGAGGAAGTCGATCTGCTCCGGGGTAATCACGTACGGCGGCAGGAAATACACCACGCTGCCCAGCGGACGCAGCAGCGCGCCACGCTCCAGCGCATGCTGGAACACCTTCAGGCCTCGTCGCTCCTGCCAAGGGTAGGCCTCTTTGGTGGCTTTATCCTTGACCATTTCGATCGCCAGCACCATGCCGGTCTGCCGCACTTCCGAGACATTCGGGTGATCGACCAGATGCGCAGTGGCCGAGGCCATGCGCCGGGCCAGTGCCTGGTTGTTCTCGATGACGTTGTCCTGCTCGAAGATATCCAGGGTCGCCAGCGCCGCCGCACAGGCCAGCGGGTTGCCGGTGTAGCTGTGCGAGTGGAGGAAGGCTCGCAGGGTCGGGTAGTCGTCGTAGAACGCGCTGTAGACCTCGTCGGTGGTCAGGCACGCTGCCAGCGGCAGATAGCCGCCGGTCAGGGCCTTGGACAGGCAGAGGAAGTCCGGGCGGATGCCGGCCTGCTCACACGCAAACATTGTCCCGGTGCGGCCGAAACCGACGGCGATTTCGTCGTGGATCAGGTGCACGCCGTAGCGGTCGCAGGCCTCGCGCAGCAGCTTGAGGTACACCGGGTGATACATGCGCATGCCGCCGGCGCCCTGAATCAACGGCTCGACGATGACTGCCGCAACGCTGTCATGATGTTCTGCCAAGGTTTGTTCCATGGCGGCGAACAGGTTGCGCGAATGTTCCTCCCAGCTCATGCCTTCGGGGCGCAGGTAGCAATCCGGGCTTGGCACCTTGATGGTGTCCATCAGCAGCGCTTTGTAGGTTTCGGTGAACAGCGGCACGTCGCCGACCGCCATCGCTGCCATGGTTTCGCCGTGGTAGCTGTTGGTCAGGGTGACGAAGCGCTTTTTGTTTGGCTGGCCGCGGTTGAGCCAGTAGTGAAAGCTCATTTTCAGCGCGACTTCGATGCAGGACGAACCGTTATCGGCGTAGAACACCCGATTCAGGCCTTCCGGGGTCATCTTCACCAGACGCTCGGACAGTTCGATCACCGGTTGATGGCTGAAACCGGCCAGAATCACGTGCTCCAACTGATCGACCTGATCCTTGATGCGCTGGTTGATGCGCGGGTTGGCGTGGCCGAACACGTTGACCCACCAGGAGCTGACGGCGTCGAGGTAGCGCTTGCCTTCGAAGTCTTCGAGCCAGACGCCTTCACCGCGCTTGATCGGGATCAGCGGCAGCTGTTCGTGGTCTTTCATCTGGGTGCAGGGATGCCACAGCACCGCGAGGTCGCGTTGCATCCACTGGTTATTCAGGCCCATTTACAGTCTCCTCGAGGCGGCTCGCGTCAGGCGCGGGCAAACAATCGCGCAAGCCTATGCAATGCATCGCGCCGGGACAACCCATTGCGTCGATTGAGCTACTTTGTATGGGCCGATAGACGTCGCTGGCGGCGTTTTGATGGCTGACGTATTCTTCGCGGTTCTTTGGGTCGTCTGACCCGCAAAACTGCTTTTTTCCTACGTGTATTTCCGGAGTTCGCTGAATGTCTGTCGGTTGGCTGCGCGCCTGTGCGCTGGTGATGTTGGGGCTGTTCAGCGTTACGGCGCTGGCCAAGGATAAAACCGCAATCGTGATCGGCGGCGGCCTGTCGGGCCTGACCGCAGCTTACGAGCTGCAAAACAAGGGCTGGCAGGTCACGCTGCTCGAAGCCAAGCCGAGCCTCGGCGGTCGCTCGGGCATGGCCACCAGCGAGTGGATCGGCAACGACAAGACCCAGCCGGTGCTGAACAAGTACGTCTCGACCTTCAAGCTGGGCACCACGCCAGCCCCTGAATTTGTGCGTACACCGGGTTATCTGATCGACGGTGAGTACTTCTCCGCGGCCGATCTGGCGACCAAGCAGCCGGCCACCGCCGACGCCTTGAAGCGCTACCAGAAAACCCTCGACGATCTGGCGCGCTCGATCGACGACCCGCAGAACCCGGCCGCGACCAACACCCTGCATGCGCTGGACCAGATCAACGTGTCGAGCTGGCTCGACAAGCAGAACCTGCCGGCCACCGCGCGTCAGTTGATCAACCAGGACATCCGCACCCACTACGACGAGCCTTCGCGTCTGTCGCTGCTGTATTTCGCCCAGCAGAACCGCGTGTATCGCGGCGTTTCTGATCGCGACCTGCGCGCCTCGCGTCTGGTCGGCGGCAGCCAGGTACTGGCCCAGGCCTTCGTCAAACAGATCAAGACCATCAAGACCAACTCGCCGGTTTCCGCGATCACTCAGGACAAGGACGGCGTGACCGTCAAGGTCGGCAGTGTTGGCTATCAGGCTGACTACGTGGTGCTGGCCGTGCCGCTGCGTGCGCTGAACAAAATTGCGCTGACCCCGGCGCTGGACGCTCAGCACCTGGCCGCGATCAAGGGTACCAACTACGGCTGGCGCGACCAGATCATGCTCAAGTTCAAGACGCCGGTGTGGGAAAGCAAGGCGCGCATGTCCGGCGAGATCTACAGCAACGCAGGTCTGGGCATGCTCTGGATCGAACCGGCGCTGAAGGGTGGCGCCAACGTGGTGATCAACCTGTCCGGCGACAATGCCCGCGTGATGCAAGCGTTCGGCGACAAGCAGATGGTCGATCAGGTGCTGATCCGTCTGCACGCGTTTTATCCACAGGCCCGTGGCTCGTTCACCGGTTATGAAATCCGTCGCTACAGCACTGACCCGTCGATGGGCGGCGCCTACCTGGCTTACGGCCCGGGCCAGATCAGCAAGTTCTGGCGCATGTGGGAGCGCCCACTGCAACGCGTAGCGTTTGCCGGCGAGCACACCGACACTCTGTATCCGGGCACTCTGGAAGGCGCGCTGCGCACCGGTCAGCGTGCGGCCAGTCAGGTTGAAGACCTGGCTGCCGGCAAGTCGTTTGAGCCGGTCAAAGTGGTTCCAGCCGCAGCAGCGGCAGGCGCGGCGGGTGCCGTGGCGGCGAAGAAGGGCAACTTCTTCAGCAACCTGTTTGGCGGTTCGGATGACGAGAAGAAGCCAGAACCTGTGAAGGCGCCTGAGCCAGCTCCAGCACCGGTCACTCCAGCGCCTGCACCGGCTCCGGCACCTGCGCCAGCTCCGGTAGAAGCGCCGAAACCAGCGACCCCGGTGAAGGCTGAACCGGCGAAGAAAGCGGCGGCCAAGCCTGCAGCGAAGAAGCCTGCAGCGAAAACCGACGCGAAGAAACCTGCAGCGAAGAAGGCTGAGCCGGCGAAGAAGCCAGCGGCGAAACCTGCGGCCAAGCCCGCAGCAGCTCCGGCGGCAACGACCGATACCAAGGCGCAGTAAGCCTTGCGGTGAATGAAAAAAGCGCGGCGTTTATGCCGCGCTTTTTTTTGCCTGTCAGATCGCTTTCGCGAGCAGGCTCGCTCCCACATTTGACCGAGCGCTTTCAGAGAGAATGCGATCACCTGTGGGAGCGAGCCTGCTCGCGAAGGGCTCGCTCAGACAACTCAATTCCATTGTCTGGCGACAACATCCCGCCACACTTTCCCGTTTAATCTTTCCTTAACAAGCCACTTACAGACTCTTGATCGTATTTCTCGATATTTCAAAGCAAAATTTTCCGCTTTAATTCGATAGATAACTCGCTAGTCTTGGTTCGCAGTTCTCACAGGATTTGGGCAATGCAGCTACGTAACTCTGCTTCACGCTATGGTTGGGTCAGCATCTTCATGCACTGGGGCGTGGCGCTGGCGGTCTTCGGGCTGTTCGCGCTGGGTCTGTGGATGGTGGGGCTGGATTACTACAGCAGCTGGCGCAAAGACGCGCCGGATCTGCACAAGAGCATCGGTCTGGTGCTGCTGGGTGTGATGGTGTTGCGGGTGTTGTGGCGCTTTATCAGCCCACCGCCACCGACGCTGCAAAGCTACAGCCGCATGACCCGCATCGGCGCCAAATTCGGCCACGGGTTTCTGTACGTCGGGCTGTTCGCTGTGATGCTTGCCGGTTACCTGATTTCCACCGCAGACGGTGTCGGGATCCCGGTGTTTGGCCTGTTTGAAGTTCCTGCACTGGTTTCCGGGCTACCGGATCAGGCAGACACCGCTGGGGTGATTCATCTCTGGCTGGCATGGGCGCTGGTAATTTTTTCCGGTCTCCATGCGTTGGCAGCATTGAAGCACCACTTTATCGATCGTGATGCGACCCTCACTCGAATGCTCGGTCGCAAAGCCTGAAATTCAACCTCGACTCAAAGGAAAAGAAAGCATGTTGAAAAAGACTCTGGCCGCTCTGGCAATTGGTTCGGCCGTACTGTCCGCGAACGTGATGGCTGCTGATTACACCGTCGACAAGGAAGGCCAGCACGCTTTCGTCGACTTCAAGATCAGCCACCTGGGCTACAGCTACATCACCGGTACCTTCAAGGACATCGACGGCAAGTTCAGCTTTGACGCCGCCAAGCCTGAAGACAGCAAAATCGAATTCAACGTGAAAACCGCCAGCGTGTTCACCAACCACGCCGAGCGCGACAAGCACATCTCCAGCAAAGACTTCCTGGACGTGGGCAAATACGCTGACGCCAAGTTCGTCTCCACCAGCGTCAAATCCACCGGCAAGAACGCCGATGGCAAAGACACTGCCGACGTGACCGGCGACCTGACCCTGCACGGCGTGACCAAGCCAATCGTGGTCAAGGCTGTGTTCCTGGGCGAAGGCAAGGATCCATGGGGCGGCTACCGTGCCGGCTTTGAAGGCACCACCAGCATCAAGCGCTCTGATTTCGGCAAGATGATGGATCTGGGTCCACAGTCCGACAAGGTCGACCTGTACATCTCGTTCGAAGGTGTGAAAGCGAAGTAATTTTCGCCGCCATACAAAAACGCCCCCGGTCGTAAGGCCGGGGGCGTTTTTTATTGCGGCACACTACAGATCCATTGTGGGAGCGGGCTTGCTCGCGAAAGCGGTCATTCAGTCAACATCATTGCTGACTGACCCGCCGCCTTCGCGAGCAGGCTCGCTCCCACAGGGGATATGCAGTGATTCAGGGATATTCGTGACGGCATAAAAAAATGCCCCGGCTCTTTCGAACCGGGGCATTTTTCATTGCCGCGATAACTCAGCGATTGCGGGTCAGCAAGGCTGGTTTTTCACCGCGCGGACGGGTCGGCAGTTGATCGAGCTGCTCAGGCGTCGGGAAGCGGTCTGCCTTGGACTCCTTGTGCATGATCTTCGGCCCGGTGCTGCGCGGGTTCTGCACGGCCGGTTCGGCGCGTTGCTGATCGTCGCGAGCCGGGCGGCGGTTGCGCGAGGACTCGTCACGACGGCCCTGGCCATCACGCGGAGCACCGTTGCGCGGGCCGCTGCGTTTGCCCGGTGGGGTGCCGGTGCTCGAACCGTTGCTGTTGCGCGGACCGTTCTGGCGACCTTGCGACTGACCACCGCGTGGAGCGCCTGCGCCTGCGCCTGCACTTTGTGCCGGAGCACCCGGACGGCGACCACGGCCACCGGCTGGAGCAGCTTTCGGCACGTAGTCAACGCGGTTGCCGAAGTTATCGATATCGTCGTCGAGGAACTCGTCCGGTGCACGATCAGCCGCAGCGCGTGGTGGCTGGCTCGGACGCTGTTCGCGGGCCGGGGTGCCTTCACGTGGTTTCTGCTGACGGGCAGGGCGCTCGCCGCGTTCGCCGGCGGGTTTTTCCTTGCCCTTGTCTTTGCCTTTGTCTTTACGACCGCCGCCACCGCCGCCGCCATTCGGGCCGTCGCCACGCGGGCCACGGGAGTTGCGCGGGTTGCGCATGTCCGGACGCTCGCGCACTTCAGGTTTCTCGGCCTCGATGGTGCTGGCATCGAAGCCCATCAGGTCGCCGTCGGCGATTTTCTGCTTGGTCATGCGTTCGATGCTTTTCAGCAGTTTTTCTTCGTCCGGGGCCACCAGCGAGATCGCCTCGCCCGAACGACCGGCGCGGCCAGTACGGCCGATACGGTGCACGTAGTCTTCATCGACGTTTGGCAGCTCGAAGTTGACCACGTGTGGCAACTGGTCGATGTCCAGACCGCGCGCGGCGATGTCGGTCGCGACCAGGATGCGCACTTCACCGGCCTTGAAATCGGCCAGGGCTTTGGTGCGGGCGTTCTGGCTCTTGTTGCCGTGGATCGCCACAGCCGGCAGGCCGTGTTTGTCCAGGTACTCGGCCAGACGGTTGGCGCCGTGCTTGGTGCGGGTGAACACCAGTACCTGTTCCCAGGCGCCGGCGGTGATCAGGTGCGCCAGCAGGGCACGCTTGTGGCTGGCCGGCAGACGGAACACGCGTTGCTCGATGCGCTCGACCGTGGTGTTCGGCGGCGTGACTTCGATGCGTTCCGGGTTGTGCAGCAGTTTGCCGGCAAGATCGGTGATGTCTTTGGAGAACGTCGCCGAGAACAACAGGTTCTGACGCTTGGCCGGCAGACGCGCGAGGACTTTTTTCACGTCGTGAACGAAGCCCATGTCGAGCATGCGGTCGGCTTCGTCGAGGACGAGGATTTCGACGTGGGACAGATCGACACTGCCCTGGCCTGCGAGGTCGAGCAGACGACCCGGGCACGCGACGAGGACGTCAACGCCACGGGACATGGCCTGGACTTGCGGGTTCATGCCGACGCCGCCGAAGATGCAGGCGCTGACGAATTTCAGGTCACGGGCGTAGATCTTGAAGCTCTCGTGAACCTGGGCCGCGAGTTCGCGGGTCGGGGTCAGGACCAGTACGCGCGGTTGGCGCGGGCCATGACGCTGGGATTTGTCCGGGTGACCGTTGGGGAACAACCGCTCCAGGATCGGAAGGGCGAAACCGCCGGTTTTACCGGTACCTGTCTGTGCCGCAACCATCAGGTCGCGACCTTGCAACACGGCGGGAATGGCCCGCTGTTGCACCGGAGTAGGCTCGGTATAGCCCGCATCTTCGATGGCACGGACTAAAGCCTCGGAGAGACCGAGGGAAGCAAAGGACATGAGTAATCCTGTTTTAGTTAGGGCTTGGCCCAATGGGAGTCTTGCCTGGCGCGAATCGCGTTTAAGAGGACGCGATCCCGTCCGGTCCTGCTGCGGTTCCGAAGGCACGTCAGGAGCGCTCGCGCGGGCTGAAAGCTGCGCTGTAGCGGGTCGAGAGGCCTGTTACGGTTCCGGGCGTCCGGGCGTGAGCCTGGCGGGAACGCCGGAGTATAACAGAGCAATCACTGCGCGCTGCTTTCCTGCTGCTCAACGGTTTTGCGGCTGGCCGAAGCATTGCCCAGCGGCACGGCATCGACCGGTGCTGCGCCATAGCGTGCGCTGAGCTCGGCGTAGGCCGGTTCGCGCTTGAAACGCTTGAGTTCGGCACCGAAACGCGCCACCAGCAAGTCCATCCCGGCATTGCGTCGAACCGCCAGATATTGGCTCTGACGGCTGATGACCGTGGGGTTTTCGGTGATTTGATCGCGAATATTCAGTTGATCGAGCAAATGCTGACCCACGCGGCGATCGGTGATCAGCAAGTCGATGCGTCCGCGCAGCAGTTTGCCGAAGTTGGCCTCGTGGGTCGGTGCCGGCTCGCGGGTGAACAGTGTCGATTCGCTGAAGTCCGGGCTGTACAGATAGCCCGGCGAAGTGCCGATGGTCAGGCCTTTGAGGTCTTCGAACTGACGGAACGGATGTGGTCGGTCGTTGGCGTAGAACATCACAAACTCGACGTCCGACAGCGGTTCAATGGGATAGAGCAGGGTGGCGTCACGCTCGTCGCTGTGAAAGATGTCCAGCGCGCCGTCAGCCTGGCCGGTTTCGAGCATCGACAAGCAGCGTTTCCACGGCAGGAACTGCCACTCGACTTCGATTCCCAGACGCTTGAATACGATGGCGGTGGTTTCGTAGTCCAGTCCGAGGTTCTTGCCATCCTCTTCGTAGACGTAAGGCGCCCACGGCTCGGTGACAATACGCAGCTTCTCGCCCCGAGCGGCAAAGCTCAGGCAAGCAAAAACCAGCACGGTGAGAAACTGCGCGAAAAAAGGCATGGCTTGAGATTACGACGAGAAACGCGAAAGAGCCAGAAAGTGCCTGCACAAGCTCTAATTCGGGGATTCAAAAGCAAAAAATCGCAGCAACGACACCCCTGTAGGAGCTGCCGAAGGCTGCGATCTTTTTGATCTTTCTTTTAGTGCTTAGCGCGGCAACTTCAAGTTATTCCAGATCGCCAGACTAGGTTCAGCTTGGTTCATGGAATAGAAGTGCAGCCCCGGTGCGCCACCCTGCAGCAGGCGTTCGCACATTTCGCTGACAACTTGCTCGCCGAAGCGCTGAATGCTCTGGCTGTCATCGCCGTAGGCTTCCAGTTGCTTGCGGATCCAGCGCGGGATTTCCGCACCGCAGGCATCGGAGAAACGCGCCAGCTTGCTGTAGTTGGTGATCGGCATGATCCCCGGCACCACTGGAATATCCACGCCCAGCGCCTGCAAACGGTCGACGAAGTAGAAGTAGCTGTCGGCGTTGAAGAAGTACTGGGTGATGGCGCTGTCGGCGCCGGCGCGGGCCTTGCGCACGAAGTTGGCGAGATCGTCTTCGTAATTGCGCGCTTGCGGATGCATCTCCGGGTAAGCGGCAACTTCGATGTGGAAATGATCACCGGTTTCTTCACGAATGAATTCAACCAGTTCGTTGGCGTGACGCAGCTCGCCGCTGGTCATGCCCATGCCGGACGGCAGGTCACCGCGCAGCGCAACGATGCGCTTGATGCCGGCCGCCTTGTACTCGTTCAGCAGGCCGCGCAGGTCGTCCTTGCTGTCGCCGACGCACGACAGGTGCGGGGCGGCCGGTACTTTGACTTCGCTTTCCAGTTGCAGAACGGTGTTGAGGGTGCGATCACGGGTCGAACCACCAGCGCCATAGGTGCAGGAGAAGAAGTCGGGGTTGTACGTTGCCAACTGACGGGCAACGTTGAGCAGTTTTTCATGCCCAGCATCGGTCTTGGTCGGGAAGAACTCGAAGCTGTAGCGACGGTCTTGGGACATGGGAAATACCCTTGGAAACACGAAGCCTGTGAGGCTTGCACCGCCCATGTGGGAGCGGGCTTGCTCGCGAAAGCGGCGGGTCAGGCAACATCAATGCTGAATGACAGACCGCTTTCGCGAGCAAGCCCGCTCCCACAGGGAGAGCAGGCCGCCGCGTCAATCAGTAGCGGTAAGCGTGCGGCTTGAACGGGCCTTCGACGGTGACGCCGATGTAGTCAGCCTGTTGCTTGGTCAGTTGAGTGACCACGCCGCCGAAGCCGCGCACCATTTCCAGGGCCACTTCTTCGTCGAGTTTCTTCGGCAGTACTTCAACGGTCAGACGCTCGGCTTTCTCGGCTGGCGACAGGTCGGCGTACTTCTGGCCGAACAGGAAGATCTGCGCCAGTACCTGGTTGGCGAACGAACCGTCCATGATGCGGCTCGGGTGACCGGTGGCGTTGCCCAGGTTCACCAGACGGCCTTCGGCCAGCAGGATCAGGTAGTCGTCGTTCTGCGCGTCGAAAGCGCCCGGGCCGGTACGGTGGATCTTGTGGACCTGTGGCTTCACTTCTTCCCATGCCCAGTTCTTGCGCATGAAAGCGGTGTCGATTTCGTTGTCGAAGTGACCGATGTTGCAGACAACAGCGCGCTTCTTCAGGGCTTTGAGCATGTTCGCGTCGCAAACATTGACGTTACCGGTGGTGGTCACGATCAGGTCGATCTTGCCCAGCAGCGCTTTGTCGATGCTTGCTTCGGTGCCGTCGTTGATCCCGTCGATGAACGGCGAAACCAGTTCGAAACCGTCCATGCAGGCCTGCATGGCGCAGATCGGGTCAACTTCGGAGACCTTGACGATCATGCCTTCCTGACGCAGGGACTGCGCGGAGCCCTTGCCCACGTCACCGTAACCGATGACCAGCGCTTGCTTGCCGGACAGCAGGTGGTCGGTGCCGCGCTTGATCGCATCGTTCAGGCTGTGACGGCAGCCGTACTTGTTGTCGTTCTTGGACTTGGTCACCGAGTCGTTGACGTTGATCGCCGGGATCTTCAGCTCGCCCTTTGCCAGCATGTCCAGCAGGCGGTGAACGCCAGTGGTGGTTTCTTCGGTCACGCCGTGAACGCGGTCCAGCACCTGTGGGTACTTGTCGTGCAGCAGCTGAGTCAGGTCGCCGCCGTCGTCGAGGATCATGTTGGCGTCCCATGGCTGGCCATCTTTCAGGATGGTCTGCTCCAGGCACCACTCGTACTCTTCTTCAGTCTCGCCTTTCCAGGCGAAAACCGGGATGCCGGCGGCAGCGATGGACGCAGCGGCCTGATCCTGAGTCGAGAATATGTTGCAGGACGACCAGCGTACTTCGGCACCCAGGGCAACCAGGGTTTCGATCAGCACGGCAGTCTGAATGGTCATGTGGATGCAGCCGAGGATTTTCGCGCCCTTGAGCGGCTGCTCGGAGGCGTACTTGCGGCGCAGACCCATCAGGGCCGGCATTTCCGACTCGGCGATGATGGTTTCGCGACGGCCCCAGGCAGCCAGGGACATGTCGGCAACTTTGTAATCGTTAAAATCTGCAGGCGTGATAACAGCGCTCATGAAGAGCCTCCATTCGTAATGTATGCGAATGGGCGCCGTTGTGCGTTTAGTGTCCGGCCGTGGCCAGTCAACGCCCCATCCGAGCCTGACAGGTTGATCCTGCTGCAGCGCCCCTCGGACAGGTGGCGGGAAAACGGTAGCAAGTGAAGGTTACCGTTTTGAAACGGGGGCGATTATAGCCGTCTAGACTGATCTTCCAAAGGGTTTCTGTCGGCCAGATGAAGATCGCTAATAGCGACCATAGTAGAAGGCTCATGGAGCCTGACCGCCCGGTCTGCCAAGATGGCGCCATCTTTCGGCAAACGCTCAGGAGTGAACATGAATTTCCACACCCGCAAATGGGTAAAACCCGAAGACCTGAACCCCAACGGCACCCTGTTCGGCGGCAGCCTGCTGCGCTGGATCGACGAAGAAGCGGCGATTTACGCGATCGTCCAGTTGGGCAATCAGCGCGTGGTGACCAAGTACATTTCCGAGATCAATTTCGTCAGCGCCTCGCGCCAGGGCGACATCATCGAGCTGGGCATCACCGCCACCGAGTTCGGTCGTACCTCGATCACCCTGACCTGCGAAGTGCGCAACAAGATCACCCGCAAGAGCATCCTCACGGTCGAGAAGATGGTCTTCGTCAACCTCGGCGAAGACGGCCTGCCGGCGCCGCACGGTCGCACCGAGATCAAGTACGTCAAAGACCAGTTCAAGGAAGATGAACTGGTCAGCAACTAACACCGGCGGCGCGCCCTTCGCGAGCAGGATCACGCTGTACCTGTGGGAGCGGGCTTGCTCGCGAAGGCGGTTGTTCAGTCAGCGAAGAATCATCTGGCCACTGAACAGCCATGAACCGCCGGGGTCGTAGGTAAACACCACCCCCCACGGTTCCCACGCCATGACCACCCCGACAGACGGCAAGACCCCCAACCTCTCGACCGATGAACAGCACGAAGTCGAGAAAAACCAGCCGCCCCGCGCGGCGGTTCTGCATGAAATCATCCGCACTCAGGGCGATCAGGAACTGGAGCGCAGCATCGCTGCATTGTGGTGGTCGGCGCTTGCTGCCGGGTTGACCATGGGCCTGTCGTTGATGGGCATGGGCCTGCTCAATTCGCGCCTGCCCGAGGGCGACGAATTCAAGGTCATCGCCAGTTTCGGCTACTGCGCCGGTTTCCTCGCGGTGATTCTCGCCCGCCAGCAATTGTTCACCGAAAACACCCTGACCGCCGTTCTACCGGTGATGACCAAACCGACCCTGAAAAACTTCGGCCGGCTGATACGCTTGTGGGGCGTTGTCCTGTTCGGCAATTTGTGCGGGACGATTCTGGTGGCGTACGTGATGCTCGAGCTGCCGATCTTCGACACCAAGACTGATCACGCCTTCCTTGAAATCGGCCGCAAGGTCATGGAAAACCACGCCAGTCAGATGTTCGCCAAGGGCATCGTCTCAGGCTGGATGATCGCCACCATGGTCTGGATGATCCCGTCCATGGAGAGCGCGAAGATGTGGATCATCATCCTCATCACCTACCTGATGGCGCTGGGTGACTTCACCCACATCGTGGTCGGTTCGGCGGAAGTGTCGTATCTGGTGTTTGCCGGCGAGCTGCCGTGGAGTGATTTCTGGATGGTGTTTGCCGGGCCCACGCTGGCGGGGAATATCATCGGCGGCAGTTTCATCTTCGCCCTGATCAGCCATGCGCAGATCCGCAGCGAAAGCGGGGCGCCCAAGACGGATAAACCGAACTCCGGCAAACCCCGCGAAGATGAATCCGACAGCAAGCCCCGATAGTTTCAGGCCTTGAGCGGCGGGCTGACCGGGTCTGTCGTCGGTTCGCTTTCAGGTGCCTTGAGCTGTCCCTCCCAGCGCGCGATGACCAGCGGTGCCAGTGCATTGCCCAACACATTGAGCGCGGTGACCGGCATGTCCATCAAGCGGTAGACGCCGGCGATGATTGCCACGCCTTCCACTGGCAAACCGGCGGTGGTCAGGGTCGCTGTGAGTATGATGAACATGAAACCCGGCACTCCCGCCGCGCCCTTTGACGTCAACACCATGATCAGCACCAGCATGGCCTGATCCGCCAGACCCAGATCAATCCCGTACGCCTGGGCGATAAACAGCGTGCCCAGTCCCGCGAACAGCGAGGCGCCATCAAGGTTGAACGAGTACCCCAGTGGAATGACCATGCTGGTGATCGGGCGCGGAGCGCCATACTTCTCCATTTTCTCGATCAGTTGTGGCATCACCGTGGCCGACGCAGCACTGCTGTAAGCCAGTATCAATTCACTGCGTATTTCCCGAATCAGGTGGAAAAAGCGAATGCCGGCCATCCGCGCCACCAGCCCCAGCACGCCCAACGCGAAAAGCAACACCGCGACGTAAGTGATGCCGATCAGCTTCGCCAGCGGCAGCAACGCGCTGAGGCCGAAGCTGGCCACGGTGACCCCGATCAGGCCGAAGATGCCGATGGGTGAATAGTGCATGACCAGATGCGTGACCTTGAACATGGTGTCCGATACCGCCTGAATCACGGCGATCAATGGCGCCTTCTGCGGCTCGGGCAGCATCGACAGGGCACAGCCGAACAGGATCGCGAAAAACAGCACGGAGAGCAGCTTGCCCTGGGACATGGCCAGGACGATGTTGTCCGGCACGATGTTCACCAGAGTTCGGCCCAGGTTCTGTGTGTCCCCCGTATTCGCCAGACCAATGGCCGGTGATTGCAGGGTGCTGCTGAAGTCCGCGCCGGCGCCGGGCTGAAAAACATTGCCGACGATCAGTCCGAAGACGATGGCAATGCTGGTGATGGTAAAGAAATAAACCAGCGTCTTTATCCCGACCCGGCCCAATGCCCTGGTGCTGCCTGCCCCGGCGATGCCGACGACCATGCACGCAAAGACCAACGGTACGACGATCATTTTCATCAGCCTGATGAACAGGTCACCGGCCGGTTGCAGCAGATTGTCGATGAACCAGATCTTGTGTTCGGGAAACTGGTTGAGAAGGATGCCGACGATTATTCCGGCTGCCAGCCCGAGCATGATGCGGGTGACCAGACTGGTGGGTTTCCTGGTAGTCATGATGTGCCCCTTTTGTTGTTGTGTTTGTTGGGGTGAAGCTCAGTGTGCGAAGAGACCGTCGAAGTCCTTGAAACCCTTGACCTCGATCGGATTGCCGCTGGGATCGAGAAAGAACATCGTGCGCTGCTCGCCGGGTTCGCCGGCGAAGCGGATCACCGGAGGGATTTCAAACGTTGTGCCGAGGCGGCTCAAACGATCGGCCAGCTCCAGCCACTCCTCCAGCGGCAGGACGACGCCAATGTGCGGCATCAATACTTTGTGATCGCCAACCTGGCCGGTACGGGTCGTGGTGAAGGGCGTGCCCACATGAAGCGAGAGCTGATTGCCGAAAAAGTCGAAGTCGACCCATGTCTCGGTACTGCGGCCTTCGGTGCAGCCCAACACATCTCGATAAAAAGTCCGCGCCTGTTCCAGGTCGCAAACATGGTATGCAGCGTGAAAAGGTCTGTTCATGCGATGTCCCCAAGTGAAGGAGCGCTCAGGGTAAACAGACCGTGCGGCGGGGCATAACGACTTCGCCTTGTTCTGAGCGAAAGGAAAACTTATGGATGTACGGTTTCTGAAAAGTCTGGTGGCGGTGGTCGAGACCGGTTCGATTGCGGCAGCGGCACGGCGCGAGAGTCGCACTGCGGCGGCTATCAGTCAGCGCGTCCAGGCGCTCGAGAGATTGCTGGGTTGCACGTTACTGCTGCGTACCGCGCACGCAGCCAGGCCCTCGGACCAGTGCCTGCTGATTCTGCCGAAGATCAGGGCGATCATCGAATTGGCCCAGGATCTACAGAGCGATCTGCATCCCGATGGGTTGGCCGGTGAGCTGACAATCGGTGCAATTTCCACAGCGCTGACCGGCGTGTTACCCACCTTGATCGAGCGATTGGCGCTTGCAGCACCTGATTTGAAGCTGAAGATCACCCCGGGTGACTCGAAAAGTCTTTACGAGAAGGTGCTTGCAGGGGAGTTGGACGCAGCGATTCTGGTCAGGCCTCCATTCCAGCCGCCCAAGGCATTGGCACTGGTCGTACTCAAGGTAGAGCCGCTGATTCTGGTGGCTCCAGCCGCGTACGCCGGGCAGTCGCTGGAAACGCTGTTGCGCGTTCATCCGTTCATTCGTTATGACGCACGCTCGTGGGGTGGGCAGATTGCTCAGCGCTACCTCGATGAACACGCCATCGAGCCCAACGTGCTGTGCGAACTGGATGCGCTGGAAACGATCGTCATGCTGGTCGCGCAGGGGATGGGCGTATCGCTGGTGCCGCAGTGGGCAGGGATGAGGCTGGAAGGGATGTACGTATTACCGGTCGAGGACGGGCAGCGTCATGCGCGCGAATTGGTGGTGATGCATGGCTCGACGCCGCACCGCCCATTGGCGATGCGGCATCTGCTTGATTTGCTGTGCGGTCCGTCGTGAGGGGGGGGCACGACGGCGCTGCGGTGATACATCAGTGTGCGGGTTCAGCCACGGTCGTCGGCTCGTCACGGGTGGCGTGCTTGACCAGTTTACCGATGGTCAGACCCTGCAGCAGGATCGACGACAGCACCACGATGTAGGTGATGCTCAGCAGCAGATCGCGCTCCGGGCCCAGCGGCAGGGCCAGCGCCAGTGCCACCGAGACCCCGCCGCGCAAACCGCCCCAGGTCAGGATGCGGATGGTGCCGCGCGGCACCGTGCGCCAGCGCCGCAGCAGGACAATGGCCGGGGCCACGGTGAGCAGGCGCGACAGCAGGATCGCCAGCGCCAGCAAACTGGCCGCCGCCACGTGCGCCCAGTTGAACGGCAGCAGCAACAGCTCCATGCCGATCAGTGCGAACAGCAGCGCGTTGAGCATGTCATCGAGCAGCTCCCAGAAGCCGTCGAGGTACTTGCGGGTCATGTCGTTCATCGCCAGGTTGCGCCCCAGGTTGCCGATGATCAGACCGGCCACCACCATCGCAATCGGCGCCGAGACGTGCAGCTCGGTGGCCATCGCCGAACCGCCGATCACCAGCGCCAGGGTCAGCATCACCGTGATCTGATGCTGCTGGACGCTTTTGATCATCCGGTACACCCCATAACCGATCAGCCCGCCGAACAGCACGCCGCCAATGGCTTCGTGCACGAACAGCATGGCCGTGGCGCTGAGGGTCGGCGTCTCACCCAGTTGGGCGATGCCCAGCAGCACGGTGAACACCACCACCGCAGTGCCGTCATTGAACAGCGACTCGCCGACGATGGTGGTTTTCAGCGGCTTCGAAGCATTGGCGGTACGCAGTACGCCGAGCACTGCGATCGGGTCGGTTGGCGAAATCAGCGCGCCGAACAGCAGGCAGTAGAGGAAGCTCACGTGCCAGCCGAACAGGGCAAAGATGTAAAAAGCGAGGCTGCCGATCACGACGGTGGCAATCAGCACGCCGAAAGTGGCCAACAGGCCGATCGGCCAGCGGTAGCTGCGCAGGTCGTTGAGGTTGACGTGCAGGGCGCCGGCGAACAGCAGGAACGACAGCATCCAGTTCATCAGCAGATCGCCGAAGTCGATCTGGCCGATCAGTTGCTGCACGCGCTCTTCGAGGCCGGGATAGCCGAGCACGCTCAGGCCTTGCAGCAACAGGGAGAACATCAGCGCGGTGACCATCACGCCGATAGTCGGCGGCAGGCCGATGAAGCGGTAATTGACGAAGGTGAGAAGGGTGGTGAGGCAGATAAAAGCGGCGACAAGTTCTAGCATCCGGGCTCCATTGGATGGGGGTGGAAAGACAGCGCCCCGATTCTTCGGTGCAAAGGTTGGATGGGCTGTTTCGGGGTGGGGACACAATCATGCCCCCTCGGTTGGTCAGCCGCAGACATTGGTGTAGGGTCAACAAAAAAATCAAGGAGTGGGACGTGGCGGCGACAGTTCTGGTGTTAATGGCGGCGCTGTTGCATGCGACGTGGAATACCCTGATCAAGTTCAGTGCCGAACGGCTGCTGGTGGTGGCGTGCATGGACACGGTGGCGCTGCTGTTCGTGGCGCTGGCATTTCCATTCATCAGCCTGCCGCCGACGGGAATCTGGCCGTGGATTCTGGCTTCCGCGGCATTCGAACTGCTGTATCGCTATCTGCTGATTCAAGCTTATCGGGTCGGCGACCTCGGGCTGGTCTACCCGCTGATGCGCGGGTTGTCGCCGCTGGTGGTGCTGGCGCTGACCCTGATCTTCGCCGGCGAAGTGCTCACTGCGCAGCAGATCTTCGGGATCATGCTGATTCCGCTGGGTATGGCCTGCCTGCTCTGGCAGGGCGGTGGTGGCAAACATCTCCCTTGGTCGATGCTACCGGTGGTGGCGCTGATCGGCTTGTGCATCGGTTGCTACACCTACATCGATGGTCAGGCCTTGCGGCGCTGGTCGCATCCACTGGATTACCTGGTCTGGGTCACGCTGTTCAGCGCCTGGCCGTTTCCGTTGCTGGCGTGGGTGGCGAAACGCCCGGCATTTCTGGTGTTCTGGCGCGAGCAATGGAAGCTGGGCCTGGCGGTCGGGTTCTGCGTGTTGTTCAGCTACGCTCTGGTGCTGTGGGCGATGCAGTTGGGCTCGATTGCCGAGGCGGCGGCCTTGCGTGAGATCAGCGTGATCCTGGTGGTGCTGTTCGGCATGCGCTACCTGAAAGAACCTTTCGGCAGGCCGCGGCTCTTAGCCTGTGGGCTGGTATTGATCGGCATGCTGGTGATGAAGTTCTGACCGCCCGCCATTTCCAACACTCGAAAAAAGGACGGCGTTATGACGGTGGCTCTGTGGTGTGTATTGATCGCGATTTTCCTGCCGTATGTGTGCACGATCGTGGCCAAGGTCTCAGGCGGTTTCAGGCTCAGTGACAATCATGATCCTCGGGATTTTCTCGATAGCGTGGGCGGCGTCGCCCGACGGGCGCATGCGGCGCAGTTGAACAGCTTCGAGGTGATGCCGGCATTTGCTGCCGCAGTGATTGTTGCGCATCTGGTGGGCACGGCGCAGCTAGTGACAGTGAATGTGCTGGCGGTGCTGTTTATCACCAGTCGCCTGCTGTACATCATCTGCTACCTGGCGGATTGGGCGATCTTGCGGTCGCTGGTGTGGTTTGTCGGGATGGGGCTGATTGCTGCGTTCTTCTTTGTGTCGGTCTGAATCTCGGGTGTTGCTGCCGGCCTCTTCGCGAGCAAGCCCGCTCCCACAGGTATCAATGGCGAGCACAAATCCTGTGTACACCAAAGAACCCTGTGGGAGCGGGCTTGCCCGCGAAGGCGGTAGCTCTGGCGCCGAGGCGCTTAAGGTTTGTCTTTAACCGTATCGGCCACCTGCGGTACTTGCGGCAACGCCGCACCTTTAGGCCAGAGCATCCAGATCTGCCCCTGCTGCTTCATGTCCCCGGCCAGTTGCCCGGCAGCATCGCCGGTGCCCCAGAACAGATCCGCACGCACCTCGCCGGCAATCGCGCCACCGGTGTCCTGCGCCGCGACCGGGCGAACCAAAGCGCTGCCGTCCGGACGGGTGGTCGACAGCCACAGCAGGCTGCCCAACGGAATCACCTTGCGATCCACCGCTGCGCTGTAGCCGGCGGTCAGCGGCACATTGAGCGAGCCGCGTGGGCCTTCGTTGCTGTCCGGGTTGCGGGTGAAGAACACGTAGCTCGGGTTGCTGCCCAGCAGTTCCGGGATGCGCGACGGATTGGCCTTGGCCCAGTTGCTGATCGCGCTCATGGTCACGTCTTCTTTCTTCAGCTCGCCTTGCTCGACCAGCCAGCGACCAATCGGTCGATACGGGTGGCCGTTCTGGTCGGCGTAGGCGATGCGCAGTTGTTTGCCATCCGGCGTCTGAATCCGCCCGGAACCCTGGATCTGCAAAAACTGCAGGTTCATTGGATCGGTCAGGTACGCCACTACCGGCGCTTTGACGCCTTTGGACTCGATGGTCGCCGCGTCGTCATACGGCTTGAGCACTCGGCCTTCGAGACGGCCACGCAGGCGCTTGCCCTTCAGTTCCGGGTAAATGCTGTCCAGCGAGACGATGATCATGTCTTCCGGCACGCCGTACACCGGCACGTTCGCCACCTCGGTGGGCGTCAGGCTGCCGGGGTAGACCGGTTCGTAGTAACCGGTGATCAGACCGTTGGGGTTGTCATGCTCGGCGCGCAGTCCGAACACGTCGAGGTTCTGCTTGAGGAACGCGCGAATCTCGTTGGCGCTTTGCGGCACGTTGGCGGCTGCCGCGCAGGTGCCGCCCCAGACCGGATCAGCCTTGAGTCGGGTGCAGGCGCTGCGCCATGAACCGAAACCGGCCACCAGATCGCTGTCGGACACCGCCGGCAAGGCTTCCCAAGTGGCGCTGGAATAAGTGGCCAAGGCATGGGTTTTCGGTTTGGCAGTGTCGCCACCGGTGCAGCCGGCAAGGATTGCCAGCAGTGGCAGGGTTGCGATCAGTGGGTGACGCCAGGCCTTGAAACGGCTGTTCATGGAGTGATTCCTGTGCCGGTTGCCCAAGTGCTCCATGCGCTCCGGCAACCCGTATTTTTAATAGGGCTATTGGTGTTTGTCGGCGACGCGAGGATACTGGCCGCCGAATTCCGTGACCTGAAGCCACCATGACTCTTAAAAGAATTTCTGTTGTATTGCTGGCCTGTCTGACCTTGTCCGCCTGTGGCGGCGTCGATCCGAATTCTCCGCTGGGGCAACGCAAGGCGATCTTCAAGCAGATGCTCAAGACCGGCGAAGACCTGGGCGGCATGTTGCGCGGACGCATTCCGTTCGACGGGCCGAAATTCGCCGAAGGCGCGGTGAAGCTTGATGCGTTGTCGCATGAACCGTGGAAGCATTTCCCGCAGGTGCGTGAAGAAGATCACACCAGCGCCAAGGACGATGTCTGGCTGCGTCAGGCCCGCTTTCAGGAATTGGCCCGTAACCTTGAGGCGGCCACCGGTGAACTGGTGATCGCCAGCAAGGTTCAGCCGTACAAGGCCAGTAACCTCGGGCCTGCGGTGCAGAAGGTTGAGGATGCCTGCAGCGCTTGCCATAAAGAGTTTCGCGATCATTGATTTCTGTTGTTTGAGCTGACGCCTTCGCGAGCAAGCCCGCTCCCACACTGGATCTGTGTCGTTCACAAATCAAATGTGGGAGCGGGCTTGCTCGCGAAGAGGGCATCAAATTCCCCGCATTAACGGTTACTTGTCGATCTGGTCCAGCGCATCCTGCAGCTCTTTGCGCGACTCGGCGAGCTTGTCCTTGCGCTTGTTGATCTTCTCCGGATCGCCTTTCTTCATCGCCTTGTCGAGATCCGCCTGACGCTTGCTCACTTCGTGCTTGGCTTCCAGCACCTTGTTTTCGCGTTCTTTCTTCAGGCCGGCATCGGTGCAGTTCTTGGTCACTTCATCCAGAGCGGTTTGCAGACCGGCCTGCTGATCGGTGTTGCCCCGGGATTTCGCCTGCTCGAGCTGATTGATGATGCCCTGCTTCTTCGCGGCGCAACCGGTCAGGCCCGGTGCATCTTCGTCAGCCATCACAGGCGCGGCCAGAACGCCACAGAGAGTCAGCAAGGCAAGCGGTGCAAGAAATTTCATAAAAGCTCCATGTGCAAAGGCAGTCGGGTCGGGGGCACTGCGCTGTTTGAGCGTCTGACGGCCCTTGGGTTCCCGGCTGCCGGGGGATTGCGTGATCAGAAACCGTCGATTCCGGCGGCGCGTAATGTGTCACTCAAGGCCAGCACCTGCGGGTCGCGGAAGAATGCGCTCAATTGCGCCGCGCGGCCCGGGCCGATTCCGGCTTCTGCCTGCCATTGTTCGGTGTCGCGTTGTGCCAGCGCCTGCCACGAGTCGGCCAGTTGTGCCTGACCGGTTGGCGGTAAACCCAATGCTTTGAGCCACTGGGTGAACGGCCGTTGGCGGGCGCTGTGAAAACTGTTGATCAGACGTGCGCTGCTGCGCTCGCCGAAGCCGGCAATGTTAGCAAGCTCTGGCTCGTCGAGGGTCAACCAATCCAGCAGGTTGTTCAGGCGGCCTGTTTCCAGAAGTTTCTCCCAGGTACCGCGCCCGACATTCTGCAGCGCCAGCCCTTGCTTGCCACTGAGCCAGGTCAGGCGCGCGAGAAACTGGCTCTCACAACCGGGTGTCGGTTGCCAGCAGCTCAAGGCGTGAAAATCGCGCGTGTCGGGAATCTCGAGAGCGGCCCGTTCGGTGGTGCGCAACACCACACTGTCGAGTCGTGGAATGGTCAGCCCGGCCAGGCTGATTGCCACTTGATCACCGGGGCGGATATCCAGCGTCTGCCAGCGCTTGAGGGAGCCGGCGCTGACGCGTCTGATCTCGCGGTCATCGAGCATCACTGGCGACAACTCCAATACCGGCGTGATGCGTCCGCTGCGACCTACTTTGAAGTTCACTTTGCGCACCTCGGCCAGCGCCCGGGCAAACGGGTATTTCCAGGCGACGGCCCAGTAGGGCGCGCTCGCCTGCCAACGCTCAGCCGGTGGGCGCTGGCTCTGGCGCAGGACAATGCCGTCAGTGGCGAAGGGCAGGGGTGATCGATACCAGTGCTCACGCCACTGCTGCGCCTCTTCAAGGTTGGCGATGGCCTGACTGAATGGCGCCGTCGTGGCGAAACCCAATGTCGCCAGTGCCGCTGTTCTTTCGGGCAGATTCGCCGGCCCCTGCGGCCAGTCCCAGACGAACAGGCCGATCCCGGACGCCTGTTCTGTGCTCAAGGATTTACGGCTCATCAGCCCGGCAACGGTGGCGCGGGCGTTGACGCTGCCGGCGCTGGCTTGCACATGCTGATTCAGGCGCCGGTAGAGCTCGCCCTGCACCAGCAGGTCCAGCGGTTGGGTCAGTTGTTGCGGAATGGCAGCGATCTTTTGCGCCGACGCTGTCCAGTCCTGACCACTGACCCCGTCGCCGCGACTGATCGCTTGCTGCAACAGGCCCCGGCGGTAAATCAGTGTCACTGCGACGCCATCGACCTTGGGTTGTGCCCAGACATCCTGCCGATCCTTTAACCATGCTTGAACGGCGGCGGCTTGGTGAAGCTTGTCCAGACCGGTGTGGGCGATTGGATGCGCGACGGAGCCAGACGCGCTGCGCAACGGTTCGGGCGCTGCGGGTTGCTGGAAGCACTGGCGCCACTCGATGAGCCGCACGCGCGATTGATCGTAGAGTTCGTCGGCAATCAGCGAGCGGCCTTCGCGGTGGTAGGCGTCGTCCCATTGGTCGATCTGCTGTTGCAGAGCCGAGATTTCAACTTGCGCTTTGCCGAATGGCCAGTCGGGGCAGGCTGCATGGGCGATCAGAGGGGTGAAACTCAGCAAAAGAACTGAAAACAGGCGCAGCGTGACAAGCATTTTGAGCGTCCTTGCTCAGGGGGAATGCTTTAAGGCTAGGCGAGGATTCAGAGAGGCCCCGGGTGGGTGTTTTGCATTGTGTTTCCATGCCCAAACTCGGGTCGCCAGCACTGGCCTCTTCGCGAGCAGGCCCGCTCCCACAGGGGGGCTTTATTGATATTGGGAGGGTATTTCAGGCATGAAAAAGCCCCGCACGGCGCGAACCGTGCGGGGCTTTTTTGCCGCCGGGGAGGGCTTACAGACCAGCAGCGGAACGCAGAGCGTCGGCGCGGTCGGTTTTTTCCCAGGTGAAGGTGGAGAAGGTGTCTTCGCCAACCGTCTTGGTCTGCGGAGCACGACCGAAGTGGCCGTAGGCTGCAGTTTCCTGGTACATCGGGTGCAGCAGATCCAGCATGGTGGTGATTGCGTATGGACGCAGGTCGAACACTTCACGCACCAGTTTGATGATCTTGTCATCGCTGATCTTGCCGGTACCGAAGGTGTTCAGCGAGATCGAAGTCGGCTGAGCGACACCGATGGCGTAGGACACCTGAATCTCGCAACGCTCGGCCAGGCCGGCAGCGACGATGTTCTTGGCAACATAACGGCCAGCGTAGGCAGCCGAACGGTCAACCTTCGATGGATCTTTACCGGAGAACGCGCCACCGCCGTGACGGGCCATGCCGCCGTAGCTGTCGACGATGATCTTGCGACCGGTCAGACCGCAGTCACCTACCGGGCCGCCAATGATGAACTGGCCGGTCGGGTTGATGTGGAACTGGGTGTCTTTGCTCAGCAGTTCTGCAGGCAGCACGTGCTTGACGATCAGCTCCATCACGCCTTCGCGCAGGTCTTTGTAGGACACTTCAGGGTTGTGCTGGGTCGACAGAACAACGGCGTCGATACCGACCACCTTGCCGCCTTCGTAACGGCAAGTCACTTGCGATTTGGCGTCCGGACGCAGCCACGGCAGCAGACCCGATTTGCGAGCTTCGGCCTGGCGCTGTACCAACTGGTGCGAGAAGGTGATCGGTGCTGGCATCAGCACGTCGGTTTCGTTGCTGGCGTAGCCGAACATCAGGCCTTGGTCGCCAGCGCCCTGATCTTCAGGCTTGGCACGGTCAACACCCTGGTTGATGTCAGGGGACTGCTTGCCGATGATGTTCATCACGCCGCAGGTCGCGCCGTCGAAGCCGACTTCGGAGCTGGTGTAGCCGATGTCGCAGATCACGTCACGAACGATCTGCTCCAGATCGACCCAGGCGCTGGTGGTCACTTCACCGGCCACGATGGCAACGCCAGTCTTGACCAGGGTTTCCACGGCAACGCGTGCGTGTTTGTCCTGGGCGATAATGGCGTCCAGCACCGCATCGGAAATCTGGTCGGCGATTTTGTCCGGATGTCCTTCAGACACGGACTCGGAGGTGAAGAGGGAGTATTCGCTCATCTCGATGTTTTCCTGAATTTACCGATGGTGAGTGTCGCCAGCCGGTCGCTGAAAGTGGCGAACCTGGATCTGGAAACCATTACGTAAGCCTACATAGAGGCTGTCCCCGGGAACGAGTCCCGCAGCGGTGGCCCAACGGGCCAAATCGTCCTGTTCAAACCCCAACCACAGATCACCGCAGGCCTCCCTGGCCCAACTCTGGTTGTGGCTACATAACTCTGTCACGAGCAGGCTACCGCCCGGTTGCAGCAGGCCGGCCATGTGCTTGAGCGCTTCGGCCGGCGCGGCGAAATGGTGCAACACCATGTTCAGTACCACGCAATCGGCCTGAAGGCTGGTGCCATTCAATGCATCGGCCAATTGCAGGCTGACGTTAGCCAGCCGTTCACGTTCACATACCTGACGCGCCAGTTCGAGCATCGCCGGGCTGTTGTCCAGCGCGGTTACGGTGCCGAAGCGACGGGCCAGTTCCGGCAGGAAAGCACCATCGCCGGGGCCGACTTCAATGGCCGTGGCAGCACCATTGAAGTTCAGTTTGTCGAGCAGGGCCAGCACACTGTCACGGTACTGCGGCAGGCCTGCGATCAAGTCTTGCTGGGCGCGGAATTTCTCCGCAACCCGGGTGAAAAAGTCCTGACTGGCGGCTTCGCGTTGTCCGTGGACCTGGGCGATGCGCGTCTGCACGTCGTCCGGCAGCGCCAGATTGTCGACTTCTTCTAACAATGCGGCGTGCAACTTGCCGCCCAGCAATTCGGTGTGGGGCAGGGCGCGGCGATAGAAAATCGCGTTACCTTCACGGCGTGTCGCCACCAGATCGGCCTGGGCCAGCACTTTTAGGTGGTGGCTCATGCCGGACTGACCGATGCCGAAAATCTGCGCCAGCTCCAGTACGCCGAACGAGTCGTTGGCCAGCGCGCGCAATACATTCAGGCGCAGTGGGTCGCCACCGGCCTTGCACAGGGCCGCCAGCTCGTCGCAGTCGTCATGGCGAATGGAAGGCACGCGTAAGTTCATGGGGCAGCAGTCTAGTGACGGTGGGAAATCGCCGCAAGGGCAATATCAAAAAGTTTTGATATTGCTCCATAGATGGCACTTCTCACTGGCTGGTTAACTCTACAAACGAACAGCGGAAAGGTTTCACCAGACGAAACCGCCGTCCAGCACGGGAAAAACGCCCTCGGATGACTATCTGTCATTGCCCCGAGGCGCTCCGGTGAGGGAAAATGCCCTCCTTTTTTCCGTTTCAATCTATTCACACCCAGGAGATCAGCGATGCCTAGCCGTCGTGAGCGTGCCAACGCCATTCGTGCCCTCAGCATGGATGCCGTGCAAAAAGCCAACAGCGGCCATCCCGGTGCCCCTATGGGTATGGCAGATATCGCCGAAGTACTTTGGCGCGACTACCTCAAGCACAACCCGAGCAACCCGTCGTTCGCCGACCGTGACCGCTTCGTGCTGTCCAACGGCCACGGCTCGATGTTGATCTACTCGCTGCTGCACCTGACCGGTTACGACCTGTCGATCGACGACCTTAAGCAGTTCCGTCAACTGCACAGCCGCACCCCGGGTCACCCGGAATTCGGTTACACCCCGGGCGTCGAGACCACCACCGGCCCGCTGGGTCAGGGTCTGGCCAACGCCGTCGGCTTCGCCCTGGCGGAAAAAGTCCTGGGTGCGCAGTTCAACCGTCCTGGCCACAACATCGTTGATCACCACACCTACGTGTTCCTCGGTGATGGCTGCATGATGGAAGGCATTTCCCACGAAGTCGCTTCCCTGGCCGGTACGCTGGGCCTGGGCAAGCTGATCGCCTTCTACGATGACAACGGCATCTCCATCGACGGTGAAGTCGAAGGCTGGTTCACCGATGACACCCCGAAGCGTTTCGAATCCTACAACTGGCAGGTGATCCGCAACGTCGACGGGCACGATCCGGAAGAGATCAAGACCGCCATTGAAACCGCGCGCAAGAGCCCGCTGCCGACCCTGATCTGCTGCAAGACCACCATCGGTTTCGGTTCGCCGAACAAGCAGGGCAAGGAAGATTGCCACGGCGCCCCACTGGGTGACGCGGAAATCGCCCTGACCCGTCAGGCGCTGAACTGGAACTACGGCCCGTTCGAAATCCCGGCCGACATTTATGCCGAGTGGGATGCCAAGGAAAAAGGTCGCGCTGCCGAAGCCGAGTGGGATCAGCGTTTCGCTGCCTACTCCGCGGCGTTCCCGACCGAAGCCAACGAGCTGATCCGTCGTCTGAGCGGCGAACTGCCGGCTGACTTCGCGGAAAAAGCCTCGGCCTACATTGCTGAAGTGGCGGCCAAAGGCGAAACCATCGCCAGCCGTAAAGCCAGCCAGAACACCCTGAACGCGTTCGGCCCGCTGCTGCCGGAACTGCTCGGCGGTTCGGCTGACCTGGCCGGTTCCAACCTGACCCTGTGGAAAGGTTGCAAAGGCGTCAGCGCTGAAGACGCCAGCGGCAACTACATGTACTACGGCGTGCGCGAATTCGGCATGACCGCGATCATGAACGGCGTGTCCCTGCACGGCGGCCTGGTGCCTTACGGCGCGACCTTCCTGATGTTCATGGAATATGCGCGCAACGCGGTACGCATGTCGGCGCTGATGAAGAAGCGTGTGATCCACGTCTACACCCACGACTCCATCGGTCTGGGCGAAGATGGCCCGACGCACCAGCCGATCGAGCAACTGACCAGCCTGCGGACCACGCCGAACCTCGACACCTGGCGTCCAGCCGATGCCGTTGAATCGGCAGTGGCCTGGAAAAATGCGCTGGAGCGTAAGGACGGCCCTTCGGCGCTGATCTTCTCGCGTCAGAACCTGCAGCACCAGGAACGCGATGCCGGCCAGATCGCCGACATCAGCCGCGGTGGTTACGTGTTGAAGGACTGCGCAGGCGAGCCTGAGCTGATCCTGATCGCCACCGGTTCGGAAGTCGGTCTGGCCGTTCAGGCCTACGACAAGCTGACCGGGCAAGGCCGCAAGGTGCGCGTGGTTTCCATGCCGTGCACCAGCGTGTTCGATGCGCAGGACGCCGGCTACAAGCAATCGGTTCTGCCGTTGCATGTCAGCGCACGTATTGCGATCGAAGCGGCTCACGCCGACTTCTGGTTCAAGTATGTGGGTTTGGAAGGTCGCGTGATCGGCATGACCACCTACGGCGAATCGGCTCCGGCTTCGGCACTGTTCGAAGAGTTCGGCTTCACCCTGGAAAACATCCTGGGTCAGGCTGAAGAGCTGCTGGAAGACTGATCTGGAAAAGATGTCGTCTGAGCTGACGCCTTCGCGAGCAGGCTCGCTCCCACATTGGAATGTATTTCCCTGTGGGAGCGAGCCTGCTCGCGAAGGCGTTGGTTCAGGCAACATCGCACTACCCGATTCACCACGGTAATCGAGAACCCCATGCCTCAACCGCGTCCCTACAAAGTTGCACTCAACGGCTACGGCCGGATTGGTCGTTGCGTCTTGCGTGCGTTGTTCGAGCGTGGCGAGAAGGCCGGGTTTGAAATTGTCGCGATCAACGATCTGGCGGACATGGCCAGCATCGAATACCTGACACGCTTCGACTCCACCCACGGCCGCTTTCCCGGCGAAGTGCGAGTAGACGGCGATTGTCTGCATATTAATGGCGACTGCGTGAAGGTCCTGCGCAGTGCCACCCCCGAAGGCATTGACTGGGCGGCGCTGGGCGTCGACCTGGTGCTGGAGTGCTCCGGCGCTTACCACACCCGTGAAGACGGCCAGCGTTTCCTCGACGCCGGCGCGCCACGCGTGCTGTTCTCGCAACCGATGGCCAGCGAGGCGGATGTCGACGCCACCATCGTCTTCGGCGTCAATCAGGATTGCCTGACTGGCGATGAACTGCTGGTGTCCAACGCCTCCTGCACCACCAACTGCGGCGTGCCGCTGTTGCGGCTGCTGGACAAGGCGATCGGCCTGGATTACGTGTCGATCACCACGATTCACTCGGCGATGAACGATCAGCCGGTGATCGACGCCTATCACCACGAAGACCTGCGCCGCACCCGTTCGGCGTTTCAGTCGGTGATCCCGGTGTCCACTGGTCTGGCACGTGGCATCGAGCGTCTGCTGCCGGAACTTGCCGGGCGAATTCAGGCCAAAGCCGTACGCGTGCCGACGGTCAACGTGTCCTGCCTCGACATCACGATGCAGACCGCCACCGCGACCGATGCCAACGAGGTCAACCGGATCCTGCGCGAGGCCGCCACCAACGGCCCGCTCAAAGGCCTGTTGGCCTATACCGAGTTGCCGCACGCCAGTTGTGATTTCAACCATGACCCACATTCGGCCATCGTCGATGCCAGTCAGACCCGTGTTTCCGGCCCCAAACTGGTGAACATCCTGGCCTGGTTCGACAACGAATGGGGTTTTGCCAACCGAATGCTGGACGTTGCAGACCACTATCTGCAAACAGCGATTTCAAAAAAACCTGCTCTCTAAGAACAGCTACTCAGGAAGTGCGACCCATGACCGTGTTGAAGATGTCCGACCTCGATCTGCAAGGTAAGCGCGTATTGATTCGCGAAGACCTCAACGTCCCAGTCAAGGACGGTGTTGTCACCAGCGATGCGCGTATCCTGGCTTCGCTGCCGACCATCAAGCTGGCCCTGGAAAAAGGTGCGGCGGTGATGGTGTGCTCACACCTGGGCCGTCCGACCGAAGGCGAGTTCTCCGCCGAGAACAGCCTCAAGCCAGTCGCTGACTACCTGAGCAAGGCCCTGGGCCGCGACGTGCCGCTGGTGGCCGATTACCTGGGCGGCGTTGACGTCAAGGCCGGCGACATCGTGCTGTTCGAAAACGTGCGCTTCAACAAGGGCGAGAAAAAGAACGCTGACGAGCTGGCCCAGCAATACGCCGCCCTGTGCGACGTGTTCGTGATGGACGCCTTCGGCACCGCGCACCGCGCAGAGGGTTCGACCCACGGCGTGGCCAAGTTCGCCAAAGTCGCCGCTGCCGGCCCGTTGCTGGCCGCTGAGCTGGACGCACTGGGCAAGGCACTGGGCGCACCGGCCAAGCCAATGGCTGCGATCGTTGCCGGCTCCAAGGTGTCGACCAAACTCGACGTACTCAACAGCCTGAGCCAGATCTGCGATCAGCTGATCGTCGGTGGCGGCATCGCCAACACTTTCCTGGCTGCCGCCGGTCACCCGGTCGGCAAGTCGCTGTACGAGCCGGACCTGCTGGACACCGCGCGCGCCATCGCCGCCAAGGTCAGCGTACCGCTGCCGGTGGACGTGGTGGTTGCCAAGGAGTTCGCGGAAAGCGCCGAAGCCACCGTCAAGCTGATCGCTGACGTTGCCGCTGACGACATGATTCTGGACATCGGCCCGCAAACCGCGGCCAACTTCGCCGAACTGCTGAAATCGTCGAAAACCATTCTGTGGAACGGCCCGGTCGGCGTGTTTGAATTCGACCAGTTCGGCAACGGCACCAAGGTGCTGGCCCAGGCCATCGCTGACAGCGCCGCGTTCTCCATCGCCGGCGGTGGCGACACCCTGGCGGCCATCGATAAATATGGCGTGGCCGAGCAAATCTCCTACATTTCCACCGGTGGCGGCGCGTTCCTCGAATTCGTCGAAGGCAAGGTGCTGCCGGCCGTTGAAGTCCTGGAAAGCCGGGCCAAGGCCTGAGGCCGCCCGTTTGGCCAGGCAAAGGAGTGTTCAGATGGTCAAGTCGTTAGCGCTGTTGTTGCTCACCGGTACGCTGGCGGCCTGCGGGAGTAACCCGAAGGCCGAGGCGACACCTGCGCCGGATGCGGCACAGAAAGGCTGCTATCAGGCCGACTGGCAGGCCGAAACCAACCCGGTGCTGAACAAGCGCTCGGGGCCGGACGGTCTGGACAAATACGAGACGCAAACCCCGGCCAAGGAACATGGTTGTCCTTGACCGGTCTGACTCTTTAACTCAGGGCTGACGGCGTTGGCTGTCAGTCGAGGAACACGGATGAAAGGCTTGATCGCCATTGTGGCGTTGGCATTGTTGGGCGGTTGCGCGCAGTTGAACCTGTTTCAGTCGTCCGCACCTGCGGACAGCTGGACCACCTGGACCTGCGACAGCCAGGCCAAAGTGCTGTGGCGTTACGCCGATGCCGGCCAGAAGGAAGTCGATGTTCGGCTGGGTGGCGGTGATCAGGTCTATCGCCTTAAAGAAGAGCCGGGCGCCTCGGGCGTGCTGTACAGCGACGGCATGCTGGCGTTTCACGTCAAGGGTGACGAAGGCCTGGTGTACTGGGTCGCCACCAATGACCTGATCGGTCGCGGCTGCAAGGCGCAGTAATTGACACACCATAGATCTAATTTGGCAGCGGATCCCAATGTGGGAGCGAGCTTGCTCGCGAAAGCGCTGGTTCAGCTTGCAGTTGTGTTGAATGTTGAAATGCATTCGCGAGCAAGCTCGCTCCCACAGAGTTCTGCGTAGTTCTTGAGAATTTGCTTTATCGAATCACCAGACCGGGCTTCGACCCCCGATCTGCAATCACTTGAATAGCCGCCGCCGCTCCGGCAGGCTGGCACGATTAACGACCCTCAACCGGGAGAGACACACACAATGGCACTTATCAGCATGCGCCAGATGCTGGACCACGCAGCCGAGTTCGGCTACGGCGTTCCAGCCTTCAACGTTAACAACCTTGAGCAGATGCGCGCCATCATGGAAGCCGCTGACAAGACTGACTCCCCGGTGATCGTCCAGGCTTCGGCCGGCGCTCGCAAATACGCCGGCGCGCCGTTCCTGCGTCACCTGATCCTGGCCGCGATCGAAGAATTCCCGCACATCCCGGTGTGCATGCACCAGGACCACGGCACCAGCCCTGACGTCTGCCAGCGCTCGATCCAACTGGGCTTCAGCTCGGTAATGATGGACGGCTCCTTGGGCGAAGACGGCAAGACCCCGACCGACTACGAATACAACGTCCGCGTTACCCAACAAACTGTTGCCATGGCTCACGCCTGCGGCGTTTCGGTTGAAGGCGAGCTGGGCTGCCTGGGTTCGCTGGAAACCGGCATGGCCGGCGAAGAAGACGGTATCGGCGCTGAGGGCGTTCTGGATCACAGCCAGATGCTGACCGACCCGGAAGAAGCCGCTGACTTCGTCAAGAAGACCCAGGTCGATGCCTTGGCCATCGCCATCGGTACCAGCCACGGCGCCTACAAGTTCACCAAGCCACCTACCGGCGACGTGTTGGCGATCGACCGCATCAAGGAAATCCACAAGCGCATCCCGAACACCCACTTGGTGATGCACGGTTCCTCGTCCGTGCCACAAGAGTGGCTGGCGATCATTAACCAGTACGGCGGCGACATCAAAGAAACCTACGGCGTACCGGTTGAAGAAATCGTCGAAGGCATCAAGTACGGCGTGCGCAAGGTCAACATCGACACCGACCTGCGCCTGGCATCCACCGGCGCAATGCGTCGCCTGATGGCCACCAATCCGAGCGAATTCGACCCACGTAAATTCTTCGGCGCGACCGTGACGGCGATGCGCGATGTGTGTATCGCTCGTTATGAAGCGTTCGGTACTGCCGGTAATGCTTCGAAGATCAAGCCGATCTCGTTGGAAGCGATGTTCCAGCGTTATCTGAAGGGTGAGTTGAACGCCAAGGTTAACTAAGCCTGAACGTTAAGCTGCGCTGATAAAAACCCGCCGAGAGGCGGGTTTTTTTTGGGTGTGATTTTTTCGCGTAGCGACACTGTTCATGAGGAGTGCATGATAAGTTGATCTAACTGAGTTCTGCTTATTTCCAATAGATCTCAATGACTGTCAGATCTGACAGTAGGCAATCTCAAGCGATACTCACAAGATAAGACTCCACCTCGTAATGGAGTACACAGCAATGACTACAAAGGACGTTAACCCCAAAGGCCCGGCCCCGGCTACCCAGCCAGTTGAGCCAAAAACGGAAGACCTCAAAAACTCCAAGGGGCCAGCTCCTTTCACACGCCCTAAGCAACCAGAGTAAGCCCCCTGGCTTTAAAATCCACAGACATGTGACTTCTTTTTTACTTCGTGATGGATTGAGGCAATAGCTGTCCATATAAGAAACCCGCCGAGAGGCGGGTTTCTTATGGGTGAGTGATTGGTAAATCGCACGTCCGGGTTGTCCAGTGGTTTCTTTGTTAAAGGCGGATTTGTTATTTCAAAGGGATATAAATACCTGTCAGATATTACAGGTGTGCCGAAATATGAGGCCGCCTACTATTGGGTTTCACCTGGTCTCTCGGAAAGATAGAAATGAAAAACGAAAAGGAAATAAAAGGCGACGCTGGCGTTGATGACTCGTTATTTGGTTCTATGAAAATCACATACAAGCATCAAGAGTATGGTGATCATCCAATGGAATTTAAAGATTATGGGTTTTTATATAAGGGGGAAAAGTCTTTTCAACTTCTTCCAAAGTACAGAGAGTTTGAAGGTCACAAGTATTATTTGTCATTATCCTTTAAGGCAGGCCTTGAAGTTGACGAGAATTATGAGCTGGGTGGAAAAGATACACCCGTTAGCGCGCATTTGGAGATTGATGATATAAATGGTGATCGGCAGGCTAGCGGCAAGTTTAATTTGTCAAGAAGTGGAGATTACCCAAAAGGCACCTTTGATATCTATGAAGAAGGCGTCTTCTCAGCAGCAGGTGAATTTGAGTACATGAAGTGGTCTTAGTCGATACTGGTTAAAGCTGTGCCGGCGGTCTGCTGGTTTATTAAGCTTTGCATTGTCCGATAGTTGAGGGCTGTAAGTTCTATTTATCGTGATAAATATCCAGCTTGGTAAACGCAGGAAGCGGGGGCGGATCTGTTTGAGTCGCCAGCACTCGTATAGTTGATGTCGGTAGTATGGAAAGTTAGGGCTTTGCTTGTTTTTTGTAGTTCAAGGCCAGCTACCAAATGCGAACGGATATAAGCGCCTGTCAGATATTACAGGTGTACTGTCGCTGGTAGGTGGTTATTCTTCTGTTTTACTTCCTTTTCGGATGAAAAATATGAGCACTAATAAAAGCATCAAAATAGAAATTCCTGAATTCATGGAAGTTACATTCAAGCATGAAAGTTATGATGAGCAAAAATTTGAGGGCGGAGGCCACCTAACCCATAGGGATGGGTTTTTTTATATTAATACGAAGCAAAGGGAGCTAGGTGGACATAGTTATTATATGAACCTTAAATTCAGAGATAATCTTGCGGTTGACGTGTACACGCTGGACGGAAAAGATGAGCCCGTGAGAGCGCATTTAGAATTTGATGGCATTGAAAATGATAAGTATGCAAGCGGTATGTTGAGATTGACACAGGTAAGCCCGTATCCTGTAGGCGAGTTCGACCTCGTTGAAGGAAAGTTGTCAGCTAAGGGGACGTTTACGTTCAGGCGTTAGTTTTTGATACTGGCCTTAAGTAATACGGCAGACTCTTGGAGTCTGCCAGTTTATTGATCTTTGCATTGTCCGATGGTTGAGCGATGTTAGTGTTATTTATCGTGATCAATATCCAGCTTGGTAAACGTCACCTGCCCACCTTCACTGGTATACCCGGTGTTGTCCTGCACATACACCCCGGCCTTGAAGTACAGCGGCTTGTTGCGCCACGTCGCGCTGACTTGTGAATCCCACTGATAACCCGCTGCGCTCACACCCAGTGCACCGCCGGGGCTGAGGTGGATCAGGTAGTTGAATTCGCGGTCGAGTTTGATGCCGGTGGCGAGGGTGATGACGCGGCTTTCGTCGTCATCGGGGTGCATGCGCACCTTGATCACCAGGTTGCCGGTTTCGGTCTTGGTCTTGTACTGGTATTCGAGCTTGACCATCGGCTTCTGGCTTTCATACGCGTGGATCTGGCCGATGACGATCTTGCCCGAGCTGGGCACCTTGTTCACCGCGAGGGTTGCGCGCAAGGTGTTGTCGGCGTCCGGGTAATACCAGTTGCGCAGGGTGCCGTTGCTGAAGGTTTCGCGCAGTTCGGTGCGCGGGTAGATGGCGTTTTCGGTTTTTGACCCGGTCACCGGTGACCAGAAAAACAGGGTGCCGGTGTCGGAATGGAAGTACTGATCCTTGAAGCCATTCACCAGTTTGGAGGTTTCGACGGTGTACGGCGGACTGCCGACGGGAACGCTGAGGTTCCAGGTTGCGAGATCGATCATGTCGGTTTTCCACTCAATTCATCCTGAACGCGAGTGCCAGAAGCTCTAGCCCGCGCCTTTTCGGGCGGCAGTTATAAGCGTAGAGGAGTTTTTTGTTAACGCCCGTTTGGCAGATGATTGGCGCCAACATCCTGTCGAAATGCCATCTGTGCCGGTTTTCGGGGGCTGCAGGGGTGACCGTTAGTCGGTAAGTCGCCGCTTTGGCTAAATGATGGCGGCGTGACAGCTTCTGCTTTCACAGATCCGCGACTAGAGTGATGGCTCAGTAACTGTACGGTTTTCCCAAGAACCGGCCGATAGTCCGACAAGAGATGTCCCGACAAGAGAAGCAGCATGGAATGCGCGCAACCCCAGCCAGGTGAAGGCAGCTCTGTCCTTTTGATCGTTGATGATTACCCTGAAAACCTGATCAGCATGCGCGCGTTGCTGCAGCGTCAGGATTGGCACGTCATGACCGCCGCCTCCGGCTTCGAGGCACTCAATCTGCTGCTCGAACACGACGTCGACCTGGTGCTGCTGGATGTGCAGATGCCGGGCATGGACGGCTTTGAAGTCGCGCGATTGATGCGCGGCAGCCAGCGCACACGCCTCACGCCGATCATTTTCCTTACCGCCAACGAACAGTCCCAGGACGCCGTGATCAAGGGCTACGCCAGTGGCGCGGTGGATTACCTGTTCAAACCGTTCGATCCGCAGATCCTCAAACCGAAAGTCCAGGCGTTGCTCGAACACCAGCGCAACCGCCGCGCCTTGCAGCGCCTGAGTCATGATCTGGAGGTCGCGCGGGCCTTCAATGCCTCGGTGCTGGATAACGCGGCGGAAGGAATATTGGTGCTCGGCGAGGACGGTTTGATCCGCTTCGCCAACCCGGCGATTTCGCGGCTGCTGAATGCGCCGGTGAAAGAGCTGGAGGGCAAGGAATTTCTCGATTATCTGCAGAAACCGCACATCCCGCTGTGGGCTGATTCCGAGCTGTTGGCCGGCTATAAACGCGGTGAGACCTTGCGTCTGCACGATGCGTTGTTACGCACGGCGCCGGGGCAACAGGTGCCGGTGGCGTTGTCCTGCGCGCCGTTGCCGGCCGAGCAGCGGGCGATGGTGGTGACGGTGCTGGACATGTCAGTGGTGCGTCACCTGCATCAGCAGCTGGAATTTCAAGCGGTCACCGATCCGTTGACCGGTCTGCTCAATCGCCGGGGCTTTTATCAGACGGTGGAAAACCTGCTGCTGCGCGGTGAACGCAGCGACAGCAGTTGGGTGCTGCTGTATCTGGATCTCGATGGCTTTAAACGGGTCAACGATTCCCTTGGCCACGATGCCGGCGACCGGGTGCTGCGCTGGGTCTCCGAGCAGTTGAAGGCGTGCTTAAGGCCGTTCGATATTCTCGCGCGCATGGGCGGTGACGAGTTCACGGCGTTGCTCGATCTGGAGTTCCCCGAGCAGGCGGCGAAGATTGCCGAGAAGCTCATCGAGCGGGTGTCGATCTGTCAGCAGATCGAGGGATTGGATATTGCCCTCGGCGCGAGTATCGGCATCGCCACTTACCCGGACTGCGGCTCGAACCTCGACGGCCTGCTGCGCGCCTCCGACATTGCCATGTACGAAGCCAAGCGCGCCGGGCGTCAGCAGTATCGTTTTTACGATCACGAAATGAACGGCCGCGCCCGCTCTCGGCTGATGCTTGAAGAGAGCGTGCGCAACGCCATCGAGAACCGTGATTTCAATCTGGTGTATCAGCCGCAAGTGGCGATCGACAGCGGGCAGATCCGCGGTTTCGAGGCGCTGCTGCGCTGGCAGCATCCGAGCGTCGGCGATGTGCCGCCGGGGTTGTTCCTGCCATTACTGGAAGAGGCGCGGCTGATCAGCCGGCTGGGCAGCTGGATCTATCATCGCGGCGCCGGCCAGCGCAAAGCTTGGGAAACCCTGTTCGCCGAGGATCTGGTACTTGGCGTGAGTTTGAGCAATACCCAGTTCGGGCTGCCGAACCTGGTCACCGAGTTGCGCCAGGTGCTGGAGCGGCATTCGTTGCAGCCACGGCAACTGGAGGTGGAAATCACCGAAGACGCGCTGATGCACAACCCCGACGAGACCCGCAAACAGCTGCGCCTGCTGCGCAATCTCGGGGTGCGGGTGGCGCTGGATGATTTCGGTTCAGGGCCGTGCTCGCTGGCGCATCTGCGTGATTTGGAGCTGGACACGCTCAAGCTTGATCGACACCTGATTGCGCGGCTGCCGGATTCGACGCGCGACGCGGCGCTGGTCAGCAACGTGATCAATCTGTGTAAACAGTACGGCTTGCTGGTGATCGCCGAAGGCGTGGAAACCATCGAACAGTATCAATGGCTGCAAGCGCATGGCTGCGAATATGTGCAGGGTTTCCTGGTGGCGCGTCCGCTGACCTCCGAAGACGCCGCCAGCTTCGCCGAGCCCTTCGACTGGAGCGCGCTGCCGGTTTGAATTCGTTACACTGGCGCTCTTTTCGAACCGTATTGCCGTGCCCATGACTGCGTTGAAATACCTCCAGGCCTATCCCGCGCAATTGCAGGATCAGGTGCGCCAACTGATCGCCGAACAGCGTCTGGGTGAGTACCTGAGTCAACGCTATCCGGGGCGTCACGATGTGCAGAGCGACAAGGCGCTGTACAGCTACGCGCTGGACCTGAAGCAGGAATACCTGCGCAACGCACCGGCCATCGACAAGGTGCTGTTCGACAACCGCCTCGACCTGACGCACCGTGCGCTGGGCCTGCACACCACGGTCTCAAGGGTGCAGGGCGGCAAGCTCAAGGCCAAGAAAGAGATTCGCATCGCCTCGTTGTTCAAGGAGGCGGCCCCCGAGTTCCTGAAGATGATCGTCGTGCACGAACTGGCGCACTTCAAGGAATCGGACCACAACAAGGCCTTCTATAAATTGTGCGAACACATGCTGCCGGGGTATCACCAGATCGAGTTCGATCTGCGGGTATACCTGACGTGGCGGGACCTGCAATAGCCGCAACAAGGAGCGGGTAGATGGACGTCAGCAAGACCAAAAGCAGTTTTTACCGGCGCCTGTACGTGGCCTACCTGATCGACAGCGGCCTGGCCCCAAGCGTCCCGGCGCTGACCGAAGTGACCGGCATGCCCCGGCGCACGGCGCAGGACACGATCGCCGCGCTGGCGGATCTGGACATCGTCTGTGAATTCGAGCAGGAAGAGGGCGCGCGCAACCATGCCGGGCGCTATCGGATTCGCGAGTGGGGAGCGATTGATCGCGGGTGGATCGAGCGTAATCTGCGGCAGATCAAGACTGTGCTGGAGTATCCCTGAGTTTTGCAGTGCCTGAGCTGACGCCTTCGCGAGCAAGCCCGCTCCCACAGTCGATCGAGTTCCTTCAGATGGAATGCAATCAAATGTGGGAGCGGGCTTGCTCGCGAAGGGGCTCTTATGGGCGACGCATGCCTATGTGCGGAATGTCATCCTCCAGATACTCCTCACCCGCCACCACAAACCCGTACCTGCCGTAATACCCCTGCAAATGCGCCTGCGCCGACAGATAGATCGGCACCTGCGGCCAATGCTTCCCGGCCTGTTTCAGCGCGTGTTCCATCATCACATGCCCCAGCCCTTTGCCGCGGCCCTGCGGCGCGATGATCACGCGGCCAATCACCACGTCACCGCTCTGGGACTCGGGATCAAGCAGGCGCAGATAGGCCATCAACTGATCGTCTTCCCAGCCCATCAAATGGTGGGTATCGCCGTCCAGATCCTGGCCGTCGAGGTCCGGGTAGGCGCATTTCTGTTCGACCACGAACACTTCCGAGCGTAGCTTCAGCAGTGCGTACAACTCTTCTTTGCCCAGATCACTGTGATGCTTGCAGACCCACTCGATTGTCATCTTCCGACTCCTTGAACTCCGTCGCCCGATACTAAGCGCACAGGCCCTGGATGTCTGTATGGCGGAACAGTCTGTGACAAAGGTCAAAATGCCATCATTCCTTTCTCGCGATAGCGGCTGCTTTGTGTAATCTGCTGGAAAGCGCTGTGCACTGGCTTCAATGAGCTACTGTTAGGGCCTGGGTTTCGCCGGTAAGGGGCCTTGGGGTTTTGACTGAAAACACGCTGGGCAGCCCGCCCGCTAAGGATTTTCAAGCATGCCGCGACTGCATCGAGCCTTTGCTTTGATCGGATTGCTCTTGCTGGCCCAAACCGCCTCAGCGGAGAAGTTGCGACTGGTGTTTGATATCTGGCCGCCCTTTACCGATGACACGCTGGTCAACGGTGGCCTGGCCACCGACATCGTCAGCACCGCGCTGGCGCGGGCCGGTTATGCCAGCGACTATGAACAGGTACCTTGGGCGCGGGCACTGCTGGGGGTGGGCGAAGGACGATACGACGTGCTGGTCAACGCCTGGTACAACGACGAACGGACCAAAATCGGCCAGTTCTCTGGCGAATACCTGCTCAACCGCATCCGCTTTCTCAAGCGCAAGGACACGCCGCTGGAGTACGGCAGCCTGGAACAACTGCACACCTACCCGGTGGCGGTGGTGCGCGGTTATGCCTACTCGCAGGCCTTCGATGCCGATACCGCACTGGAGAAAGTCCCTGTGCATAACTTCGCCATGGCCGTGCGCATGCTGGCGGCGGACCGGGTCAAGCTGACCCTGGAAGATGAATACGTCGCGCGCTATTACCTGGCCCGCGAATCAGCCAAAGTGCGCAACGCCGTGGAGTTTCTGCCCAAGCCGTTGAGCGAGAACAGCCTGCATATTCTGGTAAGCCTGAAGAATCCGCAGCATGAGCAGATTGTGGCCGGGTTTGATAAGGCGATTGCGGCGATGAAGGCGGATGGGAGTTATGACAAGTTGCTGCGCCAGCATGGGATGTGAGCATCTGATACCAGAGTTGCGTTGTTGCTGATGCCCTCATCGCTGGCAAGCCAGCTCCCACAGGTATTGCGGTGTACACAAACCATGTGGGAGCTGGCTTGCCAGCGATGGGGCCAGTCCGGTCACCTTAAGCCTCGCGGGTGTCCTTGATCAGGTGCGCTGCCAACGTCCGCAGCGGCCCCAATTGCCGGCAGATCAGCGCCAGTTGCGTCTGCACCAGTCGCTGTCCTTCATCGATCTCGTCGGGCATCTGCTCCAGCTCGTTGGCCAGTGCTTCCTCTTCGTCACTCTGAATCGCCACCGGCTGTTTGTTTGCCAGGCCCTGGGCGATTTCGTCAATGCTCGTCGCCAGTTTCACCCCGGCGCCTTCAATCAACTGCTCACGCACATCGGCTGGCAATTGGGTTTCCCTGTGTGCGCCAAGCCCTGACAGGTAACTCAATAAGGTGTGCGACAGCACCAGAAAACGGAAACCGACATCCGCTTCCTTCCGGAAATGCCCCGGCTCCATGAGCATGTTCGCCAGCGTTGTCGACAGCGCCGCATCAGCGTTGTGCGCGTTGCGGCGGGCCAGGCGATAGGCGAGGTCGTCGCTCTTGCCGGCGGCGTATTGCTGCATGATCTGGCGCAGGTAGATGCTGTTGCAGGTCAGGGTGTTGGCCAGCACCTTGTTCAGGCGTCGGCCCTGCCAGTCCGGCAGGAACAGGAACACCGTCAGGCCGGCGATCAGACTGCCGAGCAGGGTATCGAACAGGCGCGGCAGGAACAGCCCGTAGCCATCACCGATCTGGTTGAAGCAGAACAGCACCATGATGGTGATGGCGGCGGTCGCCAGGGTGTAGCGCGTGGTGCGGTTGGTAAAGAACACCACCCCGGCGGCGATCGCGAAGCACGACTGCACCAGCGGGCTGGGGAACAGATCGAACAGCGCCCACGCCACGGTCAGGCCGATGGCGGTGCCGAGAATCCGCTGACCGAGCTTGCGCCGGGTCGCGCCGTAGTTCGGCTGGCAGACGAACAGGGTGGTGAGGATGATCCAGTAACCCTGCGACGGGTGAATCAGGTGCACCATGCCATAGCCGATACTCAGCGCCAGCGGCAGACGCAGGGCATGACGGAACAGCAAGGACGTCGGTGTCAGTTGCGTACGCAGGCGAACCCACACGTCCTTGAGGTTGCGCGGCGAGCGGTCGAGCAGGCTGCTGTCGGTGGCGTCCGCCAGTGCGTCGGGGTTGCTCGCATCGCTGAGCAAACGGTCGAGGGTGCCGAGGTTGGCTGCCAGGGCACGCAGCGAGCGCAGGAGACCGCGCCACGCCGGATTGCTCTGGATGCGCAGGTGTTCAAGGGAGGCATCGAGGTCTGTCAGCGCTTCGGCAAAACTGGCGTCGTAGACGAACGGCTGGCGCATCTGGATCGATTCGGCCAGCGCGCGGCAGGCCTTGCCCTGCTGGCGCAACAAACGCTGGCAGCGGAACAGCACGTCGCTGTGGAAGAACGCATCGGCCAGCGCGTTATACGGATAGTGCGAAGAGCTGGCGCGTTCGTGGATGTCCTGAGCGAGGAAATACAGCTTCAGATAGCGACTGACTTTCGACCCCGGGCGACCGTTGCCGACCCGGTGCAGAATGATTTCCTTGGCGCTGTTCAGCGCCGCTACCACTCGACCGTTCTGCTGCGCCAGTTCCAGCCGTCGCCCCTCGACGTCCAGTTGGCGGATCGGCTCGAACAGCGAGGCTTTCAGCTTCAGGTAGAAACCCAGTTCACGGAACAGCCGCGCCAGACTCTGCTGCACCGGCTGGTTGGAAAACATCGCTTGCCACAGCACCGAGAGCAGGCCGTACCACGCGGCACCCGCCACCAGCAGCATCGGTTCGTGCCAGAAATCGGTGACCGCGCCGCCGCGCTGATCCACGCCGATCATGGTGTAGACCGACAGAATCAAGGTCGCCGAGGCAATCGCGCCATAACGCTCGCCGAGTGCGCCGAGCATGGTCAGGCCGAAGCTGGCCAAGGCCAGGGCGATGGCGAACACGATGGGGTAGGGGAAGAGCAGTTCCACCGACAGCGCGGCGATACTGAAACATACCAGCGTCACGGCGAGGGCGTTGAGGCGCCCCTGCCAACTGTCGTCGGTCTCGGCCAGGGCGCTGGCGATGATCCCGAGGAACAATGGGATCAGCAGGCCCATTTCATCCTGATACCAACACAGCGCCATGCTGCCGGTCAGGGCGATGAACACCCGCACGCTGTAGCTGAATTTATCCAGCGCCCACAGGCGCCGCAAAGACTGACGAAACGAGGTCGAGGACATGAAGTGCGAAGGCCTTCCGAGGCGATGCCGCTAAATTGAGCCAGTAATGACGCCGACGCAATGGCGCCGATCACATCTGACAGCAAAAAGTGTTCCTTTTACTTACACCACAAACCACTGTGGGAGCGAGCCTGCTCGCGAAAGCGGAGCGTCATTCAACATTGATGTCGACTGATACACCGCATTCGCGAGCAGGCTCGCTCCCACAGGTCTTGCGTTTGATTTTGGATCAGACGTACTGCGCAGCAGCGTACCCCGAGGCCCAGGCCCACTGGAAGTTGAAACCGCCCAGATGCCCGGTGACGTCGAGCACTTCGCCGACAAAATACAGGCCAGGGCTTTTCAGCGACTCCATGGTCTTGGACGACACTTCGCGGGTATCGACGCCACCCAGCGTGACCTCGGCGGTGCGATAGCCTTCGGTGCCGGCCGGGACGACTTTCCAGCTGCCGAGCTTGTCGGCGATCTGCGCCAGTTCGGCGTGGGTGTACTGCTTCATCGGTTTGGACACGAACCAGTTGTCCGCCAGCAGATTGGCCATCTTCTTGGTGAAGATCTCACCAAGCAAAGTTTTCAGCTCGCTGTTCGGGCGTTCGGCTACTTGCTGCTGCAGCCATGCCGCGGTGTCGTGATCCGGCAACAGGTTGATCTCCACGGTGTCGCCCGGCTCCCAGAACGACGAGATCTGCAGAATCGCCGGGCCACTGAGACCACGGTGAGTGAACAGAATGTTCTCGCGAAAGCTCTGGTCGTTGCAGCTGACCAGGCAATCCACCGAAGTACCGGACAGCTCGGTGCAGAGTTCCTTGAGCTGATCAGTGATGGTGAACGGCACCAGTCCGGCGCGGGTCGGCAGCAGTTCATGGCCAAACTGCTTGGCGACCTGATAACCGAAACCGGTAGCGCCCAGCGTCGGGATCGACAGCCCGCCGGTGGCGATCACCAGCGACTGGCACTGAACCTGGCCGAGGGTGGTGTCGAGCAGGTAACCGCTTTCGACCTTCTCGATGGTCTGGATCGAGGTGTCCAGGTGCAGCTCGACGCCGACCTGATCGCACTCGTCGAGCAGCATGCCGAGGATGTCGCTGGATTTGTTATCGCAGAACAACTGGCCGAGTTTCTTCTCGTGGTAGGGCACGCCGTGCTTGGCGACCATGCCGATGAAGTCCCACTGGGTGTAGCGCGCCAGTGCCGATTTGCAGAAATGCGGATTGTGCGAGAGGAAATTGCTCGGCTCGGTGTACATGTTGGTGAAATTGCAGCGGCCACCACCGGACATCAGGATTTTCTTGCCGGCCTTGTTCGCGTGGTCGAGCAGCAGCACCTGACGCCCACGCCCGGCGGCGGTCAGTGCACACATCAACCCTGCGGCGCCAGCGCCAATGATCACGACTTCGGTAGAGCGCAAAACGGTGTCCTCTTGGTAGGTCGCTACAAAACAAACTGTGGGAGCGGGCTTGCTCGCGAAAGCGGTGTGTCAGTTGACACATAAGTCGCCTGATACACCGCTTTCGCGAGCAAGCCCGCTCCCACAGGGGATCTTCTTTGGGTGGAAGATCGCTTACAAAACCCGTACGCGCAGCGAACGGCCCTTGATCTTGCCGTTGTTCAAGCGCTGCAGTGCCTGCATGACCACGGTGCGTTCAACGGCCACATACGACTGGAAGTCGAAGATCGCGATCTTGCCGACCTGAGCGCCGGGGATGCCGGCGTCACCAGTCAGTGCGCCGAGGATGTCGCCCGGACGCACTTTGTCTTTACGCCCGCCGGCGATGCACAGCGTGCTCATCGGTGGCTGCAGCGGGGCGCCGCCCTGGGACTTGAGGTTATCGACCTGATCCCAGTTCAGCGGAGCTTTCTGCAACTGTTCGATGGCTTGCGCGCGATGCGCTTCGGACGGCGCAACGAGGCTGACCGCAATGCCTTTCTCGCCGGCACGACCGGTACGGCCGACGCGGTGAATGTGGATTTCCGAGTCGCGGGCCAGCTCGACGTTGATCACCATGTCCAGCGCATCGATGTCCAGACCACGGGCGGCGACGTCGGTGGCGACCAGTACCGACGTACTGCGGTTGGCGAACATCGCCAGTACCTGATCGCGGTCACGCTGTTCCAGATCGCCGTGCAGGCCGACGGCGGAAATGCCTTTGGAGGTCAGGTGGTCAACGGTTTCCTGCACTTGCTGTTTGGTGAAGCAGAACGCCACGCAGGAGGCCGGGCGGAAGTGGTGCAGGACTTTGGTCACTGCGCTCATGCGCTCTTCCGGAGAAATTTCGTAGAAGCGCTGCTCGATCTGCGTGTCGTCGTGGAACGCTTCGGCTTTCACCGTTTGCGGATCGCGCATGAATTTCGACGCCAGCTGCTTGATGCCCACCGGGTACGTGGCGGAGAACAGCAGGGTCTGACGGCGTGCCGGAGTCTTTTCGATGATGTCTTCGATCGCGTCGTAAAAGCCCATGTCGAGCATGCGGTCGGCTTCGTCGAGGATCAGCGTGTTCAGACCGTCGAGCACCAGCGAACCCTTGCGCAGGTGCTGCTGGATACGCCCCGGGGTGCCGACGATGATGTGCGCGCCGTGCTCCAGCGAAGCGATCTGCGGGCCGAACGACACGCCGCCGCACAGGGTCAGGACCTTGATGTTGTCTTCGGCACGGGCCAGACGGCGGACTTCCTTGGCGACCTGGTCGGCCAGCTCACGGGTCGGGCAGATCACCAGCGCCTGGCAACCGAAGTAGCGCGGGTTGATCGGGTTGAGCAGGCCGATGCCGAACGCGGCGGTCTTGCCGCTGCCGGTCTTGGCCTGGGCGATCAGGTCCATCCCCTTGAGGATCACCGGCAAGCTCTGCGCCTGGATCGGCGTCATCTGGGCATAACCGAGGGATTCGAGGTTAGCCAGCATGGCGGCGGACAGCGGCAGAGTATTAAAAGCGGTGGCGATGGTGGTCACGGGACTGGCCTGCAAAACAAAATGTCGCGCAGTGTAGCAGCCCCGTGCCACTTTCCTCGAAAGTTCTGGACGAACAGTGCCTGGTTTCATTCCCCCAAGCTTTCCTTGAATGAAGATAAACCTGTGGCGAGGGGATTTATCCCCGATGGGGTGCGCAGCACCCCCTGAAAAGGTTGAATGCGATCAGCCTGATGTACTGAGGTGGCAGATTTTGGGGCTGCTGCGCAGCCATCGGGGATAAATCCCCTCACTACAAAAGCCTCCACCAGACATGACACTGCCTAGTGTTCGATGTGCTCATCCGGATGTTCATCCGGGCGTTTGACCCGGCGGCCGTCCTCTTTCGACAGTTGCGAGAAGATCGTCGCTGCCAGCATCGCCATGATTCCGACCGTGACAAACGTCAGCTGGAACGCGCCCAGTACGGTCTCGACGCCATCGTTGCCGATCTCCGCCGTGAAGCCACCAAGCAACGCACCGGCACAGGCCACGCCCAGACTCAGCGACAATTGCGCCACCACCGACAGCAAACTGTTGCCGCTGCTGGCGCTGGCGTCGTCGAGGTCGATCAGCGTTACGGTGTTCATCGCGGTGAATTGCAGCGAGTTGATCGCGCCGAGAACCGCCAGCAGGCACAGCAGCAGCCAGTATGGTGTCTGCTCGCTGACCAGGCCCATGCTCGCCAGCATGATCCCCAGCGCCAGGGTGTTGCCGGTGAGCACAATGCGATAGCCAAGGCGTTCGATCAGCGGCCGCGCCATCCACTTGGCAAACATCGCCGCTGCAGCCAGCGGCAGCATGCTCATCCCCGCTTGCGATGGCGAATAACCCAGTGCCACCTGTAGCAGCAATGGCACCAGAAACGGCAGGGCGCCGCTGCCGAGGCGGGCGAACAGGTTGCCGATGATTCCGACCGCGAAGGTTCGCGTCTTGAACAACGACGGGGCGAACAGCGGATTCTCGATACGCCCGGCGCGCAGCCAGTACGCCGCCAGACAGGCCAGACCGCCGAACAGCAGCAACATCACCCGCAGGTGCGGCAAGTGCAATTCGCCCAGACCTTCCATGGCGATGGTGATCAGGATCATCGCCGCGCCAAACAGCAGGAAACCGAGGCTATCGAAGCGCGTGCGTTCAGTACCGCGCAGGTCGGGAATGAATTTCCACACCGCGTAGCAGCCGAGAACACCGACCGGCAGGTTGATCAGAAAGATCCAGTGCCACGTCAGGTATTGCACCATCCAGCCGCCCATGGTCGGGCCGATCAGCGGGCCGAGCAGGCCGGGAATGGTGATGAAGCCCATGATCCGCACCAGTTCCGAACGCGGGTAGGCGCGCAGCACCACCAGCCGTCCGACCGGCAGCATCAATGCGCCGCCCAGACCCTGGATCACCCGCGCGCCGACCAGCATGCTCAGGCTGCTCGATAACGCGCAGAGCAGCGAGCCGAAACTGAACAGCAGGATCGCGCCGAAGAAGATCTTCTTGGTGCCGAAGCGGTCGGCGATCCAGCCCGAGGCCGGAATCAGCAAGGCCACGGTGAGCATGTAGGCGATGACCACGCCTTGCATGCGCAACGGGTCTTCGGCCAGATCCCGGGCCATGGCCGGCAGGGCGGTGTTGAGGATGGTCCCGTCGAGGGACTGCATGAAGAACGCAATGGCGACGACCCACGGCAACCAGCGGGCGGTGATGGCGTCGAGAGGCGGGCGTGTGGGCATGGAACCTCTTGTGGGTGGTTAATCCAAATGGCTTGTTGTGCATGAAACTCTGTGGTGAGGGGATTTATCCCCGATGGACTGCGCAGCAGTCCCCTGCATTTGATTTTAAAAGCGGGGCCGCTACGCGACCCATCGGGGATAAATCCCCTCGCCACAGGGTTCACTCCAGTACTTGATCCCAAGGTGTGCTGGAGGTTTGCGTTTACAGGGTCAAGGTCAGTCGGCTCACCAGCGCCCCCGGCAGCAGTGCCGACGAGGTATTGCGCTGGCTATACGTGCTCGCCGACAGCAGCAACTCACGCTCGGCGGTCAACGCTTCCAGCTGCGAACCCAGCAGGCTGTAGGCGCTGTCGTCGAAGCGCATGGTGCTGACCGGCGCCTGAATCTCGCCGTTCTCGACCCAGAAAGTTGCGAAGCGAGTCATGCCGGTCAGGCGCGCCGCTGGTTGATCCGAGTAGTTCAGGTACCACAGATTGCTGATGTACAGCCCGGTGCCCAACTGCTTGAGGATCTCTGCCTGTGACAGATCACCGGCGGCCATGTTCAGTGCACTTGGCATTTCACCGCCGCCGGCGCCGTTGGCGGTCAGGCCGTATTCGGCGGCACTGCGCGAACCGACCAGTTGATCACCGGCCTTGCCTTCGACGATCAGCCGCAGATCGCTGCGCGGATAACCCTCGCCGGAAAATGCCGGGCTCAACGAACCGCTGACTTGCTCATCCAGTGAGACCAGCGGACTGAACGTCTGATCGCCAACATACAGCTTCTGCAGCGGGCTGCTTTTGCTGGCAATCGACTGTGCCGAGAAACCGCCCCAGCTGAGCATGCCCATGATTTCTTCCAGCGCGGCCGGCGCCAGGTACGCGCGGTATTGCCCCGGTGCGAGGGTGCGTAACGGTCGACCGAGGAACGCCAGTTGCTCGCGGGCCTGCTGGAAGCGGCGGGTGAAGCCTTCGCTGCTCCACTCGTGCCCGGCGTAGCTGGCTTTCACCGCTTCGCCATTGTCGTGGAACAGGCTGAAGTCGAAGTTGAAGCTGTTGGCCTGATGCCAGCCAAACGCCCCTGAGGAACTGGCGAAACCACGGCTGATCGGGCCGGCTGCATAGAAGCCGACCAGATCCAGACCTTCAGCAGCGGTGCAGATTTCCTCGACCACCTGCTCGGTGTCCGGCAGCGGATGTTCCCGCACGTTGTTGCTCTGCCAGCCGTTGTGGTTGAGCAGCAGGTACGGATCCTGTGGCAGCAGCGGCAGGGTTTCGCGCAATTGTTGCAGGCCTTCGGCGAGGCGTTGCAGATCGGCTTCCTGATCACCGGACAGGGTGATGTGCAGATCGGCGTGACGGCCGTCGTTAATCAGCTTCAGCCCGACGTCGGCTTGCTGCACCTGACCGGCCTGACGCACCTTGGCGTGATTGAAACGCACGAACGCCGAGGATTCGGCGGCATAGCTGAGGGTGAATTGTTCCGGCTCGCGCACGCTGTCGCGCAGCCAATTGACCATGACCTTGAAGGCGTCGGACTGACTCTTCGAAATGCTCATCAGGCGTCTCCCCCAAACACATCAACGTTGCTGAATACGCAGGCCGGTGAAGCGTGGCCGACGCGGATCACCTGGTTCGGCTCGCCCTTGCCGCAGTTTGGCGTGCCCAGCACCATTCGGGTGCCGGCATTGCCGACCGCGCGCAGACTCTTCCAGAAGTGCGCGGAAATGCCCCGGTAGTTCGGATTTTTCACCACACCCTTGAGTTCACCGTTCTCGATCAACTGACCCCACTCGCAACCGAACTGGAATTTGTTACGTGCATCGTCAATCGACCACGAACGGTTGGTGCTCATCAGAATGCCGTGCTCGATGCCGCTGATCAGTTGCGGCAGCGACTGATCGCCCGGCTCGATGTTGAGGTTGGCCATGCGGTCGATCGGCGGCCGGTTCCAGCCGCAGGCGCGGCTGTTGGCAACGCCGTCGAGACCGGCGCGGAACTGCGACAGCGCGCCACCCAGTGGCCGCAACAGCAAGCCTTCGCGAATCAGGAATTGTTTGCTGGCTTTGCTGCCGTCGTCATCGTGGCCGTAGCTGGCCAGCTCTTCGGGAATGTCCGGATCGAAGGTCACGTTGAGCAGCTTCGAGCCGTATTGCAGGCTGCCGAAGTCGCTGGTTTTGACGAAGCTGGTGCCGGCGTAATTGCGCTCGTCACCGAGGATGCGGTCGAGCTCCAGCGGGTGACCGATCGACTCGTGAATCTGCAGCATCATCTGGTCAGGCATCAGCAATAGATCGCGCGGGCCTTGCGGGGTGTTCGGCGCGAGCAGCAGTTGCAGGGCCTGATCGGCCACCTTCGGGCCGGCGCCGACCAGGCCGCAACGGCTGATCACGTCCGCGCCACCCTGCTGGCCGAAGTTCTCGCGGCCGAGGGAACGGGTCTGGCTGTCGTTGCCGTCATAGGCGGTGACGTCGAGGCCCGGATAGACGAAGCGCTGGGCCTGGCGCAATTCGGCGCCGGCGCTGCTCAGGTAGATCTGCTCGACGTGGGTGATGCCGATGCTCGCTTCCCAATTCACCAGGCGCTCATCCTTTGGCACCGAGGCGGATTCCGCGCCGAGCAGCTCGAAGCATTCGCTCAGGGACGGGAAGGGTTGCTCAAGATTGGGCGAAAAGTAATCAGCGCGATCGCTCGACACCGGCTGGTTGCGCAGGTCGAGCAAGGCGTGCGGCTTCAGTCGCCGGGCCTGCTGTTCGGCGCGCTCAAGGGCGGCTTGCAGGCCTTGCTGCGACAGGTCGTTGGTCGCCGCGTAAGCCTCGACGCCGTTGACGCGCACAGTGAGCATCGCGCCTTCGTCGCGGCTCAGGCTTGGCGGCTCGGCGACGTTCTTGCGCACCGACAGGTACTGGCCGGACTCGCGTACATATCGCAGGGAAAAAAACTCGGCGCCCGTGCGCAAGGCAGCGAAGCGCTGCTTGAGCTGGGGGTGAAAATCGAACATTCGGGAACCTCCTTGTTATGGAGTTGCGGGGTGAAGCGATTCGGCGGGGAGGGGTGAAACGATTGCGCGAGGTCTAGAGTAGGCCTGCGTGGGGGTAGGATCAAGTGAAGAGGGGGTGTAGGAGGATTTACTGTGCAGCAGGGGAATTTGTGCTGGAGGTGAGGGCCCCTTCGCGAGCAGGCTCGCTCCCACATTTGAAATGCATTCCAATGTGGGAGCGAGCCTGCTCGCGAAGGTAGCGCCTCGGTATTACGCCTTACTGAGCAACAGGCGTGATATCACGCATCGGCTTGCCCTTCACCGGCGCACCGCCAGCCACGTAGTAGGCAGCATTGCTACGCGGCAGCGGCTTGCGGCCACGGATCTTGTCGGCGATTTTCTCGGCGATCATGATCGTCGGCGCGTTGAGGTTACCGGTGGTGATGATCGGCATGATCGAGGCATCGACCACACGCAGGCTCTGCATGCCGTGCACGCGACCTTCGCCATCCACTACGGCCATCTCGTCGGTGCCCATCTTGCACGAGCAGGACGGGTGGAACGCGGTTTCGGCGTGCTCGCGGATGAACTTGTCCAACTGCTCATCGGTTTGCACGTCGATGCCCGGGCTGATTTCGCGGCCACGGAAAGCGTCCAGCGCAGGCTGTTGCATGATTTCGCGGGTCAGGCGGATGCCGTCACGGAATTCCTGCCAGTCCTGCTCGGTGGCCATGTAGTTGAACAGGATGCTCGGGTGCTGACGCGGATCCTTGGACTTCAACTGGATGCGGCCACGGCTCGGCGAACGCATGGAACCCATGTGTGCCTGGAAGCCGTGCTCTTTCACACCGTTGCTGCCGTTGTAGTTAATCGCTACCGGCAGGAAGTGGTACTGGATGTTCGGCCACTCGAATTCCGGACGCGAACGGATGAAACCGCCGGCTTCGAACTGGTTGCTGGCGCCGATGCCGGTGCCGTTGAACAGCCACTCGGCACCGATGGCCGGCTGGTTGTACCAGAGCAGCGACGGGTACAGCGAGACCGGTTGGGTGCAGGCGTATTGCAGGTACAGCTCAAGGTGATCCTGCAGGTTTTCACCGACGCCCGGCAGGTCGTGGACCACCGGGATGTCGAGGCTTTCCAGCAGTTTTGCCGGGCCGACACCCGAGCGCTGCAGAATCTGCGGCGAAGCGATGGCGCCGGAGCACAGCAGGACTTCTTTGCGTGCCTTGGCTTCAACGCGTTCTTCCGCCGAACCGACCAGGTAACGCACGCCGACCGCACGCTTGCCTTCGAACAGAATCTTGTCGGTCAGGGCGTGGGTGACGATGGTCAGGGTCGAGCGCTTTTTGGCGACGTCGAGGTAGCCACGGGCGGTGGAAGCACGACGGCCGTTCGGCGTTACGGTGCGGTCCATCGGGCCGAAGCCTTCCTGCTGGTAGCCGTTCAAGTCTTCGGTGCGCGGGTAACCGGCCTGCACGCCGGCTTCAACCATGGCGTGGAACAGCGGGTTGTTGCCCGCCTTCGGCGTGGTCACGCTGACCGGGCCGTCGCCACCGTGGTAGTCGTTCGGGCCGATGTCGCGGGTTTCCGCTTTACGGAAGTACGGCAGGCAGTCGAGGTACGACCAGTCTTCCAGACCTGGCAGCTTCGCCCAGCCGTCGTAGTCCATCGCGTTGCCACGGATGTAGCACATGCCGTTGATCAGCGAGGAGCCGCCGAGGCCTTTGCCGCGACCGCACTCCATCCGACGACCGTCCATGTGTGGCTCCGGATCGGTTTCGTACGCCCAGTTGTAGCGACGACCTTGCAGCGGGAATGCCAATGCAGCCGGCATTTGCGTGCGGAAGTCGAAACGGTAGTCCGGGCCGCCTGCTTCGAGCAGCAGCACGGTGACGCCTTCGTCTTCAGTCAGACGGGTCGCCAGGGTGTTACCGGCCGAGCCGGCACCGATGATGATGTAATCGAATTCTTGGGACATTGAATGCACCCTCTTTAGATGTGGTCAGGTCGGGCCTCGGCGAGTGCTGCGCACTCGATTCGCGAGCAGGCTCGCTCCCACAGGAGACATATTTCAATGTGGGAGCGAGCCTGCTCGCGAAGACGGCCTCACGAGCAATACAAGACTCGGGTCTTAGAACACCGAGACGTAATCGCCCAGCTCGACCTGTACCGATTTGATGCGTGTGTAGTTGGTCAGCGAGCTGATGCCGTTTTCACGGCCCACGCCCGACTGCTTGTATCCGCCAACCGGCATCTTCGCGTCGGACTCGCCCCAGGCGTTGATCCAGCAGATACCGGCTTCCAGTTGATGAATCACGCGGTGCGCGCGGTTCAGGTCTTTGGTGACGATACCGGCGGCCAGGCCGAAGTCGGTGTCGTTGGCGCGGCGGATCACTTCTTCTTCGGTCTCGTAGGAGAGGATCGCCATCACCGGGCCAAAGATTTCTTCACGGACGATGGTCATCTCGTCGGTGCAGTCGGTGAACACGGTCGGTGCAACGAAGGCGCCTTTGGCGAATTCGCCGTCGGTCAGACGTTCGCCGCCGCACAGCACGCGGGCACCTTCTTCTTTACCCTTGGCGATGTAGCCCAGCACGCTTTCCATGTGGGCGAAGCTGACCAGTGGGCCGAAGTTGGTGTTTTCGTCTTCCGGGTTGCCGATGCGGATGCGCGCTACGCGCTCGACGATCTTGGCTTCGAAAGCGGCTTTCAGGTGGCTCGGTACGAATACGCGAGTGCCGTTGGTGCAGACCTGACCGGAGCTGTAGAAGTTGGCCATCATCGCGGTGTCGGCGGCACGATCCAGGTCGGCGTCGTCGCAGATGATCAGCGGCGACTTGCCGCCCAGTTCCATGGTCACGTCTTTCAGCGACGAAGCCGAAGCGCTGGCCATGACTTTCTTGCCGGTGTCGGTGCCGCCGGTGAAGGAGACTTTTTCGATGCGCGGGTGCTCGGTCAGCCAGGTACCGACTTCACGGCCGCTGCCGGTCAGCACGTTGAACACGCCGTTTGGCAGGCCGGCTTCGGTGTAGATCTCGGCCAGTTTCAGGGTGGTCAGCGAGGTGACTTCGCTTGGCTTGAAGATCATTGCGTTACCGGCGGCCAGGGCCGGTGCGGATTTCCACAGCGCGATCTGGATCGGGTAGTTCCACGCGCCGATACCGGCGACCACGCCCAGTGGCTCGCGACGGGTGTAGACGAAGGAAGTGTCGCGCAGCGGAATCTGCTCGCCTTCGATCGCCGGCACCAGGCCTGCGTAGTATTCCAGCACGTCGGCGCCGGTGACGATGTCGACGTATTTGGTTTCGGAGAAGGCTTTACCGGTGTCCAGGGTTTCCAGAGCAGCCAGCTCATCGTTGCGCTCGCGCAGGATGTCGACGGCGCGACGCAGGATGCGCGAACGCTCCATGGCGGTCATCGCGGCCCAGATTTTCTGGCCCTTTTCAGCGCTGACCACAGCACGCTCGACGTCTTCCTTGGTCGCACGTTGCACTTGGGCGAGGACTTCACCGTTCGCCGGGTTGATGGCTTCGAAAGTGGCATCGCTGCCAGCGTCGGAGTACGCGCCATCGATGTAGAGTTTTTGCAGTTCGAAACGGGCCATAGTGTCCTCGCAAGTGCATTAGTGGTTGGCGTCGACCACCGCGCTGAAACTGCGGTGGCGGTTCAGGTACCGAGCGTTTTCTGTGTGCTCTGGCTCACCTGCTTGGCCAATTGGAAATCCATGTATTCGTACGCGATCTGTTGCGCCTGCGCCGTGTCGAAAGCGTCTCCCGACAGCGCGCCGCGCAACCACAAGCCGTCGATCAACGCTGCCAGTCCACGCGCGGCGCTGCGCGCATCTTCGAGCGGCAACACACGGCGGAACTCGCAGCACAGGTTGGAATACAGACGGTGATCGTTGATCCGCTGCAACCTGTGCAAAGACGGCTGGTGCATGCTGGTGGCCCAGAAGGCCAGCCAGGTTTTCATTGCCGGGCCATTGACCTGGCTGGCGTCGAAGTTGCCTTCGATAATCACCTGCAGATGCGCCCGTGGGCTGCTGTCTGCCAGCGCCTGTCGGCGCGCGGTGACGTTCTCGCTGAGGACATTCATCAGATACCGCATCGTGGCGGCAATCAGGCCGTTCTTGTCCTGAAAATAGTGACTGATGATGCCATTCGAGACACCGGCCAAACGGGCGATCAGCGCAATGCTGGCGTCCCCCATACCGACCTGATCGACCGCCTGCAACGTGGCTTCGATCAGTTGTTGGCGGCGGATGGGTTGCATACCGACCTTGGGCATCTTGCACATCTCCTTAGGCCTTCCGACGGGCGATAAACGCCTATCGGATTGAGGGCCAGTCTATTTTGTTTTGATTGAACGTTCAATCAACAAAGAATAAGATCTGCGACAAATCGTCGCTGCCTACAGATTTTTTCTGCTTGTAAATGGCGATAAAACGACATCCGAAAATGCTTGAAACCTGCGTGGGGCATGGCGCGGTTCGCTGTTCGATGGACGTGTTGAATGGGCAAGACGCTCGGGGCCAGGTTTCGGATGAACGTCCGCACAGCTTTGGCCACGAAAGCGATTCGCAACGCCATTTCGGCAGGTTCGGGCTTTTTTCGGGGTGTCTTTATATCACCCGCCGGTCGGCTGCCAACTAACCGATTGGTCGGGTTCCGTGTTGCCTTGTGTTCTTCTCTCGCACTGCCTGGAGCATTTGTGCCATGAGTTCTGCCTCTCTTATAAAGACCCCGCCCGAGAAGGTGACGGTCAACGGTTGGGTGTTTTACACCTCTACCGCGTTGATTCTGTTGTTGACCGCCATTCTGATCATCGCCCCGCAAGAGGCCGGCAGATTGTTGGGTATCGCTCAGGCCTGGTTGTCGCGCAGCTTCGGCTGGTACTACATGGTGGTGATCGCCGCGTACCTGGTGTTTGTGGTGGGCCTGGCGTTTTCCTCCTACGGCAAACTCAAACTGGGCAGCAAGGACGACACCCCGGATTTTAGTTACGGCGCCTGGGCGGGGATGCTGTTCTCGTCGGGTATCGGTATTTCGCTGCTGTACTTCGGCGCGTCCGAGCCGCTGGACCATTACTTCAATCCGCCGGAAGGCGCAGCGGCCACCAACCTGGCCGCGCGTCAGGCGGTGCAACTGACCTTCCTGCACTGGGGCCTGCACGGCTGGGCGATCTATGCGCTGGTCGGTCTGGCCGTGGCGTACTTCGCTTACCGTCATAACCAGCCATTGGCCCTGCGTTCGGCGCTGTATCCGCTGGTCGGCGAGCGTTGGGTCAAAGGCGCGGCCGGTCACGCGGTGGACGGCTTCGGCATGTTCGTGACCCTGCTGGGGCTGGTGACCAATCTGGGGATCGGCTCGTTGCAGGTGTCCTCGGGTCTGGAAAACCTGTTCGGCATGGAGCATAGCAACACCAACCTTTTGATCGTGATCATCGTGATGAGCACCGTGGCGACCATCGCTGCCGTGTCCGGCGTGGAAAACGGCATCCGTCGTCTGTCCAACCTGAACATCGTGCTGTTCAGCGGTCTGCTGATTTTCGTCCTGTTGTTCGGCCCGACTTTGCACCTGCTCAACGGCTTCGTGCAGAACATCGGCGACTACCTCAACGGCGTGGTGCTGAAGACCTTCGACCTGTACGTCTATGAAGGCGACAGCGCCAAGTCCGACCGCTGGCTGGGCCTGTGGACCCTGTTCTACTGGGCGTGGTGGATTTCCTGGGCACCATTTGTCGGCATGTTCATCGCGCGTATTTCCCGTGGTCGTACCGTGCGTGAGCTGGTCGCTGGTGTACTGCTGATCCCGCTGGGTTTCACCCTGGCGTGGCTGTCGATCTTCGGTAACTCGGCGCTGGATCTGGTGATGAACCAGGGGGCGGTGGAACTCGGCAAGACGGCGCTGGAACAACCGTCGATGGCGATCTACCAGTTGCTGGAACACTACCCGGCGTCGAAAGTCGTCATCGGTGTGTCGATCTTCGTCGGTTTCGTGCTGTTTCTGACCCCGGCCGACTCCGGCGCGGTGATGATGGCGAATCTTTCCTGCAAGGGCGGCAACGTTGATGAAGATGCGCCGCACTGGCTGCGGATCTTCTGGTCGGTGGTGATCACGCTGGTGACCATCGGTCTGCTGTTCGCCGGTAACTTCGAAGCCATGCAAACCATGGTGGTGCTGGCCGGTCTGCCGTTCTCGGTGGTGCTGGTGTTCTTCATGTTCGGGCTGCACAAGGCGATGCGCCAGGACGTGCAAATCGAACAGGAGCAGGCGCAACTGGCTGAGCGCGGTCGTCGTGGTTTCAGCGAGCGTCTGACGCAGCTGGATCTGCAACCGAGCCAATCGGTGGTGCAGCGCTTCATGGACAAACATGTGACGCCGGCGCTGGACGACGCTGCTGCACAACTGCGTGCACAGGGTCTGGAAGTGCAGACGCTGCTGGGCAAATCCAAGCGTTGCATGGGCGTGCGCGTCGAGATGGAAGAGGGCAACCCTTTCGTCTATGAAGTGAGCCTGGACGGCTACCTGGCGACCCCGACCGAATCGGCCCAGTCCGATGAAGCGCGCCAGCGTTACTACCGCGCCGAGGTGTATTTGCACAACGGCAGCCAGGACTACGACCTGATGGGCTTCACGCAGGATCAGATCACACGCGATGTGCTTGATCAGTTTGAAAGCCATCGGCAGCTCCTTGGCCGGGTGTATAGCTAAGTTGTAGGTGGTGCGGTGTTTCTGTCTGTTGCACCGCGCCGCATTCTTCGCGAGCAAGCCCGCTCCCACATTGGAATGCATTTCAAATGTGGGAGCGGGCTTGCTCGCGAAGGGGCCATCAGCTCCAACGCTGAACGCCCTGTATTCCGATAAACAAAAACGCCGCGATCCTCTCGCGGCGTTTTTGTGTCCGGGGTTCTTACCCCAGGTTCTTGCCCAGCAACGCGTGATACAGCTCGCTGTCGCCAAGAATCCCCACCACATGGTTGTTGTCGTGCAGCACCAGTTTGTTGCCGGTCTGGTAGCGAATCTGCAGCGCGTCGCGCATGCCGATGTTCGAGTCCACCAGGGTCGGCTTGCGCTCCAGCGCTTCCACCGCTTGCCCCGGTGCCCAGTTCTGCAGGTTCAGCACCGAACCGTTCTGCCGCGCACCCTTGATTGTGTTGCCTTCGGCCAGGTCCAGCCACGAATCGCCACCCGGGTCGAGGCACACCGAACCGTTGATGCGTTTGCAGTTGTCCAGCGTGCGCATCAGGCTGCGCCCGCACAGGACGTTGAGCGGGTTGGTGTGGGCCACGAAGGTGCGCACATAGTCGTCCGCCGGATTCAGCACGATCTCTTCTGGCACGCTGTACTGGATGATCCGGCCGTCCTTCATGATCGCGATGCGGCTACCCAGTTTCAGTGCTTCGTCGAGATCGTGACTGACAAACACGATGGTCTTGCTCAGCTTGCGTTGCAGTTCCAGCAGTTCGTCCTGCAGGCCCTGGCGGATCAGCGGGTCGAGGGCCGAGAACGGTTCGTCCATCAGCAGAATGTCGGCGTCCATCGCCAGTGCCCGGGCCAGGCCGACCCGCTGCTGCATGCCGCCGGAGAGTTCATCGGGCTTCTTGTTGCGCCATTGGGTCAGGCCCACCAGTTCGAGCTTGTCGTCGACCAGCTTGCGCCGTTCCTTTTCCGGTCGGCCCTGCATTTCCAGACCGAAACTGATGTTCTCGCGCACCGTCAGCCACGGCATCAGGGCGAACTTCTGGAACACCATGGCGATGCGTTTGGTGCGCATCATTTTCAGTTCGGCCGGGGTGCAGGAAGCGATGTCGATCTGCTTGCCTTCGTGCTCGACGAACAGCTTGCCGCGACTCACGGTGTTGAGGCCGTTGATGCAGCGCAGCAGGCTAGACTTGCCGGAGCCGGACAGGCCCATCAGTACGCAGATCTCGCCCTTGTTGATGTCCAGACTGGCCTTTTCCACGCCGACGATCTGCCCGGTCTTTTTCAGGATCTCGCTGCGGGTCAAACCTTGATCGAGAAGTTTCAGTGCTTCGCGCGGATCCTTGGTGAAGATCACGTCAACGTTATCGAAGCGAATTATGCTCATGCGTCACCCCCTACTTTGGCGTCGGGTTGTTTGCAGATACGGTCGAGCATGATCGCCAGCAGTACGATCGCCAGGCCCGCTTCGAAGCCCAGGGCGATATCAGCAGTGTTCAGTGCGTTGACCACCGGTTTGCCGAGTCCGTCGGCGCCTACCAGTGCCGCGATCACCACCATCGACAGCGACAGCATGATGCACTGGGTGATGCCGGCAGCGATGCTCGGCATGGCGTGAGGCAGTTCGATCCGTGAGAGCAATTGGCGACGCGAGCAGCCGAAGGCCTTGCCGGCGTCCATCAGTTCTTGCGGGACATCGCGGATGCCCAGGTAGGTCAGGCGGATCGGCGCAGCGATGGCGAACACCACCGTGGAGATCAGGCCCGGCACCACACCCAGCCCGAAGAGGGTCAGGGTAGGAATGAGGTAAACGAAGGTCGGTACGGTCTGCATCAGATCGAGTACCGGACGCATTAAAGTGTAGAACATCGGCTTGTGCGCAGCGACGATGCCCAGCGGTACGCCGATGACCACGCAGACCAGGGTCGCGAACATGACCTGGGCGAGGGTTTCCATGGTTTCCTGCCAGTACCCCAGGTTGAGGATCAGCAGGAACGAGGCAATCACAAAAACAGTCAGCCCCCATTTGCGCTGGATGAAATGCGCGAGCAGGGCGATGAGGCCGATCAAGACGAAGGGATTGAACCAGGTCAGCGCAAACGTCACGCCGTGGATCATCGTTTCCAGTGTCACGGCGATTGCGTCGAAGGTGCTGGCGCCGTGTTGCGTCAACCATTCAACGAAGCCCGCGATGTACTGGCCTAAAGGGATTTTCTGATCAATCAGCATGGTAGTGAACGTCCGCATGCAAGGAATAAACAGCCCGGGCGAGCGAACTCGCCCGGCGTAAGGCAATTACTGTGCGAGCTTGGCTTTCACGGCCTCCAGGCCTGGTTTACCGTCAATGGTGGTCACGCCAGCGAGCCAGGTATCGAGCACCTGAGGGTTCTTTTTCAGCCAGGCCTTGGCGGCCGCTTCAGGCTTCATCTTGTCGTCGAGGATGTTGCCCATCAGGGTACTTTCCATGTCGACGGTGAACTCCAGGTTCTTCAGCAACTGACCGACGTTGCTGCATTCGGTGGTGTAGCCCTTGCGGGTGTTGGTCGCCACGGTGGCAGCACCGAAATCGGGGCCGAAGAAGTCATCGCCGCCGGTCAGGTACTGAATCTTGAAGCGCTTGTTCATCGGGTGCGGCGCCCAGCCGAGGAAGACCACGGCGGTGTCGCGTTTCTGCGCGCGGTCGACCTGCGAGAGCATGCCCGCTTCGGACGATTCGACGACCTTGAAGCCGGCGGTTTTCAAACCGAAAGCGTCCTTGTCGATCATGCTCTGGATCAGGCGGTTGCCGTCGTTGCCAGGCTCGATGCCGTAAATCTTGCCATCGAGCTCTTTCTTGAATTTGGCGATGTCGGCGAAGTCATGCAGGCCCTTGTCGTACAGGGCTTGCGGTACGGCGAGGGTGTACTTGGCACCTTTGAGGTTGGTGCGCACCACTTCGACGGTGCCGGCATCGCGGTAGGCCTTGATGTCGTTTTCCATGGTCGGCATCCAGTTACCGAGGAACACGTCCATGTTCTTGCCGTCGGCCAGCGACTTGTAGGTCACGGGCACGGAGATCATGGTGGTCTTGGTCTTGTAGCCGAGGGCGTCGAGCACCACCGACGTGGTGGCGGTGGTGGCGGTGATGTCGGTCCAGCCGACATCGGAGAAGTTAACGGTACTGCACTGCGCCGGTTCTGCAGCTTGCGCCAGTAACGGCAGACTCAGCATGGCGGCCAACAACAACGACGGGGAACCTTTCATGGATGGACTCCTTGGTGTTTTTTTTGGCAGTGTTCCGACTGTGGACCACCGCACTTATAGGTTGCGGTTGGATGGCGTTCTGGAGACAGCTCTACCACGGCGCCTTGCAATCGAGTCATAACGATCATGTACCAGTGAAAATCTGACGCCTACAGGGTGGGTCGTATCCAGTACAGGGATGGTCGCATCCAGTGTCAGTGACGTCGTTTACAGCTTTTTTCCGCCCCGTTTGGCCATCTGAACCGCATAAAAACGGCGAAAACACGGGAGGAAACCGGCACGGCGTTGGTGGGCATGAGTGCGTCGGTGTCAGACGCCGAGCGACCTGACAAAAGCCTGATGATGCGGGCATTCCGGCGGATCGCAGCTTGAGCGTAGCAGCTCCGCCAGCGGGCGCTTAACGCCCCGGACCGGCATCCTCAGGAGCTCTGCAGCAATGGCTATCAGCGTTTTCGACCTGTTCAAAATCGGCATCGGCCCGTCCAGTTCCCACACCGTCGGCCCGATGCGCGCCGCCGCCCTGTTTGTCGAAGCGCTGCGCGACCGGCATCTGCTCGAGCAGGTACGGCGTATAGAAGTGCAACTGTTCGGCTCACTGTCGGCTACCGGTATCGGCCACGGCAGCGACAACGCAGTAATCATGGGCCTGATGGGCGAGTGGCCGGACGCAATCGACCCGTCGCAGATCGGCCCGCGCATTCAGGCGCTGCGTGAAACTCACACGCTGTTATTGGATGGTCGCCTGTCGGTGCCGTTTGTCTGGGCCCGCGACATGCGCCTGATCGACGAAAACCTGCCGTTCCACCCCAACGCCATGACCCTGATTGCCGAAGGCGATCATGGGGAGATTCATCGCGACACCTATTATTCGGTCGGTGGCGGCTTTGTCGTGGATCAGGCGCAGGCATCCAGCGGTGTGGTCGATCTGGATCGCACCGAATTGCCTTACGACTTTTCCAGCGCGGTGGAACTGCTGCAGCTGTGCCAAAAGAACAACCTGCGTGTCGCCGAACTGATGATGGCCAACGAAAAGGTCTGGCGCAGCGAAGAGGAAATCCGTGCCGGGCTGATGAAGCTGTGGCGGGCGATGCAGGATTGCGTCGAGCAGGGCCTCAAGCACGAAGGCATCCTTCCCGGCGGTCTCAATGTGCGCCGGCGCGCGGCCAAGTTGCATCGCAGCCTGCAGGAGTTGAACAAGCCCAACGTGATCGGCTCGACCCTCAGTGCCATGGAGTGGGTCAACCTGTATGCCCTCGCGGTCAATGAAGAAAACGCTGCCGGCGGGCGCATGGTCACGGCGCCGACCAATGGCGCGGCGGGGATCATCCCGGCGGTGTTGCACTACTTTATGAAGTTCAGCGAAGCGGTCACCGACGCCAATGTGGTCGATTACTTCCTGGGCGCGGCGGCGGTGGGGATTCTGTGCAAGAAGAACGCCTCGATCTCCGGTGCCGAAGTCGGCTGCCAGGGCGAGGTTGGTTCGGCCTGCGCGATGGCGGCGGCGGGACTGGCGGAGATCCTCGGTGCCACTCCGGAGCAATTGTGCAACGCGGCGGAAATCGGCCTGGAACATAACCTCGGCCTGACCTGCGATCCGGTGGGTGGGCTGGTGCAGGTGCCGTGCATCGAGCGCAATGCGATTGCTGCGGTGAAAGCGATCAACGCGGCGCAGATGGCCCTGCGTGGTGATGGTCAGCACTTCATCTCGCTGGACCGGGTGATCCGCACCATGCGTGATACCGGCGCCGATATGCATGACAAATATAAAGAGACCTCGCGGGGTGGTTTGGCCGTTAGCGCGGTTGAGTGCTGAGTCAGTGACACCAAGGTGAGTTCTTCGCGAGCAGGCTCGCTCCCACAGGAGCATGCATTCCAAATGTGGGAGCGAGCCTGCTCGCGAAGGGGCCAGACCAGTCAAAACTGCTCGCTAACGGAACACACATAACCGCAGGCGCCACCTTTTAGCGCGTCGTAATCAGATAAGAGCTTTTCCCACTCGCAGTGCGCCATTCGCACTCCCTGCCGTCCGTCACCCGTGCTTGCGGTGACACTCTGAAACAACTGCGCGCAAGCCCGTTCCCACAAGTGCTACCGATCTGCTCACGGGCAGCGGGGCAGGGCTCTCGGCGCCGCTGATGGCACTTCGAAACACCGTGTGTCCGACGTCTTGAATAGACACGTCGCGACGTCGTTTTCAGGAGTTATTGAACAGCCATTCAATTTTAGGCATGGCAATTGCTCTGTCATAACAAAGCCCGTCTCCCACGCGAGAACGCCGGCAATAACAAGAGCCTCCGCCTGAGGCCATCACCCGCTTTGTGTGAGGAGATACCGCGATGACGTCGTTCAACTCCGGGGCCCAACCCCAGAACCGTGCGCCTCAATCCATCGGCTTTCTGCTGCTGGACAATTTCACGCTGATTTCTCTGGCCTCCGCAGTCGAGCCCCTGCGCATGGCCAACCAATTGTCCGGTCGTGAGCTGTATCGCTGGAGCACACTGACCGTCGATGGCGGTCAGGTGTGGGCCAGTGACGGTCTGCAAATCACCCCCGATGCCTCCATGCACAAAGCTCCGCCCCTGGACACCGTGATCGTCTGCGGCGGGATCGGCATTCAACGCACCGTGACCCGTGAACACGTGTCATGGCTGCAGAGCCAGGCGCGTCAGTCCAAGCGTCTGGGCGCAGTGTGCACCGGCAGTTGGGCTTTGGCTTGCGCCGGTCTGCTCGACGGTTTCGATTGCAGTGTGCACTGGGAATGTCTGGCGGCGATGCAGGAAGCATTCCCGCGCGTGGCGATGAGCACCCGTCTGTTCACCCTCGACCGTAACCGTTTCACCAGTTCCGGCGGCACCGCGCCACTGGACATGATGTTGCACCTGATCAGCCGCGATCACGGTCGCGAACTGTCCGCCGCGATCTCGGAAATGTTCGTCTACGAACGCATCCGCAACGAGCAGGATCATCAGCGTGTGCCGCTCAAGCATATGCTCGGCACCAACCAGCCGAAGCTGCAGGAAATCGTCGCGCTGATGGAAGCCAATCTGGAAGAGCCGATCGACCTCGACGAACTGGCGGTGTACGTCGCCGTGTCGCGTCGACAGCTGGAGCGGCTGTTCCAGAAATACCTGCACTGCTCGCCGTCGCGCTACTACTTGAAGCTGCGCCTGATCCGCGCGCGGCAATTGCTCAAGCAAACGCCGATGTCGATCATCGAAGTCGCGTCGGTGTGTGGTTTCGTCTCGACGCCGCACTTCTCCAAGTGCTACCGCGAATACTTCGGCATTCCGCCGCGTGACGAACGCGTAGGCTCCAACACCACCCAGCAAGTGGCGATGCTGCCGCTGCCGCAGGCGATCGTGATGTCGCCGCTATCGGGACCGATGTCGGCGTTGAGTCAGGCGCGTAATGAGTCGACGTTTGCCAGCGTAAGGCTGTAGACCGAGTCATCGTTCTTCGCGAGCAGGCTCGCTCCCACCTGGAATGCATTTCAAATGTGGGAGCGAGCCTGCTCGCGAATGGATTTATCAGGCGCTATGGCTTTGCTGGTAATCCGCCAACGCCGGCAACAACTGTTTGTCGATCGCCTGGCGCACCGCAGGCTGGATACTGGCGCCGCTGGTGTACATGTCCTTGACCATCTTGCGCAATTCAAACGCGCGAACATTGTCCAGACCACGCACAGCACACTCACAGGCCTGCTCGGCGGTCGAACCGCTCGGCACTTGAAAACCCAATGCCTTGAGCTGGCCCAACAAGTCTTCCTGATCGATCAAATCGGCATACATCATGGCGCGCTTCCTTCTTCGGCAACGGAGGTCGTGACTCGATTCTGGTGGGCATGTGGAGGCACGGCAAGGGCGATTTGTCGCAGTGGCCGCGACGGCTATGAACAGGTCGTTTTCGGCTAACTCAGTGCCAAGGGGAGTCGGCACACTGACCTCAGCTCGCTACAGACGGTTTGGTCACCCTCGACTGGCAGCTCCTCAACAGTACCCTCTGCCCCGATCCTGTCACGGCTTGTATCGGGGCTTTTTTTGCCTGTGAATCCGGGAGAGGGGTGTGGTTGGCGCTGACGCCTTCGCGAGCAGGCTCGCGAAGAACGATGACGCGGTTTACCGTTGCAACACCAGAATCCGCGACAACAACTCATCCCGATCGATGTAGCAACCCTGGAAATGCCGCGCCCCGGTGGCCGGGTCAAACGCATTGCGCGCATGCAGCGTGCGGCGATTATCGAAGCACCACAGTTCACCCGGATTGAGTCGCTGCATCAGGCGAAAACGTGGCTCACGGGTCATGGCGATCAAGCGCCGATAGGCCCGGTACAGCAGCGGCATTTGCTCCACCGATGTATCGAATGCGCCGCGCAAAAAGTTCGCCATGCGCACCTCCGCGACCCGGCCCAGCGCATCCAGCGCAATGATCGGCGCCAGGCAACGATAGTCGCTGTGGCGGTCCTTATTGCGAAACTCCACGGGGATTTCGCACAGCGCCTGGAACAGCTCCGGTGCTTCCTGACGCAACGCGTCGGCAATCGCAAAACCGTCGACAAAAATACTCTCGCCACCCTCGGCATCATTCACCAGGCAATGCAGAAATTGCAGACCCGGTTGCAGTTCGCGAGTCGGCAAGTCGGTGTGCAACGGCAGGTTGAAAGCGGTGTAGGCGTTGCTGTCGGCATCGGCCTTGGACTGCACGTTGAACAGCACGCCGAAGTTGCTCTCGCGGATGAACGAAATGCGCTGCGCGATCAGCTTCAGTGAACCCGGCTCGGTGGGCACGCCGCGCACTTGGGTCAGGCCGATGTCGCGTATCGCGATCAACCATTGCAGCAGCGCGCCGTTGTCGTTTATCAGCGCTGAATATTCGAATACCGGTAGCTGCAAATCGCTGCGCCACAGGTAAGCCTTGGGTTTGGCGGCCAGACGTTCGGCGCGGGACTCGTCGTCATAGGCGTGCGCACGCAGCCAGCCCGGATCGAAGCGACTGCGATGGCCGTCCTGCCAGTCGATCCGCAGACAGCCGTCGCTGTCGATGTGCGCGTTGGCGGGGACGAGATCCGGCGCAGCATCGACGATCTCGAATACCTGCTCGCGGGTAACGTTGTAGACGCACTGCTCGCACGGGCAGTTATCTCGCAACCAGACGTGATGGAACGGGCTGACGCGGCCGTCGGCCCAGGCAATCGACACGCGATCCGCCAGGTTCTGCACGCCGCTCAGCGCGCTGATCAACGGATAAGTACGGAAATCGGCAACAGCGGCAGCGGTGTGCATGGCGGCTCCTTGCGTGGGAGGGATTAACGGGCGGGTGGCAGAGCGATGACACGGCCGATGTAAGCCGGGGCGGGCAGATCGACTTGCTCGGCGGCGATGGCTTGCAGGCGGCTCAAGGTGTCCGGGGTGAACGGCGCGGAACGTGGGCCGGCGAGATCGACGTGCAACAGCATCTGCTCGTTACCGGCCAGTTCCTTGTCGTCGCCGGCCAGGTGCAGGCTGTGATAGAGGTGCAGGCGTTTGCTGTCGTGGCCGATGATTTGCGTGCGCACCTCGACCTCGGCGCCGAGCTTCACTTCGTGCAGATAATTCAGATGCAGTTCGAGGGTGAACAACGAGTGGCCGCTGGCTTCGCGGTTGTTGCTGTCCATGCCGAGACGGTCCATCAGCGCGTCGGTGGCGTAGCTGAAAATCAGCAGGTAGAAGGCGTCGCGCAGATGGCCGTTGTAGTCGACCCAGTCGGGGATTATGGTGGTTTGGTAGGTGGTGAGAGTGGGCATGGTGTCAGATCCAACATTAATAGTGACTGGGCTGCCGTCTTCGCGAGCAAGCCCGCTCCCACATTGGAATGCGGTCACCTGTGGGAGCGGGCTTGCTCGCGAAGGGGCCGGAACTGCTGAGCAAGGATCACTCGCTGAAACTCATCCCGTGCTTTTCCTTGGTGGTCTTCACCGCCTCCAGCACCGCCAGCAGGCAGTCATCACGATAGCGCTCCAGTGCTGAAATGCTGTGGCGGCCAAGCTGATCGCTGGTGCCATCGACCACATCGTCGATCAGCTTGTCGGTCAGTTCCGGTGCCGGCAGATAAGTCCACGGCAACTGCAACGCGGGGCCGAACTGCGACATGAAGTGACGCATCCCCGCGTCACCGCCGGCCAGCGTATAGGTCAGGAACGTGCCCATGAACGACCAGCGCAGACCGGCGCCAAAACGGATCGCGTCGTCGATCTCGCCAGTGGTCGCCACGCCGTCGTTGACCAGGTGCAGCGCCTCGCGCCACAGCGCTTCGAGCAGACGGTCAGCGATGAATCCCGGCACTTCCTTGCGCACATGCAGCGGGCGCATGCCGAGGGATTCGTAGACTTTCATCGCCGCTTGCACGGCCTCGGGCGCGGTGTTCTTGCCGCCGACCACTTCCACCAGCGGCAGCAGGTAAACCGGGTTAAACGGGTGCCCGACCACGCAGCGTTCAGGGTGGGTCGAGCTCTCGTAGAATTCGCTCGGCAACAGGCCGGAAGTGCTCGATCCGATCAAGGCATCAGGCTTGGCCGCTGCGCTGATTTTGCTGTGCAGATCGAGTTTCAGCTCGAGGCGTTCCGGGGCACTTTCCTGAATGAAATCGGCATCGCGCACGCATTCTTCGATGGTCGCGACAAAGCGCAAACGATCCTGCGAGGCGCCGGGTGCCAGACCGTTTTTCTCCAGCGCACCCCAGGCATTCGCCACGCGTTTGCGCAGCGCAGCTTCAGCGCCGGGCGCCGGGTCCCAGGCCACCACGTCGAGGCCATGGGCGAGGGCACGCGCGACCCAGCCGCTGCCGATGACACCGCTGCCGAGGGCGGCGAAGGTTTTGATGTCGGTGATAAAGCTCATTAGAGACTCCCTGAAAAAGGTGTTTCCTGTAGGAGCTGCCGCAGGCTGCGATCTTTTGATTTTGGTTGTTTGAAGCAAGATCAAAAGATCGCAGCCTGCGGCAGCTCCTACAGGTGAAATTGGGGTGCGGTCAGAGCACCATTTTTGGAGCTGAGATTCAGCCGCGCTGGGTCAGGCCCATCTTCTTGCGCCCCTCGGCTGGGGTCAGCACGCGGGCGCCGAGGCGGCTGAGGATCTCGTTGGCGCGTTCGACCAGTTGACCGTTGGTCGCCAGCACGCCCTTGTCCAGCCACAGGTTGTCTTCCAGACCAACCCGCACGTTGCCGCCGAGCAGCACCGCTTGCGCGGCCATCGGCATCTGCATGCGGCCGATGCCGAACCCTGCCCACACCGCATCGGCAGGCAGGTTGTCGACCATGGCTTTCATGGTGGTGGTGTCGGCCGGCGCGCCCCACGGGATGCCCAGGCACAGCTGGAACAGCGGGTTGTCGAGCAAACCTTCCTTGATCATCTGCTTGGCAAACCACAGGTGGCCGGTGTCGAAAATCTCCAGTTCGGCCTTCACCCCCAGCTCGGTGATGCGCTTGGCGCCGGCGCGCAGTTGCGCCGGGGTCGAGACATAAATGGTGTCGCCGTCGCCGAAGTTCAGCGTGCCGCAATCGAGGGTGCAGATTTCCGGCAGCAACTCTTCAACGTGGGCCAGACGGGTCAGCGGGCCGACCAGGTCGGTGTTCGGGCCGAACTCCATCGGGTGCTCGCCAGCGCCGATTTCGAGGTCGCCGCCCATGCCGGCGGTGAGGTTGACGATGATGTCGACGTCGGCCTCACGGATGCGCTCCATCACTTCGCGATACAGCGCCACGTCACGGCTGAACTTGCCGGTCTGCGGGTCGCGCACATGGCAATGGACGACGGTGGCGCCGGCCTTGGCCGCTTCCACCGCAGCCGCGGCGATCTGTTTCGGGGTGACCGGCACGTGGGGGCTCTTGGCGGTCGTGTCGCCAGCACCGGTAAGTGCGCAGGTGATGATGACGTCGTGGTTCATGGTGCGGTTTCCTTCAGGCGTGTTGAGTCTGTTCGCAGCCCTTTCTCGGGCTGCGAAGCGTCGGTCAGTCCCCTCTCCCTGGGGAGAGGGTTAGGGTGAGGGCTTTTCAAACGGGGGTTATTTACTGGTCAGTTGCAGATTTTCAGCGGCCGGTTTGCCGTCGAAGGTGGTCACACCTTCCAGCCAGCGCTGCTTGTCTTCGGGGTGATCCTTGAGCCATTGCTTGGCCGACTCGAAGGCGTCCTTGTGATCGAGCAGTGGCTGCATCATCCGGCTCTCGTCTTCGGCGGTGAACGTCAGGTTGCTCAGCAGCCGACCGATGTTCGGGCACTGTTCAGCGTATTTCGGCGCGGTGACCGTCCATACCGTGGCCATGCCTTCGTTCGGGCCGAGGGCGTCCTCGCTGCCGGTGAGATAAGTCATCTGCACGTTGACGTTCATCGGGTGCGGCGCCCAGCCGAAGAACACCACGGCTTCCTTGCGGCGCACGGCGCGATCGACGGCGGCGAGCATCCCGGCTTCGCTGGACTCGACCAGCTGGAATTTGCCGAGGCCGAACTGGTTCTTGGCGATCATCGCCTTGATCTGCGTGTTGGCGCCCGAACCCGGCTCGATGCCGTAGATCTTGCCGCCCAGCTCCTTCTCGAATTTGGCGATGTCGGCGAAGGTTTTCAGGCCCTTGTCCGCCAGATAGGTCGGCACCGCGAGGGTGGCGCGGGCGTCCTTCAGGCTTGGTGCCGGCAGGACTTTGACCTGGTTGGCATCGACGAACGGGGTGATGGTCTGGGTCATCAGCGGGTTCCAGTAACCGAGGAACAGGTCCAGCCGCTGATCGCGGATCCCGGCGAAGATGATTTGCTGGGACGCGCTGGTCTGTTTGGTGTTGTAGCCGAGGCCATCGAGCAGCACTTGGGTCATGGCACTGGTGGCGATCACGTCGGTCCAGTTGACGACGCCCATGCGCACGTTCTGGCACGACGCAGGTTCGGCCGCCATGACGCTGGCGCTCAAGAAAGCGGTACCGCTGAGTGCAAGAACACAGCTGCTGATCAGTCGTTTCATGTCGGGTTCCTCGGCAGGTCGTTATTGTGAGTTCCGGCATCTGGCGTGCCGGTGATGCAAAGTTACGCAGCTGTAGGCCTTTGAAAGCGCACTGCGGCGACTGGCTCTTGCACTGTAGCGACCTGTGCGCTTGAACGCTGACGACAATCGGCGTATCAACGATCCACGCTACCCGCTAACCGAGTGCGCCCATGTCCCAGGATTTCTACTTTCTGCTGATGCCGGGGTTTTCCGCCATCGGCTTTATCTCCGCGATCGAACCGCTGCGGGTAGCCAACCGTTTTCGTGGCGAGCTGTACCGCTGGCACGTGCTCAGCGCCGATGGCGGGGCAGTGCTGGCGAGCAATGGCATGTCGGTCAACGCCGACGCGGCGCTGGAGCCGCTGAAGAAAGGTGCGACGCTGTTAGTGGTGGCCGGATTCGAACCGCTGAAGTTCGCCACGCCAACCCTTGAGCACTGGCTGCGCCGCCTGGACAACGAAGGCGTGACCCTTGGCGCTATCGACACCGGCAGCTTCGTCCTCGCGGAGGCCGGCCTGCTTGACGGCCATCGCCTGACCCTGCACTGGGAAGCCATCGATGCGTTCAAGGAATCTTATCCACAGCTCAGCGTGACTCAGGAACTGTTCGAGATTGACCGGCGGCGCATCACCTCGGCGGGCGGCACGGCGTCTATCGATCTGATGCTTGATCTGATCGCCCAGGCCCACGGCCCGCAACTGGCGATTCAGGTCAGCGAACAATTCGTGCTGGGGCGGATTCGTCCGCGCAAGGACCACCAGCGCATGGAAGTCGCCACGCGCTACGGCATCAGCAACAAGAAGTTGGTGCAAGTGATTGGCGAGATGGAGCAACACAGCGAACCACCGCTGACCACGCTGCAACTGGCGGAATCGATCAAGGTCACGCGGCGGCAGCTGGAGCGCTTGTTTCGGCTGCATCTGAACGATACGCCGAGCAATTTTTATCTGCGTCTGCGATTGGAAAAGGCCCGGCAGCTGTTGCGCCAGACCGATATGAGCGTGCTCGAAGTCAGCATCGCCTGCGGCTTTGAATCACCGTCGTATTTCACCCGCAGCTATCGAGCGAGGTTCGCTCGCTGCCCCCGCGAAGACCGGCGTACCGCCCAAGCTTGAATGGATGCACACAAAACCAATGTGGGGGCGGGCTTGCTCGCGAAAGCGGAGTGTCAGTCGAAACATGAGTTGACTGATCCACCGCATTCGCGAGCAAGCCCGCTCCCACATTTTTGATCTTCAGTGTCTGAAGAAAAGGTTACTTCTTCACCAACGCCGAACACGCCGCCTTGTAAGCCTCATGCTGATACTTGTTCAACGTCCCCGGCAGCTCAAAGTTGTGCTTCTTGGCCTGCGCATTGATCGTCTGCGGCGACAATAGCGTTACCTCGCACCCCTCCAGCAACTGAAACACACCTTCGATCTTGAACGTGGTCGGCCCACCGGCAAACTCACCCTTCTTGCTGCGCTTCTTGATCGCAATCCGGTCAATCGAATGCTCGCGCACAAACGAAGCGACCTGCGCCGCGAAGCGTTTGACGTTGGCTGCCTCGTCATCATCGTCGAGGGCGATTTTCTTGGTGTTGAGCGCCACATGGCTCAGCGTTGCCCCGTCAAGGGAGGCCACGGCGATGATCGCTTCGCTGCCTTTGATTTCGATGCCGCAGATGTTCATGGGAATTCCTTTGAATAAAGAGGGCAGCCTACAACTCAAGCTGATTGGCGGTGATGCCGAACGCTGCGGCAATTTTCTCGCGTGTGGCCTTGCGAGGCTTGGCGACTGTTTCCTGCTGAGCAAACGCCGGTTGTGAAATACCCATGCGTTTGGCGACTTCTTCCTGAGTCAAGTTGAGATATTCACGCCAGGCACGGATCGGTGTCGCCCCGTCGACCATCCGACTGACGACTTCATGGGGAATCAGGTCGGGCTGCTTTTTCTGCGCAATGTACTGCGCGTAAGGGATGACGACGAAGGCTGGGTTGCCTTCAGCGTCGTTGATGATTTGGATGTCAGTAGGTGCGTTCATCGCGTTTCTTGACCTCTTGAATATTGATCACTTTGATTGCGCCATCCCAGTCAAACATGACTCGATAATTGCCGACGCGCAGGCGGTAGGCGTAGTCATGGCCAATCAGTGCTTTGACATTGCCCACATCAGGCATGTCGGCGAGCGACGTAACGGCATCTCGAACCTTTACCTGATGAACGGTGTGCAATTTCAAGAGTTGCTTAACGGCCTTTCGCGTCCAGTGGATGCTGTTCATGGAAGAATATAAGTCTTTTATAAGATTCGCGAATCTTTGCTTATGTTTCTTCGGAGGCCAATCAACAATCGTTGACAGCATGTTGCGTGAAAGGCCCGCAGCTTCGGGCGTTCAAGAAATTTGTGTAGGCGAGGTCGGAGTACTTTGTAGGAAGAGGGGATAGTGCGGCTGAAAGCTGGAGGCAGTTCCAGCTTTCAGCGGAACATTCAGGATCACTCCTGCCCAATCGACTCCAAAAACTCCGACCGTTCGTCACTCATCCGCGCCACACAGTCATTCTGCGCAATCTTGAACGCTTTGCTGCCTTCGGTGGCCGGGAAGGCTTCCACGGCGCAATCGGCGTCGCGGGTTTTCAGCCATTGTTGCTGGGCGGTTTTGAGTTTGGCGGTGATGTCGGCCAGTTGCGCGGCGTTTTTGCCGTAGGTGGTCTGCATGCGCTCGTTTAGGCTGGCGTAGTTGTCCTTGAGCAGGTCTTCGGCGGTGCTGCGGCTGTAGGTCGAGCATTCCAGGGTCTGGACGTCGTTTTCCACCGCGTCGCACGGGTTGTTGTCGGTCTCTTCGGCGGCGTGTACGCCGGTCGCCATCAGTGCCAAAGCCAGGAAGATCGATTTCATGGTTGTCGCCGCTCTAATCCAGTGATGTATCCAAGATGCGCCAGATTCTGGCTCAAGCGTGCGGGCTTGAACAGGTAGCTGATCGGAGCGCCTGGCGACCCTTTGTCGCGGATTGACGCTTTCGGCAATTCCCCTGTCGTTTTTGCACCCGGTCGCCCCGGCACCGAGGCATATGCTGGCCCCAAAGCGCCGGCAGACGATTCGGCGCATGAATCGCCAATAAGGGGACGCCTGATGAGCCCAGCCGAATTACACGCCGACAGCATCGTTATCGACGGTCTGATCATTGCCAAATGGAACCGCGAGCTGTTCGAAGACATGCGCAAGGGCGGTCTGACGGCGGCCAACTGCACTGTGTCGGTGTGGGAAGGCTTTCAGGCGACCGTGAACAATATTGCCGCCAGCCAGAAGCTGATCCGCGAAAACAGTGACCTGGTGATGCCGGTGCGCACCACCGCCGACATCCGTCGCGCCAAGGAGCAGGGCAAGACCGGCATCCTTTTCGGCTTCCAGAATGCCCACGCCTTCGAAGACCAGATCGGCTATGTCGAGGTGTTCAAGCAGCTCGGCGTCGGCATCGTGCAGATGTGCTACAACACCCAGAACCTGGTCGGCACCGGCTGCTACGAGCGTGACGGCGGCCTGTCGGGCTTCGGTCGCGAAATCGTCGCCGAGATGAACCGCGTCGGCGTCATGTGCGACCTGTCCCACGTCGGTTCCAAGACGTCCGAAGAAGTCATCCTCGAATCGAAAAAACCGGTCTGCTATTCCCACTGCCTGCCGTCGGGTCTGAAAGAGCACCCACGCAACAAGTCCGATGCTGAACTGAAGTTCATTGCTGACCACGGCGGTTTTGTTGGCGTGACCATGTTCGCGCCATTCCTCGCCAAGGGCATCGATTCGACCATCGACGATTACGCCGAAGCCATCGAATACACCATGAACATCGTCGGCGAAGACGCCATCGGCATCGGCACCGACTTCACCCAGGGGCACGGCCAGGACTTCTTCGAATACCTGACCCACGACAAGGGCTACGCCCGTCGTCTGACCAGCTTCGGCAAGATCATCAATCCGCTGGGCATCCGCACCGTCGGCGAGTTCCCGAACCTGACCGAAACCCTGCTCAAGCGCGGCCACTCCGAGCGTGTGGTGCGCAAGATCATGGGCGAGAACTGGGTGAACGTCCTCAAAGACGTCTGGGGCGAATGAATAACTCTGGAGCCTACTCCGCTCGCCGATAGCTGCGTCAGGTCCTCGCGCCAAACTCGCCGTACGTCCCGTACTGTCTCGCTTGTCGCTCCGGTCCTTCCTTGCTCTCGACGTGCTCGCTACGGCTCCAAAGTCATTCATACGGCTTGTTTATAAGAGCAAAGCAAAAGCTTCGCTCGGCACCAACCACGAATTTTCTGGAGTTAAGTTTCCATGGCCAAGATCGCCCCGCAATTGCCAATCGAAGTCGACAGCGAGACCGGTGTCTGGACCTCCGACGCCCTGCCGATGCTCTACGTGCCGCGTCACTTCTTCGTCAACAACCACATGGGTATCGAGGAAGTGCTGGGCGCCGACGCCTATGCCGAAATCCTCTACAAGGCCGGCTACAAGTCCGCCTGGCACTGGTGTGAGAAAGAAGCCGAGTGCCACGGCCTGGAAGGCGTCGCGGTGTTCGAGCACTACATGAAGCGCCTGTCGCAACGCGGCTGGGGCCTGTTCAAGATTCAGGACATCGACCTCGACAAAGGCACCGCCAGCGTCAAGCTCGAACACTCCGCGTTCGTCTACGTCTACGGCAAGGTCGGGCGCAAGGTTGACTACATGTTCACCGGCTGGTTTGCCGGCGCCATGGACCAGATCCTCGCCGCTCGCGGCAGCAAGATTCGTACGGTTGCCGAGCAAGTCTACGGTGGCTCCGAAGAAGGCCACGACGACGGCCTGTTCACCGTCAAGCCGTTGTAAGTCGAGGAACCCGCCATGGCTTTCGAAGCAATGTTCCAGCCGATCCAGATCGGCAAACTGACCATCCGCAACCGCGTGCTCAGCACCGCGCACGCCGAGGTCTACGCGACCGACGGTGGCATGACCACCGAGCGCTACGTCAAATACTACGAAGAGAAAGCCAAGGGCGGCATTGGCCTGGCGATCTGCGGCGGTTCGTCGGTGGTCGCCATCGACAGTCCGCAGCAATGGTGGAGTTCGGTCAACCTGTCCACCGACCGGATCATTCCGCACTTCCAGAACCTGGCCGACGCCATGCACAAGCATGGCGCCAAGATCATGATCCAGATTACCCACATGGGCCGACGCTCGCGTTGGGATGGTTTCCACTGGCCGACCCTGATGTCGCCGTCGGGTATCCGTGAACCCGTGCACCGTGCGACCTGCAAGACCATCGAGCCGGAAGAGATCTGGCGGGTGATCGGCAACTACGCCCAGGCGGCGCGCCGCGCCAAGGCCGGTGGCCTGGACGGCGTCGAGCTGTCGGCCGTGCACCAGCACATGATCGACCAGTTCTGGAGCCCGCGCGTCAACAAGCGTACCGATGAATGGGGTGGCAGCTTCGAAGGTCGCATGAAATTCGGCCTGGAAGTGCTGAAAGCCGTGCGCGCCGAGGTCGGTGACGACTTCTGCGTGGGCATGCGTATCTGCGGTGACGAGTTCCACCCGGATGGTTTGTCCCACGAGGACATGAAGCAAATCGCCAAGTATTACGACGACACCGGCATGCTCGATTTCATCGGCGTCGTCGGCTCGGGTTGCGACACCCACAACACCCTGGCCAACGTGATTCCGAACATGAGCTATCCGCCGGAGCCGTTCCTGCACCTGGCGGCCGGAATCAAGGAAGTGGTCAAGGTGCCGGTGCTGCACGCGCAGAACATCAAGGACCCGAACCAGGCCACGCGCATCCTTGAAGGCGGTTACGTCGACATGGTCGGCATGACCCGCGCGCACATCGCCGACCCGCACCTGATCGCCAAGATCAAGATGGGCCAGATCGACCAGATCAAACAGTGCGTCGGCGCCAACTACTGCATCGATCGTCAGTATCAAGGTCTGGACGTGCTGTGCATCCAGAACGCCGCGACCTCTCGTGAATACATGGGCGTGCCGCACATCATCGAGAAGTCCACAGGCGTCAAACGCAAAGTGGTGATCGTTGGTGCCGGCCCGGCCGGGATGGAAGCAGCACGCGTCTCTGCCGAGCGTGGCCACGACGTGACCCTGTTCGAGAAGAAAGAATTCATCGGTGGGCAGATCACCACCGCGTCGAAAGCGCCGCAACGTGACCAGATCGCCGGCATCACCCGCTGGTTCCAGCTGGAGCTGGCGCGGCTGAAAGTCGACCTGCGTCTGGGCACTGCGGCCGATGCGGCAACCATCCTCGATCTGCGTCCGGACGTGGTGGTGCTGGCGGTCGGTGGGCATCCGTTCCTTGAGCAGAACGAACACTGGGGCGCCGCCGAAGGCTTGGTGGTCAGCAGCTGGGACGTGCTCGACGGCAAGGTCGCGCCGGGCAAGAACGTGCTGGTCTACGACACCATTTGCGAGTTCACCGGGATGTCGGTCGCCGACTTCCTCGCTGACAAGGGCAGCCAGGTCGAGATCGTCACCGACGACATCAAACCGGGCGTGGCCATCGGCGGTACATCGTTCCCGACTTACTACCGCAGCATGTACCCGAAAGAAGTGATCATGACCGGCGACATGATGCTGGAAAAGGTCTACCGCGAAGGCGACAAACTGGTGGCGGTGCTGGAGAACGAATACACCGGCGCCAAAGAGGAGCGGGTGGTCGATCAGGTGGTGGTGGAAAACGGCGTGCGTCCGGATGAGGAAATCTACTACGCGCTCAAAGAGGGTTCGCGCAACAAGGGCCAGATCGACGTCGAAGCGTTGTTCGCGATCCAGCCGCAACCTTCGCTGAGCGAAACCGGCGACGGCTACTTGCTGTTCCGCATCGGCGACTGCGTGGCGCAGCGTAATACCCATGCTGCGATCTACGACGCGTTGCGCCTTTGCAAAGACTTCTAAGACTTGCACCAAACCCTGTGGGAGCGAGCCTGCTCGCGAATGCAATCTGTCAGTTGACGATGATGTCGACTGACCCAGCGCTTTCGCGAGCAGGCTCGCTCCCACAGTAAAGCGGACCGTGTTTCTCTAGGCTGTACTGGTGGGAGCTTCACCATGTTGAACACCCTTCTTCCAATCCTGTTGTTCGCAGCCCTGGCCCTTGCGGTGCTGGGTGCGTTGCGGCGGGTGGCCATGTGGCGTCGGGGCCGGGCCTCGAAGGTCGATCTGATCGGCGGCCTGTTGGCCATGCCCAAGCGTTACATGGTCGACTTGCACCACGTGGTGGCGCGGGACAAATACATCGCCAACACCCACGTCGCCACGGCCGGTGGTGCGGTAGCGTCGATCGTGCTGGCGATTCTGGTGCACGGTTTCGGCCTGCATAACCGCATCCTCGGCTATGCGCTGCTGTTGATGACGGCGGTGATGTTCGTCGGTGCGCTCTTCGTTTATCGGCGCCGGCTCAATCCGCCGGCACGGTTGTCGAAAGGCCCGTGGATGCGCCTGCCGAAAAGCCTGCTGGCTTTCTCCGCCTCGTTCTTCCTGGTGACCCTGCCGGTGGCCGGAATTCTCCCGGAGAACTTCGGCGGCTGGCTGCTGGCGGCGATTCTCGGGCTCGGCGTTTTGTGGGGCGTGTCGGAGCTGCTCTTCGGCATGACTTGGGGCGGGCCGATGAAGCACGCCTTCGCCGGCGCCCTGCACCTGGCTTGGCACCGCCGCGCCGAGCGCTTTGGCGGCGGTCGTTCCACCGGTTTGAAACCGCTGGATCTGAATGATCCAAGCGCGCCGCTCGGCGTGGAAAAACCCAAGGATTTCACCTGGAACCAGTTGCTCGGTTTTGACGCCTGCGTGCAGTGCGGCAAGTGCGAAGCGGCGTGCCCGGCCTTCGCTGCCGGCCAGCCGCTGAACCCGAAAAAGCTGATTCAGGACATGGTCGTCGGCCTCGCTGGCGGCACTGACGCGAAGTTTGCCGGTAGCCCTTATCCGGGCAAGCCAATCGGTGAGCACAGCGGCAATCCGCATCAACCTATCGTCAATGGTCTGGTCGATGCCGAAACCCTGTGGTCGTGCACCACCTGCCGCGCCTGCGTCGAGGAGTGCCCGATGATGATCGAGCACGTCGACGCCATCGTCGACATGCGCCGCCACCTGACTCTGGAAAAAGGTTCGACCCCGAACAAGGGCGCCGAAGTCCTGGAAAACCTGATCGCTACCGATAACCCCGGCGGTTTCGCCCCGGGCGGGCGGATGAACTGGGCGGCGGATCTGAACCTCAATCTGCTCAGCGAGAAGAAATCCACCGACGTGCTGTTCTGGGTCGGCGACGGTGCCTTCGACATGCGCAACCAGCGCACCTTGCGTGCGTTCGTCAAAGTGCTGAAAGCCGCGAAGGTCGACTTTGCGGTGCTCGGCCTCGAAGAACGTGACAGCGGTGATGTGGCCCGGCGTTTAGGCGACGAAGCGACCTTCCAGCTGCTCGCCAAACGCAATATCCAGACCCTGGCCAAATACAGCTTCAACCGCATCGTCACCTGCGATCCGCATAGCTTCCATGTGCTGAAAAACGAGTACGGCGCGTTCGACGGCAACTACCTGGTGCAGCACCACAGCACCTACATGGCGGAAATCATTCAGGCCGGTGCGCTCAATCTCGGTCAGCACAAAGGCAACAGCGTGACCTACCACGATCCGTGCTACCTCGGTCGCTACAACGGCGAGTACGAGGCACCGCGCGAAGTGCTGCGCGCCCTCGGCATCGAGGTCAAAGAGATGCAACGTTCCGGCTTCCGTTCGCGCTGCTGCGGCGGCGGTGGCGGTGCGCCGATCACCGACATTCCCGGCAAGCAGCGGATCCCCGACATGCGCATGGATGATATCCGCGAGACCGGCGCCGAGCTGGTGGCAGTAGGTTGTCCACAGTGCACTGCGATGCTCGAGGGCGTGGTCGAACCGCGTCCGCTGATCAAGGACATCGCCGAGCTGGTGGCCGACGCGCTGCTCGAAGACGCCGCGCCGAACAAGCCGACTGCACCGGCCAAACGTGAACCTGCGGAGGCCCACTGATGAGCGACATTATCCGCCGCGACCCGCGCGCCGAATGGATTGCGCGTAACCGCCTGCACCCGTTGCACGCGGCGATGCAACCGGCGCAACACAGCTGGATGGGCCCCAATGGTGTCATCCGCAAGAACCTGCACGGCATCGGATTCATCGGCCCCAACGGCATCAAGCGTATCGACCGCAGCGGCGCGCAACAGGGCGGGGCGGTCAAACGCTCGGCCACGGTTGAAGTGCAGTTGCCGCTGCATCAGGTGCCAGCCCCGGCGTTCTACATCAGCGTGGTGCCGGACATGGTCGGCGGCCGCCTGAGCAGCCACGACCGCGACTTGCTGGGCCTGGCTCATCAATTGGCCGGCAACGACGGCGCGGTGCTGGCGGTGGTGTTTGGCGAACACAAAGAGAACGCCTTCGCCACGGCCGGCGTCGATCGCTTGCTGGTACTGGAGGGCGACCAATTCAGCGGTTATGCACCGGAGCAACGGGTGCAGGGCTTGCGGGCTGTGGATAACCAGTTCAACCCGCGTCACTGGCTGCTGCCGGACAGCCGCAGCGGTGGCGGTGAACTCGGTCGGCGTTTTGCCGCGGCACTGGGCGAACGGCCGGCAACGCGGGTCTGGCAAGTCAAGGATCAGGAATGCATCGGTCGCGCTGGCGCGGGCCTGCAAGATCTGGCGCGTCCGGTCGCACGCTTGATTCTGGCCGCAGCCGAATGCGCGGAACCGGTCAGCGAAACCCGTCATGAGGCACTGCCGGTGGAGTTATCCACAACGGTGGCGCGCAGCCTGTCGCGCATCGAGGATCTTGGCGCGGTCGCGGTGGACCCGGCGGCGATTCCGATGGCCGAAGCCGAGTTCATTTTCTCTGGCGGCAACGGGGTCAAGGACTGGGCGCTGTTCCACCAGACCGCTGCGGCGCTCGGCGCCACCGAAGGCGCCTCGCGGGTGGCGGTGGACGATGGCTTCATGGCCCGTGATCGGCAGGTCGGCGCGTCCGGCACTTGGGTCACCGCACGGGTTTATGTGGCTGTGGGTATCTCCGGGGCGATCCAGCACCTGCAGGGCATCGGTGCCTGTGACAAGGTGGTGGCGATCAACCTCGACCCCGGTTGCGACATGATCAAACGCGCCGACCTGTCGGTGATTGGCGAGAGCGCGGAAATTCTTCAGGCGTTGATCGCGGCGGTAGCGGCTTACCGCAACGAAGCCAAGCGCGATGCGGCTTAAGGAACGGGTTATGAGCACAAAGATCATCAGTCTGGTTTCCATCGGTGCCCATCCGACCTCGGGCCGGCCACGCCGCGCCGAACAGGACGCGCGCGCCGTAGAACTGGGCCTGCAACTGGCTGGGGATAACCTGCAAGTGCTGCATGCCGGGGATGTCGCGGAACCGGCACTGCGCGCCTATCTGGGCATGGGCCTGGAACAGCTGCATGTGCTGGAGCAACCCGCTGGCGCCGACGCCTTGCCGGCGCTGACCGCGTATCTGCGTGATGCCGGCGCCCAGGTAGTGCTGACCGGCAGTCAGGCGGAAACCGGCGAAGGCTCGGGCATGTTGCCGTTCTTGCTCGCCGAAGGGCTGGGCTGGCCGCTGGTGGTCGGGCTGGCGCAGGTCGAGTCGATCAATGATGGTTCGGCGCTGGTGCTGCAAGCCTTGCCCCGTGGGCAGCGGCGGCGGTTGAAGGTGAAGCTGCCGTTTCTGGCGACTGTGGATAACGCCGCGCCCAAACCTCGACAGAGTGCCTACGGTCCGGCGCGACGCGGAGTTTTGCAGGCTGAAGACATCGAAGTGGTGGACGATGAGTTGCTCGCGATTGCCACCTTGCAACCGGCCAAGCCACGGCCGAAACGTTTGAAGGTGATCAAGGCCAAAAGCGGTGCGGACCGTATGAAAGCGGCGACGGCCAAGGCCAGTGGGGGTGGTGGACAAGTGCTCAAGGGCGTTACAGCGCAGGCCGGGGCGGAAGCGATCCTCAAACTCCTGATCGAAGAAGGCGTCGTTCGCTAGCGACACCTTCTTCCAGACTCTGAACCCCCTGTGGGAGCGGGCTTGCTCGCGAAAGCGTCGTTTCAGCTGCATCAAAGTTGAATGACCCACCGCTTTCGCGAGCAAGCCCGCTCCCACATTGGTTAAGGGGCAGCAGATCTCAGTGTGTTTACCCACAATCCCTGTTGGCGGATCTGTGGATAACGTGTTCGCCCATCCCTGTACCCCACGCCAATCAAGCCCTCCAGGCTCCAGCTCAAAAAACAACCAGCCTAAGTCACGGTTTTTCCGGGCTTTTTCTCCTGCATAACGCCAAGAGTTGCCCCCAATCTCTGTTGGCGCTTCTGTGGACAAGATGTTCGCTGTCCGCTGCAAGCCATATAAAACGTGGCCTGTATAGGATTGATCAATAATTGATCGATTAAGCTTTTAAAGCTGATAATCCCCGTGTAGACCGCGATTTCACACAGCCCTCAGCGCTTTTCCACAGCCGCCGCGAAGTTACCCCCGAACTCTGTTGGTGCTTCTGTGGATAACGTGTTCGCCATCCTCTACAAGCCATGAAAACCGTGGCTTACAAAGACTTGATCAAAAAATAGCCAATGTGTCTGGCAAACCATCATTCTGGATAAGTCACGATTTTTATTCACAAATCAGCGAGTTATTTTTCCAGTCATCCACAGTTACCCCCAATTGCTGTGGGCGGTTATGTGGATAACTTGTTTGCCAAACCCTGCAAGGCCCGCCCGGTATAGTCCAAACCGCAATTGATCAGATTTCATACAGTTCTAAACCGTTGCCTTGACTTCGATTCCTGCGCTGTCTTCACTGCAATGGCACAAGGACAGCCGTCACTTATCCACATCAGGTTCTGGGAGAACGCATGATGGATAGCCGCCCACATCGCCATCCCCCCTCGCCACGCAAGCGCACCTTACGTCGTGCGGCCAATCAACGCGCTCGTCTGTAGCGACCTCCTGCTTTAACCGCTGTGCTGTCGCCGGGCTCGACCCGGAGGCCAGGTGCCCGTTCGCCCATAGATTGCAGGCAACCGCAGAGTTGCCCCATCTGCCTGAGAAGAGGAACACCCTCATGACACGCATCGCAACGCCCATCAGCGAGATCAAGGAACACTACGACGTGATCGTCATCGGCTCCGGCTATGGCGGCGGCATTGCTGCGTCGCGCCTGTCCCGGGCCGGCAAGCAGGTGTGCCTGCTCGAACGCGGGCGGGAAATCCAGCCCGGTGAATACCCCAACACCATGATCGCCGCGACCGAAGAGTTGCAGGTGCATGACCCGGACGGCCACATTGGCTCGCGCACCGGGCTGTTCGACCTGCATGTGAATGCCCAGCAGAACGTGGTGGTCGGCTGCGGCCTCGGCGGTACATCGCTGATCAACGCCAACGTTGCCCTGGAGCCGGAACCCGGGGTGTTCGAGGATCCACGCTGGCCGCAGGCGGTACGCGATCATCGCGATACGCTGCTCAAGGACGGTTACGCCCGTGCCCGGGAAATGCTCAAGCCTAATCCGTACCCGAACAACGCACCGAACCTGCCCAAGCTCGACGCCAACAAAAAGTCTGCGGACTACCTCAAGCAAGGCGCGCATTTCTACAAGCCACCGATCAACGTGACCTTCGACAAACTGCCGAACAACCTCAACCACGTCGGCGTCGAGCAACTGCCGTGCAACCAGTGCGGCGACTGCGTCTCGGGCTGTAACAACAAGGCCAAGAACACCACGCTGATGAACTATCTGCCGGATGCCTGGAACCATGGCGCGGAGATTTTCTGCCAGGCTGAGGTGCGGCATCTGGAGCGCGACGGCGATGGCTGGATCGTGCACTTCCAGTACCTCGACAGCGGTCGCGAGAAGTTCGACGCGCCGACGCTGTTCGTGAAGGCCGCTATCGTCGTGGTCTCCGCCGGCACCCTCGGCTCTACCGAGATCCTGCTGCGTTCGCGGGACAAGGGGCTGGTGATGTCCGGTCAGCTCGGCGAGAACATGAGCGGTAACGGTGACATCCTCGGTTTCGGCCACAACTGCGAGCAGACCATCAACGGCATCGGCTTCGGCGCGCATTCGGCCAAGGAGCTGCACCCGGTCGGCCCGTGCATCACCTCGATCATCGACCTGCGCACCGACGGTGACTGGCGCAGCCGCATGGTCATCGAGGAAGGTTCGATCCCCGGCGCCCTCGGCCGGCCGATGGTGCCGGCAATGGCCGGGTTTGCCGAGTTGATCGGCAAGGCCACGGACGACAGTTTCAGCGGCAAGCTCGGCTACAAGGAGCGCGAGGCCGAAAGCTTCCTGCGCGGCCCCTATTACGGCGCGCTGCACAATATGCAGACCTACCTGATCATGAGCCACGACAGTGGCCAGGGCCGGATGATTCTCGACAACAAGGACCAGTTGCGCATCGACTGGCCGGGTGTCGGCGAGCAGGAAAACTTCAAGCTCGGCAACGAACGTTTGTACCAGAGTACCAAGGCACTGGGCGGGGTCTGGGTCGAGAATCCGATCTGGACCCAACTGCTCAAGCACAGCATCGTCTCGGTGCATCCGCTGGGCGGTTGCGTGATGGGCGAGGACGCCGCGCAAGGCGTGGTCAATCACAAGGGCCAGGTGTTCAGCGGCGCCAACGGCACTGATGTCTACGCCAGCCTCTACGTGACTGACGGCGCGGTGATTCCGACTTCGCTGGCGGTCAATCCGCTGCTGACCATCTCCGCTGTGAGTGAACGCAACATGGGCCTGCTGGCCGCCGACCGTGGCTGGAAGATCGACTACACGCTGCCGTCGGCACCGCGCAAACAGGTGGCACCACCGACTCTCGGCGTGCAGTTCACCGAAACCATGAAAGGCTATTTCTCCCGCGCCTTCACCGCCGCGCAAAGCACCGATCTGAAAGTCTACGAAGCGGCGGCCAAACGCGGTGAGGCAGATAATTCGCCGATCGACTTTACCCTGACCATCACCGCCAACGACCTCAACCGGATGATCAAGGAACCGGAGCACGCCGCGACCATTGTCGGTACGGTCAATGCCCCGGCGCTGTCGCCGCAACCGCTGACCGCCAGCAACGGCGTGTTCAACCTGTTCGAACAATTCGAGCAGCAGGTCGACACACGGCACATGAAATACGACATGAAACTGACCGCCGAGGACGGCAGCGATTACTTCTTCAGTGCCTTCAAAACCGTGCCGGAAGACAACGGTGTGCTGAATATCTGGCACGACACCAGCACCCTGTACGTGACGCTGTATCGCGGACCGGACAAGTCGGGCGAGGTGATCGGCTCCGGGGTGATGCACATTCATCCGACCGATTTCGCCAAGCAGATGACCACCATGAAAGTGCTCAACGCGCGTAACGAGCGCGAGCGCATCGAAGGCCTGGCGCGCTTCGGCAAGTTCTTCGCCGGGATTCTCTGGGAGAGTTACGGCGGGGTCTTCGCTGGCGATATCTACTTCAACCCCGACGCGCCGCCACGCCTGAAACGGCCACTGGATGCGCCGATCCCGGCGGTGCATTTCTTCCCCACCGAGGACGGCGTCGAGCTGCGCCTGACCCGTTATCAGGCCGGTAGCAAAGGCCCGGTGATGCTGGTGCATGGCCTGGGCGTCGGCTCGAATATCTTTTCCACCGACACCATCCAGACCAACCTGCTGGAGTACCTGTGCAAGCACGACTATGACGTGTGGCTGCTGGATTTCCGGGTGAGCATTCTGCTGCCGGCGAGCAAGAAAGAGTGGAATGGCGACCAGATCGCCCAGTACGACTTCAAGGCTGCCATTGCGCAAATTCAGCAGGAGACGCAGGCCAAAGACGTGCAGTGCGTGGTGCATTGCTACGGCGCGACGACATTCTTCATGTCGTTGCTGGCAGGGCTGCAGGGTGTGCGCTCGGTGGTCTGCTCGCAGATTGCCGCTGACACTGTGGTTGCCACGGCTACCGGGTTGAAGGCTGGTCTGCACTTGCCGGGCATGCTCGATGCCATCGGTATCAAATCGATGACGGCTTACGCCGACAGCAAGGAGAACTGGTTCAACCGCCTCTACGACAAGGCCCTCAACGGCTACGCGCGGATCGAGGCGCAGGGTTATTGCACCAACCCGGTGTGCCACCGCATCACCTTTATGTACGCCTCGCTGTATCGCCACGACACGCTCAATGAAACCCTGCACGACAACCTGCACGAGCTGTTCGGCGAGTCGAACATCGAGACCTTCGAGCACCTGGCGCTGATCGTGCGCAAAGGGCATCTGGTGGATTTCAAAGGCAACGATGTGTACATGCCGCACTTCGAGCGGCTGACAATGCCGATCTGCTTTATCAGCGGCGCGGAGAACCAGTGTTACCTGCCGGAAAGCACGCTCAAGACCTACCAGCGAGTCTGCGAAGTCCACGGGCCGGAGCGCTACAGCCGGCACGTAGTGCCGGGTTACGGCCACATCGACTGCATGTTCGGCAAGAACGCGGTGGTGGATGTGTATCCGCTCATCCTTGAGCACCTGGAGAAAACGGCCCTCGGCTGAGATCGATTACTGATTTCTGTGTTGAGGAGATTCTCTGTGGCGAGGGGATTCATCCCCGATCGGCTGCGCAGCAGTCGTAAAACCTGAGCGCGCGGTGATCCTGACATACCGCGCTGGCAGGGTTTGGGGCCGCTTCGCGACCCGTCGGGGATAAATCCCCTCACCACAGGGGACATCGCTGGTTGGTGGTCAGAAGGAAATGGATGACATGGATACCTACATCCGCTGGTTTCAACGCTTCATCTGGATCGGCATTGCAATGAACATGGTGTTCGCGATCCCGGCGCTGTTCGCGCCGGGGTTGCTGACATCGGTGGTCGGTCTGCCGCCGCAACTCTCCGACCCGTGGCTGGAGAACGCCGGGATGCTGCTGGTGGGCATCAGCGTGTTTTACATGCCGTCGGGCTTCAATGCGCCGCGCTATGTGGTGCATTCCTGGCTGTGCGTGCTGACGCGGCTGATCGCCGTGATGTTCTGGATTTACCTGATCAATACGAGCATTCAGGGTTCGGTGTTCGTGCCGATGCTGATGGGCGATCTGAGCTTCTTCCTGATCCTCGGTATTCTGCTGTACCTCGGCACCACGCCCGCGAACCGGCCATGGGCGCTGCTGTGCGACGGCTGGCGCGAGTGGCGCGCGGCCTGGGCGCGGCAATGGCAGAGCCATGCCTTCAAGATCGGTACCTTGGTCGTACTGGCGCTGCTCGGTTTCATCGGTTACCAGACCTGGTACCAGATGCTGCGCGTGGTGCCGGAGCAGGAATACGCCTCCGACGAAGATCACTACAAATACGCCGCCATCGGCCTGGGCATCGAAGCGCGGATCCCGTATTACCTGTTCGCCGTGCTGCCGCAGATGTGCCCGGAAAAACTGCCCAAACCCGGCGGCTGGGAAGTCCTCGGCTTTCTCTATGAGAACGGCAAGGACCTGCCGATCGGCATGGCCAAGCGGCAGATCGGTTACCCGACCGTGGAACCGAACTGCGCGCTGTGCCACACCGGTTCCTACCGGGCCAATGCCAGCGACGTCGCGGTCAACGTGGCGAGCGCGCCGGCCAACACCCTGCAACTGCAGGCCTTCCAGTGGTTCGCCTACGATTGCGCCAGCGACCCGAAATTCACCACCGACGCGGTGATGGCGGCGATCAACGGCAAATTCCAACTGGGCTTTTTCGAGAAGCTCTACAACCGATATCTGATTATTCCGATGGCGAAGAGCGCTTTGCTCAAGCAGAAACAGGCCTACGCCTGGCAGAAGCTGCGTCCGCAACAGGGCCCGGGCCGCACCGACACCTTCAACCCGACGAAAATGGTGGTGTTCGGCTTCCCGGATGACTCGACCATCGGCACCGTCGATCTGCCGCAAGTGTGGAACCAGAAGCCGCGGGAATCGATGTACCTGCACTGGGACGGCAATAACAACAAGATCCACGAGCGCAACTACGCCGCCGCGATGGCCGTGGGCGCAACGCCGGAGTCGGTGCTGCCGCCGAGCTTCAACCGAGTGACCAACTGGCTGCTCGGGCACAAGGCGCCGGCGTGGCCATGGGCGCTGGATCAGGCGAAAGTCGCGCAAGGCAAGCCGATCTGGGATGCCAATTGCGCCGCGTGCCACGACTTCGGTCGCGCCGACACCGGGCAAGTCACCACCAATATCGATCAACTCGGCACCGATCCACATCGGCTGGACTCGTTCACCACCGGTCTGGTGACCGCGTTCCACACTTTCAAGAAGCCGCCGTTCGACTTCGGTGCCTATCGCAAGACCCAGAGCTACAGCAACACGCCGACTGACGGCATCTGGCTGCGCGCGCCGTACCTGCACAACGGTTCGGTGCCGACCCTGTGGGACCTGCTGCAACCGCCGGAAAAACGTCCGGTGGTGTTCATCACCGGCTCCGACGTCTACGACCCGGTCAACGTCGGTTTCGTCACCACGGGCGCTCAGGCCAAAGCCTCGGCGGATTTCAAATACGACACCCGACTGGAGGGCAACCACAACAGCGGTCACCTGTATGGCACCACGCTGTCGGACGACGACAAACGTGCGTTGATCGAATTCATGAAAACCCTGTGAGCCCTTACGGATAGAGGATTACGCCATGTCATTGGTCAGTCATTGGGAACACGAGTACGACAAGGTCAAACTGCGCATTCACGGCTTGTTCACGCGCATGGAAATGGCCTGGATGAAGCTCATCAGCGAGCTGGAACCGCAGGAGTTTCAGGCGATCATCAAGCTGCTGCAGCGCGGTCACGATCAGGCGCAGTACGTGCTGAAAAACGGTGAGTTGCCGGGCGATGAACCGGCGGTGCCGTGGGAGTTGTCCCACGGGTTGTCGATCCTGCGCATCGGCAATGCGACGCCATTGCCGCAGTCCCCCGATCAACTGCAAACCAAAGTGCTCAAGGACGGCACGCTGCTCGGCTGCCGCAAGTGGGAACTGCTGGATCTGCTGTGGAGCGAGGCGCTGCTCAAATGGATCGAAAACCTGCGTCACCACGCGACCTTCGGCACCGACCCGGCGCTGGTGACCATGGATCGCGAAGTGACGTTGGCGATTGCCGGCGACTGGGGCACCGGGCCGTTCAACAGCCATGCGCCGGCGGTGTCGGTGGCCAACCAGATGCAACTGGCCAATGCCGACTTCACCATTCACCTGGGGGATGTCTATTACGCGGGCACCCACTCCCAGGAGGACACCGACATGTCGGGCTGGCCGATGGGCACCCACGGCTCGTTCACCCTCAATTCCAACCACGAGATGTACAGCGGCGCCCACGGTTACTTCAAGGAACTGGCCGCGCGTTTTCCGGGGCAGCAGGGCACCAGCTACTTTGCCTTGATCAATGACGACTGGCTGATTGTCGGGCTGGACACGGCCTATGCCTCGGACGTGATGAACCTGTACATGGACGGCACGCTGAACGAACCGCAAATCGCCTGGATGAAGGGCTTGCCCAAACGCAAGAAGCTCATGGTGCTCAGTCATCATCAGGGTTTTGATATCACCGGACACAACAAGACCGCGCTGTATCAACCGGTGTGCGATGCACTGGGGCGCGAGCCGGATTACTGGTATTGGGGGCATCTGCACAATGGCATCGTCTACGCCACCCAGGGCAGCCTGCATGCGCGCTGTGCCGGGCACGGAGCGATTCCCTATGGCACCACCAGCGAGCTGAACGGGCATCCACGGATACTGTTTTCCGAGACCCAGGATGCGAAGGATCCGGACTATCCGCTGCGGGTGTTGAACGGGTACGCGAAAATCAGGTTGGTGGGGAAGGAGATTTTCGAGGAGTTTATTGGCGAGGATGGCAGTGTGAGGTGGTCATCCACATGACCGGGCGCCTGCGGTATCTGTACCGCACGCCTTTTCATGCATTGAAAATATAAAAACCTTAACTCCTCTTGTGCTGGCTAGTTAAAGGGTTTGGTTGTCGGTATATGCCGAATCAAAATAGAAACAGTTTCCGATAGTTCTATTGGCAAGTTTGACAGGTATGGTGGCTGCGACTTTACTTGGCTGCACGTGAGGAATTGAACAAAATTGTTCAGCAATAAATTCCGCCGGGTTCAATGCAGGAGTTTTTTTGTAATGGAGTACTTTTAGTCAATTTATTGGCTTTTTATCAAGAAACCCTACTTTGTGATTAATCCATTTCGGGATGGCGCTGCGAAAGCTGTTTAATTCGCGCGTATTTCATGTGGGATGCTGTTTGATAATTGCCGGAATTAAAAAGACAACGAGCAGTTGCATGGGCGGAGTATGAGTTTTTTGACGAGTGCTGTCTGCCGGTTTCATCAGCAGCATTTGTCTGCCGGGGCACAACACCAAGTGCGATAAATACAACACTACAAGGAGTTCCAAAATGTCTGAAGCAGCCAAGTCAAAAGTCAAGTCGGTCGCCGAAGCGGCCGTTCCTCCGTCGAAAGAGGCTTATGTCGAACTGCTGAACGAAATGCGCGTTCATGCCAAGAAACGCTCGTCGGGTGCGGCACGAGGCGTACTGATGGCTTCGCCACGCCTGCAACAGATTCACCTGCGCAGCCTTTATCTGAGTAATGGCGCCAATGATCCAGGTGTGAAAAGGCTGGAAAAAGAAGCCAGGGAAGCAGGAGAAGGACAGTCGAATCAATCGGAAAAAGGGCTGGTGAAAGCCACCGAAGCGTTCCAGAATTCCGGGTCGACCGATACCAAGTCCTACAAGGAAAAACTTGAGGAGCTGCGTAAACGTGACCAGAAGGCTGCCGAAGAGCGAATCGACAAAATCTACGACGCGGCCATCAATGAAGTTGACAAATTTCCGGCCAGTGCCGATGCGGTTATTGGTTTTATGGAAAACTTTGGCAATCTCTTTAATGGCGTACTCAACAAGATCGGTGACTTCTTTATCGAGATTGGCCAGAAGATCCTCAGTTGGCTGAAGAATGTCTGGGAGAAAATTACCAATACTTTCAATTCGGTCGTCAGTTGGATTGGAGGCTGGTTCTCCTGAAGCCATTTTATGGTCTGTGAGGTGTTTAATGATCAAACCATTTAAACCCATCGGGCCACCGCCGTTTATCGATCCTATTGAAGGCGAGTGGTGTCGCGCAATCAATCTTGAAGAAAATCGGGCGCTTGATGCAAATAAAGCAAAGCTCGATGCTCTTCGACTTCGCGACAAGAAACGAACCGAAGAAAAGATCGATGGTTTGTACGATGCGCTGCAAAGAAAAATCGACCCGGACTATAAACGTCCGCCGAGTGCCGCTGATGTGAACAATATCTTCGAGGCGGCGCAGAGCATCATCAGATCCTGGAACTGGTAACGGTGCCACGGCTGCAATAAAAAAACCGCGAGCGTGCTCGCGGTTTTTTATTGTCGGCACTGGCGATTTTCAACCCTGAACAGGCACGCCTTTGAGGTACGGCGCAGGCTCGGCCCCAAGGTTGTTCAGCATCCGCTCGCTGTACCAATCCACGAAGTTGACCACGCCAAACTCATAGGTCTTGGAGTACGGCCCTGGCTGATAAGCCGTGGAGTTGATCCCGCGCTGGTTCTCTTCGGCCAGACGCCGGTCTTGATCGTTGGTCGCGTCCCACACCTGGCGCATGCGCTCGACGTCGTAATCCACGCCTTCGACCGCATCCTTGTGCACCAGCCATTTGGTGGTGACCATGGTTTCCTGGGCGCTGATCGGCCACACGGTGAAGACGATGATGTGGTCGCCCATGCAGTGGTTCCACGAGTGCGGCAGGTGCAGGATGCGCATCGAGCCGAGGTCGGGGTTCTTGATCCGGCCCATCAGTTTGGCGCAGCCCTGTTTGCCGTCCAGGGTCATCGACACGGTGCCCTTGAGCAGCGGCATGCGCACGATGCGGTTGCGCAGGCCGAAACTGGCGTGGGCGTAAGGGATTTTCTCGGCTTCCCACGCAGCGGCGGACGCGGCGACGTGATCCTTGAACGCCTGATCGGCGCGCGGGTCGGTGACGTCGTCCCATTCCAGCAGGGTTTTCAGCAGTTCCGGGTGCGACGCGTTGCAGTGGTAGCACTCGCGGTTGTTTTCCAGCACCAGTTTCCAGTTGGCCTTTTCCATCAAGGTGGTGGTGATCGCCACCTTGGTGTTCTCCATGTCGTACGGTTCCATGTAGTGGTTCAGTGTCGACAGGAAGTCATCAATGGCCGGCGGATTCTCCGCCAGGCTGATGAAGATGTAGCCGCCGGCAGTCTTCACGTTCACCGGTTTGAGGCCGTACTGCTTCATGTCGAAGTCGGCGCCCATCTCGGTGCCGGCGAACAGCAGGCGCCCGTCCAGTTCGTAGGTCCACTGGTGGTAGTGGCAGACCAGTTTGGCAACCTTGCCCTTTTCACTGGTGCACAGACGCGAACCACGGTGGCGGCAGACGTTATGGAAGGCGTGGACTACGCCGTCGGCGCCACGAATGACGATGATCGGGTTCTTGCCGACCTGCAGGGTCAGGTAGTTGCCCTTGGCCGGGATCTCGCAGGTCATGCCGGCGATCAACCACTCTTTCTGGAAGATCTCCTGCATGTCGATATCGAACAGGCGTTCGTCGCTGTAGAACGGCTGCGGCAGCGAGAAAGTGCGCTCGCGCTCCTGCAGCATCTGTGCGGTGGCCTTGCGTGCGGGTTCCAGCGGATCGCCCAGGCTGATTTTTGCGGTGACGTCCATCGATGTATTCCTCAAGGCCATCTGCGTGGCCGCGAAAGTGGCTGATCAGGGTTGCTACGCAAGGTGTAAAGAATTCGTCTTGGTGTGGGGCGAGTGTGGGGCCGACGCTGCCCGGAACCTTATCCATGGGCGACATGGTGCAATCTGTTCCCGACGCGCAACCCCCGGCGGTTGGGGGCTGGTCGCGATAAGTATGCCGATGTCGCGGATAGGTAAACGGACGGTTCACGCTATACGCAGAATCGCCACATGAAGGCCGACAGTCGGCCGTGGAGAACAGCATGTCCAACAGCTTCCTGAATCCGGTCACCACCCAGACCTGGGCCAATGGCCGACACATCGTCCGTTGCGTCAAAGTCATCCAGGAAACCTGGGACGTGCGCACCTTCTGTTTCATGGCCGACCAGCCGATCCTGTTCTTCTTCAAGCCCGGGCAGTTCGTGACCCTGGAGCTGGAAATCGACGGCCAGCCGATCATGCGTTCGTACACCATTTCCAGTTCGCCGTCGGTGCCGTACAGCTTCTCGGTGACCATCAAGCGTGTGCCGGGGGGCAAGGTCTCCAACTGGCTGCACGACACCCTGCATGAAGGCCAGGAGCTGGCGGTGCACGGGCCGGTCGGGCTGTTCAACGCCATCGACTTCCCGAGCCCGAAAGTGCTGTATCTCAGCGGCGGCGTGGGGATCACTCCGTGCATGTCGATGGCGCGCTGGTTCTACGACACCAACGCCAACGTCGACATGACCTTTATCCACAGCGCGCGCTCGCCGAAAGACATCATTTATCACCGCGAGCTGGAGCACATGGCGTCGCGGATCGACAACTTCAGCCTGCACCTGATCTGCGAGAAACACGGGCTGGGCGAGCCGTGGGCCGGTTATCGCGGCTACCTCAATCACAAGATGCTCGAACTGATGGTGCCGGACTTCCTTGAGCGCGAAGTGTTCTGCTGCGGCCCGACGCCGTACATGAACGCGGTCAAGCGCCTGCTGGAAGTGGCCGGTTACGACATGTCGCGTTATCACGAGGAATCCTTCGGCGCCACGCCACCGGAAGCTCGTGCCGATGCGGTGGAGCAAGCCGAGCAGGCAGCCGATGCGCCGGAAATCGATGCGGCGGATCTGCATCAGGTCGAGTTCACCGCCTCCGGTAAGAGCATCCGCGTGGCCCCGGGCGAAACCGTGCACGCGGCGGCGGCCAAGCTTGGCCTGATGATCCCGAAAGCTTGCGGCATGGGGATCTGCGGCACGTGCAAGGTGATGAAGCTGGGGGGCGAGGTGGAGATGGAGCACAACGGCGGGATTACCGAGGACGACGAGGCCGAGGGTTACATTCTGTCGTGCTGCAGCGTGCCAAAGGGCGACGTGCGTATCGAATTCTAGACCACTGCACAAATCCAATGTGGGAGCGAGCCTGCTCGCGAAGGCGGTGTGTCATTCAACATCTGTGCTGTCTGACACGGCCTCTTCGCGAGCAGGCTCGCTCCCACAGGGTTATGCGCTTCAATCGATAAACAGATCGGGCATCAGTGCGGCGTCGCTGTCCGGCTCGAACCGGTAATGCTTGAACTCAGTCACGCCGTGCTCACGCAAAATTTCTTCGTCGATAAGCAGCCGTCCAGTGATCTGTCGTGCGCTGCTTCCCAGAATCACATGCGCCGCATCCGCCATGATCGCCGGCGTGCGCGCATGCTTGAACGACTCGCGATTTCCCAGCTGAAACTCGATCGCCGCCGTGGCAATCATCGTCTGCGGCCACAGTGAATTGACGCTGATGCCGTAACTGGAGAACTCCTCGCTCATCCCGATCGTCAGCATGCTCATGCCGTATTTGGTCACGGTGTAGGGGCTGAACTGGGCAAACCACTTGTTCGCCATGTTCAGCGGTGGCGACAAGTTGAGGATGTGTCCGGCGGATTTCTTCAGATAGGGCAGGGCGGCCTGGCTGCACAGCAGTACCGCGCGGGTGTTGATCTGGTGCATCAGGTCGAAACGCTTGAGTTCGATGTGCTGCACGCCAGTCAACTTGATCGCCCCGGCGTTATTGACCAGCGCATCGATGCCGCCGAAATGCTCGTTGGCCTGGGCCAGCGCATTGCGCACCGCGTCTTCATCACGCACATCGACTTGCAGGGCCAATGCCTTGCCGCCAGCGGCTTCGACTTCCTTGGCTACGCTGTGGATGGTGCCGGGCAGTTTGGGATGGGTTTCGGCGCTTTTGGCCGCAATCACGATATTGGCCCCGTCTTTCGCGGCACGCAGCGCAATCTCACGCCCGATGCCACGGCTGGCGCCGGTGATGAACAGGGTTTTGCCTTGTAGCGACATGCCGATGCTCCTGCTTATTGTTATGTGAGCGGAGGGCTCGACAGACAATGTAGACGATGTCTTCAGGTGCGAACGAGGAGGGGCGATTGGATTGGGTGAGCTTTTGTGGGAGCGAGCCTGCTCGCGAAAGCGGTCTGTCAGCCGACTTCTACGTCGGATGTGCCGGCCTCTTCGCGAGCAGGCTCGCTCCCACAGGGCAGGGGAGCTATCAGGCGGACATCACTTCGCGAATGTCGCGGGCCAGTTCGCGTACGCGTTCTTCTTCGGTGTCCCACGAGCACATGAAGCGTGCGCCGCCCTTGCCGATGAAGGTGTAGAAGCGCCAGTTTTTCGCGGTCAGCGCGGCGATGGCCGGTTCCGAGAGTTGCAGGAATACGCCGTTGGCCTGCACCGGGAACATCAGTTCCACGCCCGGAATGTCGCTGACCAGCTCGGCCAGCAGTTGCGCGCAGTGGTTGGCGTGGCGAGCGTATTTGAGCCAGGCGTCGTTTTCGAGGATGCCGACCCACGGTGCCGAGAGGAAGCGCATTTTCGACGCCAGTTGCCCGGCCTGCTTGCAGCGGTAATCGAAGTCTTCGGCCAGTTTGTGGTTGAAGAACAGGATCGCTTCACCCACCGCCATGCCATTCTTGGTGCCGCCGAAGCACAGCACATCGACGCCGGCCTTCCAGGTCAGGTCGGCCGGCGAGCAGCCGAGGAACGCACAGGCGTTGGAGAAACGCGCGCCGTCCATGTGCAGGTGCAGGCCCAGCTCTTTGCAGGTGGCGCTGATGGCGCGGACTTCTTCCGGGGTGTACACGCTGCCGACCTCAGTGGCCTGGGTCAGGGTCACAACGCGCGGTTTCGGGTAGTGGATGTCCTGGCGCTTGAGCGCAACTTCGCGGATCGACTGCGGGGTGATCTTGCCGTTTTCGGTGCCGGCGATCAGCAGTTTCGAGCCGTTGGAGAAGAATTCCGGCGCGCCGCATTCGTCGGTTTCGACGTGGGCGGTTTCCGAGCAGATCACGCTGTGGTAACTCTGGCACAGCGACGACAGCGCCAGCGAGTTGGCGGCGGTGCCGTTGAAGGCGAAAAACACTTCGCAGTCGGTTTCGAACAGCTTGCGGAAATGGTCGGCCGCACGTGCGGTCCATTCATCGTCGCCATAAGCGCGCTGGTGGCCGTGGTTGGCCTGTTCCATGGCGGCCCAGGCTTCAGGGCAGATACCGGAGTAGTTGTCGCTGGCGAATTGTTGGCTCTTGTCGGTCATGGCCGGCTTCCGTGGTCGAGACTCTTGTGAAGGCTCGTGGTCAATGAGGGTGCGCACTTTACCGAAGATCTTCCGGGGAGCACACGGGATGTCGCTGTCAGAAAATTACCAGTTTGTTACCCGATTATGCACGTGACTAAACGCGACGGCGCGCTGGATCTGCTCAAGTGGCTGGCGTTGCTGAGCATGCTGCTCGATCACCTGCGATATGTCGGGATCAGCGCCGATTGGCTGTATGTGCCGGGGCGTCTGGCGTTCCCGTGGTTCTGCCTGGCGATGGCGGCGAACCTGTCCCGGGCCGGTGCGCAGAAGACCGAGTGGCGCTATCTGGGCTGGCTGCTGCTGTTCAGTGCGGTCAGCGAAATTCCCTACCGCTTGTACATTCCTGATCCCGACACCTTGAACGTGATGCCTACGCTGGCGCTGGGGTTGCTGGTGGCGCGGGGCTGGCAGGATCGCACGTTGTTGTCGCGGCTTTTGGGCGTGAGCGCCTTGCTGCTGGCGGCGCTGTTTTCGCAATGGCTGATGTTTGGTCTATTTGGCGTGTTGTTGCCGCTGACGCTGCTGTGGGTGATCCGTCGTCCCTGGTATTTCGGCCTCCTGCCGGGGCTAGTGTGTCTGGCGGGCAATCAGTGGCGGGTGCTGTATGAGGCGGCGGAGTTCGGTAACTACGTGGCGGTGTTTGGCATCGCGGCGTGTCTGATTGCGCCACTGCTCGGGATAGTCTTGTTGCGACATGCCGGATCCCTTCATCCATTGCCCATGCGCCGCTGGGCGTATGCGCTCTATCCCCTGCATTTCCTCCTGCTGCTCGCCATCCGTGCGGCATACACCTGACCCCTGTGGGAGCGAGCCTGCTCGCGAAGGCGGTCTGTCAGCCAACTTCCATGTCGGATGTGCCGGCCTCTTCGCGAGCAGGCTCGCTCCCACAGGGGATCTCCACGAATTCAATCGGTCATTTCAGGCCATGTCGTAAACGCACCTTTGCGTGGCGTCCGCAGGCATTTGAGCTGTCTGCGCCGGTCATACCATCGGCATCAAAGGGCACTGCCTTGATTGCCAGTGCCTTACCGAGACGAATGGCGCACAGATGCCGCTGGGAGAGACGCGATGTTCAGCAAGCAAGACCAGATCCAGGGTTACGACGATGCACTGCTGGCGGCGATGAATGCCGAGGAGCAACGTCAGGAAGATCACATCGAACTGATCGCGTCGGAGAACTACACCAGCAAGCGCGTCATGCAAGCGCAAGGCAGCGGCCTGACCAACAAATACGCCGAAGGTTATCCGGGCAAGCGCTACTACGGTGGCTGCGAGCATGTGGATAAAGTCGAAGCGCTGGCCATCGAGCGCGCCAAGCAACTGTTCGGCGCCGATTATGCCAACGTCCAGCCGCACTCCGGTTCCTCGGCCAACAGCGCGGTGTACCTGGCGCTGATCCAGCCAGGCGACACCATCCTCGGCATGAGCCTGGCCCACGGCGGTCACCTGACCCACGGTGCCAAAGTGTCGTCCTCGGGCAAGCTGTACAACGCGGTGCAGTACGGCATCAACACCGACACCGGGCTGATCGATTACGACGAAGTCGAGCGTCTGGCCGTCGAGTGCAAGCCGAAGATGATCGTCGCCGGGTTCTCTGCTTATTCGAAGACCCTGGACTTCCCGCGCTTCCGCCAGATCGCCGACAAGGTTGGCGCGTTGCTGTTCGTCGACATGGCCCACGTTGCCGGTCTTGTCGCTGCTGGCCTGTACCCGAACCCGCTGCCGTACGCCGACGTGGTCACCACCACCACCCACAAGACCCTGCGCGGTCCGCGTGGCGGGCTGATCCTGGCCAAGTCCAACGAAGAGATCGAGAAGAAGCTCAACGCCGCGGTATTCCCCGGTGCCCAGGGCGGCCCGTTGATGCACGTCATCGCCGGTAAAGCGGTGTGCTTCAAGGAAGCACTGGAGCCCGGCTTCAAGGCCTATCAGCAGCAAGTGATCGACAACGCCCAGGCGATGGCCAGCGTGTTTATCAAACGTGGCTACGATGTAGTGTCCGGCGGTACCGACAACCACCTGTTCCTGGTCAGCCTGATCCGTCAGGGCCTGACCGGCAAAGATGCTGACGCTGCCCTTGGCCGCGCGCACATCACCGTCAACAAGAACGCCGTGCCGAACGACCCGCAGTCGCCGTTCGTGACGTCGGGCCTGCGCATTGGCACCCCGGCCGTCACCACGCGTGGCTTCAAGGTCGCCCAGTGCGAAGTGCTGGCCGGCTGGATCTGCGACATCCTCGACAACCTCGGTGATGCCGACGTTGAAGCGAATGTGGCCAAGAACGTCGCGGCACTGTGCGCCGACTACCCGGTTTATCGCTGAGCGGTTTGGAGTAAATGACTATGCAACGCTATTCGGGCTTCGGCCTCTTCAAACACTCCCTCAGCCACCACGAGAACTGGCAGCGCATGTGGCGCACGCCGACGCCGAAGAAGGTCTACGACGTGGTCATCGTTGGCGGCGGCGGGCACGGTCTGGCGACCGCCTACTATCTGGCGAAAGAGCACGGCATCACCAACGTGGCCGTGGTCGAAAAGGGCTGGCTGGGTGGCGGCAACACCGCGCGCAACACCACCATCGTGCGTTCCAACTACCTGTGGGACGAGTCGGCGCACCTGTACGAACACGCGATGAAATTGTGGGAAGGCCTGTCGCAGGATCTGAACTACAACGTGATGTTCTCCCAGCGTGGCGTCTACAACCTCTGCCACACGTTGCAGGACATCCGTGATTCCGAGCGTCGGGTCAGCGCCAACCGCCTCAACGGCGTCGATGGCGAACTGCTCAACGCCCAGCAAGTCGCCGACGAGATTCCGTACCTCGACTGCTCGAAGAACACCCGTTACCCGGTGCTGGGCGCGACCGTTCAGCGTCGCGGCGGCGTCGCTCGTCACGATGCCGTGGCCTGGGGCTTTGCCCGTGCCGCCGATGCCTTGGGCGTGGACTTGATCCAGCAGACCGAAGTGATCGGTTTCCGCAAGGAAAACGGCGTGTGCATCGGCGTCGAAACCAACAAGGGTTTCATCGGTGCCAAGCGTGTCGGTGTGGTCACCGCCGGTAACTCCGGGCACATGGCCAAGCTCGCCGGTTTCCGTCTGCCGATCGAATCCCACCCGCTGCAAGCGCTGGTGTCCGAGCCGATCAAACCGATTATCGACAGCGTGATCATGTCCAACGCCGTGCACGGATACATCAGCCAGTCGGACAAGGGCGACCTGGTGATCGGCGCCGGTATCGACGGCTACAACGGCTACGGCCAGCGCGGTTCGTACCCGGTGATCGAGCACACCATCCAGGCCATCGTCGAGATGTTCCCGGTGCTGTCGCGGGTGCGCATGAACCGCCAGTGGGGCGGCATCGTCGACACCACCCCGGACGCTTGCCCGATCATTTCGAAAACCCCGGTACCGAACATGTTCTTCAACTGCGGTTGGGGCACCGGTGGCTTCAAGGCGACTCCTGGCTCGGGCAACGTGTTTGCCGCGAGTCTGGCCAAGGGTGAAATGCACCCGTTGGCCGCACCTTTCTCCATCGACCGTTTCCACAACGGTGCGTTGATCGATGAACACGGCGCTGCTGCGGTTGCCCACTAACAGGAGAAATCCCCATGTTGCATATCTTCTGTCCTCACTGCGGCGAACTGCGCTCCGAAGAGGAATTCCATGCATCCGGTCAGGCGCACATTCCGCGTCCGCTGGATCCGAACGCCTGCACCGATGAAGAGTGGGGCGACTACATGTTCTTCCGCGACAACCCGCGTGGTCTGCACCACGAGCTGTGGGATCACGTCGCCGGTTGCCGCCAGTACTTCAACGTCACCCGCGACACCGTGACCTACGAGATTCTCGAAACCTACAAGATCGGCACCAAGCCGCAATTCACCGACAAGGCTGATACGGCGAAAACAGCCACGACGGCGCTGGGAGAGAAGGTATGAGCCAGACCAATCGCCTGTCCAACGGTGGACGGATCGACCGCAACAAAGTGCTGAGCTTCACCTTCAACGGTCAGAGCTACAAAGGCTTCGAGGGCGACTCGCTGGCCTCGGCACTGATCGCCAACGGCGTCGACATCATCGGCCGCAGCTTCAAGTATTCGCGTCCACGCGGGATTTTCGCCGCCGGTGCCGAAGAGCCGAACGCCGTGCTGCAGATCGGTGCCACCGAAGCCACGCAGATTCCCAACGTGCGCGCCACGCAACAGGCGCTGTACCAAGGCCTGGTCGCCACCAGCACCAACGGCTGGCCGAGCGTCAACAACGACATGATGGGGATTCTCGGCAAGGTCGGCGGCAAGCTGATGCCGCCGGGTTTCTACTACAAAACCTTCATGTACCCGCAATCGTTCTGGATGACCTACGAGAAGTACATTCGCAAGGCTGCAGGGCTTGGCCGTTCGCCGACCGAAGTCGATCCGGACACCTACGACTACATGAACCAGCACTGCGACGTGCTGATCGTCGGCGCCGGCCCTGCCGGTCTCGCCGCTGCCCTGGCGGCTGCGCGCAGTGGTGCGCGGGTGATCCTCGCTGATGAGCAGGAAGAGTTCGGCGGCAGCCTGCTCGATTCCCGCGAAAGCCTCGACGGCAAACCGGCGATCGAGTGGGTGGCCTGCGTTATCGCTGAATTGAAAAACACTCCGGACGTGCTGCTGTTGCCGCGCGCCACGGTCAACGGTTACCACGACCACAATTTCCTGACCATTCACGAACGCCTCACCGATCACCTCGGTGACCGTGCGCCTATCGGCCAGGTGCGTCAGCGCATCCACCGGGTTCGCGCCAAGCGTGTAGTGCTGGCGACCGGCGCCCACGAGCGTCCGCTGGTCTACGGCAACAACGACGTGCCGGGCAACATGCTCGCCGGTGCGGTCTCGACTTACGTGCGCCGTTACGGTGTGGCACCGGGCAAGAAGCTGGTGCTGACCACCAACAACGATCACGCCTATCGCGTGGCGCTGGATTGGCTCGACGCCAGCCTGCAAGTGGTGGCCATCGCCGATGCACGGAGCAATCCGCGTGGTGCGCTGGTGGAAGAAGCCCGCGCCAAAGGCATTCGCATCCTCACCGGCAGCGCCGTGATCGAGGCCCGTGGCAGTAAGCGCGTCACCGCTGCCCGCATCGCCGCAATTGACGTCAAAGCGCACACCGTGACCAGCCCGGGCGAATGGCTCGACTGCGACGTGATCGCCAGTTCCGGCGGTTACAGCCCGGTGGTGCACCTGGCTTCGCACCTCGGTGGCAAACCGATCTGGCGTGAGGACATCCTCGGTTTCGTACCGGGCGAAGCACCGCAGAAGCGTGTGTGCGTCGGCGGCATCAACGGCGTTTACGGCCTCGGAGATTCGCTGGCCGATGGTTTCGAAGGTGGCGCACGCGCTGCCAGTGAAGCCGGTTTCGCGGTGGTCGAAGGCACGCTGCCAAAAGCGCTGAGCCGTCTCGAAGAAGCGACCCTGGCGCTGTTCCAGGTGCCGCACGAGAAGGGCACCTCGCGTGCGCCGAAACAATTCGTCGACCTGCAGAACGACGTCACCGCCGCCGCCATCGAACTGGCGACCCGCGAAGGTTTCGAGTCGGTCGAGCACGTCAAACGCTACACCGCGCTGGGCTTCGGCACCGATCAGGGCAAGCTCGGCAACGTCAACGGCCTGGCCATTGCCGCGCGTTCGCTGAACGTGACCATCCCGCAGATGGGCACCACGATGTTCCGCCCCAACTACACGCCGGTAACGTTCGGCGCCGTGGCCGGCCGTCACTGTGGGCACATCTTCGAGCCGGTGCGCTACACCGCGCTGCATCAATGGCACCTGAAAAACGGCGCCGAGTTTGAAGACGTCGGCCAGTGGAAACGTCCGTGGTACTTCCCGAAAAACGGTGAAGACATGCACGCCGCAGTGAAGCGCGAATGCAAAGCCGTGCGCGACAGCGTCGGCCTGCTCGACGCCTCGACCCTGGGCAAGATCGACATTCAAGGCCCGGATGCCCGCGAGTTCCTCAACCGCGTGTACACCAACGCCTGGACCAAGCTCGACGTGGGCAAGGCGCGTTACGGCCTGATGTGCAAAGAAGACGGCATGGTTTTCGATGACGGGGTGACGGCGTGTCTGGCCGACAACCATTTCGTCATGACCACCACCACGGGCGGCGCGGCGCGCGTGCTGCAATGGCTGGAGTTGTACCACCAGACCGAATGGCCGGAGATGAAGGTGTACTTCACTTCAGTCACCGATCACTGGGCGACGATGACCCTGTCCGGACCGAACAGCCGCAAGCTGCTCAGCGCCGTGACCGACATTGATCTGAGCAACGAAGCGTTCCCGTTCATGACCTGGAAAGAAGGTCTGGTCGGCGGTGTGCCGGCGCGGGTGTTCCGTATCTCGTTCACCGGTGAGCTGTCGTACGAAGTCAACGTGCAGGCCGACTACGCGATGGGCGTGCTGGAGAAAATCGTCGAGGCTGGCAAGCAGTACAACCTGACGCCGTACGGCACGGAAACCATGCACGTCCTGCGGGCCGAGAAAGGTTTCATCATCGTCGGCCAGGACACCGACGGCTCGATGACCCCGGACGACCTGAACATGGGCTGGTGCGTCGGTCGCACCAAACCGTTCTCGTGGATCGGCCAGCGCGGCATGAACCGAGAAGACTGCGTGAAGGATCAGCGCAAGCAACTGGTGGGCCTGAAGCCGATCGATCCGAACGTCTGGCTGCCGGAAGGCGCGCAACTGGTGTTCAACACCAAGCAGGCGATCCCGATGACCATGGTCGGCCACGTGACCTCCAGCTACGCGCACAACTCCCTCGGCTATTCGTTTGCCATGGGCGTGGTCAAGGGCGGTCTGAAGCGCATGGGTGAGCGGGTGTTCGCGCCGCTGGCCGATGGCAGCGTGATCGAGGCGGAGATTGTGTCTTCGGTGTTCTTCGATCCGAAGGGGGATCGGCAGAACATCTGATGGCCTCAGGAATTGTGGGCGGGCGGCTATTCGCGAGCAGGCTCGCTCCCACATTCGACCGCGTTCCCCTGTGGGAGCGAGCCTGCTCGCGAAAGCGGCAGATCAGCCACCGCAGGAACCAACAGAATTCAGGAAGGTGCTTTATGACCACAGCCAATGTTTACCAACAACGCCCGACTACCGGGGCCCGTGCCGAGTCGTCGCTGCACCATGCCGACCTCGCCAGCCTGGTCGGCAAGGGTCGCAAGAACGCCGGCGTGATCGTGCGTGAAAAGAAACTCCTCGGTCACCTGACCATTCGTGGCGATGGCCACGATGCAGCCTTCGCCGCTGGCGTGCACAAGGCCCTCGGCATTGAGTTACCGGGCGCCCTGAGCGTCATCGTCAAAGGCGAAACCAGCCTGCAATGGATGGGCCCGGACGAGTGGCTGCTGATCGTGCCAAGCGGTGAAGAATTCGCCGCCGAGCAGAAACTGCGCGAAGCGCTGGGCGACCTGCACATCGCGATCGTCAACGTCAGCGGCGGCCAGCAAGTGCTCGAACTGAGCGGGCCGAACGTGCGTCAGGTGCTGATGAAATCCACCAGCTACGACGTGCACCCGAACAACTTCCCGGTCGGCAAAGCGGTGGGCACGGTGTTCGCCAAGTCGCAGCTGATGATCCGCCATACCGCCGAAGACACCTGGGAACTGCTGATCCGCCGCAGCTTCTCGGACTACTGGTGGTTGTGGCTGCAGGATGCTTCGGCTGAATACGGGTTGAGCGTACAAGCCTAAAAGCTTACCCCCTCACCCCAGCCCTCTCCCCCAGGGGGGAGAGGGGGAAAGGGAGCAGATTTGTGTAGTTTTCGAGCCCGAGTTCGACCCGATATTTCAGGTCGGCGTAGCTCGAAAGAACACCTCGGTCAGTCCCCTCTACCTCCGGGAGAGGGCTAGGGTGAGGGGCAAAAATCCCCCAGACACCGCGCACAAAAGAACAGGAGTCACCGCACCATGAGCCGCGCCCCAGACACATGGATTCTGACCGCCGACTGCCCCAGCGTGCTCGGCACGGTGGACGCGGTGACGCGTTTTCTGTTCGAGCAGGGTTGCTACGTCACCGAGCACCATTCGTTCGATGACCGGCTCTCGGGTCGTTTCTTCATTCGCGTGGAATTCCGTCAGCCCGACGGTTTCGACGAGCAGTCCTTCCGCGCCGGCCTCGCCGAGCGCGGAGAGGCATTCGGCATGGTCTTCGAGCTGACCGCGCCGAACTACCGGCCAAAAGTGGTGATCATGGTCTCCAAGGCCGATCACTGCCTCAACGATTTGCTCTACCGCCAGCGCATCGGCCAGTTGTCGATGGACGTGGCGGCGGTGGTGTCCAACCACCCGGACCTCAAGCCGCTGGCCGACTGGCACCAGATTCCCTACTACCATTTCCCCCTCGACCCCAACGACAAGCCGTCGCAGGAGCGTCAGGTGTGGCAGGTGATCGAAGAGTCCGGCGCCGAACTGGTGATCCTCGCCCGCTACATGCAGGTGCTGTCACCGGAGCTGTGCCGCAAGCTCGATGGCAAGGCGATCAACATTCACCACTCGCTGCTGCCGGGGTTCAAGGGCGCCAAGCCGTATCACCAGGCCTACAACAAGGGCGTGAAGCTGGTCGGCGCGACGGCGCATTACATCAACAACGACCTCGATGAAGGGCCGATCATTGCCCAGGGCGTCGAGGCGGTGGATCACAGTCATTACCCGGAGGATCTGATTGCCAAGGGGCGGGATATCGAGGGCCTGACCCTGGCCCGGGCCGTGGGTTATCACATTGAGCGCAGGGTGTTTCTCAACGCCAATCGCACGGTCGTTCTCTAGATCGCTTTCGCGAGCAGGCTCGCTCCCACAGGGATTTGTGTCGAAACACAGGTCTCTGTCACACCAAAGATCAACTGTGGGAGCGAGCCTGCTCGCGAAGAGGCCATAACAGGCAACACAACAATCAGCATCTGTACCCGAGCACTTAACGCGCTGCCTGCCTGGGCAACGCAGTTCCATAAAAACAACAGCGAGGTGAAAGCATGTCTGGCAATCGTGGTGTGGTGTATCTCGGCGCTGGCAAGGTCGAAGTACAGAAAATCGACTATCCGAAAATGCAGGATCCGCGTGGCAGGAAGATCGAGCACGGGGTGATTCTGCGTGTGGTGTCCACCAACATTTGTGGCTCCGACCAGCACATGGTGCGCGGCCGGACCACGGCGCAGACCGGTCTGGTGCTGGGCCATGAAATCACCGGCGAAGTGATCGAAAAAGGTTCCGACGTCGAGAACCTGAAGATCGGCGATCTGGTCTCCGTACCGTTCAACGTGGCTTGCGGGCGCTGCCGTTCCTGCAAGGAGCAACACACCGGCGTCTGTCTGACCGTCAACCCGGCCCGTGCCGGCGGTGCCTACGGTTATGTCGACATGGGCGACTGGACCGGCGGCCAGGCCGAATACGTGCTGGTACCGTATGCCGACTTCAACCTGCTGAAACTGCCGGATCGCGACAAGGCCATGGAGAAAATCCGCGACCTGACCTGCCTCTCCGATATCCTCCCGACCGGTTATCACGGTGCGGTTACGGCGGGCGTTGGCCCGGGCAGCACCGTTTACATCGCCGGCGCCGGCCCGGTCGGTCTGGCCGCTGCAGCCTCGGCGCGTCTGCTGGGGGCGGCGGTGGTGATCATTGGCGACGTCAACACCATCCGTTTGGCGCACGCCAAGGCTCAGGGTTTTGAAGTGGTCGACCTGTCCAAGGACACGCCGCTGCACGAACAGATCGCCGCGCTGCTGGGCGAACCGGAAGTCGATTGCGCGGTGGACTGCGTGGGCTTCGAAGCACGCGGCCACGGTCACGACGGGGTGAAAGCCGAAGCCCCGGCTACCGTGCTCAACTCGCTGATGGGCGTGGTGCGTGTGGCCGGCAAGATCGGTATTCCGGGCCTGTACGTGACCGAGGATCCAGGTGCCGTGGACGCCGCCGCGAAAATGGGCAGCCTGAGCATCCGCTTCGGCCTGGGCTGGGCCAAATCCCACAGCTTCCACACCGGCCAGACCCCGGTGATGAAATACAACCGCCAACTGATGCAGGCGATCATGTGGGATCGCATCAACATCGCCGAAGTGGTCGGCGTGCAAGTCATCAGCCTTGACCAGGCGCCCGAAGGTTACGGCGAGTTCGATGCGGGTGTGCCGAAGAAGTTTGTGATCGATCCGCATCGGTTGTTCAGTGCGGCGTAAGTAAAAAGGGCGACCCACGGGTCGCCTTTTTTTAGATCAAAAGATCGCAGCCTTCGGCAGCTCCTACAGGGATCGATGTGGGAGCTGCCGAAGGCTGCGATCTTTTGATTTTTGCAATCAGAGGGCTGCCAAAGCGCCTTGGTACAGCACCGGCCCCGTCGGCTGCCCGGTCGGCGAGCCGCCCTTTGGCTCCAGACTGACCGCCAGCGCAATCGGCTGGCCGATCAAGGCTTTCTGCGCCTCGCTCAGTTCAACCTTGCCTTTGCCGCCTGCAGGAATCACCCCCAGCGAAATCGGCTTGCCGTCCGCCGGTATCGCCCACAATTCCAGACTGCGATCTGGCCCTATTGCTGCCAATGTCAGCGGTTCGACCTGCAGATAATCCGCATGCGCCTCGACCTTCAGTGCCGGTTGCGCGTCGGCGCTCAGCAGGGTGGCGTGGTAGCGGGCGTCGTCGCGATTGTACAGCGAGCCGAGGAACACCAGCACCACGATCGAACAGGCAGCGACGCTGACGCGCAGCCAGTTCCAGAACGGACGTTTTTCCGGGACGTGCAGCACTTGCGGCTCTATGCGTGCGGTGATGCCATGCCACACCCGATCCGGCACCGGTTGCTCTGGTACTGCGTCGGTCAGGCTGGCAAGGCTTTCCTGCCAGTGAGCGAGTTCTGTGCGCAGTGCTGCATCGTCCAGCAGCAATTGTTCAAAACGCCGACGCGCCGCCGCCGACATCAGGCCAATGGCGTAATCGGCAGCGAGGGCGCGGCGCAAGGCGGGGGTCTGGTAGTTCATGATTCAAGGCACCTGCGCAGACGTTCCATGCCGCGACGAATCCACGATTTCACCGAACCCAGCGGTGCCGCCACTTGTTCGGCGAGTTCCGCGCAGGACAGGCCCTGGAAGTAGGCGACGCTGATCGACTGGCGCTGCATGCCGTCGAGGGTGTCGAGGCATCGGTGCAGCGCGCTGGCTTCGCGGCTGCTGTTCAACAGGTCGTGGGCCGAAGGGCCTTCGTCCGGCAGGGTGTCCTGTTCGAAGTCGGTCATCGGCCGTTCGCGCTGTTTGCGCAGTTGGTCGATGGCCTGATGGCGGGTGATGTTGATCATCCAGGTCAGCGGCGCCGACAAATGGGCTTCGTAGCGCGAGGCGTTGTTCCAGATGCGCACGAAGCTTTCCTGCAGCACTTCCTCGGCCAGATCCGCCCGGCCCATGAAGCGCAGGGCCACGCCGTGCAGGCGTGGGCCAACGCTGCGATAGAGCGTTTCGAATGCACCGCGGTCGCCCAGTGAGCACTGGGCCAACAGCTGGCGCAACTGATCGGGGTCGGCGGTGGAAATGACGGTTCTCCAGGCAATGGGCGGACGACGAGGGCACTGCTCGGGCTGTTCACAGGCTAGTTCAGCGACAGCGCTTGTGCCATTCATCTGCGGTTATCCACGGTTTCACGTTTTATATACGTGGCTATCCTGAAAATGGATGCGCCGGCGAGGAACATGCAGGCTGAAACCCGGTCAAACCGGCAGTTTTGCCGCTCATTGAAGGGCGGTTACCACAGCGCAAGAGGATGTCTGAATGAAGATTTCACGCGGTATTGCCTTGGCTTCACTGATGACCCTTGCAGCGAGCCCGGTGTTTGCCGGCTTCAGTCTGGACGATGTGACCAAAGCGGCTGCAAGCATGCAGGGCGGTAACGCCGCGACCGCCGCCGCGCCGACCTCGGAAACCGCCGGTTTGCTGCAAGCCGTGACCGGTCTCGGTGTGACGCCGCAGCAAGCCGTCGGTGGCACCAGCGCCATGCTCGGCCTGGCCAAGAACCAGTTGAGCAGCACCGATTATTCGCAGTTGGCCAAGGAAGTGCCGGGCATCGACAAGCTGTCGGGCGGCGCTGGCAACCTGGCGGCGCTGAGTGGTTTGCTGGGCTCGTCGGGCAAGTCGGCCGGGCTGGAAAACGCGCTGGGCAACGTCAAGGACACCAACGATCTGAACAATGCCTTCGGTGCGTTGGGCATGGACAGCGGCATGGTCGGCCAGTTTGCCCCGGTGCTGCTCAAGTACCTGGGTGACCAAGGCGTCGGCGGCCCGCTGCTGCAGAGCCTGGGCAGCATCTGGGGCGCCGGCACCGGCAGCTGATTCAGCCGCGCTCGCCGCGCAGTTCGCTGATGCGCTGATCCTTCTCGGTCCAGAGCTGGTTGACCCAGTTCTGGACCTGCTGGCGAAACAGCGGATCGTTTTCGTAATCGCCCTGCGACAGTGCCGGGTCGAGTTCGCGGGTCTGGATGTCGACAATCACCCGCGGCACGCTGCCGCTGATCAGGTCCCAGAACCCCGGAATCTTTTCCTGTGGATAAACCACAGTCACGTCGAGCAGCGCATCGAGTTGTTCGCCCATCGCCGCCAGAACAAACGCCACACCTCCCGCCTTGGGTTTGAGCAGATGCTTGAACGGTGACTGCTGCTGCGCGCTTTTCGCCGCGGTGTAGCGGGTGCCTTCCAGATAATTCACCACCGTCACCGGCTGGCGTTTGAACAGCTCGCAGGCCTGCTTGGTGATTTCCAGATCCTTGCCCGCCAACTCCGGGTGCTTGGCGAGGAACGCCTTGCTGTAGCGCTTCATGAACGGGTAATCCAGCGCCCACCACGCCAGACCGAGGAACGGTACCCAGATCAGCTCTTTCTTGAGGAAGAACTTGAAGAACGGCGTGCGCCGGTTGAGGGTCTGGATCAGCGCCGGAATGTCGACCCACGACTGGTGGTTGCTGACCACCAGGTACGAGGTGTCACCACGCAGGTCTGCGCCGCCGCGAATATCCCATTGGGTGGGGATGCACAGGCGAAAGATCAGTTTGTCGATCTCGGCCCAGGTCTCGGCAATCCACATCACCGCCCACGAGGCGTAATCGCGCCAGCGCCCGGGCGCAATCAGTTTGAGCAGGGCAAAGACCAGCAACGGCCCGATCAGGATCAGGGTATTGAGCAACAGCAGCAGGGTGACGAAACAGCCGGTGAGCAGGCGGCGCATAAGCAACTCTATGAAGGCGGATGGGCGCGCCATGATAAGTGGCTTCGGGTGACAGGCCAAATCGATGGTGACGAATGTTTCACCTTTGGCTGGCTATGCTGGAGCTGATTACCGTGTTGGCAGGGCTGGCCTCTTCGCGAGCAAGCCCGCTCCCACAGTGGATCTTCAGTGTGCATGCCATCTCCAACAGATCCCGGATCCCCTGTGGGAGCGAGCCTGCTCGCGAAGGCGGACTTGAGGCGAACCAATTGCCCGTCCGCTGTCTAAAATCTCGCGTCTGACGCCCTCATTTTCCAAGGAAGCCCCTTACGTGAAATCCCTCCTTGCACTGTTTGCCCTCGTCGCCCTGCCGGTCATGGCCGCCGAGCCGACCCTGTACGGGCGTTACGAATACATCGCGCTGCCGGAAATCGGTGGTGAGGTGCTCAAGGCCAAGATGGACACCGGCGCGCTGACCGCCTCGCTGTCGGCCAAGGACATCGAGACTTTCACCCGCGACGGCGAGAACTGGGTGCGTTTCCGCCTCGGCACCAAGGATGCCAGCAACAAGGTCTACGAACACAAGGTCGCGCGGATCAGCAAGATCAAGAGCCGCTCGGATGAAGAGGACGAGGGCGACAGCACCGAAGTCGCCAAGCGCCCGGTGGTTGATCTGGAACTGTGCCTGGGCAACGTCAAGCGTACGGTTGAGGTCAACCTGACCGACCGCAGCAACTTCAACTACCCGCTGCTGATCGGTGCCAAGGCCTTGCGCGAGTTTGGCGCAGCGGTGAACCCGGCGCGGCGTTTCACCGCCGACAAGCCAGACTGCTAAGTGGTCTCATTGACGTAACGTCAGGCTTGGGGCACCGTTCGCGCACTTAACCCATGGGCTCGGACGCCATGCCTCATATCCTGATTGTCGAAGACGAAGCGGCGATTGCCGACACGCTGATTTTTGCCCTGCAGGGCGAGGGGTTCGCCACCACGTGGCTGAGCCTCGGCGCGGCGGCGCTGGAGTTTCAACGGCAGACCCCGGCTGACTTGATCATTCTCGATATCGGCCTGCCGGACATCAGCGGTTTCGAAACCTGCAAACAGCTGCGGCGCTTCAGTGAAGTGCCGGTGCTGTTTCTCAGTGCCCGGGACGCCGAGATCGATCGGGTGGTGGGGCTGGAGATCGGCGCCGACGATTACGTGGTCAAGCCGTTCAGCCCACGGGAAGTCGCCGCGCGGGTACGGGCGATTCTCAAGCGCATGGCGCCGCGTCCTGCGGTTGAAGCGTCCTCGACGCTGTTTCGCATCGATGCCGAGCGTGTGCAGATCGTCTATCGGGGACAGCCGTTGAGCCTGACCCGTCATGAGTTTCGCCTGTTGCAATGCCTGCTCGAACAACCGCAGCGGGTGTTCAGCCGCGAGCAATTGCTCGATGCGCTGGGCGTGGCGGCGGACGCCGGTTACGAGCGCAGCATCGACAGCCACATCAAAAGCGTGCGCGCCAAATTGCGCCTGGTGCGGGCCGATGCCGAGCCGATCCAGACCCATCGCGGCCTCGGTTACAGCTACAGCCCGGGGCACAGCTGATGTCGTTGGGGCTGCGGATTTTTCTGGTGTATGTGCTGTTTATCGGCCTGACCGGTTACTTCGTGCTCAACACGGTGATGGAAGAAATCCGCCCGGGCGTGCGCCAGTCCACCGAAGAAACCCTGGTCGACACCGCCAACCTGATGGCGGAGATATTGCGTGATGATTTCAAGGCCGGCACGCTCAGCGAGAACCGCTGGCCCGAATTGTTGCGGGCCTACGGCGAGCGTCAACCGCAGGCGACGATCTGGGGCTTGCCGAAAAACCAGGTCAACCACCGCATCTACGTCACCGACGCCAAAGGCATCGTGGTGCTGGATTCCAGCGGCGTGGCGGTCGGGCAGGATTACTCGCGCTGGAACGATGTCTACCTGACTTTGCGTGGTGAGTACGGCGCTCGTTCGAGCCGCAGCGATCCGAATGATGCGAACTCCTCGGTGATGCACGTCGGTGCGCCGATCCGCGACAACGGCCGGATCATCGGCGTGGTTACCGTGGCCAAACCCAACAGCTCATTGCAGCCTTATGTTGATCGTACCGAGCGGCGCTTGCTGTTTTACGGTGCCGGGCTGATCGGCCTCGGTCTGCTGTTCGGCGCTTTGCTGTCGTGGTGGCTGAGCCGCGCGCTGCACCGTTTGACCGGGTATGCGCAGGCGGTGAGCGAAGGCCGGCGAGTGGAAGTACCGCATTACCGTGGCGGCGAACTGAAGCAACTGGCCACAGCGGTGGAGCAGATGCGCACCCAGCTCGAAGGCAAGGCTTACGTCGAACGCTACGTGCACACCCTGACCCATGAATTGAAAAGCCCGCTGGCGGCGATACGCGGTGCGGCGGAATTGCTGCAGGACGAGATGCCAGCGATTCAGCGCCTGCGTTTTGTCGGCAACATCGACAGCGAAAGCGCACGGATGCAGCAGTTGATCGAGCGGCTGTTGAATCTGGCGCAAGTCGAGCAGCGTCAGGGACTGGACGAGCGCGTGGCGGTACCGCTGGCGGCATTGGTTGATGATTTGCTGCGGGCGCAGGCAGCGCGCATCGAAGGCCGGCGGCTCAAGGTCGAGCAGACGATTGCGCCAGATCTGCTGCTGATCGGCGAGCCGTTTCTGTTGCGTCAGGCGTTGGGCAATCTGCTGGAGAATGCGCTGGATTTCACCCCGGTCGCCGGGCTGCTGCGCTTCAGTGCCGAGCGCGTGGGGGAGCAGGTCGAGTTGCGCTTGTTCAACGAAGCAGCGGCGATTCCCGAGTATGCCTTGCCGCGCTTGAGTGAACGGTTTTACTCGCTGCCGCGCCCGGACACTGGGCGCAAGAGCACTGGACTGGGGCTGAACTTTGTTGAGGAAGTGGTGAAGTTGCATGGTGGGTCGATGCATATCCGCAACGTCGAGAGCGGTGTGGAAGTGACATTGCGCTTGTCCTGAAACCGAGTCGCTGCCTTCGCGAGCAAGCCCGCTCCCACAGGGGGGGGTGTTGAAACACAGGTCTCTGTCACACCAAAGATCAACTGTGGGAGCGGGCTTGCTCGCGAAGGGGCCGGTGCAGTCTCCACACAATCTCCATATTCCCCCCACATTCCCCTCATACATCAACAGCAGACTCTGCCCATCCAAACAGGGAGAGTCCCATGAACAAGAATCTGACCATAAAGCTCGGGGCGATTGCCCTGCTGATCCTGCTGTTGCTGATACCGCTGCTGATGATCGACGGCATCATCGATGATCGCCAGCAACTGCGCGACGGCGTGCTCGAAGACATCGCTCGCAGCTCCAGCTACAGCCAGCAACTGAGCGGGCCGGTGATGGTAGTGCCGTATCGCAAAGTGATTCACAACTGGAAGCTCAACGACAAAACCAACCAGCGCTACGACGAGCCAAGTGAAGAACGCGGTCGGCTGTACTTTCTCCCGGAGCGCTTCGAGCTCGACGGCCAGGTGCAGACCGAGCTGCGCAATCGCGGTATCTACGAAGCGCGACTGTTCCATGCCGACAATCGCATCAATGGGCATTTCTCGTTGCCGGCGCAATTGGGGATCAAGGAAGACTTTGCCGATTACCAGTTCGATGCGCCGTTTCTGGCGGTGGGCATCAGTGACATTCGCGGTATTGAAAACGCCCTGAAACTGGAACTCGACGGTCAACGCCTGGACTTCGTACCCGGCACCCAGGTCGGCTGGCTCGGCGAAGGCGTGCGGGTGACGTTGCCGGCGCTGGATACCCGCAACGCCACGGAACTGACTTTCGGTTTCGACCTGCGCCTGCAAGGCACCGGTTCGCTGCAGGTGTTGCCGGTGGGCAAAAGCAGTCACGTCAGCCTTGCCGCCAACTGGCCGCACCCCAGTTTTGTTGGCAACTTCCTGCCGGGCAAACGCGAGATCAGCGATCAGGGTTTCAGCGCCGATTGGCAGACCACATTTTTCTCCACCAACCTGCAAGAAGCCATGAGCCGGTGCGTGATGGGCAATGACTGCGAGGCGTTCAACGGGCGCAGTTTTGGTGTGAGTTTCATCGATCCGGTGGATCAGTACCTGAAGAGTGATCGGGCGATCAAATATGCGCTGTTGTTCATCGTCCTGACGTTCGCCGGTTTCTTCCTGTTTGAAGTGCTCAAGAGTCTGGCAGTACACCCGGTGCAATATGCGTTGGTCGGGGTGGCGCTGGCGTTCTTCTATCTGTTACTGCTGTCGTTGTCGGAGCACATCGGCTTTGCCCTGGCGTATCTGCTGTCGGCCAGTGGCTGTGTGCTGTTGATCGGGTTTTATGTTTGCCACGTGCTGCACAGCGTGCGTCACGGTCTGAGTTTCTCCGCGGGATTGGCGGCGTTGTATGGCCTGCTGTATGGCCTGCTGAGCGCCGAGGATTACGCGCTGCTGATGGGCTCGCTGCTGTTGTTCGGCCTGCTCGGGGTGTTCATGGTGCTGACGCGCAAACTCGACTGGTACGGGATCGGGCAGAAACCGGCCAAGCCGCTGGCGTTTGATGTGGGGGCGATGCAATGAGCGGGTTGCGGGAGGATCAGCGCTGGAAGGAAGAGTTGGTGACGCGGATTGTCGGGTTTCTGCCTGTGGATGCGAGTTGGTGCCTTCGCGAGCAGGGTCGCTCCCACAGGAGTACGCATTCCAATGTGGGAGCGAGCCTGCTCGCGAAGGGGCCGGGTCAGGCGCCGCAGCCTTAAGGCTTGGGCATGGTGGCGACCATGGACGGTCGCTGGCTCACCTCGAAATACCAGTTGGCCAGTTGCGGATTGGCGCTGCGCCAGTCCAGATCCGGATGACGCAGATCGATGTAGCCCAGTGCGCAAGCGACGCTGATGGCGGCCACGTCGAAGTGGCTGGTCAGCTCGGCGATGGCGTCACTTTCCAGATAGGCCAGGGCGCGGCGGATTTTCTCGCGCTGGGCGTCGAGCCATTCGTCCCAGTGCTTTTCCGGGGCACGCAACACCAGTTCGTAACGCACCATCACCGAGGCATCCATGATCCCGTCGGCCAGCGAGGCCAGGGTCAGGCGCCGCCAACGGACCGCGCCTTCGCGGGGGATCAGCGGATTGCCGACGTGTTGCTGGTCGAGGTATTCGAGGATCACGCGGCTGTCATGGATCACGTTACCGTCCGCCAGACGCAGCGCCGGGATCTTGCCCAGCGGGTTGTCGGCGTTGAGCGCGGTGTCCGGGCTGACCGGCGTGAGGACGCAGTCTTGCAGGGCGACGCGATCCTGCTGACCGGTCTCGTGCAACAGCACCATCACTTTGCGCACGAACGGGGAAAGCGTGTTGTGGAACAGGGTCATGCTGGGGGCGGACATTGGCAAACCTCGGTGGTCATCGAAGAGCAGGAGATTAGCCTAGTCAGATACAGAGCGGCTGGCGAGGGATTTGGTGGTGTTCATCAGGCCGCCTTCGCGAGCAAGCCCGCTCCCACATTGGATCTGTTTCGTTCACAAATCCCCTGTGGGAGCGGGCTTGCTCGCGAAGAGGCCTTGTCAGGCGACACGGAAATCACCCGCGTCGCAGCAATCCCTTGATCGCCAGAAATGCCGGAACACCCAACCCGACCCAGCTCAACGCATCCCAGATCCCGTCCCCCAACAGCGCCGAAAACAATCCCGCCGCACTCAGCAGCGCAATCACCAGCGGGGTGCTGAAGACCTTCCAGAAATTGCTCTGACGCGGCTTCATGCAACAGCCTCCGCTGGCAGTGGTTTCGCCGCTTTACGCCGTACCACCCACAGGTACACGCCGCTGCCGAGGACAATGATGGTCAGCACGTCGAGGGTCGCCCAGAGGATCTTCATCGGCATGCCGCCGTAGTCGCCGAAGTGCAGCGGCTGCGACATGCCCATGGCGTCCATGTACCACGGGCGCTCGGCCACAGCGGTGACTTGCAGGGTGCTGGCGTCGATCAGCACCGGCGTCAGCAGGTGCGAGGTCAGATGCGTGCCGCCCTTCATGAACACTGCGTAGTGATGCTCACTGGAAAACCGCGTGCCAGGGAAGGCGATGAAGTCCGGGTTCATCCCCGGCGCCACGTCGCGGGCGATGTCGAGCAGGCGGGTGGCCGGGGCCAGGCGGGTCAGCGGCGGGACATCGCGATAGGGCGCGACCATGGCGGTCAGCGTGTCATTGCGCCACGCGGCGATGAGCAGGTCGGCGCAGGCGCTGATCACTCCAGTGACGCCGACCACCAAGGCCCAGGTCAGGGTAACGACGCCAATCAGGTTGTGCAGGTCGAGCCAGCGCAGGCGGGTGGACTTGTCCTGACGCACGGTGCCGAACTGCAAGCGGCGCATGAACGGCAGGTACAGCACCGTACCCGAGATGATCGCGACCACGAACAGCAGCCCCATGAACGCCAGCAGCAACTTGCCCGGCAGCCCGGCAAACATGTCGACGTGCAGGCGCAGGATGAACAACATCAGGCCACCGTTGGCCGATGGGGTTTCCAGCGCTTCACCGGTGCGCGCATCGAGCATGAAGGTGTGCGACGAGTTCGGTTCGGTGCCGGCGGTTTTCGCCATGATCGTCAGCACGGCGTTCGGTTCGTCGTCTTCGAAACCGAAGTACTGCACCACTTCACCTGGGCGATGTTTTTCTGCGGCCTCGACCAGTTGCGCCAGGTTCAGGCGCGGCGTGTCGGCGGGCATTTCGCGCACTTGCGGGGCATCGCCGAGCAGGTGCTCGATTTCGTGATGAAAGATCAGCGGCAGACCGGTCAATGCCAACAGCAGCAGAAACACGGTGCAGATCAGGCTGGTCCAGGTGTGGATGAACGACCAGCGGCGAATTGTTTTACTTTTCATTTCATGACCTTCAAAAACACCGAAGCCGTCCACGGGGGACGGCCTGGTGACAGAACCTGGTTCAGCTCACGCGCTTACCACTTGTAAGTGGCGCTGGCGATGACGCTGCGCTGGTCACCGTAGTAGCAGTAGTAGCCGTCGCAGGTGGAGATGTAGTCCTTGTCGAACAGGTTGGTGGCGTTAATTGCCAGCGACGCACCTTTGAGGCTGTTGTCCAGGCGACCGAGGTCGTAATGCACCGAGGCGTCGAACACGGTGTAGGCGTCCGCCTTGCCCAGCCAGGTGTTGGCCTTGTCGCCGTAAGTGTTGCCGGTGTAACGCACGCCACCGCCGATGCCGAAACCGTCGAGTACGCCGCTGTGCCAGGTGTAGTCGGTCCACAGCGAAGCTTGCTGGTTAGGCATCAGTTGCAGGCGATTGCCCTTGTCCACGCCTTTCTGCACTTCGGACTTGGCCAGGGTGTAGGCGGCGATGACTTTCAGGTTATCGGTGACGTCGGAAACCGCTTCCAGCTCCAGGCCTTTGACCTTCACTTCACCGGTCTGGCTGGTGATGGTCACGTTGTTGACGATGCTGTTGACCGCGACGTTCTTCTGGGTCAGGTCATACACCGCAGCGCTCAGCAGAGTCTTGCTGCCCGGCGGCTGGTACTTGATGCCCAGTTCCCATTGCTTGCCTTCGGTCGGCTTGAGCGAACCGGTGGAGGTGGCATCGGCGCCGCTGGTTGGCTGGAAGGATTCGGCGTACGACAGGTACGGCACGAAGCCCGAGTCGAACACGTAGCTGAGCGCCGCGTTGCCACTGAACGCCTTGTCGCGCTGGGTGTTGGTGGCGTCGCCCTTGTTGATGAATTGCGTGCCGGTGTGCACCCAGTCTTCACGCCCGCCGAGGGTCAGGCGCCACTGGTCGAGGGCCATCTGGTCCTGTACGTACAGGCCGGTCTGGTAGGTCTTCTGGTCATAGTCATAGAACGCCGAAGAACGTGCTGGACGGGTGATCGGCTGACCGTAGACCGGGTTGTTGACGTTAATGTCCGGCGCGGTGCCGAAGATCGACGTGTAGTTGGTGTTGCTGCGCTGGTGATCCAGACCGAGCAACAGCGTATGGCGGATGTCGCCAGTGGCGAAGTCGGCCTGGAAGTTGTTGTCCACGGCGAACTGGCTGATGTCTTCATCAACGTTGGTGGTGCCGCGACCGACATTGCCCTGAGCATCCACGGTGAAGCCGGCGAACGATGGGTTGTAACTGTTGACGGTCACGGTCTGGAACGACAGATCCGACTTGGTGTAGCGCAGGTTCTGCTTGAACTGCCACACATCGTTGAGGCGATGCTCGAAGGCATAACCGAGCGCGTAGTAGGTGCGGTCGTAGAAGTCGTAGTCCGGATCACCGAGGTTCTTGTGATGGGAAATCTTGCCGAACGGCATGTCGATCTTGGTGCCCTGAATCGGGTAGAACTGGCTGGTGACACCGGTATCGTCGCGGGTGAACTGGGTCAGCAGGGTGAATTTGGTGTCGTCATCGATGTTCCAGGTCAGGCTCGGCGCGATGTTGTAGCGCTTGTTCTCGATGTGATCGATCTGCGTGTCGCTGTCGCGCACTACACCGCTGATGCCGTAGAGAAACTGCCCGGCGTCGTCGATCTTGCCGGTGCTGGCGAAGTTGATCTGACGATGGTTGTCGCTGCCGTACTGCAACTGGATTTCGCTGCTGGCTTCCGCGCTCGGGCGCCGGCTGACCATGTCCAGCAGACCGCCCGGCGGCGTCTGGCCGTAGACGGAAGAGGCCGGGCCGCGCAGCAGCGCGAGGCGGTCGAGGTTCCAGGTTTCAGGTTTTGGGTTGGCGTATACACCCTTGGGCAGCGGCAGGCCGTCGAGGAACTGAGTCGGCTCGAAACCGCGCACCCGCAGCCAGTCGATACGGGTGTCGCTGCCGTAGCTGCTGGCGGTGATGCCCGGCATGTAGCGCACGGCGTCATCGAGGCTGTGCACGCTGCGGTCGTCCATTTGCTGACGGGTGGCGACCGAGATCGAGCGCGGTGCTTCGACCAGCGCAGTGTCGGTCTTGGTGCCGGCGGCGGTGCGGGTGGCGGTGTAGCCTTCGACCGGGCCCCAGGCGGTTTCCAGATTTTCCACGCCGATCACTGCGGTTTCCGGCAGCGCCAATGTCCCTTCCGGCACGGCAACCAGGGTGTAGGTGCCGGCGCTGCTTTGTTCCAGTTGCAGACCGGTGCCTTGCAGCGCCGCGCGCAGAGCACCGGCGGCGTCGTACTGACCGTTGACCGGAGCTGAGGTCTTGCCGGCGGCCAGCGACGGATTCAGCGACAGCGCGAGGCCGCCCTGGCTGGCGATCTGGTTCAGCGTGGTCGACAGCGGCGCCGCTGGCAGGTTGTAGGCACGCACGCTGGAGGCCTGTTCAGCAGCGAGCAACGGGCTGCTGAGCAGCGGCGCGCTGAGGGCAATGGCGATGGCCAACAGACTGGGGCGCAACAAGGTGTCTAGCGAACGGGACATGCGAAGGCTCCTGAATGGAAATATTTCTCAATTGCCTGTGTGCCGGACGAGAATTGAAAAGTGATAGGGCTGGATGAAAATAATTTCGATTAACTTGGAAAGGGGCGGCCGCTTCGGGATTTTCGAGTGTGGCGGATGGCCCTATCGCGAGCAGGCTCACTCCTACAGGGGGAACGCATTCCTACTGTAGGAGTGAGCCTGCTCGCGATAGCTATTTCCCTGACAACGAATTTTTTAAGGCTTGGTATCAGCCTTCGCCACCGTGACCCAATACGGTGTATGCCGCTCGATCTGCACCGGCAGGGTCGGCAGCAGCGCACTCAAGGCCTTGTCGGTGTCGTGCAGCGGGAAACTGCCGGTGATGCGCAGGTCAGCGACTTCCGGCGCGACGCCCAGATGCCCTCGGCGATAACGACCCAGTTCATGCACCAGGTCTTCCAGTCGCGCGTCGTCCACCACCAGCATGCCGCGGGTCCAGGCATCGGCGCCGGGCGTGAGCGCGGCGACCGTGTCGAGGCCGTCATTGCGGATCAGCACTTGCTGGCCTTCGCGCAGGATCTGCTCTTCAGGATGACTTTGCGGATGCGCCGCCACCGCCGATTGCAGGACGCTGAGACGCGTGCCTTGGTCTTCACGCTTGACCAGAAACCTTGTGCCCAACGCGCGCATGCTGCCTTCGCGGGTCTCGACGATGAACGGCCGCGCATCGCCGTGACCGGTCTCGACCATGATCTCGCCTGCCTGCAACACGATCAGCCGCTGCCTGGCATCGAAACGCACATCCACCGCGCTGTGGGTGTTGAGGTTGAGCACGGTGCCATCGGCCAGGCGCACCGTACGCTGCTCGCCGGTGGCGGTGCGTTGATCGGCGAGCCAGTAATCCAGCGGCAAGTAGCGATCACCGGCAAACAACGCCAGACCGACGAGCGCCACCACGCTGGCCAATCCGCTGCCGAGCTTGCGCACACGGCGTCGAATGCCTTCGCGCGATTGCAGCAAGGCCGCGCGGGCCGGGCCGTTGGCGACGCTGAAGCGCTGATCGAGCATGCCCAGCTGGCGCCAGGCGCGGGCGTGTTCTTCATGGGCCGCGTGCCACTTGGCGAACTCTTCGCGCTCCAGCGGACTGCCGGAATCCAGCGACAACTGCCAGGCAATCGCCGCGTCCAGCACCTGAGCCGAGACCGGTTTGGAACTGGCCGGGTTCATGTCGGCTCACCGTACAGGGCGATGTAGCACTGGCGAATGCCTTGCGCGAGGTACTGCCGCACACGCGGCACCGAGACGCCAAGCTTCTCGGCGATTTCGGCGTGGCCGAGGCCGTCGAGGCGGTTATACAGGAAAGCGGCGCGGGCCTTGGTCGACAGTTTGCCGAGCAGGCGGTCGATGGCCTTGAGGTCTTCGAGGATCAGTTGCTGTTCTTCCACCGAAGGTTGTTCGCCTTCGGGGATCAGCATCAATTCAGTGAGGTATGCCTGTTCCAGCGCGGCGCGGCGGAAGTAGTCGAACAGCAGGCCCTTGGCGATCGCCACCAGAAACGCCCGCGGTTCGCGCGGCGTCAGCAATTCATCGCGACCGAGCAGCCGTACGAAGGTGTCCTGGCTCAGGTCTTCGGCCCGCTGCGGGCACGCCACGTTGCGCCGCAACCAGCTCAGCAGCCAACCGCGATGGTCGCGATACAACGCACCGACGAGTTCACTGTGAGGGCTTGGGACTGACGACACCAGACGCACCGATTGGGAAGTGTTAACCAACGAGAATTGTTCGCGATTCTCGCAGAGGTGGGAATGGTTAGCAATTGGCCACTGGTCGGGTGGTATCAGTAAGACCGCATCATCGTTCTTCGCGAGCAAGCCCGCTCCCACAGGGGGAATGCATGCCAGTGTGGGAGCGGGCTTGCTCGCGAAGAGGCCAGTACCGGCACCGAAGATCTAGAAGGAAGGCGCCTGCTGACGGCGTTTCCACTGACTCAAGCGCTGTTGCAGGTTCAACGGACTATGAATCTGCTGCTGCCGCGCCCGGCTGAACAGGATCAACGCCAGTTCCGCCGTGGCCAGCGCATCGGCACTCGCGTTGTGCCGCTCGAACACCTCAAGCTTGAACCAGTCGATCCATTCATCCAGGCCGGCCTCGCGAATGTTCGCCTGTGGGCACAACAATGGCGCCATGTGCGCGACATCCAGAAACACATTCTGCAGCCTGTAACCCAGGTGTTCCTTCAATGCGCGTCCGAGCATGTGTTGATCGAAGGGCGCATGAAACGCCAGCACCGGGCTGTCGCCGATGAACTCCATGAACTCCAGCAACGCCTCGGCCGGGTCGCTGCCGGCGGCAATCGCGTTCGGCCCCAGGCCATGGATCAACACGCTCGGGCTGAGCTTCAGCTCCCGACATTGCAGGGTGCGCTCGAACTGCTGGCTGAAGTCGATCGCGCCGTCTTCGATCACCACCGCGCCGATCGACAGCACCCGATCCTTGTTCAGGTTCAGCCCGGTGGTTTCCAGATCGAGCACCACCCAGCGCTGTTCACGCAGGCTGCATTCTTTCAGTTCGCTGATCGCCGGCAGTTTTGCCAGACGTTGTTGCAGGTCTGCCGACAGCAGAGGGCTGGCCGGCCGCAGCCACGAGAACAGGCTCATAGCTGATACCGCAAGGCCAGGCTGCTTTGCAGGCGCTGGGCCTGGCGCAGGGATTCACGCAGGATGCGCCGATCCAGATGATTGAGGCTGTCGGGATCGACCCGGTTCGACCAGGGCAGATTCTCACGGGTCTGGATCTGGTGTTGCTGCATGCGCGTCTGCTGGATGAAGTGGTAAGCCTCTTCATATGCCGCGCCATCGAGCCGTTCGATGACTTCTTTTTCGACCAGCTGACGCAAGCGCTCCAGAGTGTTGTTGGTTTCGATGCCATGCGCCAGCGCCAACAGGCGTGCGCCGTCGACGAAGGGCGTCAGGCCCTGGACTTTGAGATCAAGGGTGGCTTTCTCGCCGTTCTTGCGTGCCAGCACAAATTCGCGGAAACGCCCCACGGGCGGACGATTGCGCAGCGCGTTCTCGGCCAGCATGCGCTGGAACAAACGGTTGTCGCCGACCTGATCGAGAATCCCTCGGCGTAGTTGCGCGCAGCCTTTTTCGTCGCCCCAGACCACCCGCAGGTCGAAATAGATACTCGAACCGAGCAGGTTCTCCGGCGTCGCCTCGCGGATAAATGCTGCAAAGCGCCGCGCCCATTCTGCTCGGGACAGGCACAGCTCAGGGTTGCCGGCCATGATGTTGCCCTTGCACAGGCTGAAGCCGCACTGCGCCAGGCTCTGGTTGATCTGCTGGGCGATCGGCAGCAGCTTGCCGCGAATCTCCGCCGCGTGCGCCGCGTCCCGCGCTTCGAACAGAATGCCGTTGTCCTGATCGGTGTGCAGCGTCTGTTCGCGCCGGCCCTCGCTGCCGAAACACAGCCAACTGAACGGTACGCCGGGGTCGCCTTTTTCGGCGAGGGTCAGCTCGATCACCCGGCACACGGTGTGGTCGTTGAGCAGGGTGATGATGTGGGTGATCTGCGTCGAAGACGCACCGTGGGCAAGCATGCGTTCGACCAGTTGGCCGATCTCGCCGCGCAGGCTCACCAGTTGTTCGAGGCGCTGGGCACTGCGGATGGTTCGGGCCAGGTGCACCAGGTCGACCCGTTGCAGCGAGAACAGATCACGCTCGGAGACCACGCCGCAAAGACGCTGATCCTTGACCAGACAAACGTGGGCGATGTGCCGTTCGGTCATGGCAATCGCCGCGTCGAAAGCGCTGTGATCCGGCGACAGAAAAAACGGCGAACAGGTCATGTGGCGCTCGATGGTTTCGCTGAAATCACCGCTGCCATTGGCGACCACTTCGCGCAGGTCACGCAGGGTGAAAATCCCCAGCGGCGCCTTGTGTTCATCCACCGCGACGATGCTGCCGACCTGTTGCTCGTGCATCAGCTTCACCGCTTCGCGCAACGGCGTGTCGGGGCTGCAAGTCACCGGATGGCGCATCGCCAATTCGCCGAGGCGGGTGTTCAGCGAGTACTGGGTGCCGAGGGTTTCCACGGCTTTCTGCTGGACTTGCTGGTTGACCTGATCGAGCAGGCTGCTGACCCCGCGCAAAGCGAAATCGCGGAAGCTGTTGGACAGGGCGAACAGCTTGATGAACGCCGGTTTGTTCAGCTGCAGGCAGAAGGTGTCTTCGCTGGCCAGATGTTCGGTGCGGGTCGCCCGTTCGCCAATCAGCGCGGCCAGCGGGAAGCATTCGCCGGTGGTGATCTCGAAGGTGGTTTCGGTGCCGGGCCGGGTGATGTGCTGGCGTTCGCCGACCACTCGGCCCTGTTTGACGATGTAGAAATATTCGACCGGCCCGTCGGCGGGCTTGATGATGCTTTCGCCCTGGCCATAGAAGCGCAGCTGACATTGTTCCACCAGAAAAGCCAGGTGGGCGTGTTCCATCTGATTGAAGGGCGGGAAGCGCTGGAGGAATTGCAGAGTGCCCTGAATGTTCTGCAACACCGCGGTTTTCCCTGCCTGGGTGAAGGCGTCCGCTTTACTCATAACCATTACCGCAGTCTTTTTCGAATTGTTGTTGTCGGATCGTTGCAGCCATGGTCGGCCCCTGCGCGCGGGGTGCCCATTGGACGTAAGTCTAGGTTTGGGCTGCCGCTCGGCACATTTAGGAAGTGCCCTACAAAAACAGTCGGAAATTCCTCCGCCAGCCACTTGGAAAAAAATCCGACGAAGTGCACATTGAAGCTCTGCTTAGCGATGTCTGACGACTGTGCCAGGTGACTGAATTGAAAACGTAGAGAATGCCATGTCCGACCACGATATTTTGAGCGACGCCGAGCGTGAAGCGCTCAGCGCTGTAATGCTCGAACCCGACTTGCCGCCGCAACGTGTACTGATCGTCGATGACGACAAGGACGCCCGGGAGCTGTTGTCGGAGATTCTCGCGTTGGACGGTATTCGTTGCATGACTGCGGCCAGCGGTGAAGCCGCACTGAAGATGCTCGCGGAAAAACCCTCGATTGGCCTGGTGATCACGGATCTGCGCATGGGCAACGTCGATGGCCTGGACTTGATCCGCCAGGTACGCGAATCGGTGCGGGCGGCGTTGCCGATCATCATTGTTTCCGGCGATGCCGATGTGAAGGACGCCATCGCGGCGATGCATTTGAGCGTGGTGGATTTTCTGCTCAAGCCGATTGATACGGTGAAGCTGCTGGGCCTGGTCAAACACGAATTGGGCATAGAACCCTAAGAGCCCTCACCCTAACCCTCTCCTAAGGGGAGAAGGGACTGACCGAGTTGAATATTCGAGGTACACCGACTTGAAATTCCTCAGTCGAACTCCGGTTTTGAAATGCAAAAAGATCGACTCCCTTTCCCCCTCTACCCCTTGGGGGAGAGGGCTGGGGTGAGGGGGACCGGTCTAAAGTCCTCCACAAATCACCTCCCAAACCGCACAAACAAAAAAGCCCTGATCTCTCGATCAGGGCTTTTTCACATCAGCGCAAACTTACAGGCCGTTGGCCTTCTTGAACTCGCGACGACGACGGTGCAGAACCGGCTCGGTGTAGCCGTTCGGCTGTTTGGTGCCTTCGATCACCAGTTCGACCGCCGCCTGGAAGGCGATGTTGCTGTCGAAGTTCGGTGCCAGCGGACGGTACAGCGGGTCGTTGGCGTTCTGCCGGTCAACCACTGGCGCCATGCGCTTGAGGCTTTCCATCACTTGCGCTTCGGTGACGATACCGTGGCGCAGCCAGTTGGCGATGTGCTGGCTGGAGATGCGCAGCGTCGCACGGTCTTCCATCAGGCCGACGTCATTGATGTCCGGCACTTTCGAACAACCCACGCCCTGGTCGATCCAGCGCACCACGTAACCGAGAATGCCCTGGGCGTTATTGTCCAGTTCGTTCTTGATCTGCTCCGGGGTCCAGCTCGGGTTGACTGCCAGCGGGATGGTCAGGATGTCGTCTACCGAAGCACGGGCACGCTGGGCCAGTTCGGCCTGACGGGCGAACACGTCTACCTTGTGGTAGTGCAGCGCGTGCAGCGCAGCAGCGGTCGGCGACGGTACCCAGGCGGTGTTGGCGCCGGCCAGCGGGTGCGCGATTTTCTGTTCGAGCATCGCTGCCATCAGGTCGGGCATCGCCCACATGCCTTTACCGATTTGCGCACGACCTTGCAGGCCGGTGCTCAGACCGATATCGACGTTCCAGTTTTCGTAGGCGCCGATCCACTTTTCGGCCTTCATGTCGGCCTTGCGCACCATCGGGCCGGCTTCCATGGAGGTGTGGATTTCGTCGCCGGTACGGTCGAGGAAACCGGTGTTGATGAACACCACGCGCTCGCTGGCAGCCTTGATGCAGGCCTTGAGGTTGACCGTCGTGCGGCGCTCCTCGTCCATGATCCCGACTTTCAGGGTGTTGCGCTTGAGGCCCAGCACATCTTCGATGCGACCGAACAACTCGTTGGTGAACGCCGCTTCTTCCGGGCCGTGCATCTTCGGTTTGACGATGTAGACCGAGCCGGTGCGAGTGTTCTTGCGCGAGGTGTTGCCGTTGAGGTTGTGCATCGCCGCCAGACAGGTCACCAAACCGTCGAGTATGCCTTCCGGCACTTCGTTGCCGTCCTTGTCCAGGATCGCGTCGATGGTCATCAGGTGACCGACGTTACGCACGAACAGCAGCGAGCGACCGTGCAGGGTCAGTTCACTGCCATCGACCTTGGTGTAGGTGCGATCCGGATTCATGGTGCGGGTGAAGGTCTGGCCGCCCTTGGCGACTTCTTCGGACAGGTCGCCCTTCATCAGGCCGAGCCAGTTGCGGTAGATCACCACTTTGTCGTCGGCATCGACGGCAGCCACGGAGTCTTCGCAGTCCATGATGGTGGTCAGTGCCGCTTCCATCAGGATGTCTTTGACGCCGGCGGCATCGGTCTGGCCGACCGGGGTGCTGGCGTCGATCTGGATTTCGAAATGCAGGCCGTGGTTCTTCAGCAGTATCGCGATCGGCGCTTCTGCCGAACCCTGGAAGCCGATCAGTTGAGCATCGTCACGCAGGCCGGTGTTGCTGCCGCCCTTGAGGGTGACCAGCAGTTTGCCGTCAACGATCTTGTAACCGGTGGAATCGACGTGGGAGCCGGCAGCCAATGGCGCCGCTTCGTCGAGGAACGCACGGGCGAAGGCGATGACTTTGTCGCCACGCACCTTGTTGTAGCCTTTGCCTTTTTCCGCGCCACCGTCTTCGCTGATCGCGTCGGTGCCGTAGAGGGCGTCGTACAGCGAACCCCAGCGGGCGTTCGAGGCATTGAGGGCGAAGCGGGCGTTCATCACCGGAACCACGAGTTGCGGGCCGGCGGTACGGGCGATTTCATCATCGACATTTTGCGTCGTTGCCTGGAAATCAGCCGCTTCTGGCAGCAGATAACCGATTTCTTGCAGGAAGGCTTTGTAAGCCACGGCGTCGTGCGCCTGGCCGGCATGTTCCTGGTGCCAGGCATCAAGGCGAGCCTGGAAGTCATCGCGTTTGGCGAGTAGGGCTTTGTTCTTCGGCGCCAGGTCATGAATGACCTTGTCGGCACCTTCCCAGAATTTTTCGGCGGTGAGGCCGGTACCGGGAATGGCTTCGTTGTTCACGAAGTCGAACAGGACTTTGGCGACCTGCAGGCCACCGACTTGAACGTGTTCAGTCATTGCTTGCCTCACTCTGCTCAGCTATTTCGCTTTTCAGCTCTTCAATTTTGACAATGAAGCCTCTGGCCATTTAAACCACAAACCTTCCGACCAGTACATGCCATTGCTGGCGGCTGGGCTGGGACCAATCAACGGCTTGGGGGCCTTGCTGACGGGGCTTTCAGGGTTGCGAACGTGCCTTGGGCAGACATCGATCCAGCGTTATGTAGTGCGCGCCGAGGCATACTACATGATGCGTTGCGCTTGTGAAAATCAGACTAATAACGTCGTTCTGCGACCTCATGACGCATTGCGGTCACGTCGCGGAACGGGATGTTCTCAAAAAACCATCGGATTGTTCCAGCTAAATATAAAAAGTTGTACACATAAATACTGTGTGGCTTCCATTCAGCTTCGATGAGCCCGCGTTTGTGGCGAGGGAGCTTGCTCCCGCTCGGGTGCGAAGCATCCGCGAAAGATATTACTGACTGAAGAGGGCGTCCTGCGGCCGCCAGCGGGAGCAAGCTCCCTCGCCACAAGTGTTGTTCACTTGAGCATGGCGGCTGAATGTCGGTGCTTGCCTATACTTGCCTTTCTATAACAAAAGTCATGACAAGAGGGCGGCGCCATGGACCATCTCGTACTCACTGTGTTTGCTCCGGACAAGCCGGGGCAGGTCGAGCGCATCGCCCAATGCATCGCCGAGCACGGCGGCAACTGGCTGGAAAGCCGCATGTCACGGATGGCCGGGCAGTTCGCCGGGATTCTGCGGGTGGGCGTACCGGCGGAGGCTTACGACGAATTAGTCGATTCCTTACAAGCACTGTCGGCCCAAGGCATTCGCGTACTGATTGCCGAAAGCAGTATCGAGCAGTCCTGCACCTGGAAACCGATCGCCATGGAGTTGGTCGGCAATGACCGACCGGGCATCGTGCGCGACATCACCCGGTTGCTCAGCGAGCAGGGGGTGAACCTCGAACGGCTGGTGACCGAAGTGCGCCCGGCACCGATGAGCAGCGAGCCGTTGTTTCACGCCGAAGCGATTCTGGCGGTGCCGCTGACCCTGTCGCTGGATGTGCTGCAATCGCGCCTGGAAACTCTGGCCGATGATCTGATGGTCGAACTGGTGTTACGCACAGACGTTTAACCGGCGCCGGGTTATCCAGTTTTAACGTGCACCTGCCTGTGGATAACCTGTAGAGACCGGGCGCAGCGCCACGTCGGCCGTGGCCTGTAGCGAGCTGATCAAAAAATCGCCAACATTCAGTGACTTGCGCACAAACGGCGGGGATCACGCTGTGGATAACCTTGGGAAGGAACGTTGCAGGCCACGAGAACCGTGGCCTGCGAAGCTTTGTGCGTTTTTTGATCAGCTGCGCCGGCGCAAACTGATCACTGCATCGACGCTGTAAACGGCCAGACCGGCCCAGATGAAGATGAACGCGATCAGCGTGCTCGACGACAGGTGTTCACCAAACAGCAACACAGCCTGCAACAGGACCAGGGTTGGCGCGGTGTACTGGAGGAAACCGATGGTGGTGTAGGGCAGATGACGGGTGGCAGCGTTGAAACACACCAGCGGGATGAGCGTCACAGGACCCGCCGCCACCAGCCACCAGGCTTGGGAGGTGGTCCAGAACTCGGGTTGTGCGCTGGTGGCGGTCTGGTTGAACAGCAGCCAGGCCACGGCGATCGGCACCAGCATCCAGGTTTCCACCACCAGCCCCGGCAAGGCCTTGACCGGCGCCTGTTTGCGGATCAAGCCGTAAAAACCGAAGGTCAGCGCCAGCACCAGCGACACCCACGGCAGACTGCCGACCTGCCACACCTGCTGTGCCACGCCAACGGCGGCCAGCCCCACCGCAATCCACTGCATGCGCCGCAGGCGTTCGCCGAGAATCAGCATCCCCAACAGCACGTTCACCAGCGGGTTGATGTAGTAACCGAGGCTCGCTTCGAGCATGCGCCCGTTGTTCACCGACCACACGTAGGTCAGCCAGTTGGCCGCGATCAGGGTGCCGCTCAGGGCCAGAATCGCCAGGCGCTTGGGGTTGTCGAGCAACTCGCGCAACCAGCCCGGATGCTTCCACACCATCAGCAACAGTGCGCCGAACAGTGCCGACCACAACACGCGGTGAATGATGATCTCGACAGCGGGGACTTCGGCGATGGCTTTGAAGTAGATCGGGAACAGGCCCCAGATGATGTAGGCACTCAGGCCCAGAATGTACCCGCGACGCGGGTTGGCGGCTTGCATGCAGAATCCTTGCTTAGGCAGCTGACAAAGCAGGGATTGTAAGGAGATTTGGTGGCGAATGAGTTTTGAATTTGTGAACACTGGCCAAATGTGGGAGGGGGCTTGCTCGCGAATGAGGTGTATCAGTAGCAGAATAATTGCCTGACGCACCGCTTTCGGGAGCAAGCCCCCTCCCACAATGGTTTGTGGTGAATCAGAAAAGTTTCAGTGGTTCTTCGTTCAGTGCCGACAGCTGCTCACGCAACGCCAGCACCTGATCGCCCCAATACCGTTCGGTACCAAACCAAGGAAAGCTGTGCGGGAACGCCGGGTCGTCCCAGCGTCGTGCCAGCCAGGCGCTGTAGTGCATCAGGCGCAGGGCGCGCAGCGGTTCGATCAGCGCCAGTTCGCGGGGATCGAAGTCATGGAATTCGTTGTAGCCGTCCATCAGCTCCGACAGTTGGCCGAGGCATTCCTGACGGTCGCCGGCGAGCATCATCCAGATGTCCTGCACGGCCGGGCCCATGCGGCAGTCGTCGAGGTCGACAATGTGGAACATTTCATCGCGGCACATCATGTTGCCGGGGTGACAGTCTCCATGCATGCGGATGTTCTGGTGCGGCGTGGCGGCGTAGACGTCTTCGACCCGCTTGAGCAGGTCGCGGGCCACTGACTCGTAGGCCGGCAGCAGGCTCTTGGGGATGAAATTGCCTTCAAGCAACGTCGCCAGCGAGGCGTGGCCGAAGTTCTGTACGCCCAGTGCTTCACGGTGTTCGAACGGCTTGGTCGCGCCGACCGCATGAATCCGCCCGAGCAACTGGCCGAGACGATACAACTGATCGAGATTGCCCGGCTCCGGCGCACGGCCGCCGCGACGCGGAAACAGGGTGAAACGGAAACCGGCGTGTTCGTGCAGGGTCTGGCCGTTGTGGATCAGCGGCGCCACCACCGGGATTTCGACGTCGGCCAGTTCGAAGGTGAACTGGTGTTCTTCGAGAATGGCTTCGTTGGTCCAGCGTTGCGGACGGTAGAACTTGGCGATCAGCGGTTCGGAGTCTTCGATGCCGACCTGATAGACGCGGTTCTCGTAGCTGTTGAGCGCCAGAATGCGCGCATCACTGAGAAACCCGATGCTTTCGACGGCATCGAGTACGAGATCGGGTGTGAGGGTTTCAAACGGGTGGGCCATGCTGACTCCTGCGCGCAGCAGGCTGCCGCGTCCGGCCCAGCATGGTAGCGCAGATGGCAGCGGGAGAGTTGGTTGGTGTCTGTGCTGACGCCATCGCGAGCAGGCTCACTCCTACAGTTGGAACGCATTTCCTTGTAGGAGTGAGCCTGCTCGCGAAAGCGATTTATCAGGCGCCGACTATTCCGCCATCCTCACGGGTAATCGCCATCACCGATGAACGCGGCTTGCCATTCGGCAGATGCTCGGGGAAGGTCGAACCGCCGTTCTCGCCAGGATGCTGAATCCCGACAAACAGGGTTTTCTGATCCGGCGAGAAGCTGATCCCGGTGACTTCACAACCAATCGGCCCGACCATGAACCGGCGAATCTCGCCGGTCTTCGGGTCGGCACAGAGCATCTGGTTGTTGCCCATCCCGGCAAAGTCCCCGGCGTTGCTCGAATCGCCATCGGTGAGAATCCACAAACGCCCGGCCTTGTCGAAGCCCAGTCCATCCGGGCTGTTGAACATGTTCTGCGGGGTGATGTTCGACGAACCACCCTTCGGCGTGCCGGCGTGCACGCCCGGGTTGCCGGCAACCACGAACAGGTCCCAGGCGAAGGTTTTCGAAGCGTGATCATCGCGGTCGGTGCGCCAGCGGAGGATCTGCCCGTAGACGTTCTTCTCGCGCGGGTTCGGCCCACCCACCGGCTGCCCGTCTTCGCCGCGCTTGGCGTTGTTGGTCAGGGTGCAATAAACCTGGCCGTCCTTCGGACTGACGACGATCCACTCCGGGCGGTCCATGCGCGTGGCGCCGACCACACTGGCGGCGAGGCGGGCGTGGATCAGCACTTCGGCCTGATCGGCGAAACCGCTGCTGGCGTCGATGCCGTTCTTGCCGTGGGTCAGTTCGATCCACTGGCCCTGGCCTTTCGGGTGATCGGGGTTGCCGTCACCGGCGTCGAACTTGGCCACATACAGCGTGCCGTGGTCGAGGATGTCGCGGTTGGCTTTCGCATTGCGATGGTTGATGCGGTCGCGACTGACAAACTTGTAGATGAACTCGCCACGCTCGTCGTCGCCCATGTACACCACGGCGCGACCGTCATCGGTCTCGGCCAGTGCGGCGTTTTCGTGCTTGAAGCGGCCGAGGGCGGTGCGCTTGACCGGGGTCGATTGCGGATCGAACGGATCGATCTCGACCACCCAGCCGTGACGGTTGAGTTCGTTGGGATTTTTGGCCATGTCGAAGCGCGGGTCGAACGGGTGCCAGTTGATCTCGCGGCTGGCGGCAGAGACACCGTAGCGCTTTTGCGCCGGATCGAACTGCTGCTGGGCGTTGCTGCTGCCAAAGCAATCGGTGAAGTTTTCTTCGCAGGTCAGATAGGTGCCCCACGGTGTCTTGCCGTTGGCGCAGTTCTGGAAGGTGCCGAGGACTCTCTTGCCGTGCTTGTCGGCGGCCGTCTTCATCAGCTCGTGACCAGCCGCCGGGCCGCTGATGCGCAGCGGCGAGTTGCCGTGAATCCGGCGGTTGTAACGCGAGCCCTGGACGAACTGCCACTGGCCGTTCCTGCGCTGCACTTCAATCACTGACACACCTTCGCAGGCCAGCGCCTTGCGCACGTCTTCGGCCGATTGCGGCATGCCGCCGTGCGGGTAGAGGTAGCGATAATTGGTGTATTCGTTGTTGATCGCCATCAACGCACGGTTTCGGTCGTCGGGGAATTCGAACAGGCTCATGCCGTCGTTGTTGTCGCCGAACTGCACTTCCTGGGCGGCGGCGGTGCCATTGCCGCTCGGGTCGAACGCCGGGCCGTTCTTGTGCAGCGGCTGACCCCAACTGATCAGCACCGAGGACTTGTAGCCCTTGGGCAGGCTGATGACATCGGTGGTCGCGGCGGGAATGCTCTCGAAACCGAGCAGGCGGCTGTTGCCGGCGCTGATGCCGGTGGCCAGCGCGCTGCGGCTGAGCAGGTTGCCGCCGAGGAACATGGCGGCACCGCACAGCGCCCCGGCGCTGATGAAGCCGCGACGGCTGAGGCCGACCATCTTTTCCAGATCAGTCGATTGGTTTTCTTCTAATAGGCTCACATCAGGCTCCCTGCTTGGTTTTGGCAGCCACCTTAATGAGCGTCGATTACGCTTTCGTTGCAGCGCCTGATTACAGCGGCGTGCCGATCAGCACATTGGACGGCGAGAACTGCACCTGCACCGGTTGCTCGACACTCAGCCCGCGGGTACGAAGCTGCAGCGGCTCCGCCAGAGCGCAGAGCGTCTGGCCGTTGGGCAGGGCGATGCGAACTTCGCTGGGGCCGTCTTCGGCATCGAGAATGGCTTCGATAGTGCCGCTCAGAAGATTGTGTCCAGATGTTGCAACTTGCTCCGGGGGCAGTAGTTCAAGCCAGCCAGCCTTGATCAAGGCCACCACTTCGGTGCCCGGTTGCAGTTCCAGGTGCACGGTGCTGTCGTGGGTGATCTGCGCGTTGATCCACAGGCCTTCGGCCAGTTCGAGGCGAATTAGGTCGTTGCGGCCCTGACCCTCGATAGCCACGACTTTGCCGTGCAACTGGTTGCGCGCGCTGGTTCTGAGCATCAATCGCCCAAGCAGATCCAGATCGCTGGCGTCCTCAGCGGCCTCCAGCACCTGCGCCTGTAAAGCTTGCAGCTTTTGGTACAGACGCAACACCCGTTCGCCTTCGCTGGACAATCTGGCACCGCCGCCGCCCTTGCCGCCGACCGCACGTTCCACCAGCGGTTTCTGCGCCAGGTTGTTCAGCTCATCGATCGCATCCCATGCCGCTTTGTAACTCAAACCGGCGCTTTTCGCGGCGCGGGTGATCGAGCCCTGTTCGGCAATGTGTTGCAGCAGGGCGATGCGCTGCGGACGGCGAACGATGTGCTGGGAGAGCAGGGTGGGCAGGGACATTGGTGGGTGCTTTTTCACAGTGGCGGTGGAGAGTGAAGTTGGCGGCTTGCGACGCATCAGTCAAGCCAAACACAGTGCCCTTGTAGGAGTGAGCCTGCTCGCGATGGCGGTGGAACAGTCAGCATCAATGTTGGCCGTGATTGCGTTATCGCGAGCAGGCTCACTCCTACAAAGTTCAGCTTCCGGGCTTTGGCGTGCGGGCCAGACAATAGACGTCGACTCTTGCAGCGCCCGCATCCCTCAACAATCGCGCCAGTGCCTGGGCCGTGGCGCCGGTGGTCAGCACATCATCAATCAACGCGAAGTGCCGACCTTTCACCTCGGCGTCAGGGGCCACAGCGAAGGCGTGACGCAAATTGCGCTTGCGCGCCTTGGCGTCGAGATCCTGTTGGGCGCTGGTGTCGTGGACCCGCCGTAGAGCATGTTCCTCAAAAGGCAGATCCAGCTGTTGGCTCAACCATCGCCCGAGCATTGCCGCTTGATTGAACCCACGTTGACGCAGGCGTTTCCCCGCCAGTGGCACCGGCAACAACGCATCAGGCCTTGGCAATCCTTCATCGAAGCGATGTTGCAGGTATTGTCCGGCAACATCGGCGAGCAAGTGACCAAACGGCCATTTCGCGTTGTGTTTAAAACGCGTAATCAAACTGTCCACCGGGAAGTCATAGCGCCACGGCACGACCACCTGTTCGAACGCCGGCGGCTCTAGCAGGCACCCGCCGCAAGTCGGTCCAGCGCCGGGCAGCGGTAGGGCGCAGGTCTGGCAATGGTCGCCGAGCCAGGGCAGATCGGTTTCACAGGCGACGCAGATTGGCACTTCTGCTTCTGCGGGTTCATCGCACAACAAACAGCTTTGTACGTTTTTTAAACAGATGTAAACCTGTGCTTCGTATCGTGGTTGACAGCGCATGACTCTTCCTTAAATATGCCGAACATCCGTGTCGCGCCTGTGGGTATTCCGTTCCCGCAGCCGCCAGCCAAGCATAACCAAGGAACTGCCCATGAGCGCCAGCACCTCTGCCACCCTGCGTCACGACTGGTCTTTAGCCGAAGTCAAAGCGCTCTTCGTACAGCCATTCAACGACTTGCTGTTCCAGGCGCAGACGGTGCACCGCGCACATTTCAACGCCAATCGCGTGCAGGTTTCCACGCTGCTGTCGATCAAGACCGGTGCCTGCCCGGAAGACTGCAAGTACTGCCCACAGTCCGGTCACTACAACACCGGCCTGGAAAAAGAAAAGCTGATGGAAGTGCAGAAAGTCCTCGAAGAGGCTGCCCGCGCCAAAGCCATCGGCTCGACCCGTTTCTGCATGGGCGCGGCGTGGAAGCACCCGTCGGCCAAAGACATGCCGTATGTGCTGAAGATGGTTGAAGGCGTGAAAGCCATGGGTCTGGAAACCTGCATGACTCTCGGTCGTCTCGATCAGGAACAGACCGAGGCGCTGGCCAAGGCTGGTCTCGATTACTACAACCACAACCTCGACACCTCGCCGGAGTTCTACGGCAGCATCATCACCACCCGTACTTACAGCGAGCGCCTGCAAACCCTGGCTTATGTGCGTGAGTCGGGGATGAAGATCTGCTCCGGCGGCATTCTCGGCATGGGCGAGTCGCTGGACGACCGCGCCAACCTGCTGATCCAGTTGGCCAACCTGCCGGAGCATCCGGAGTCGGTGCCGATCAACATGCTGGTGAAGGTCGCCGGCACGCCGCTGGAAAACGCCGATGACGTCGATCCGTTCGACTTCATCCGCATGCTCGCTGTCGCGCGCATCCTCATGCCGCAGTCCCATGTGCGTCTGTCCGCCGGCCGCGAAGCGATGAACGAGCAGATGCAGGCGTTGGCGTTCTTCGCCGGTGCCAACTCGATTTTCTACGGCGACAAACTGCTGACCACCGCCAACCCGCAGGCCGACAAGGACATGCAACTGTTCGCGCGCCTGGGCATTCAGCCTGAAGCGCGCGAAGAGCATGCCGATGAAGTGCATCAGGCCGCGATCGAGCAGGCGCTGGTGGAGCAGAAGAGCAGCGAGCAGTTCTATAACGCGGCGGTCTAAACCTGCGCGGATTTCTCTGAAGGAATGCAAAACCCCTGTGGGAGCGGGCTTGCTCGCGAAAGCGTCAGTGCAGTCGACATTACCGTTGAATGTCAGACCGCCTTCGCGAGCAAGCCCGCTCCCACAGGGAATCTGTGTCACTTGAAAGTCGAGGCCTGCATGTCTTTCGATCTCGCCGCACGCCTTGCTGCCCGCCGTGCCGAAAATCTCTACCGCCAGCGTCCGTTGCTCGAGTCCCCGCAAGGGCCTGAAGTGGTGGTCGATGGCCAGCCGTTGCTGGCGTTCTGTAACAACGACTACCTCGGACTGGCCAATCACCCGCAGGTGATCGAAGCCTGGCGCGTCGGTGCCGAGCGCTGGGGCGTCGGTGGCGGAGCGTCGCATCTGGTGATCGGCCACAGCGGCCCGCATCACGCACTGGAAGAAGCCCTCGCCGATTTCACCGGCCGGCCGCGTGCGTTGCTGTTCACCACCGGCTACATGGCCAATCTCGGCGCGGTCACGGCGCTGGTCGGGCAGGGCGATACGGTGCTGGAAGATCGCCTCAATCACGCCTCGTTGCTGGATGCCGGTCTGTTGTCCGGCGCGCGTTTCAATCGTTATCTGCACAACGACGCCGACAGCCTGGCCAAGCGCCTGGAGAAAGCCACCGGCAACACGCTGGTGGTCACCGACGGCGTGTTCAGCATGGACGGCGATCTTGCCGATCTGCCGGCGCTGGCGCGTGAGGCCAAGGCCAAAGGCGCGTGGCTGATGGTTGATGATGCCCATGGCTTCGGCCCGCTCGGTGCCAATGGCGGCGGGATCGTCGAGCATTTCGGCTTGAGTCAGGACGATGTGCCGGTGCTGGTTGGCACCCTCGGCAAGGCGTTCGGCACCGCCGGTGCGTTTGTCGCCGGCAGTGAAGAGCTGATCGAAAGCCTGATCCAGTTCGCCCGGCCCTACATCTACACCACCAGCCAGCCACCGGCGTTGGCCTGTGCGACGCTGAAAAGTCTGGAATTACTGCGCACCGAGCATTGGCGGCGTGAGCACCTTAACCTGCTGATCCGCCAATTTCGTCGAGGGGCCGAGCAGATCGGTCTGCAACTGATGGACAGTTTCACCCCGATCCAGCCGATCCTGATCGGCGATGCCGGTCGCGCCGTGCGCCTGTCGCAGCTGCTGCGCGAACGCGGTTTGATGGTCACGGCAATCCGTCCGCCTACCGTCCCGGCAGGAAGTGCACGCCTGCGCGTGACCCTGACCGCCGCTCACAGCGAGGCGCAGGTGCAGCTATTGTTAGAAGGACTGGCAGATTGCTTTGCCCAACTGCCGCCGGAGCCAAGCCATGCGTGATCGCCTGATTCTGCTGCCCGGCTGGGGCCTCGGCGTTTCGCCGCTGGAGCCCTTGGCCGCCGCTTTGCAAGGGCTTGACGAGCATCTGCATGTCGAGATCGAGCCGTTGCCGGAGCTCGACTTCAGCGACTTGCAGGACTGGCTCGACGAACTCGATGAATGTATTCCTCAAGACGTGTGGCTGGGCGGTTGGTCGCTTGGCGGCATGCTTGCCTCCGAGTTGGCAGCGCGGCGCGGCGAGCGTTGCTGCGGCCTGCTGACGCTGGCGAGCAATCCTTCGTTTGTCGCCCATGAGCATTGGCCGAGTGCGATGCCGGGCGAAACGTTCGATGCATTTCTCGCCGGCTGCCAGGCCGATCCGCGACTAACCCTCAAACGGTTCTCGTTGTTGTGTGCTCAGGGCGCGCAGGACCCGCGCGGCATGTCGCGGCTGCTGCTGGGTGGCGCGCCGGCCACTTCGCCGCAAGCGTTGATGGTCGGGCTTGAACTGCTGGCGCAGATCGACACGCGCGAAGCGTTGCAGGCGTTTCGCGGCCCGCAGTTGCACTTGTTCGCCGGTCAGGACGGCCTGGTGCCGGCAGAAGCGGCAGGGGCGTTGTTCGCCCTGTTGCCGGATATCGAAATTGGTCTGATCGAACAGGCCAGTCATGCATTTCTTCTGGAAGACCCCCATGGCGTGGCGGGAGCGATCCAGGCTTTTCTACACGAGTGCGGTGATGACTGATTTGTCTCTTGTTGCGCTGCCCGGCGGCTTGCCCGACAAGCGCCAGGTCGCGGCCTCTTTCTCCCGTGCGGCGGCCAGCTACGACAGCGTTGCCGAGTTGCAGCGCGACGTCGGTTCACAGTTGCTGCAGCGTTTGCCGGCAAGTTTACTGCCGTCAACCTGGCTGGATCTGGGTTGCGGCACCGGTTGCTTCACTCGTGCACTGGCCGAGCGATATGTCGAGGGTCAGGGGCTGGCACTGGATATCGCCGAGGGCATGCTCAATCACGCACGACCATTGGGTGGCGCGCAGCATTTCATCGCTGGCGATGCGGAGCGTCTGCCGTTGCAGGATTCGACGTGCGAGCTGATTTTTTCCAGCCTCGCGGTGCAGTGGTGTGCGGACTTCGGATCGGTGCTCAGTGAGGCTTTTCGCGTACTGAAACCCGGTGGGATTTTTGCGTTTGCTAGTCTTTGTGAAGGGACGTTGTACGAGTTACGGGACAGTTGGCGGCAGGTCGATGGTCTGGTGCACGTCAACCGCTTCCGCGAATTCGCCCGGTATGAGCAGTTGTGTGCCGAAAGTGGCTTGCGTACGGTGAGTCTGCAGAATCAGGCGCATGTGTTGCACTACCCGGATGTGCGCAGCTTGACTCACGAACTCAAGGCACTCGGCGCGCACAATCTGAACCCCGGTCGGCCGGGTGGCTTGACCGGACGCGCGCGGATTCTCGGTCTGGTCGAGGCTTACGAGCAGTTTCGTCAGGCACAGGGATTGCCGGCGACTTACCAGGTGGTCTACGCCGTGTTGGAGAAACCCTTATGAGCGCAGCCTATTTCATCACCGGGACTGACACCGATGTCGGCAAGACCACCGTGGCTGCCGGGTTGCTGTATGCTGCGCGCTCGGCAGGGCTGAGTACGGCGGCGGGGAAACCGGTGGCTTCGGGTTGCGAGGTAACGCCCAAGGGTTTCCGCAATGCCGATGCGCTGGCGTTGCTCGCCGAGTGTTCGGTGCCGCTGACTTATCAACAGGTCAATCCGGTGGCATTCGAGCCGGCCATCGCGCCGCATCTGGCAGCGCGTGAGGCCGGCGTCGCGCTGACCGTGCAATCGTTGCTGGCGCCGATGCGCGAAATTCTGGCGCTGAATGCCGATTTCACCTTGATCGAAGGGGCGGGTGGCTGGCGGGTGCCGTTGGCCGATCAGGACAATCTGTCGGATCTGGCCATCGCGTTGAAGCTGCCGGTGATTCTGGTGGTGGGTGTGCGCCTGGGCTGCATCAGTCATGCCTTGCTGACGGCCGAGGCGATTGCCCGCGATGGCCTGCAGCTGGCCGGTTGGGTGGCCAATATCATCGATCCGAAAACCTCGCGTCTGGAAGAGAATCTGGCGACGCTGGCCGAGCGGCTTCCAGCGCCGTGTCTGGGGCGGGTACCGAAACTGAAGTCGCTTAGCGCCGAGGCGGTGGCTGATCATCTGCAACTCGATCTGCTCGATTAATGTTTTTGGCTATGACAAGGCACTGTGCCATCAGTATTTTTGACGGGTGTTTTTCTGGCGCCTCTGCTTCAATGGCAACCATTGATCCTTCCCAAGGATGAGAACTCCCATGGAAATCTCCGGTAACACAGCTTTTTATGCGGGTTTGAGCACCATTCAGACCGGTCAGAACCGTGTCGATCAGGCGGCCAGCCAGATCGCCAACAACACCATCGAGCGCTCGGTCACCAGCCAGTCTTCCGAGGCGCAGGTCGATCGTCTGCGCGGTATCGACCGCAGTCAGCAAATGGATCCGGGCAGCGCCATGGCCGAAATGGCCCAGGGCAAGTTTCAGGTAGAGCTGGGCACCAAGGTCGCCAAGGCTTCCGATGAAATGCTCGGTACGATCATCGATACGTTTGCCTGACTTTTCGCGCCTCCTGCCTGTTGAACGCCGCGTCTTGTCGCGGCGTTTTTCGTTGTAAGTCCTTCTCCCTCAACTAATCTTTTTTCATTGCCCGTGGCGCTTTGCAGTTCATGGCGGTTTGCCGTGTCCGGCATTTGAAAAAAGTCATGACGAACGGCAAAAGATCGACGCTTGACAAGATTTCGGCGTAAACGTATGTTTCAAACAACTGTTTGACCGTCACAACAAATCAACGCGGTCGTTCATTCCCGGTTACATCAGCAGAGGTTTATCGCTATGCCTGACTACAAGGCCCCCTTGCGTGATATTCGCTTCGTTCGTGACGAACTGCTCGGCTACGAAGCGCACTATCAGAGCCTTCCAGCTTGCTCCGAAGCAACGCCGGACATGGTTGACGCCATTCTTGAAGAAGGCGCCAAGTTTTGTGAGCAGGTACTGGCACCGCTGAACCGTGTGGGCGACCTCGAAGGCTGCACCTGGAGCGAGTCCGGCGTGAAGACCCCGACTGGCTTCAAAGAAGCCTACAAGCAATTCGTCGAAGGCGGCTGGCCAAGCCTGGCGCACGACGTCGAGCACGGCGGTCAAGGCCTGCCGGAGTCGTTGGGTCTGGCTGTGAGCGAAATGGTCGGTGAAGCCAACTGGTCGTGGGGCATGTACCCAGGCCTGTCGCACGGCGCGATGAACACCATCTCCGAGCACGGTACCCCTGAGCAGCAAGAAGCCTATTTGACCAAACTGGTTTCCGGCGAATGGACCGGCACCATGTGCCTGACCGAACCGCACTGCGGCACCGACCTGGGCATGCTGCGCACCAAGGCCGAACCTCAGGCCGATGGTTCCTACAAGGTTTCCGGGACCAAGATCTTCATCTCGGCCGGTGAACACGACATGGCCGACAACATCGTCCACATCGTACTGGCCCGCCTGCCGGACGCTCCGGCTGGCACCAAAGGCATTTCCCTGTTCATCGTTCCAAAATTCCTGCCGAACGCCGATGGCACCATCGGTGCGCGCAACGCAGTGAGCTGCGGTTCGCTGGAACACAAGATGGGCATCCACGGCAACGCCACTTGCGTGATGAACTTCGACGGCGCCACCGGTTTCCTGATCGGCCCGGCGAACAAAGGCCTGAACTGCATGTTCACCTTCATGAACACCGCACGTCTGGGTACCGCGCTGCAAGGTCTGGCCCACGCCGAGATCGGCTTCCAGGGTGGCCTGAAATACGCTCGCGATCGTCTGCAAATGCGCTCCCTGACTGGCCCGAAAGCGCCGGACAAGGCCGCTGACCCAATCATCGTGCACCCTGACGTACGTCGCATGCTGCTGACCATGAAGGCCTTCGCCGAAGGCAACCGTGCGATGGTGTACTTCACCGCCAAACAGGTCGACATCGTCAAATACGGCGTCGACGAAGAAGAGAAGAAGAAGGCCGACGCACTGCTGGCGTTCATGACGCCGATCGCCAAGGCGTTCATGACCGAAGTCGGTTTCGAAGCCGCCAACCACGGCGTGCAGATCTACGGTGGCCACGGCTTCATCGCCGAGTGGGGCATGGAGCAGAACGTTCGCGACAGCCGCATTTCGATGCTGTACGAAGGCACCACCGGCATCCAGGCACTCGACCTGCTGGGCCGTAAAGTGCTGATGACTCAAGGCGAGGCCCTGAAGGGCTTCACCAAGATCGTCCACAAGTTCTGCCAGAACAACGAAGGCAACGAAGCCGTCAAAGAATTCGTTGCACCGCTGGCTGCACTGAACAAGGAATGGGGCGAGCTGACCATGAAGGTCGGTATGGCCGCCATGAAAGATCGCGAGGAAGTCGGCGCGGCCTCCGTGGACTACCTGATGTACTCCGGTTACGCCTGCCTGGCCTACTTCTGGGCCGACATGGCACGTCTGGCAGCCGAGAAGCTGGCAGAAGGCACCGGCGACGCTGCGTTCTACACCGCCAAGCTGCAAACCGCGCGCTTCTACTTCCAGCGCATCCTGCCACGTACCCGTACCCACGTGGCCACCATGCTGTCGGGCGCCAACAACCTGATGGACATGAAAGAAGAAGACTTCGCACTGGGCTACTAAGCCTCAACGCGGTCTGACGAAAACCGTTGCTCCCTCGGGGGGCAGCGGTTTTTTTGTTGCTGAATCGCTCAGAAACCCGGGTTTTCTGCCGTTAAAGAGACTGCGTGTGATCTGGATCACATTGTGTGTGCTTAACTGGCCACATTGCAGGCACAATGCCATCTCTTTGATATGACGGGTCGGAGCTTTACCCTTGCCGCGTTCTTCCGCTGTACGTTTCAGCCATTTCCTACCTTCACTGCTGTTGTTGCTCGCGGGGTTGGCGGCTGCGTACGTCAAAGACCTCAACGTGTTCTTCACTTCGCTGTTCAACGTGTTGCCGACCCTGGTTCTGCTGTTGGGCGGCGCTTACTGTGCGGTTTACCGACGTCAGCGCGAGCTGTTTCTGATGCTCACGGTGTACATCGCCTACTTTTTGCTCGACACCCAGACCGACTATTACCGCGACAATGGCAAGGTGCGCGAAGACGCCGCCGTGGTGTTTCACCTGGTCTGTCTGCTGTTGCCGTTGCTGTTCGGGCTGTTCGCCGCGTGGCAGGAACGTACGCATTTGTTCCAGGACATGGTCGCGCGCTTCGCCGTGTTGCTGGCCTTTGGCAGTGTTGCTTTGGGGCTTGAACAAAGTTATCCGCAGGCGCTGCTGATGTGGCTCTCGGAAATCCGCTGGCCGGCGCTGCACGGCGCCTGGATGAGCCTGATTCAGATGTCCTATCCGGTATTCCTCTCGGCATTCCTGTTGCTGGCCTGGCAATACTGGCGCAATCCGCGTCCACTGCACGCGGCGCAGCTGGTCGGGTTGCTCGGGGTGTTCTGGATGCTGCCGAAAACTTTCATCCTGCCGTTCACCCTGAACATCATGTGCAGTCAGGTGATGCTGATGATTGCCGCTGCCGTGGCGCATGAGGCCTATCAAATGGCCTTCCGCGATGAACTCACCGGTCTGCCGGGGCGGCGCGCGCTCAATGAGCGAATGCAGCGTCTGGGCCGCAACTATGTGCTTGCGATGAGCGACGTCGATCACTTCAAGAAATTCAACGACACCCACGGTCACGATGTCGGTGATCAAGTGTTGCGACTGGTCGCCAGCAAGCTGTCGAAAATCAGCGGTGGCGGTAGGGCATATCGCTATGGTGGTGAGGAATTCGCCTTGGTGTTTGCGGGCAAAACCCTCGAGGAGTGCATGCCGCATCTGGAGGTGATTCGCGAGTCGATTGCCTCCTATAACATCCAGTTGCGCAATCAGGAGAACCGTCCGCAGGACGATCAGCAAGGTCGTCAGCGTCGTAGCGGCAGCGGTGCTTCCAGTGTGTCGGTCACGGTCAGTATCGGCGTCGCCGAGCGCGTCGAGCAACGGACGCCGGAAGAAGTCCTCAAGTCCGCCGACCAGGCGTTATACAGTGCCAAGGGCGCCGGGCGTAACTGCGTCATGGCGTTCGGACAGAACCGTCGCGGCGCGGTGCGGATGGACAGCGCTGCTGGCTGACTCAAGCCGCACGTTATCACTCAAAAGCCCGCTGATTGCGGGCTTTCTTTTATCTCTGAATGCTGGTGACCAAAAATAACAAATCAGTCACCGGTTGACCCTATGTGTCGCAAAAGTTGTTGAGGTACACTCGGCCTCAACGAAAACACTCTTCCACGAATCACCTGTTTAGATCTTGCGAGGTTTGCCATGGCTGACTACAAAGCGCCGCTGCGCGATATGCGCTTCGTCCTCAATGAAGTATTCGAAGTCGCCAAACTCTGGGCCGAACTGCCGGCCTTGGCCGAGACTGTCGATGCAGAAACCGTAGAAGCCATTCTCGAAGAAGCCGGCAAGGTCACCAGCAAAAGCATCGCGCCACTGAGCCGTGCGGCCGACGAAGAAGGCTGCCACTGGAAGGACGGTGCCGTCAGCACCCCGGCCGGTTTCCCACAGGCCTATCAGACTTACGCTGAAGGCGGCTGGGTCGGTGTCGGTGGCGATCCGGCCTACGGCGGCATGGGCATGCCCAAGGCTGTCTCGGCGCAGGTCGAAGAGATGGTCAACTCCGCCAGTCTGTCGTTCGGCCTGTACCCGATGCTGACCGCCGGCGCCTGCCTGTCGATCAACGCCCACGCCAGCGAAGAGCTGAAGGCCGCCTACCTGCCGAACATGTACGCCGGCATCTGGGCCGGTTCCATGTGCTTGACCGAGCCGCACGCCGGCACCGACCTGGGCATCATCCGCACCAAGGCCGAACCGCAGGCCGACGGTTCCTACAAGGTCAGCGGCACCAAGATCTTCATCACCGGCGGTGAGCACGACCTGACCGAGAACATCATCCACCTGGTGCTGGCGAAACTGCCGGACGCACCTGCTGGCCCGAAAGGCATTTCGCTGTTCCTGGTGCCGAAGTTCATGGTCAATGCCGATGGCAGCCTGGGCGCGCGCAACCCGGCGAACTGTGGTTCGATCGAACACAAGATGGGCATCCAGGCGTCCGCGACCTGCGTGATGAACTTCGATGAAGCTGTGGGCTATCTGGTCGGCGAGCCGAACAAGGGCCTGGCGGCGATGTTCACCATGATGAACTACGAGCGTCTGGGCGTCGGTATTCAAGGTCTGGCCAGCGGTGAGCGTTCCTATCAGAACGCCGTCGAATACGCTCGTGATCGTCTGCAGAGCCGTTCGCCGACCGGCGCGCAAAACAAGGACAAGGTTGCCGACCCGATCATCGTCCACCCGGACGTGCGTCGCATGCTGCTGACCATGAAAGCCTCGAACGAGGGCGGTCGCGCCTTCTCCACTTATGTGGCGATGCAACTCGACACCGCCAAGTTCAGCGAAGACGCGACCACCCGCAAGCGCGCAGAAGATCTGGTCGCGCTGCTGACCCCGGTGGCCAAGGCGTTCCTCACCGACCTGGGTCTGGAAACCACCGTCCACGGCCAGCAGATTTTCGGCGGCCACGGCTACATTCGCGAGTGGGGTCAGGAGCAACTGGTGCGTGACGTGCGCATCACCCAGATCTACGAAGGTACCAACGGCATTCAGGCGCTGGACCTGGTCGGGCGCAAGATCGTCGGTAGCGGTGGCGCGTTCTACAAGCTGTTCGCCGACGAGATCCGCCACTTCACCGCGACCGCCAGCGCTGACCTCGGCGAATTCACCAAGCCGCTGAACGATGCCGTCAGCACCCTCGACGAGCTGACGGCGTGGCTGCTGGATCGGGCGAAAACCAATCCGAACGAAATCGGCGCGGCCTCGGTCGAATATTTGCAAGCGTTCGGCTACACCGCCTATGCCTACATGTGGGCACTGATGGCGAAAGCTGCGCTGGGCAAAGAGGCGCAGGACGATTTCTACGCCAGCAAGCTGGGCACCGCGCGCTTCTATTTCGCCCGTCTGCTGCCGCGTATCCACTCGTTGAGCGCGTCGGTGAAGGCGGGTAGCGAGTCGCTGTTCCTGCTGAATGCTGAGCAGTTCTGATGATGTAACGTCATGTAAGCATTCTCTTACATGACGTGCTGCTGTTCTCCCATAGGCGTAGATTGGATCCACAGCTAATCTACAACTCATGGACGTCGCGCAGGAAGCGCAAAGCAACAACACGGACACGTAGGATTCTGCCAGGGTGGCGGAGTGAAATGGATGTCAGGGAAACAGTCTGCAAAGCCCCGCTTCGGCGGGGTTTTCTTTTGCCTGCAGAAAAGTATCAGGCCAGCGGATCCAGTGGCGGTGCGGCTTTCAACGGTTTGTCTTCACGCTGAATCACTTCTTCCAGCAATGTGCGCAGTAAGGCCAAAGACGCCTGCTGGCGTTGCACATCGCGGCACACCAGCCCAACCTTCAGCGGCACCCGTGGTTCGCTCAACGGCTTCCACAACAGATCCTCATCGTCGTATTCCTTCTGTGAACGCCCGGGCAGCACCGTCGCCAGTTTGGTGTGCGGCAGACTGTCGAGAATCCCCAGCATATTGTTCAGCTCGGCCTGTACTTGCGGGCGCCTACCCAGGCTGGTCAACTGAGCCTGCCAGATCTGCCGGATCTGAAACTCCTCGCCCAGCAGCAACATCGGCAATTCCGCAGCCTGCCGCATTGAGACCTTCTTGAATTCACGCAGCGGGTGATCCGCCGGGATGACCAGCGTCAGCTCATCTTCATACAACATCACGCCATGCAGCCCCGGTTGGCGCGGCGGCAGGTAGCTGATGCCGATGTCCAGCGAGCCGTTGAGCAGGCGTCGCTCAATCTCCAGCCCCGTCAGTTCATAGATCTGCACCACAAGATGCGGCTGCGCCTTGCGTACCCGTTCGAGCATTTGCGGCACAAGGCTGGTGTGCACGGTTTGCAGTACGCCGATCGCCAGCGTACGCAAGGCCTGCCCCTTGAAGTTGCCCAGCGCTTCCCGCGCCCGCTGCAAACCGTCGAGCAGCGGCACGGCGTGGTTGTACAGCGTGTGCGCGGCAAGGGTCGGCAACAGGCGTTTGCTGCTGCGTTCGAACAGCGTGACGTCGAGGTTCTGTTCGAGCTGACGAATCTGCTGCGACAGCGCCGGTTGCGAAATCGACAGGCGTTCGGCCGCGCGGCCGACATGGCCCTCTTCGTAGACCGCGACGAAATAACGCAGTTGTTTGAAATCCATAAGTAATGCTTATCGAAAATGCTGGTAAATCGAAATGGCCCGAAGCCGTCAGTGAGCCTAGTCTAACCGCAATCACAAGGCTTACAGGGCCAGAGAGCGCGATGAATAGCGTTTGCTTCGACAGTGTTTGCATAGGTGGTTCAAAAAACCTCAAGCCAGGTTTTTTGCAATGAATCTGTTCAGTTTGCGGCGCCAGGCGCCGAGTCTTGATGACCTCGCATTCGAGGCCAATCCCACTGGTGCGGGCGAAAGCCTGAATGCCGAGCGGCTGATGCCCAGCATCGAGCGCCCGCAGCAGGTGTTCGTTCGCGGTCAGGGCTCCTGGCTGTGGGACAGCAACGACCGCGCTTATCTCGACTTCTCTCAGGCCGGCGGCGCCAACAGCCTCGGCCACAGCCCTTCGGCGCTGGTCAAAGCCATCGCCAGTCAGGCCCAGGCGCTGATCAATCCCGGTTTCAATCTGCACAACCGCGGCATGCTCAGCCTTGCCGAACGCCTGTGCGCCAGCACCTCCAGCGATCAGGCTTACCTGCTCAACAGCGGCAGCGAGGCCTGTGAGGCAGCGATCAAACTGGCGCGCAAATGGGGCCAACTGCATCGTGGCGGCGCCTCGCGGATCATTGTTGCGAAGCAGGGTTGCCATGGCCGCAGCCTGGCAACGATTTCCGCGTCGGACAGTTGCAACCTGCACAACCGCTTCGCACCGTTGCTGCCGGGTTTCGATCTGGTGCCGTTCAACGATTTGCCGGCGCTGCATGCGGCTGTCGATGCGCAAACCGTGGCGATCATGCTCGAACCGATCCAGAGCGATGCCGGGGTGATTCCGGCCACCGAGCATTACCTCAAAGGCGTCGAGCGTCTGTGCCGAGAATTGGGCATTTTGCTGATCCTCGACGAAGTGCAGACCGGCATCGGGCGCTGTGGCACTTTGCTCGCCGAACAGTCCTACGGCGTGCGCGCCGATATCGTTGTGCTCGGCAAAGGCCTCGGCGGCGGTGTTCCTCTGGCGGCGTTATTGGCCCGTGGCAAGGCCTGCTGTTTTGACGCCGGTGAACTGGGCGGCACTCATCACGGCAACGCGCTGATGACCGCGGCCGGCCTGGTGGTGCTTGATAGCGTGCAGGACCGGGCATTTCTTGAACAGGTCAAAGACCTCGGCCAGCACCTGCGCGAAGGTCTAGCTCGATTGGCACACCGCTACGGGCATGGCGAACTGCGTGGTCAAGGCCTGTTCTGGGGACTGAGCCTGTCAGAGGATTCCGCCGATGCCGTAGTCAAAGCCGCCTTGCACGAAGGCCTGCTGCTCAACGCGCCGCAAGCCAACTGCCTGCGTTTCACCCCGGCACTCACCGTCAGCAAGGCCAACATCGACGAAATGCTCCTGCGCCTGGCCCGCGCCTTCTCGCGAGTGCGTACCGCGCAACTGCAATGCCGCAAAGGGATTGCCGTCTGAGCTGAAGTTTCCTGCCCGATTTGAAGAACCGTCTCGCGGTATAACGCACGCCCCACGCCTGATTCTTTTGGCGTGGGGCGTTTTTTTGTGCCCGATGGTGGCGATCAAATGGCGTTTGCACTGAACCCTGACGAACGGCGCAGGTCGATTAGCTTGTATGGCTCATGTGAGCCAACCCCCATTCAGGAGCTGACCCATGGACTTCATTCGTATCATCATCGCTATTCTGTTGCCGCCACTGGGTGTGTTTCTGCAGGTCGGGTTCGGCGGGGCGTTTTGGCTGAACATTCTGCTGACGCTGTGCGGCTACATTCCCGGGATCGTGCATGCGGTGTACATCATCGCCAAGCGCTGAGTTCAGCGGCACCTGATAGATAGCTTTCGCGAGCAGGCTCGCTCCCACAGGGGATTTTGTGCACAACACAGATCCAATGTGGGAGCGAGCCTGCTTGCGAATGGGACGACGCTATTTTGAATTGGGGCGGTGATCAGTCCGCCAACCCCATCACCCGCCGATAAAACCGCCACTCCTGCTCCAGCGCATGCGCCTGATTGGCGGCGCGACGGAAACCATGGCGTTCGTCGGCGTAGTAATGCGCCTCGACCGGGATGCCGTTTTGCTCCAGCGCCGCGACCATGTCGCGGGTCTGTTGCGGCACCACCACCGCATCCAGCTCACCCTGAAAGAAAATCACCGGCACACGGATGTTGCTCGCATGCAGTAGCGGCGTGCGGGCGGCGTAGCGCTCGGCGTCCTGCTCAGGATCACCGATCAGCCAGTCCAGATAATCACCTTCAAACTTGTGGGTTGCCCGGGCCAATGCCACCGGGTCGCTGACGCCATAGAGGCTGGCGCCCGCGCGGAACACCTGCTGAAACGCCAACGCGCATAACGTGGTGTAACCCCCGGCGCTGCCGCCGCGGATAAACGCGCGCTCGCCGTCGATCAGACCTTGCTCGGCCAGATATGCCACCACTGCGCAGGCGTCCTCGACATCCACCTCACCCCAACTCAGATGCAACGCCTGACGATATTCGCGACCGTAACCGCTGCTGCCGCGATAGTTGAGGTCGGCGACGGCGAAACCACGCTGCGTCCAGTACTGAATGCGCGGGTCAAGCATCGGGTAGCAGGCCGACGTCGGGCCGCCGTGGATGAATACCACCAGTGGCGGCTGGGCTTCGTCGTTCATCGCCGGATAGAAGAACCCGTGAGCCTCACCGCTGCCGCTCGGGTAGCGCAAGGTCTGCGGACGGCTGATGCACTCCGCCGGCAAAGGCGCCACACCGCCAGCCAGCACATTCACTTCGAGGGTAGCGCGATCAATGGCGATCACCGCAGAAGGGCTGATCGGCGAAGCGGCGATGCAATAGATAAATTGCTGATCCAGCGCCAGATGGCGGAAGCGGCTGTAGTCGCCGGTGAAGTCTTCGCCGTCGAGCGCCAGGCGACCAAAACCGCCTTCGCTCCAGCTCGCCAGAAACGAATCGCCCACCGGCAACCAGGTGCTGCCACCCATTTGCCACGGGGCGGGCGCATGATCGGCCTCGGCGCAGGGCAGTCGCTGCAAACCGTCGGACGTTGCGCGCCACGGCTGCCAGAAACCGCCGCGATCAGTCAGGCACAACAAGCGTCCTTTCGCGTCGAACCGCGGTTGCTGGATCGACTCTTCAAGGTCAGCCCCCGCCACGCAACGCGGTGCGCCAAAGCCACCCTCAGCCAGACGCTCGGCCACCATCAATCGCGTGGATGTCCAAGGCTGATGCGGCCGACTCCACTCGATCCAGGCCAATCGCGAACCGTCCGGGCTGATCACCGGTGCTGCATAAAAATCCGCACCTTCAGCCAGCAAATGCCGGGTGCCGTCGGCCAGATCAATCGCTACCAGCCGATGCTGGTCGCGCAGTTCCTCAACCGCCAGCACCTGGCCGAAAGCACAATGCAGATCGCCATAACGACACTCGCCAGAAGTCAGCACCTCGGGCGCGCCATCCAACGCCTGCCGATACAACTGCTGATCCGCCTCATTGACGAAAACCACTCCACTTGGCGTCAGACAAAACGCACCACCGCCATATTCGTACACCCGGCTACGCACACTGAAGCCATCCGGCGTCAGACATTTCGCCACGCCGTCTCGCCAGTGCCAGATCCGGCAGGCGGCATCTTCCGGGCGATATTCATTCCAGAACAAACCGTGGGCACCGAGTTGCAGTTCGGCGAAATCCATTCCGGCGGCGACAGCCTGGGCGGCGCTGAAAGGCTCAGCCCTTGGCGATGAGGCGTGAGTTTCGTTCATTACGGAAGGCCAGTTGTTCGATGGTCTGGGTGGCGGTCTCGGCTTCTTCTCGGGCCTTGAGAATCACGCCGTGATGGTCGGACTTGCTGCACACCGGGTCGGCATTGCTCGCGTCCCCCGTGAGCATGAACGCCTGACAGCGGCAGCCGCCGAAATCCTGTTCCTTCTCGTCGCAGGAGCGGCATGGCTCAGGCATCCAGTCGTAACCGCGAAAGCGGTTGAAGCCGAACGAGTCGTACCAGATGTGCTGCATGCTGTGGTCGCGCACGTTGGGAAATTGTACCGGCAGCTGTCGGGCGCCATGACAGGGCAGGGCAGTGCCGTCCGGAGTCACCGTCAGAAAAATACTGCCCCAGCCGTTCATGCAGGCTTTCGGGCGTTCTTCGTAGTAGTCCGGGGTGACGAAAATCAGCTTGCACGGATGCCCTTCGGCTTCCAGTTTGGCGCGGTATTCATTGGTGATGCGTTCGGCGCGCACCAGTTGCTCTTTGGTCGGCAACAGGCCGACACGGTTGAGCTGCGCCCAGCCGTAGAACTGGCAGGTGGCGAGTTCGACGAAGTCCGCTTCGAGCGCGATACACAGCTCGATGATGCGGTCGATCTTGTCGATGTTGTGCCGGTGGGTGACGAAGTTCAGCACCATCGGATAGCCGTGGGCCTTCACCGCGCGAGCCATTTCCAGTTTCTGCGCGAAGGCTTTTTTCGAGCCGGCGAGCAGGTTGTTCACTTGCTCGTCGCTGGCCTGGAAACTGATCTGGATGTGATCGAGGCCGGCCTTCTTGAAGTCACTGATCTTCTGCTCGGTCAGACCGATGCCGGAAGTGATCAGGTTGGTGTAGAAACCCAACTGTCGCGCTTCACGGATCAGTTCGGCGAGGTCCTGACGCACCAGCGGTTCGCCACCGGAAAAGCCCAGTTGCGCCGCGCCCATCTCCCGCGCTTCGCGGAAGACCTTGATCCACTGCTCGGTGCTCAGCTCTTTGCCCTGCTCGGCGAAATCCAGCGGATTGGAGCAGTACGGGCATTGCAGCGGGCAGCGGTAGGTCAGCTCGGCGAGCAGCCACAGCGGCAGGCCGACTTCAGGTTTTGGCGGTACTTGCACCGATGCCTCAGGCAAGTTCGATCCAGTGCTGCGCACGGGCAACCTCCATGAATTGCTCGATGTCTTCACCGAGCTCGGGCACGCCGGGGAACTGCTCGTCGAGTTTGGCGATGATCGCCGCGACATCGCGTTCACCGTCGATCAAGCCGCCGATCAGCGCGGCGCTGTCGTTGAGCTTGATCATGCCCTCGGGGTAGAGCAGCACGTGGCCTTTTTGCGCCGGTTCATACTGAAAACGGTAACCGGGACGCCAGGTCGGGATCTTGCTGCGATCAAAACTCATAGGGTGATTCCTTTGTGCCAGACCCGCTGCTCGGTGACGCTGTGATACGGCGGGCGGTTCAGTTCGTAAGCCATGCTCATGGCATCGAGCATGCTCCAAAGAATGTCCAGTTTGAACTGGAGAATTTCCAGCATGCGCTCCTGACCCTCGCGGGTCTTGTAGTGCTCGAGCGTGATCGCCAGACCATGCTCGACATCGCGCCGCGCCTGACCGAGGCGAGTGCGGAAATATTCGTAACCGGCCGGGTCGATCCACGGGTAATGCTGCGGCCAGCTGTCGAGACGCGACTGGTGGATCTGCGGCGCAAACAGTTCGGTAAGCGAGCTGCTGGCGGCTTCCTGCCAACTGGCGCGGCGAGCGAAATTGACGTAGGCATCGACGGCGAAACGCACGCCGGGCAGCACCAGTTCCTGGGAGCGCAGTTGATCCGGGTCGAGGCCGACCGCCTGACCGAGACGCAGCCAGGCTTCAATCCCGCCGTCTTCACCGGGTGCGCCGTCGTGGTCGAGCAGGCGTTGAATCCACTCGCGACGGATCTCGCGATCCGGGCAATTGGCGAGGATCGCCGCGTCTTTCAGAGGAATGTTCACCTGATAGTAGAAGCGGTTGGCGACCCAGCCCTGAATCTGCTCGCGGGTGGCACGGCCTTCGTACATCGCCACGTGGTAGGGGTGGTAGATGTGGTAGTAGGCGCCTTTGGCGCGCAGGGCGGCTTCGAATTCGGTGGGGGACAGCGGGGTGTCGGTCATTGCGGTTCTCCGGGGAACAACCGTTGGAATACTGGGTGTCTGTTCGGACGTCTTCGCGAGCAAGCTCGCTCCCACAGGGTTTGTGAACGCCACAGAATCCTGTGGGAGCTGGCTTGCCAGCGATGGGGCCATTCGCTACAGCACAATACTCATGCCGTCATAAGCCACTTCAACATTACGCCGCGCCAGCTCCGCGCGCTCAGCCGAATCTTCATCGAGAATCGGGTTGGTGTTGTTGATGTGGATAAGCACCTTGCGCTGCTCGGGCAACTGCTCCAGCACTTCGAGCATGCCGCCGGGGCCGTTCTGCGCCAGATGGCCCATCTCGCGACCGGTGCGGGTGCCGACGCCACGGCGCTGCATTTCATCGTCATCCCACAGCGTTCCGTCCACCAGCAGGCAATCACTGGCGGCCATGATCTCCAGCAATGGCGCATCAACCTTGCCCAGCCCCGGTGCATAGAACAGTTTGCCGCCGGTGTTCATGTCTTCGACGATCAGGCCGATGTTGTCGCCCGGGTGCGGGTCGAAACGGTGCGGCGAATACGGTGGCGCGGCGCTGCGCAACGGCAGCGGGGTGAAGCGCAGGTTCGGGCAGGCAGCGACAGTGAAGCTCTGGTCGAGCTCGATGCGATTCCAGCTCAAACCGCCGTTCCAGTGGGTCAGCATCTTGAACAGCGGGAAACCGGTGCTCAAATCTTCGTGAACCATGTCCGTGCACCAGACCTGATGCGGGCAGCCTTCGCGCAGGCTGAGCAGGCCGGTGGTGTGGTCGATCTGGCTGTCCATCAGGATGATCGAGCTGATGCCGGTGTCGCGCAGGGCTCGGCCCGGTTGCATCGGAGCGAAGCTCTGCAGTTGCGCGCGGATGTCCGGCGAAGCGTTGCACAGCACCCAGTTCACGCCGTCATCGGAAATCGCGATGGACGATTGGGTGCGGGCCTTGGCATTCAGGCTGCCGTCGCGAAAGCCTGCGCAATTGACGCAGTTGCAGTTCCACTGCGGAAATCCGCCACCGGCGGCCGAACCCAGAATCTGGACGAACATGAACGCTCCCATCTTTCAACGCTGAAAATAAAACGCCCCGGCGAGCCGAGGCGTTGCACTGCAAGTCTGCGTAGGCAGAACTCAGCGGCTGGCGAAGTACATGGTGACTTCGAAGCCGATACGCAGGTCGGTGTAAGCCGGTTTTGTCCAGGACATAGGGTGACTCCTCATTGGGTGGGTGGGATAGCGCTGTCCATAGTTATAGTCCACGGCAGCGCAGGGATGTTCCAAATAGTTAGGCTGCTATGTTACTCAAAATTTCAACGGTATTGCCCGTGAATCTTTGAGAAAGCTCCTTGCAGCCTTGGTAATGATCATTTTGTCGCTTGCCACGGCGCGCCGGGTGACGATTCGCTGGCCAGGCAGCGCCAGCCGCCCTTGGGGTTGAGCAAGCGCTGCGCTGCGTCCAGCAATGTTGAGCGTTTCAGTTGACCCATGGCTGTGTGCAGTTGCGCCAGATAATCCGACGAGTGGCCGGCGAGCTTGGCCTGCCACAGCAACTCGGCGGCGTCTTTGCCGGACAGATGACTCTCATCGAACTGATCCGCGAGTGACTGGCGTTGCTGGTTGAAGTCCTCTTCATCGAGGTTTTCGATCAGCGCAGGAATGCCCTCGAGGAACTGCTGGACATGCCCAAGCAGCTCAACGGGCGCAGTATTCGGCGACTGCACACCGAACAGCAATCCACTCTGGCCATGCATCTGTCGCAAGGCGCTGAATACCGCGTAGCCCAATTGCAATTCGACCCGCAGGCGCTGGTAGAACGGTGTCTGACACAGCTGCGCGAGCAAGCGCCAGGCGGCTTCGTCGGCGATCTCGCGGCTGGCGCTCGGGCAGAACAGCAGCAACGCATGCTCGCTGGACGCGGTGTCGATGTGGCTCCACAGACGTTGCGGGTTGATCGCCGTCGCTGCCGGCAATTGATTGTCCGGTATGCCGGGGATGCGGCTCAGGGCCAGGCCCATGGCCGATTGCGTCTGTGCGTTGAGACCAAGGGCCAGTCCGTCCCAGCGCGAAGTTGTCCACAACTGTTTGACGTCGTTCGACTCGACGGCCGATGACAGACAATATTCAGGCAACGCCTTGAGTAACTGGCGGATCGGTATCAACGGTGTTTCTGCCTCTGCGCTCGCTGAATCGGCGTCAATTTGCGTCAGACATTTCAGCGCGTGTTCGAGGACACTGGGCATCGGCTCCTGCAAGCCCGTCAGTTTCAGCAGCCACTGCGTGCCGGTGGCGCTGAACGCCAACTCGACGCCGGCCTGCCGCGCATCTTCCTGAGTTTCCCGCAGACTGCGTCGCAGCTTGCCTTGCAGATCTGTGCCGGCCGCCGCCTCCGTTTGCCAACGCAGGTAAATCGCGCCGTGATCGCTATGCTCCGGCAGCGCCTGGCTGAATTGCATCGGTGAACGCTCACGCCGACCGCGCGAGCGATCCTGAGCGAAAGTCCGCAACCCACGATGGGCGCTGGTCTGGCCGCGAATCAGGCCGGCATTGGCCAGCGGTTCGTTGCAACCCAGGAAAGGGTTGGCGGCAGGCAGATGCCAATGGTCGCTGAAGTTATCCACAACGCCGATGTCGCGCAGGATCTGTTTGAGCGCAACAACGCCGTTTTCCGACAGACCGTGTTCGCGTTGTTCACTGTCGAGCCGCGCCAGTTGCAGGGCGCTGCTGATTTGCTGCTGACGCTCAAGCAGCCTGGTGTACTCCTCGCGCAGCGCTGCCCAGTCCTGTTGCGCGGCAAAGAAGCTCAACCAGTCCAGCAGTTGTTCACCAATGACGCTCAGAGATTCGGCGGGGGCGGTGAATTGCAGATGCAGCAGCGCTTGCCCGGCGAACTGATACAGCGGCACGGCTTTCAAACTATCCGCGAGGCGGTGTTGCTGCAAATGGGCGAGCAGCCCGCCGGGCTTGGCGCTGTTCAGCCAATGGCAGAGAAACGCCAGCGCTTCGGCGGACGAGTCGGGCAGCGCTTCGAAAGCGAACAACAGATTGCCGCTTCGCTCGCCGACCTGTTGATAACTTTTTACCGCCAATGGCAGCGGCGCTGCTTGCTCGACCTTATCCCCAACCGGCAGCACGGCGGCGAACTGCTGCGCCAGTACGCGCAATTCCTCGATGCTCTGCGGCCCGACCAGGCTCAGCGTCATTTGTCCGGTGCGATAAAACTGCCGGTGGAAATCTTTCAGCGCCTGTTGAAACGCTGGTAACTCAACTTTCAGGCTGTCGCGATTTCCCGCATGAAACCCGCGCAGCGGATGTGTGGCCGGCAATCCCTCGTACAGCGCCAGTTCCTGCTGAGCCGTCGGATCTTGCGACCACGCGACGAATTCCGCGTCCAGCACTTCTCGTTCGCGCAACTGATCGTGCGGATTCATACGCGGCTGGGCGAGCATGTCTGACAGACGCTCAAGCCCGGTACTGAAGGCCGAGGTCGGCAGTTCGAAGAAGAAGTCTGTGGTGCGTTCACGGGTGCTTGCATTCACTTGGCCACCGTGACTTTGCACGTAGGCCATCAGCGCCTGACTCGCAGGAAAACGCTCAGTGCCGAGAAACAGCAAATGCTCAAGAAAATGCGCCAGTCCCGGCCACTTGAGTGGCACGTCATGGCTACCGGCTGCCACCCGCAACGCAGCGGCACTGCGCTTCAAGCCGGGCACCTGACGCAGGGTCACGCGCAAGCCGTTTGGCAGGGTTTCAGTGTGGGGGCGGGGGTGAGTCGGCGCAGGCATGGGCACTTCCAGAACAGTGAAGTGCCAATGCTAGCGGATTGGGTGGGGTCAGCGCTTGTTCAACGCGTGGTAAAGCTCGGGACGACGGTCGTTGAGGTAGCGATTGGCGGCGCGGGAATCTGCCATCAACTGTCGATCCAGCTCACCGACGATCAATGCTTCATCGAGTCCGGCCTGGGCGATACGGCTGCCGTCCGGCGCGGCGATGCTGCTTTGTCCGCAATAGTGGATCTCGCCTTCCTGCCCGCAATAATTGGCGTACGCCACGTAACACTGGTTTTCGAAGGCACGGGAACGCACGGTAACGTCAGCGACGAAATCGAACGGAATCATGTTTGCCGTCGGCACCAGAATCAGCTCGGCACCGGCCAGCGCCAGACGCCGCGCGTTCTCGGGAAACTCCAGGTCGTAGCAGATCAGGAAACCGAGCTTCCAGCCGTTGAGCTCGACCACCGGAAAATCATCTTCGCCGGGGCTGAACATCGAACGATCCAGGTCGCCGAACAGATGGGTCTTGCGGTAGTTGCACAGGCGCTCGCCGTGCGCGTCAATCAACTGCACGGCGTTGTAGATCTGCCCATCGGCCGTGCGCTCGGGGTACCCGTAAGCAATTGCCAGCCCGGCGGCTTTGGCGATTCGACCGATCTGTTGCGCCCATTCGCCGTTGTAGACCTCGGCCAAGGTGCTGACCGCTTCCTTGCCGATGTTGTAGCCGGTCAGAAACATTTCCGGCAGCACCAGCAGGTCGGCACCCTTGGCCTCCATCGCCAGTTGCTGCAGGCGATGCAGGTTGGCGGCGGGGTCCAGGGGCAGCGGTGGGCATTGGTAAAGGGCTACACGCATCGGGGAATCCTCTTACTCGGGCAGGGCGATAGGGCCGATGTCTTTGAACACATCACCCGGGCCCGGGTTCTCTTTATGTGTCGAACCGCCGAAATGCTTCATGATCCCCCACACGGCGTTGAGCGACGTCTGCACCGCGCCTTCGACCCACGCCGGGGTCCACGATACGTCGTCACCGGCGATGAAAATCCCCCGTTGCTCGGCTGGCATCTCGTCCTGCATGAAGTGCGCGTACATGCGCTGGTTGTAGCGATAGTGGCCGGGCAGGGCGCCTTTGAATGCGCCGAGGAAGTACGGGTCGGCTTCCCACGACACGGTGATCGGATCGCCGATGATCCGCGCGGCGATATCGACTTTCGGGTAGATCTTCTTCAGCGCGTTCAACGCCAGCTCTACGCGTTTTTCCACCGGGTGCGGCAGCATCTTCAGCGCGTCGCTCATCCACGAGTAGGACAGGCAGATCACTCCCGGCTTGTCGTCACCGTTGTCGAACAGATAGGTGCCGCGGGTCAGGCGATCGGTGAGGGTCATGCTCATCAGATCGCGACCGGTTTCCGGGTCCTTGTCCTTCCAGAATGGCCGGTCGACCATGACGAAGGTCTTCGACGACTGCATGTAGCGCGTGCGATCCAGCGCCATCCACATCTTCTGCGAGAACAGGGTTTCGTCGCATTCGATCTGCGTGGTCAGCAGCCAGCTCTGGCAGGTGGTCAGCACGGCGGCGTATTCGCGGGTGTCGCCGTTGTTGTCGGTGACGGCGAAACGGCCGTCCGGCGCGTGAGCGATTTTCTTCACGCCGGAACGCGGCGCGCCACGGTGCAGGGATTTCAGGCTGGTGCCTTCCGGCCAGTGCACGCAGCGCTCCGGCACATGCCGCCAGATGCCTTGCGGCACTTGTTCCACACCGCCAACCACCAGATGCTGGTGATCGTCGCAGTTGGTCATCACCACGCGGAAGATTTCCAGCATCGAATTGGGGAAGTCCGAGTCCCAGCCGCCAGTGCCGAAACCGACCTGACCGAACACTTCGCGGTGATGAAACGAGAGTTTGGCGAAGGCTTTGGAAGTGGCAACGAAATCGTAGAACGTGCGGTCGTCCCACAGCGGAACGAGTTTGTTCCAGAGTTCTTTGAGGCGTGGTACGTCGCGCTCACGGATCGCTTGCTGGATATCAGCGAACTGCGAGCCAGCCTCCAGCGCATCCGCCCAGGCGTCAGCCACTTCCTGGAACAGTGCAGGAAGATCCTTCAGGCTTTGTGCGTAATGGGTTTTGCCTTCCAGATCGATCACGGTGCTGCCGGAGGCCGGTGTCAGCGGGTTCGGGAAAGGTTTGGTCTCGAGACCGAGCTTGTCGACGTAGTGATAAAACGCAGTTGAGGACACCGGGAAACGCATGCCACCCAGTTCCGCGACGATGCCGTCGGTGCCGTTGAACGCTTGCGAACGCAGGCGGCCACCCAGTTTCGAGGCCTCGTACACCACTGGTTTCAAGCCGAGCTTCATCAGTTCGTAGGCGGCCACCAGACCCGCGATACCCGCGCCGACAATCGCCACTTCAGCGCCGTGATGGTGTTCAGGAATGCTGCCGAGACCGGCCGGGTGTTCGATCCAGTCGTCGAAGGCGAACGGAAAGTCCGGGCCGAAAATGGTGACGGGTTTCTTACCGTCTGCAGGATGGCGATTGTTCTTGTTCATGGCTGACCTTGCTGGCGACCCGACGCAGGATGCGCGTCTGAGTATAGGAAAAGATGCCAGCCATTCTAGGGAGCGTAGAACACGTTAATAAGACGCAAAGTATCGTCGTTTTGCCAGTTAACTGATCAATATGACGATTACTGACTTCACTCCGACCAAATGTAGGAGTGAGCCTGCTCGCGATGAGGCAATCAAGCTCACCAGCGCTCAAACCGGCTGCCCCCGATCAATCTTGCTGCTCAAAATGATCGAGGTCGTGGTCTTCTCCACCCCATCCACACTGCCAATCTGATCCAGCAACTGATCGAGCTGCTCCGGCGAATCTGTGCGCAGCCACGCCACATAATCAAATTCGCCACTCACCGCACACAACTGCTGCACCTGCGCCATCGCGCTCAACCGGCGCAATACCTCTTTGCCGGAACGCGGCTGCACCTTTATCCCGACATACGCCTGCAACCCGCCATCGACCACGCGCTGCCCCAAACGTACGCCATAACCGGTGATCACCTTGGCCCTCTCCAGCCGCGCCAACCGCGAAGTCACGGTGGTGCGCGCAATTCCCAACTGCCGGGCAAGCATGGCCACGCTTTCGCGGGCGTTGATTTGCAGGGCGGCGATCAGCTGGCGGTCGATTTCGTCGAGGGCGTGTGGGCGGGTGTCGGGCAACGGTGTGGCTCCATGACTGTCGAGGGCGGATGAGTTTGCATGTTACAGGCACTATCTGCGACACGCTGCTGGCGATGACTGGGCACGTCACTTATGCGTGGAGGCAATTGTTGCGCCAAAACAAACATCAACCGATCGCCCAAGAAAAAGCCGCGCATGTAGCGCGGCTTTCAAATGTGGTGGGCCCACACGGACTTGAACCGTGGACCAAAGGATTATGAGTCCTCTGCTCTAACCAACTGAGCTATAGGCCCTCAGTAGGCCGCGGATTATAGCGACGGTTTGGCGGCTGTGCTATCCGAATAATCCGATACGGTTACACGAAGAAACGTTGCGGCGAATTCTTCCGGGGGCAGCGGCAGGCTGACGATGTAGCCCTGGATCTGTTCGCAACCTTCGGCGGCGAGGAATTGTTGCTGGGCCTGGGTCTCGACGCCTTCGGCGATCACGGTGAATTGCATGCTCCGGCCCAGAGCGATGATCGCGCGAACAATCGCCGCGTCGTGCGGGTCATCGGGCAGTCCGCGAACAAAGGACTGGTCGATCTTGAGGATGTCCAGCGGCAGGCGTTTGAGGTAGCTGAGCGAAGAATAACCGGTGCCGAAGTCGTCGATCGCCAGTTGTACGCCCAAGTGTTTGAGCTGGTGCAGCACCGCCAAGGCCTCCTCGGCCTGGCTCATGATGAAGTTTTCGGTAATTTCCAGTTGCAGTAAATCCGGCTGCAGACGGTTGTCCCTGAGCAGTTGTTCGATGCGTCCGAGCAGATTCGGCTGGCGTAGTTGCGCACCGGCGAGGTTGACTGACAGCGGGCCGAGGCTGTCGTAGATCTGGCTCCACTCGAACATCTGCCGGCAGGCGGTCTCGAGCACCCAATCGCCGATCTGCAGGATCATGCCGTTCTCTTCGGCCAGTGGAATGAAGTGCTCCGGCGGCACTTCGCCGAAGGTCGGGTGACGCCAGCGGATCAGTGCTTCGGCACCGACCAGGCGATGGTCGTCGAGGCTGATTTTCGGTTGGTAGTAGAGGAACAACTCTTCGCGCTCGATGGCCCGGCGCAGTTCGTGCTCCAGTGCCACGCGCTCGCTGGCCTGGGCAGTGAGGTCGCGAGTGTAGCTTTCGACGCGGTTGCGGCCCTTGGCCTTGGAGCGGTACATCGCCGCGTCGGCGTTTTTCACCAAGGTGGCGACATCGCAGCCATCCCGTGGATAGAGGCTGGTGCCGATGCTGGCGCTGATGAAGAACTCGTGCTCACCGGCCTGAAACGGTGCGCCAAAGCAGTTGAGCAGTTTGAATGCGATGTTGTCGGCATCGCTGGCTTGTTGCAGACCCGGCAGCAGAATGATGAATTCATCACCGCCCAGTCGTGCGACGGTGTCGATATCACGCAGTTGTTCTTTCAAACGCACGGCAATGCCTTTGAGCAGCAGATCGCCAACCGGGTGGCCGAGGCTGTCGTTGATGTGTTTGAAGCGGTCGAGATCGAGGAACAGCACCGCGCCCTGACCACCGTTTTCCTGCTGACTGTTCAGCGCGGTGAGCAGGCGACTTTCGAACAGGGTGCGATTCGGCAGGCCGGTGAGCGGGTCGTGGTGCGCCTGATAATCGAGCTTGGCTTGTGCGTGTTTGAGGCTGGAGATATCGGCGAACACCGCGACGAAGTGGGTGATGAACTTGTCGCGGTTGCGTACGGCGCTGATGGTCAGCCAGCTCGGATACAACTCGCCGTTCTTGCGCCGGTTGGAAATCTCGCCCTGCCAGTGTCCCTCAGCAGTCAACTGGTGCCACATTGCCGCATAAAACGCACTGTCGTGCAGCCCCGAGGCGAGCAGACGCGGGGTGTGGCCGAGGGCTTCGCTTTCGCTGTAGCCGGTGATTTCGGTGAACGCACGGTTCACCGCGCTGATGTGCTGCTGGGTGTCGGTGATCAACACGCCTTCGGCGGTGCTCTCGAATACGGTGGCCGCCTGCTGCAGTTTTTCCTGCATCAAATGGCGCTCGGTGATGTCCCGGGCGATGGTCAACATGCAATCTTCTTCGCCGATCGGCAGCGGACGGCTGGAGACTTCGCACAGTCGGATCTGCCCGTCGCTGCGGCGGATATGGCAGGTGAAATCGCGTACGAAGCCGTCGCGGTGCAGCAGGTCGAGCATCTGCTTGCGTTCGTTGAGATTGACCCAGATCCCCAGGTCCAGCGCCGAGCGATCCACCGACATCGCGCTGTTGAACCCGGTGATGCGGCTGAAGCCCTCGTTGACCTCCAGCAGCAAGCCATCGCTCTGACGCGACAGCAGCAAGCCGTCCGGCGAGGCGTGAAAGGCTTTGGCGAACTTCTCTTCGGAGGTTTGCAGTTGCTGCTGGGTTTCCTTGAGCTGGGTGATGTCGCGCACGACCACCACCAGCGCCGGAGTGGTGTCGAGGTCGAAGGGCTCGGCGGAGATCAGACCGGTGAACACCTGGCCATTGTTGCGGCGAAAGGGCATCTCCAGGTTGCGGATACTGCCGGCCTGCAAGCGCTGTAACAGCCCGGGCCCGACCCCGGGGATGCCCCAGATGTTGAGTTCGGTGGCGGTCTGGCCGACGACGTCCTTGGCCTTGAGGCCGATCTGCTCTTCAAAGGCTTCGTTGACCTCCAGCAGACAGCCGTCGGACAACCGCGCGATCACGAGGATATCCGGGCATTGCTGGAACACCGACGCGAACTTCTGCTCCGAAAGCCGCAGCGCCTCCTCAGTGCGCTTGGTTTCGCTGATGTCGATCATCAGCCCGCGCATCACAGGCTCGTGGCCATGTTCAATCAGACTGACAATGTCACGCACCCACAGGCAGCGCCCGTCAGCGGTGATCACCCGATAGTCGAGGGTGTGATCGCGTCCGTCGCGTACCGCCTCATCGCAAATGGCCTGGGCGCGGGTCAGGTCGGCGGGGTGAATGATGTTGCGCCAGAAGCCCGGAATCAGCCAGTGCGCCTGTGGATAACCGAGCAGATCTTCGGCATGGGGCGACACATAGCTGTAGGTGAAGTCGCTCATGCGCGCTTCCCAGGCGATGGCCGAAAGGCTCTCGACCAATCCGCGGTAATGATATTCGCTGCTGCGCAATTCCTGTTCTAGGTCGACGCGGCGGGCGATTTCCGAACTCAAGCGGCGATTGATGCGAATGACCACCGCCAGAATGCTGACCAGCAGCAACAGGCCCGGAAGGCCATAGATCAGAAGATCCGACCAGAATGTCCGATGGTCCAGAACATTACCGACCCAATGTTCCTGAATGCTGCTGATTTCCTCGGGGCTCATGTCCGCCAGGACTTTGTCCAGAATACCCACCAGCATTTTGTTGTCGCGGGGTACGCCCATTGCCAGCTGATAGCGATACGGGGTTTCGCCGCTGACGTATAAACCGTCGAGCTTGAGCTGGCGCAGACTCCAGACGCTGGAGGCAAGGTCGCCGACCACGGCGTCTACCTCATCGGTAGCCAGAGCCTGCAAGGCCGAGCTGACATTGGGCATGGCCACCAGATTCAGGTCGGGATGGTGGGTGCGCAGAAGTTCGTGGGGGGCGTAGTTCTCCACCACGGCGATCTTCAGACCGTACAGGTCCTCGATTTTGCGCGGCTGAGCGCCGCCGATGTGGGCGAGGATCACGATCGGGAAATCGAGGTAGGGGCGGGTAAACGACAGATAGTTCTGGCGCTCCGGCGTGGACATGATCCCTGGCAGCAGGTCGATCTTGCCGGTTTTCACCTGCGCCAGCACTTCGGTCCAGCTTGATGGCTCGACCGGATTGAGTTTGATCGACAGGCGCTGGCGGATCACGTCGATATAGTCGGCGGCCAGGCCTTGATAGCGATTTTGTTCATCGCGGAACTCGAACGGCGGCCACGATGCATCGACACCCAGGCGCAAGTCCGGGTGAGCCGCCAGCCAGCTACGTTCTTCATCGGTCAGAGTCAGCGCGTCAGCCGTTGCGGTCCAGATCATCAGTGACAGCAAGAAAAGCACGGGCGCCAGTCTGGGCATAACCGTCTCGTTATGGCACGGGATTCATTGTTTCGAGTGTAGACGGGGTATGCCGGGGAGGGGCGGTGCGAGGGATTTAATCTGCCGCATAAACAAAACCCCCGGCCTGGGCCGGGGGTTCTGGTATCACTCGTCGAGGAAGGAGCGCAGATGCTCGCTTCGCGTCGGGTGGCGCAGCTTGCGCAGCGCCTTGGCTTCGATCTGACGGATCCGCTCACGCGTTACGTCAAACTGTTTGCCCACTTCTTCGAGTGTGTGGTCGGTGTTCATGTCGATACCGAAGCGCATGCGCAGAACCTTGGCTTCACGGGCAGTGAGGCCGGACAGCACTTCGCGAGTCGCTTCTTTCAGGCTTTCAACGGTTGCAACATCGATTGGCGACTGCATGGTCGAGTCTTCGATGAAGTCACCCAGATGAGAGTCTTCGTCATCACCGATCGGGGTTTCCATGGAGATCGGCTCTTTAGCGATCTTCAATACCTTGCGGATCTTGTCCTCAGGCATTTCCATGCGTTCGCCCAGCTCTTCCGGGGTCGGTTCGCGACCCATTTCCTGCAGCATCTGGCGGGAAATGCGGTTGAGCTTGTTGATCGTCTCGATCATGTGCACCGGAATACGGATGGTGCGGGCCTGGTCGGCGATCGAGCGAGTGATCGCCTGACGGATCCACCAGGTGGCATAAGTCGAGAATTTGTAACCACGACGGTATTCGAACTTGTCCACCGCTTTCATCAGACCGATGTTGCCTTCCTGGATCAGATCGAGGAATTGCAGGCCGCGGTTGGTGTACTTCTTGGCGATCGAGATCACCAGACGCAAGTTGGCTTCAACCATCTCTTTCTTCGCGCGGCGGGCCTTGGCCTCACCGATCGACATGCGACGGTTGATGTCCTTGATTTCAGCGATGGTCAGGCCGGTCTCGGTTTCCAGCGCGATCAGTTTCTGCTGGCAACGGATGATGTCCGGCTGGACGCGACCAATGGCTTCGGCGTATTTGCTCTTGCCTTTGGCCAGGGCGTCGGACCAGCTTTCGTCGACTTCATTGCCCGGGAACTGACGCAGGAAATCGGCGCGTGGCATACGTGCATCACGTACACACAGCTGCATGATCGCGCGCTCTTGCTGACGCAGACGATCCAGGGCGCTGCGAACACGCTCGACCAGGGCTTCGAATTGCTTCGGCACCAGTTTGATCGGCATGAACAGCTCGGCCAGGGCCAGCAACTCGGCAATCGCTGCCTTGTTGTGACGACCGTGCTTTTTCAAGGCCTTGCGGGTGATTTCCATCTGATCGGACACAGCGCCAAAACGCTGGGCCGCGATGACCGGATCCGGACCGCTTTCGGCTTCTTCTTCGTCATCCGAAGATTCGGCGTCATCGTCGTCGGTATCGTCGTCAGCCTTGGCGGCTTTCGCGTCGATCGGCGGTGGCACTTCGGCGGCCGGCGGCGCAATGCCGTCGTCCGGGTCGATGTAACCGCTCAGAACGTCGGACAGGCGACCACCCTCGGTGGTGACGCGAGTGTACTCGGAGAGAATGTGGTCAACCGTGCCAGGGAAGTGCGCGATCGCGCTCATCACTTCACGGATGCCTTCTTCGATACGTTTGGCGATTTCGATTTCGCCTTCACGAGTCAGAAGCTCGACCGTACCCATTTCACGCATGTACATGCGCACCGGGTCAGTGGTGCGACCGATATCGGTCTCCACCGCTGCCAACGCAGCGGCTGCTTCTTCCGCAGCGGCCTCGTCGGTATCGGCGTCGGCCAACATAAGGGCGTCCGCATCCGGAGCACTCTCGTGTACGGGGATCCCCATGTCGTTAATCATGCGGATGATGTCTTCCACCTGCTCCGGATCTGAAATATCCTCGGGCAGGTGGTCGTTGACCTCGGCGTAAGTCAGATACTTCTGCTCACGACCCAGTTTGATCAACTCAATAATACGAGACTGCTGTTGCGCTTTTCCGGACATAACACCCTATCCACTGAAGGTCTTGGCGGGCAAAAAACAAGCCGAGGATTATACCTGAGCTATGACCTCACGCGCCAGTTGAGGTCGGGTTTGATGCGGAAACATTGCGACTTAAAAGGTCGCGCAGTTGATTTTTCTCTTCGGCGCTCAGTTCGCTTTGACGCGCTTTCCTGAGCAACTGTTCCAGATTTCGCTCGCGTTGGCGGGCTGACAAGCTAGTAATGGTGTCGAAAAACTGTTGTTCAAGGTTTTCTCCGTCAATCAGCCACTCCTTTTCCGCCAGCGCTTTCAACAAGCGACCCTGTTCAGTGCCGTGCCATCGCGCGATCAACTGAAATGAGTTTAGCTTGGGATTCTTCTGTACGGCTTCGAGCAGCGCCACAAGCAACTGTGCGTTGGTCTGATTTTCGTCCGCAATGTGCCCGGCGTCCTCGACGCGCTCGGCCAGTTGCGGGTGATGCAGCAATGTTCGCAGGGCGGTCAGGGTTGGCGATTCGACGCCAATCGGCGTGCGCGGGCGTTGTTGATCGCGATCGCCGCCACGCTTGCCGTTCTTGTCCCAGGGTTTCTTGTCCCATTTCTTGCCGCCGGCGCCGGGTTTCTTCGGCGTCCACTCCTGCTGCGGCACATACATGTCTTGTGCCTGCGGCTGATGGTAGTCGCTGTAATCCGGCATTGCGTCGTAATCGATGCCCGGATCGTAGGCGGGCGGCGCTTCCTGGGGCGCGCTTTGCGCAAGCTGGCTGACGGTTTCGCTGCTCAGGCCGGTAATTTCGGTCAGGCGCTGGCGCATCAGGATACGCAGGTTGGCGCCCGGCACTTTGTCGATCAGCGGCGCGGCAAGGGTGGCCATGTGGGCCTTGCCTTCGAGCGAGCGTGGATCGGCTTCCTCGGTCAGTTGCTGGAAGAAATAATCGGCCAGCGGTTGCGCATGTTGGTTGATTCGGGCCTTGAAGGCATCAGTGCCTTCGGCGCGAACCAGGGTGTCCGGGTCTTCGCCTTCGGGCAGAAACAGAAAGCGCGCGCGGCGCCCGTCCTGCAGGCACGGCAATGTTGCTTCCAGTGCGCGCCAGGCGGCGTTGCGGCCGGCCTGGTCACCGTCGAAGCAGAACAAAACGTTCGGCACTACCCGAAACAGACGCTTGAGGTGTTCTTCGCTGGTTGCAGTGCCCAGGGTCGCGACGGCATTGCGCAAACCTTGCTGGGCGAGGGCGATGACGTCCATGTAACCCTCGACGACGATGATTTCGTCGAGGTTGCGGTTGTTCTTGCGTGCTTCATAGAGGCCGTAGAGCTCCTGGCCTTTATGAAATACCGGGGTTTCCGGCGAGTTCAGGTATTTCGGCTTGTCGTCGCCGAGTACCCGGCCACCGAAAGCGATGATGCGGCCGCGGGTATCACGAATCGGGAACATCACGCGATCGCGGAAGCGGTCATAGCGTTTGCCGGTTTCGGCGTTCTCGATCAGCAGGCCGGCGTCGATCATGGCCTTCTGCTGCAAAGTGTCGCTGCTCAAATGCTTGAACAAGTTGTCCCAGCCCGGCGGCGCGAAGCCGAGACCGAAGTCCCGGGCGATCTCGCCGGTCAGTCCGCGGCCCTTGAGATAATCCACCGCAGCCTTGCGCGCCGGATGACTCTTGAGCGCCTGGCGGTAGAAATCGGCGGCGGCGGTGAGCAGCGGGTACAGCGGCGAATCGGTTGGCTGCCGCGGTTTGTGCGGGCGGCCACTTTCTTCGCGGGGGATTTCCATGCCGGCGGCTTTAGCCAGGTCCTCAACCGCCTGGGGAAAATCCAGGTTGTCGTGGTCCATGAGAAAGCCGAGGGCGTTGCCACCGGCGCCGCAACCGAAGCAGTAATAGAACTGCTTGTCCGGGCTGACGCTGAACGATGGGGTTTTCTCTTTATGGAACGGGCAGCAGGCGGTGTAGTTCTTGCCGGCCTTTTTCAGTTGCACGCGCGAGCTGACCACGTCGACGATGTCGGTGCGGTTCAGGAGGTCGTCAATAAAGCTCTGGGGAATCAGCCCGGCCATGGCGTTCTCGTCTGCGCTGTAATGAGTCCGATGCGAAGGGCGGCCGGACGCAGGTCTTGAGTAAGGCGCACAAAGTGGGCGGCTCGACCGGGTTCGGTTGCGTGATCGCTGTCGGGAAGTGTATCTGCCGAAAAACCACTGACGTTAGTACTCATCAGTTTTCGACTATTTGAAAGTGTTGCGCTGAATCCGCTGACGGCCGATAAATGGCCCCGGATAGCTCAATAAAACGGGCACGCATGCAGGTGCCTTGGGCTGATCGTCGTAAGAGGAATCAGTGGGTGTGCTCGTCAGTAGCCTTGAAAGGCTCGTCAGAAAAGACGTGCACCGCTGGCAAAAGAGCCAGGTCTGACGCGTGAAGCAGATTTGTCTCGGTCGCGTGTGCGGCTTCGACGGTGAAGCATCAAGCGTTTTACGCAAATGCCATTAGCCCGGCTGAGGGCCGGGCTTAGGCAAGAAGCTTGCTACGATCGTCTGTGTATTAGTACAGACGAACGGCGCGGCGCTGTTCGCGCTGAACTTTCTTGGCGTGACGCTTAACAGCGGCTGCTGCTTTGCGCTTACGCTCAGAAGTTGGCTTCTCGTAAAATTCGCGGCTACGAACTTCAGCCAGTACACCGGCTTTTTCGCAGGAGCGCTTGAAACGACGCAGAGCTACGTCGAAGGGTTCGTTCTCTTTAACTTTGACGGCTGGCATCCAGAGCTACCTTCATTCATTACCGGGGTCAACATCCTCGCGGCAAAAGAGCACTTGAAGACGTCGGTTTTTAAGGGTTGCGGATGTTAACCCCTCATCGCTCGGAATGCAAAGCCTCTGATCGAAAACCGCTAGTCGGGGCATCGCATGGCGACTATTATGCGCGCCTTCGAATTCAGCCTAAACAAGGCGCAAACCCATGCTAGTACTGGGATTAGAAACCTCCTGCGACGAAACCGGCGTCGCATTATACGACAGTGAACGCGGCCTGCTGGCCGACGCGCTGTTCAGCCAGATCGACCTGCACCGCGTCTATGGCGGCGTGGTGCCGGAGCTGGCCTCGCGTGACCATGTCAAACGCATGCTGCCCTTGATTCGTCAGGTGTTGGCCGAGGCTGACTGCGTGCCGACCGAGATTGATGCGATCGCCTACACCGCGGGCCCGGGCCTGGTCGGGGCGTTGCTGGTGGGTGCCTCGTGCGCTCAGGCGCTGGCGTTTGCCTGGGGCATTCCGGCACTCGGTGTGCACCATATGGAGGGCCACCTGCTGGCGCCGATGCTGGAGCCAAAACCGCCGGAATTCCCGTTCGTCGCTTTGTTGGTTTCCGGGGGGCATACGCAACTGGTTCAGGTCGATGGTATTGGCCAATACAGCCTGCTCGGCGAGACCCTCGACGATGCCGCCGGCGAAGCGTTCGACAAAACCGCGAAAATGATGGGCCTCAATTATCCGGGCGGGCCGGAAATCGCCAAGCTGGCCGAGAAGGGCGTCGTAGGACGTTTCACCTTCCCGCGTCCGATGTGTGATCGCCCGGGCCTGGATTTCAGCTTCAGCGGCTTGAAGACCTTTGCTCTCAATACCTGGCAGCAATGCGTCAACGCCGGGGACGACAGCGAGCAAGCCCGTTGCGACATCGCGCTGGCGTTCCAGCAGGCCGTGGTGGAGACTTTGACCATCAAGTGCAAGCGCGCCCTGAAACACGCGGGCATGACGCGTCTGGTGATCGCTGGCGGCGTCAGCGCCAACAAGGCCTTGCGCGCTTCGCTGGAAAAGATGCTCGGCGATATGCAGGGCGATGTGTTCTACGCCCGCCCGGAGTTCTGCACCGACAATGGCGCGATGATCGCGTTTGCCGGTTGTCAGCGTTTGCAGGCCGGTCAGCAGGAAAGTCTGGCGATCAGCGTGCAGGCGCGCTGGCCGATGGAGCAGTTGTCGGCACTGTGATTGGCGGTGCGATTGGCGGTGAGGCTGAGCGGTATTTAAAAATGCCGTTCGCGCCCGGCAAACAGGTCGCGTAGATTGCCGCGGTGGCGCCAGACGATCAGCAATGTCAACGCGCTCATCGGCAGCAGCGCCTCCGGTTCTTGCCACGCCAGTAAGGGCAAGGTCAGGGGCGTGGCGATCAACGCCGCCAGCGAGCTGGTACGGGTCAGGTAGAACGTCAGCAGCCAGGCGCACACCGCCAGCAGCGCGGCGGGTGGATACAGGCCCAGCAGCATGCCGGCGGCCGTGGCGACGCCTTTGCCGCCGCGAAAACGGAAATACAGCGGGAACAGGTGACCGATCACGGCGCACACGCCGATCCAGGCCTGATCCTGCAACGAAAGGCCAGCGGCCGCTGCGATCAGCACCGGTACCAGGCCTTTGCACAGATCACCGAGCAGGGTCAGGATCGCCAGTTTGCGACCGGCCAGGCGCAGCATGTTGGTGGCGCCGGCATTACCCGAGCCACTCATTCGCGGATCCGGGTTTCCGGTCAGGCGGCTGAGCAAAATGGCGAAGGACAGAGAGCCGAGCAGGTAGGCGAGAGTCGCCAGTAACCAAAACATGCTAACTATTCCGGGCGAGGACGCCCTGATTCTAACGGCGCATTGCGCCCTTGTCGTGCAGCGGAGAAAAGTGCTTGGACAGAGTGTTTATCGAGGGCCTGGAAGTCGACACCGTGATCGGTGCTTACGACTGGGAGCGGGGCATTCGACAGTGCCTGCGTCTTGATCTGAGCTTCGCCTGGGACAATCGCCCGGCCGCCGCCGGTGACGACCTGACCCTGGCGCTCGATTACGCCAGCGTTTCCACGCGCATCCAGGCCTTTGCCGAGCAATCCCAATATCAACTGGTCGAGACCTTTGCCGAGCGCCTGGTCGAAGTGCTGATGGCCGAATTCAAGATCACCTGGGTTCGTCTGAAGCTGACCAAGCCGGGCGCCGTGCCGGCCGCCAAGGGTGGCGTGGGTGTGGAGATCGAGCGCGGATGTCGCTGACTCAGGTGTACCTCGGGCTCGGTAGCAATATCGAGCGCGAAACCCATTTGCGCGCCGGGCTCGACGCTTTGGCGACGTTTCTGGTGGATATCCGCTGTTCGGCGGTGTTCGAGAGTCAGCCGGTGGGGATCAAGAGCGGGCCTTTCTTCAACTTCGTGGTCTCGGCGTTTACCGATCTGCCCTTGATGGAGCTGGATCGGCGCCTGAAATTCATCGAAGCCGATAACGGTCGCTATGCGCCGGATCGCAAGGGGCTGCCGCTGGATATCGACGTGCTGTTATACGGCGATCTGACCGGTAACTTCGACGGCTTGATCCTGCCGCGTGCCGAAATCCTGAAAAACGCCTTTGTGCTGTGGCCGCTGTCGCTGATTGCGCCGGATCGAGTGCATCCGGGTGTGGGAAAAAGCTTCGCGACGTTGTGGGCCGAGGCGCAGATTGATCAGGTGTTGGCGCCGGTGGCCTTTGAGTGGCGTGGGCAGCAACTGACGTCTTCGGATTTACGTTGAATTAACGGCCGCTTTCGCGAGCAAGCCCACACATTTGGAATGCATTCCCCTTGTGGGAGCGGGCTTGCTCGCGAAGCTTTTCAGGCTGACGCCTTGTCTTTGTAGGCTTTTAGCGCCTTCAGTCGTTCTCGCTTCAGCGCTTCGCCCAGTTCCGGGCCTTTGAATCCCTTCTCCAGCAACGGCTGCACCGCGACTTCCCGCGCAGCCTGGGCAGCGCCGCGTAAATAATCGGCCTGTGGATAACTTCTCTGCTCCAGCCCTTTACGGCCTCGGGCGTCCATTTCGCATGCGCCGATAAACTCTTCAAACCGCTGCGGTCGTCGATACACATCAAAGCTCTGCAACAGCTCCAGCAATGTTGAGGCCTTCAATTCCAGCGCCCGGTGACAGTGGGTGTGGTACTTGCCGACAAGCAAGGCCAACTCCTGACAATCCTTCGGTGCCTTGAAGCGTTCGTTGACCGCTTTGATAAGCTTCAACCCAGTGTGTTCATGGGCGATATGTCGTGGCCACTCTTCTTCTGGCGTCAGGCCTTTGCCGAGGTCATGCAGCAGGCAAGCCCAGCGTACCGTCAGCGGTTGTTTGTGCAGCGCTGATTGCTCCAGAACGCTGAGAGTGTGCAGGCCGGTGTCGATTTCCGGGTGATGCACTTCCGGTTGTGGCACGCCAAACAGCGCGTCGACTTCCGGCATCAGTTCTTTCAGTGCGCCGCAATCGCGCAGCACCTGGATGAATACCTGCGGCTGATCTTCCATCAGTGCGCGGGAGATTTCTTTCCAGCTGCGTTCGGCGGTCAGCGCCTGCAGTTCGCCGGACTCGCTGAGCTGGCGCATCAGTTCCAGTGTTTCTGGTGCGACAGTGAAGCCAAGACTGGCATAACGGGCAGCAAAGCGCGCAACGCGCAGCACGCGGAGCGGATCTTCGGCGAATGCGGGGGAAACGTGGCGCAGGATCCGCGCTTCGAGATCGCGTTGCCCATGATAGGGATCGGTGAGGTTCTGCTGGTCGTCCTCAGCTATCGCATTGATGGTCAGATCACGACGGATCAGGTCTTCTTCCAGAGTGACTTCGGGGCTTGCGTGAAAAGTGAACCCGCCATAACCGCGACCGCTTTTGCGTTCGGTACGGGCAAGCGCGTATTCCTCGCCGGTATTCGGGTGAAGGAATACCGGAAAATCCGCACCCACGGGGCGAAACCCTTGGGCGAGCATTTCCTCAGTGGTCGCGCCCACCACCACCCGATCAACGTCGGTGACCGGTATACCCAGCAAGCGATCGCGTACCGCACCGCCAACCTTGAAAATCTGCATAAAAAACCTCCGTTAGCCCGACAGGATAACCCTTGTGTCGGACTTTCGGAGGTCAGAACCGCATCTAGAGATGAATCACGGCCAGGTCGAGTCGACCGTAATCACCCTCGCTGTGTTCACTTCGCGGCGGTACGTGGTGAGTTTTCATGATCTGGTCGCCCTGAAGGGTTTCCAGGTGAATGTCGAAGCCCCACAACCGGTGCAGATGTTTCAGTACCTCGTCGGTGGAATCGCCCAAGGGTTTGCGGTCATGTTGCTGGTGACGCAGGGTCAGCGAGCGGTCGCCGCGGCGGTCGATGCTGTAGATCTGCACGTTCGGTTCGCGGTTGCCGAGGTTGTACTGCGCGGCCAGGGTTTCGCGGATGATCCGGTAACCGGTTTCGTCGTGGATCGCCGGCACCAGCAAATCGTCCTTCTGGTCGTCATCGAGGATGCTGAACAGCTTCAGGTCGCGGATCACTTTCGGTGACAGGTACTGGAGGATGAAGCTCTCATCCTTGAAACTGCTCATGGCGAATTTGATGCTCGACAGCCAGTCGGAACCGGCGATGTCCGGAAACCAGCGCCGGTCTTCCTCGGTGGGGTTTTCGCACATGCGGCGGATGTCGCGATACATCGCGAAGCCCAGTGCGTAAGGGTTGATCCCGTTGTAGTAAGGGCTGTCGAAGCCTGGCTGGAACACCACGCTGGTATGCGAGGTGAGGAATTCCATCATGAACCCGTCGGTCACCAGGCCCTCGTCGTACAGGTCGTTCATCAGGGTGTAGTGCCAGAAGGTGGCCCAGCCTTCGTTCATCACCTGCGTCTGACGCTGTGGATAAAAATACTGGGCGATCTTGCGCACGATCCGCACGATCTCCCGTTGCCACGGCTCCAGCAACGGCGCGTGCTTCTCGATGAAATACAGGATGTTTTCCTGCGGTTCGGCGGGGAACCTGGCGTTGTCCTTGTCGCTGTACTTGTCCGCGCCTTTGGGGATGGTGCGCCACAGATCGTTGATCTGCTTCTGCATGTGTTCTTCGCGATCCTTCTGCCGCCGGCGTTCTTCCTCGGCGGAAATCGGGTAGGGACGTTTGTAGCGGTCGACCCCGTAATTCATCAGCGCATGGCAGGAGTCGAGCAGGTCTTCCACCGCATCGATACCGTGGCGCTCCTCGCATTGCATGATGTACTGCTTGGCGAACACCAGGTAGTCGATGATCGAACTGGCATCGGTCCAGGTGCGGAACAGGTAATTGCCCTTGAAGAAGCTGTTGTGGCCATAGCACGCGTGCGCCACCACCAGCGCCTGCATGCAGATGGTGTTTTCCTCCATCAGGTAGGCGATGCACGGATCCGAGTTGATCACGATCTCGTAGGCCAGCCCCATCTGGCCGCGGCTGTAGGATTTCTCGGTGCTGAGGAAGTGTTTGCCGTAGGACCAGTGGTGATAGCCCAGTGGCATGCCGACCGAGGCATAGGCGTCCATCATCTGTTCGGCGGTGATCACTTCGATCTGGTTGGGATAGGTGTCCAGGGCATAGCCGGCCGCAATCCGGGCGATTTCGCGGTCGTAGGCCTGGATCAGCTCGAACGTCCATTCGGAGCCGGTGGAAATGGGTTGGCGTTTCTGCTCTTTGGCGGTCATGTCACTAACCTGCGCTGGAAGAGTTCACGGAAGACCGGATAGATATCCCCGGCCGAGACCAGTTGCTGCTGGGCAAACGTGTCGGAAAAGGCTTCGGCGATGCGTTCGTATTCGTACCAGAGGGCCTGGTGTTCGCGCGGGGTGATCTCCACATAAGTGTAGTACTGCACAAACGGCATGATCTGATTGATCAGGATGTCGCGGCAGATCGGCGAGTCATCGTTCCAGTTGTCGCCGTCGGAAGCCTGAGCGGCGTAGATGTTCCATTCGTTGCTCGGGTAGCGCTCGGCCATGATCTCCTGCATCAGCTTCAGGGCGCTGGAGACGATGGTGCCGCCGGTTTCCCGCGAGTAGAAGAACTCTTCCTCGTCCACTTCCCGGGCGCTGGTGTGATGGCGGATGAACACTACGTCGATCTTGTCGTAGTTCCGCTTGAGGAACAGGTACAGCAGGATGAAAAAGCGTTTGGCGATGTCCTTGGTCGCCTGGGTCATCGAGCCGGACACGTCCATCAGGCAGAACATCACCGCTTTCGAGCTGGGGTTGGGTTGCTTGATCAGCAGGTTGTATTTCAAGTCGAAAGTATCGAGGAATGGCACGCGGTGAATGCGCGCGCTGAGTTTCTCGATTTCTGCTTCCAGTTCCTGAATATCGCCGAAGTTGTCCGGCTCTTCGCGCTTTAATCGCGCCAGTTCCTCTTTGGCCTCGCGCAGTTTGGCACGGCTGCTGCCGGACAGCGCAATGCGTCGGGCGTGGGCCGAGCGCAGGGTGCGGATGATATTGATCCGTGACGGGTTGCCCTCGTTGCTGATCCCCGCGCGCACGGTCTTGAAGGTGTCGGTACCGCTCAGGTTGCGTTTCACCAGATTCGGCAGTTCAAGGTCCTCGAACATGAACTCGAGGAATTCCTCCTGGGTGATCTGGAAAACGAATTCGTCCATGCCCTCGCCGGAATTGCCAGCCTTGCCGGGACCGCGTCCACCGCCGCCCCCCGGAGGCCTGGCGATGTGTTCGCCAGCAGTGAATTCCTTGTTGCCGGGATGAACCACGGTCTGCTTGCCGCCGCGACCGTGGTGAAGCACCGGTTCGTCGATATCGCGACCGGGAATGCTGATCTGTTCGCCGTGCTCCATGTCAGTGATGGAACGGCGGCTGACTGCCTCTTCGACAGCCTTCTTGATGTGATCACGGTAACGCCGCAGGAAGCGCTGGCGGTTAACCGTGCTCTTGTTCTTGCCATTGAGACGTCGGTCGATCACATAGCTCATACGTGGCCCTCCGGGCAGCTTCAAGTTGTGAGCTGCGAGCCGCAAGTAGAAGCACAGCGTTCACATGCTTTTTTCTTGCAGCTCGTAGCTTGAAGCTTGTAGCTGTTTTACTGCGATTTCCGGACCCGTAGGTACCATTCGGACAGAAGTCTTACCTGTTTGTCGGTGTAGCCGCGTTCGACCATTCGAGTAACGAAGTCGTTGTGTTTCTGTTGATCCTCTTTGCTCGCCTTGGCATTGAAGCTGATGACTGGCAGCAGGTCTTCGGTGTTCGAGAACATTTTCTTCTCGATGACCACCCGCAGTTTCTCGTAGCTGAGCCAGGTCGGGTTCTTGCCGTTATTGTTGGCCCGAGCGCGCAATACGAAGTTGACGATCTCGTTGCGGAAATCCTTCGGATTGCTGATGCCCGCCGGTTTTTCGATTTTCTCCAGCTCTTCGTTCAGGGCGACACGGTTGAGAATCTCGCCGGTCTCCGGATCGCGGTATTCCTGATCCTGGATCCAGAAGTCCGCATACAGCACGTAGCGGTCGAAGATGTTCTGCCCGTATTCGCTGTAAGACTCCAGATAAGCGGTCTGGATCTCTTTGCCGATGAATTCGATATAACGCGGCGCCAGGTACTCCTTGAGGTAGCGCAGGTAGCGTTCGCGGGTCTCGGCCTGGAACTGTTCCTGCTCGATCTGTTGTTCCAGTACATACAACAGGTGCACCGGGTTGGCGGCGATTTCATGCGGATCGAAGTTGAACACCTTGGACAGAATCTTGAACGCGAAGCGGGTCGAGAGACCGTTCATGCCTTCGTCGACGCCCGCCGAATCGCGGTATTCCTGGATCGACTTGGCCTTTGGATCGGTGTCCTTGAGGTTTTCCCCGTCGTAGACACGCATCTTCGAATAGATGTTGGAGTTTTCCGGTTCCTTGAGGCGCGACAGCACGGTGAACTGCGCCAGCATCTTCAGGGTGTCGGGGGCGCAGTGGGCCTTGGCCAGAGAGCTGTTGAACAACAATTTGTCGTAGATTTTCACCTCGTCACTGACCCGTAGGCAGTACGGTACTTTGACGATGTAGATCCGGTCGATGAAGGCTTCGTTGTTCTTGTTGTTGCGGAAGGTGTGCCACTCCGATTCGTTGGAGTGCGCGAGCAGGATCCCGGTGAACGGAATCGCCCCCAGCCCTTCGGTACTGTTGTAGTTGCCTTCCTGCGTGGCGGTCAGCAATGGGTGCAGCACCTTGATCGGTGCCTTGAACATTTCGACGAATTCCATCAGGCCCTGGTTGGCCCGGCACAGCGCACCGGAGTAGCTGTAGGCGTCGGCGTCGTTCTGTGGGTATTCCTCGAGTTTGCGGATGTCGACCTTGCCCACCAGCGCCGAGATGTCCTGGTTGTTTTCGTCGCCCGGTTCGGTCTTGGCCACGGCGATCTGGTTGAGGATCGACGGATACAGTTTGACCACACGGAACTGGCTGATGTCGCCACCGAATTCGGCCAGGCGTTTGGTCGCCCACGGCGACATGATGGTGTTCAGGTAGCGCCGCGGGATGCCGAAGTCTTCCTCGAGGATCGCGCCATCTTCGGTGGCGTTGAACAGACCCAGAGGCGATTCGAATACCGGCGAGCCCTTGATCGCGTAGAAGGGCACTTTTTCCATCAGCTGTTTCAGCTTCTCGGCCAGGGACGATTTACCGCCACCGACGGGGCCGAGCAGGTAGAGGATTTGTTTCTTCTCTTCCAGGCCTTGGGCGGCATGGCGGAAATACGAGACGATCTGGTCGATGCATTCTTCCATCCCGTGGAAGTCTTCAAAGGCCGGATAGCGACGAATCACCTTGTTGGAGAAGATCCGCGACAGCCGCGAGTTGGTCGACGTGTCGAGCAGCTCGGGTTCGCCGATGGCCATCAATAGACGCTCGGCGGCGGAAACGTAAGCGCTGCGGTCCTTTTTGCACAGCTCCAGGTACTCCTGCAGCGAGAGTTCTTCCTGGCGTGTGGACTCGAAGCGTTGTTGGAAGTGGCTAAAGATACTCATGACGTCACCTCGCTCGATACGTGGAGCCGACGCCGGATCACTCAGTCGATGCTGGCAAGCAGCCGTGGTGGCCGCTTGTTTACCCCCCAGAACACTTTCGCGGTCGACAACCTTGAAAGTCACTCCCGATGACCCGTGCGCCGGTGTACCGGCTCTCCCCTGTTTTGGATGGCCTGGGCTTAAGGATAGTTGGGAATTCGAGAGGTAAAGGCGAGATACGTAATTAGTTGTGGCAGACCGTTCGTCTGCCGCGCGCAGGCCCACGGCAGCCGGGGCCTGCGCGTGACAAAAAAATTATTCGGCGGTGCCTTGCGCGGTTTCCGACGGATAAGTCGCACGCCACAGCTCGAAGCCGCCGTCCATGCTGTAGACGTCGGAGAAGCCCTGGCTGATCAGGTAGGCGGCCGCGCCCTGGCTGGAATTGCCGTGGTAGCAGACGACAACGGTCGGTGCATCGAGGTCGGCGCCTTGAATGAAGGCGTGCAGCGAGTGGTTGTCCAGATGCTTCGAACCGCTGATATGCAGGGCGGCAAAAGTTGCAGGATCACGGACATCGACCACGACTGCGCCTTGCTCACGCAGGGCATGGGCCTGTTCCGGGGGGATTCGTTTGAATTCGCTCATGGCGGGTTCCTGTAGCTCGGCAGAGTGCGCAGTCTAACGCGGGGCGCTGACTGGCGGAGTTTCGCGGATAAGTGGTGCGACTGATGGCGCAAGCCCGCCGTGTTCATCGCATTTGCATGACACGCGCTCGCCGCTGTCGACGTTCATCAGGGTCAGGCTGCCGCCCCAGACACAACCGGTGTCCAGTGCCGAGATGCCCGGTTCACGGACATCGCCTTCCAGCGCGGCCCAGTGGCCGAAAATGATGCGCAGACCGCGGGTCTTGCGCTCTTTGTGCTGGAACCATGGCTTATAGCCGGGCGGGGCAGTGTCGAGACCTTCCTTGCTCTTGAGGTCGAGCTTGCCCTCGGCGGTGCAGAAGCGCATGCGGGTGAAATAGTTGGTGATGACGCGCAGGCGGGTCACGCCCGTGAGCTCGCTGTCCCACTTCGCCGGCTCATTGCCGTACATGCCATCGAGATACAGCGGAAACAGGTTGTCGTCACGCAGTGCCGCTTCGGCCTCGGCCGCGTACTTCAGGGCCTTGCGCAAGGACCACTGCGGTGGGATGCCTGCGTGCACCATGGCTACTTCGCGTTGTTCGTCGTAGTGCATGAGTTTCTGCTGGCGCAGCCACTCGAGCAGATCGGCTGCGTCGGGGGCTTCAATGATCTCGCGCAGGGTATCGGACTTCTTCAGGCGCTCAATGTTGTTGGCCGCAGCGAGCAGGTGCAGGTCATGGTTACCCAGTACGCAAACCAGCGAATCGCGCATGCCGTAGAGAAAACGCAGGGTCTCCAGCGATTGCGGGCCGCGGTTGACCAGGTCGCCGACCAGCCACAGCCGATCGAGCTTCGGGTCGAAAGCCACTTGCTTGAGCAGACATTTGAGCGGTTCGAGGCAGCCTTGCAGGTCGCCGACGGCGTACGTCGTCATCAGTGCAGGGCTCCGGGGACGGCGAGGCGGAAAGGTTTGATGATCGCGTCGAAATGCTTGCCGTCATCGGCGACCATTTCGTAAGTGCCCTCCATGGTGCCGACCTTGGTGGTCATCACCGTGCCGCTGCTGTAGGTGTGGCTTTTGCCAGCCTCGATCAGCGGTTGCTGGCCGACGACGCCAGCGCCGCGAACCTCTTCGACATGCCCGTCACCGTCGGTAATCACCCAATGTCGTGACATCAGCTGGGCAGGGCGCTCGCCATTGTTCTGCACGGTGATGGTGTAGGCGAAGGCGAAGCGGTTGTGCTCGGGTTGCGATTGTTCTGCCAGGTAGCGGGTAACGACACTGACGTCGACCTGATAACGAGAATCGGACATGCAAAAGGGCCTTAAGCAAAGCGGAACGCGAGGCGTAGCTGATGGGGAATCAGTCTAGGCAAGTATCGGGCAGTAAACCAGAGTGGCGGCCTGCCCGATAGCGTTCATCGCCGGTCAGTCGGCGGCGGGGGCGGCAGGAACCTGCTCGGCGAGCTTGTCGGCCAGGCGCACGAATGCGGCCAGGTCCAGTTGCTCGGGGCGCAGGCTGCCATCGACACTGGCGGCTTCGATCTCGGCAGCGGTCATCAATTGCTTGAGGGTGTTGCGCAGGGTCTTGCGACGCTGGTTGAAGGCTTCGCGCACCACACGCTCGAGCAGGCGATGATCCTTGGCCGGATGCGGCAGTACCGCGTGCGGCACCAGACGGACGATGGCCGAGTCGACCTTCGGCGGCGGGTTGAACGCGCCCGGGCCGACGTTGAACAGGTGTTCCACACGGCAATGGTACTGAACCATAATCGACAGGCGACCCCAGTCGCCGCCACCCGGGCCAGCCGCCAGACGCTCGACCACTTCCTTCTGCAGCATGAAGTGCATGTCGCGAATGATGCCGGCGTTGTTCAGCAGGTGGAAAATCAGCGGCGTCGAGATGTTGTACGGCAGGTTGCCGACCACGCGCAGGCTGTTCGGTGCGGCGTTCAGTGTGTTGAAGTCGAACTTCAGCGCATCGCCCTGATGCAGGTTGAAGTTGCTCTTGCCGGCAAACTGCTGGTTGAGGATCGGGATCAGGTCCTTGTCCAGTTCCACCACGTCGAGCTGCGCACCGGAGTTGAGCAGGCCAGCGGTCAGCGCGCCTTGCCCCGGGCCGATTTCCAGCATGCGGTCGCCGGATTTGGCACTGATGGAGCGCAGGATGCGGTCGATGACGCCGGCGTCGTGCAGGAAGTTCTGGCCAAAGCGTTTGCGCGCCTTGTGTTGGTATTGCTCGGTCATAAACGGGTCTCGGCCATCTGGTAGGCGGTTTCCAGCGCGACCTGCAGGCTGCCGCTGTCGATCTTGCCGCTGCCGGCCAGATCCAGGGCGGTGCCGTGATCGACCGAGGTGCGGATGATCGGCAGGCCAAGGGTAATGTTGACTGCGGCGCCGAAGCCTTTGTACTTCAGCACGGGCAGGCCCTGGTCGTGGTACATCGCCAGCACTGCGTCGCAGTGCTCCAGATATTTGGGGGTAAACAGAGTGTCGGCAGGCAGCGGGCCACGAAGGTCCATGCCCTCGCCGCGCAGGCGCTCTAAGGTAGGTTCGATGATGTCGATTTCTTCATGGCCCAGGTGTCCGCCTTCACCGGCGTGCGGGTTGAGTCCGCAGACCAGGATGCGTGGCCGGGCGATGCCGAATTTGTCTTGCAGGTCGGCGTGCAGAATCCGCGTGACCCGCTCCAGCCGTTCCGGCGTGATCGCATCGGCGATCTCGCGCAACGGCAGGTGGGTGGTGACCAGTGCCACGCGCAAGCCGCGGGTGGCGAGCATCATGACCACTTGGGCGGTATGAGTCAGGTCGGCGAGAAATTCCGTGTGTCCGGAGAACGGGATGCCGGATTCGTTGATCACGCCCTTGTGTACAGGGGCGGTGATCATCCCGGCGAAGTCGCCGTTCAGGCAGCCGTTGCCGGCACGGGTCAGCGTTTCCAGAACGAAGGCAGCGTTAGCCTTGTCCAGTTGCCCGGCAACCACGGGTGCGCTGAGCGGGGTCTCCCAGACGTACAGGCTGCCGGCGGGTGCCGGCATATCCGGCCATTGGCCGGGTGCCACCTCCAGCAAAGAGACGGCCAGCCCCAGCTGCGCGGCCCGCTCGGTGAGCAGGTCGCGGCTGGTGATGGCAATCAGGGGGTGTGGCTGGGCTTGCGAGGCGAGCAGCAGGCACAGGTCGGGACCGATGCCGGCTGGTTCGCCGGGTGTCAGCGCGAAACGCTTGGGTTTCACTGCGCTGCCTGGTCTGCACCAGGGAGTTTGATTTCTACGTAGGCTTCTTCACGAATCTGACGCAGCCAGTTTTGCAGCTCTTCATCGTATTTTTTGTTACGCAGAACGGTCATTGCTTGTTGCTCGCGAGCCTGCTCGGTGCTGTCGGTGGCGCGGCGGCCAAGGACTTCCAGTACGTGCCAGCCGTACTGAGTCTGGAACGGCTTGGACAGCTGACCTTGTGGGGTCTTGGCCATCACTTCGCGGAATTCCGGTACCAGTGCGTTCGGGTCGATCCAGTTCAGGTCGCCACCGTTGAGCGCCGAACCCGGGTCTTCGGAGTAGTTCTTCGCCAGTTCAGCGAAGTCTTCACCGGCCAGGATGCGCTCGTACAGCGACTGCACCAGGGCCTTGGTCTTGGCTTCGTCACGGATCGGGCTTGGCTTGACCAGGATGTGGCGCACATGCACCTCATCACGCATCTGCGCTTCGCCACCACGTTTGGCCAGCAACTTGAGGATGATGAAACCACCCGGGGTACGTGCAGGCTGAGTGATGTCGCCAACGGCCATGCTGCTCAGCTCACGATCGAACGGCGGTGGCAGTTGCGCAGCTTTACGCCAGCCCATGTCGCCGCCTTCCAGGGCGTTGTCGCTGCCGGATTTGGCAACGGCCATCTGACCGAAGTCAGCACCTTTCTTGAGCTGCTGGTAAACGTCCATTGCCTGACGGTAAGCGCTCTGAATCGCTTCAGAATTGGCGCTTTCCGGCGTAGGAATCAGGATGTTGGCCAGGTGCAGCTCTTCGGACAGTTGCATCTTGCCCAGGTCGGAGGCGAGGAAGTTCTTCACTTCCTGCTCGGAGACCTGGATGCGCTCTGCCACACGGCGCTGACGCACACGGCTGATGATCATTTCGCGCTTGATCTGGTCACGGGCGTCGTCGTAGGACAGGCCATCGTGAGCCAGAGCCGCGCGGAATTGATCCACAGTCATGTTGTTACGCTGAGCGATAGTGCCAACAGCCTGGTTCAGTTCTTCATCGGTAATGCGGATCCCGGAACGCTCGCCGATCTGCAGTTGCAGGTTTTCGACGATCAGGCGCTCGAGCACCTGCTGATCCAGCACGCTTGGAGGCGGCATGCCGCCGCCACGTTTGGCGATGGTCTGCTGAACTTCGTGGACGCGCTGGTCCAGTTGGCTCTGCATGACCACGTCGTTATCAACGATCGCGACCACTTTATCGATGGACTGTACTGCGGCGTTGGCCGCAGTACCCAGGAACAGCGCGCCCAGCAGCAGCGGGCGCAGAGAATCAGAAAGCTTGGTCTTCACGTTGACGATAACCTTGGATGCCTTTGTCGAGGAAGCTCTCTACCTTGGCGCCAGTCAGGCCGCCGAGTCCCTTCAGAACAATTTGGAGGAAGACGCCGTGGTCGCCTTTTTCGTTTTGCGGAGCTTCCTGACTGAATTCGTCGTAGGAAACCCAGTAACGGTTGATCAGGCGCAGTTTCCAGCAGCAGTTGTCGTATTCGAAACCACCGAAGGCTTCCAGCGTACGGTTGCGGTTGTAGTCGTACTGCCAGCGGCTGATCGCGCTCCACTGCGGAACGATCGGCCAGATGACCGAGAAGTCATGCTGCTGGATCTTGTAGTAGTCCTTCACGTAGCCAGGCTGACCAGGCGTGCCGTAGTCGCCACCACCCACCGACCATTTACCGGTGTTCTGATCGTAACGAACCTGGTCGTTGCGATAGCGATAACCGACGTTGACCACCTTGTTCGGGTTGTCTTCAGGCTGGTAATGGAACATCGCGCTGCCGGAACGAGGGCTGCGGCTGTCCGGATCCCAGTTGTAGTCGGCAGTGGTGCGCCAATCGCGGTTCCAGCGGTATTCGTATTCCAGCGCGTATGGCGATACGTCGGACTGGGCGTCCTTGCGATCCTTGAACGCGATGCCTGGCAGTTGTACTTCACGATCCTTGAAGTAGTAGGCCTGACCGACGCTGATACGCTGGCGCTCGAAACCGTCGTCTTCGATCCAGCGGCTGGTCACGCCCAGCGACAGCTTGTTCTCGTCGCCGACACGGTCGGAGCCTGAGAAGCGGTTGTCACGGAACAGCGACGCGTAGTTGAAGGTGTATTCACTGGTGTCGAATACCGGAATGTCTTCCTGATCAACCTTGGGTACATACAGGTAGAACAGCCGCGGTTCCAGGGTCTGGCGATAGTTCTTGCCGAAGTACGACGTGTTGCGGTCGAAGTACAGACCGCTGTCGACGCTGGCGATCGGTACGCCACGGTTCTGGTTGCTGTCGAACTTGCCATTGAGCTTCTGGTTTTCCGGCGACATTGCAGCAATCTGCGATTTGCCAGTGCCATCCAGATCCAGTTGATACTGGGTGTACTGGTACTTGAGCGATGGCTTCAGGAAACCATATGTCCAGTTCATCGGCAGGCTGACGCCCGGCTTCAGGTTCAGACGATCGCCGTTGGCGCGCGCCAGGCCCTGAACGTTTGTATCCAGGCGAGGCGAGATGGTGCCGTCTTCATTGGTAAAGTTGCCGTTTTGCAGATCACGATCGAACCGAACAATCTCGGTCTCGTAATCGAAGTTCAAACCTTCCGGATGATACGGCAGTTGCCCGTTAAAAGTGATCTGCGGCAGACGGCCGTAAGGCGTGATGTTCGAAACGGTTGCCAATTGGTACTGCTGCGCATTCAGGCGAGCGGTGTAGCTGTCGCCACGATAGGTCACCGAACCTTGCTGATTCACGAAGTCCTGGCTCTTCACACCGATCTGATCAGTGGTCAGGTCCTGGAAGTAGTACGGATCGCTGATCTTGGTGTAGTCGACCTGAGTCATCACACGGGAGTCGAGACCGCCCTTGTGCTGCCAGTTGTACATGTAGCGATTTTTTTCGTAATCGGACTGCTTGCTGCGATCGGTATCTTCGTCGTTCAGATACGCCGCACCAAACTGGCCTTCGCTGGACTTGGTCAGGTAACGGAACTCGCCTTCGACCAGCATGCCGCGCTTGCTCATGTAACGCGGGTACAACGTGGCATCGTAGTTCGGCGCCAGGTTGAAGTAGTACGGGGTCACCAGCATGAAGCCGGTATCGCTGCCGGTGCCGATGGTCGGCGGCAGGAAGCCCGATTGACGACGATCGTCGATCGGGAAGTAGATGTACGGCGTGTACAGGATCGGAATGTCCTTGACCCGCAGTGTCACGTTGGTCGCGGTACCGAAGCCGGTGGCAGGGTTCAGGGTGATGTTGTTGCCCTTGAGCTGCCAGGCGTTGCTGTTCGGTTCGCACGTGGTGTAGGTGCCGTCCTTCAAGCGGATGATCGCGTTCTCGGCACGCTTGGCGTACAGCGCGTTACCGCGGATGCGCGATTTGTGCATCACGTATTCGGCGTTGTCGACCTTGGCTTCACCGGTGTCGAGCTGCACATCGGCGTGGTCGCCGACGATCAGTGCGCCGTTGTCGCGGATGCGCACGTCGCCGTTGAGTTCGGCGCGGCTCTCGGCCTGATACAGGCTGGCCTCGTCGGACTCGACCTGCATGCTGCCCTGACGCAGGACCACGTCGCCGGCCAGCGTACCCACCTGATCTTCGGTGTTGTAGCGCGAGGCTTTGGCGCCGATAAAGGTCGGTGCGTCACTTTTATTCGTCTTGTCATTCATGCCAGGACGAATCGGTTCGATATAGGAACCAGAGCAGTAAGGACCGGTCTCGGCCAATTGGGCGGCGGTGAGCTTCTCGCGCGGAACCCAGTCGAGGTGACTGTAGTCTTCGCTACGGGATTTCAGGCCGCGGCCTTTGGCTTCGGTGACCAGCACAGGCTTGGCGCCGGTGTCGGATGTGGAACCGTTCTGGGTCGGGGCTTCGCCGGCGGCGCTGACAGCGCTGCCGTCATGCACCGGACGCGGCGGCAATGCAGCTGCCGGCGTCTTGGGCGCACACGCCCAGCCACCCGTTGCCGAGACGGCGCAGTCATACTGCTCGGCGGCAACAACGAATTGACTGGCCAGAGGTTGCATAGCCAGCAGACTGCCGGTTACCAACAACGGAAATTTTTTACGAAACGCGGGGGATTTCAATGCCATCTTATTAGTCCGGGCTTCCTGCGTGCCATCTGCCCGCGGTGTGGGCCGCACGCCTCTCGATGGTCTGAAAAAGATGCTGGATAATAAAGCATGACCCGCTTGACGGCTAGCGCCGTCGGAGACCCTTGCAATGCCTGACCAAGATGTACGCTTGCAACACCTGAAAGTTTGGCTCGATGAGCAGTTGGCAATCCTGTTTGCAGATCAGGGCTGGGGCGCCGTGCCCCCGGCCACGTTGACCGCGGCCAGCAGCGACGCGAGTTTCCGCCGGTATTTCCGCTGGGAAGGCGCGGGTCGCAGTTTCGTCGTGATGGACGCGCCACCGCCCCAGGAAAACTGCAAACCGTTCGTGGATATCGCCTTTTTGCTGGCGAAATCCGGAATTAACGTGCCGAAAATTTATGCAGAAGACCTCGAACGCGGATTTCTTTTGCTCAATGATCTGGGCAACAAGACCTATCTGGACGTAATCGACAGCGAAAATGCCGACGCTTTGTTCAGCGATGCCCTGCAGGCGCTGTTGGCTTTTCAGCAATTGCCGATGGTCGCACCGCTGCCGAGTTACGACGTGGCACTGTTGCGCCGTGAGCTGGAGCTGTTCCCCGAGTGGTACGTGAAGCGCGAACTCGGCATCGAGTTCGACGCGGCACAGCAGCAACAATGGCAAGCCGTCAGCGATCTGCTGATCGACAGCGCCCTGGCCCAGCCGAAAGTGCTGGTGCACCGCGACTACATGCCGCGCAACCTGATGCTCAGCGAGCCAAATCCCGGCGTACTGGACTTTCAGGATGCGGTCTACGGCCCGGTCACCTACGACGTGACCTGCCTGTTCAAGGACGCCTTCCTCAGTTGGCCTGAAGAGCGCGTGCGTGGCTGGCTGGAAAGCTACTGGCAGCAAGCCTCGGCGCTGGACATCCCGGTGCAAGCGGATTTCGAAGACTTCCTGCGTGCCAGCGACCTGATGGGCGTACAACGCCACCTGAAAGTCATCGGCATCTTCGCCCGCATCTGCCATCGCGATGGCAAGCCGCGCTACCTGGCCGACGTGCCGCGTTTCTTCGCCTATATAGAAGCGGTGCTTGCGCGTCGTCCTGAACTGGCGGATCTGCAGGCGTTGCTCGCCAGTCTGCGTGGCGGAGCGACTGCATGAAGGCGATGATTCTGGCGGCAGGCAAGGGCGAGCGCATGCGCCCGCTGACCCTGACCACCCCCAAGCCGCTGGTGCGTGCCGGCGGCGTGCCGTTGATCGAATATCACCTGCGCGCGCTGGCGGCGGCTGGTTTCAGCGAGATCGTGATCAACCATGCCTGGCTCGGTCAGCAGATCGAAGATTACCTGGGCGACGGTTCGCAGTTCGGTGTGAGCATCCAGTACTCGCCGGAAGGTGAGCCGCTGGAAACCGGCGGCGGCATTTTCCGCGCCTTGCCGTTACTCGGTGACGATGCGTTCCTGGTGGTCAACGGCGATATCTGGACCGATTACGACTTCAGCGTGCTGCATCAACCGATCAACGGTTTGGCGCATCTCGTACTGGCGGACAACCCGGCTCATCATCCGACGGGCGATTTCACCCTGACTGACGGCCGGGTACAGGATGGTCAGCAAGGCGCGCAAACCCTGACCTACAGCGGCATCGCCGTGCTCCATCCGCAGTTGTTCGATGGCTGCGCGGACGGCGCATTCAAGCTCGCACCACTGCTGCGCAAAGCCATGGCTGACGGACAGGTCAGCGGTGAGCGTCTGAAAGGTCACTGGGTGGATGTCGGTACGCATGAGCGTCTGGCCGAAGCTGAAGCATTGATAGAAGCGAGTCGTTGATATGTTGTGGCCAGGGACTCTGATTGGAGCCGGAGCGGGTTTTGCGATTGCCAGCATTCCGGGGGCCATGCTTGGGGCATTGTTGGGACAGGCGCTGGATCGGCGCCTGCACCTGCAAAGCTGGGGGCACTTGCGGGAAAAACTCGGCGGACGGCCGATGTTGCGCAACGACGAATTGCTGTTCGTGTTGCTCGGGCGTCTGGCCAAGAGTGACGGGCGAGTGACGGACGGCCATATCCAGCAGGCGCGCAATGAAATGAACTCCCTGGAAATGAGCGAACCGGCACGGCGACGGGCGATTGCTGCGTTCAATCGCGGCAAGGCCGGCGGCGACCGCCTGCGCGGTTATCTGCGCCGCCTGAGTGCTCAGCCACACGCCGCCGAGGGCGTGTTGCGCGCCTGCTGGCGGATGGTCTGGGCCGACGGTCGTGCGGGCGTCAGTGAGCGTGAATTGTTGGCGCAGTGGGGCAAGTGGCTGGGTTGGACAACCCACCAGATTCAGGCGCTGGCCAATGATTACGAGCCCAATAAACGGCCGATTGTCAGTGCCGCGGTGAGTTATCAGGAAGCGATGCGCCTGCTCGGGGTGTCGGCGACCAGCGAGCCGGCGCAGATCAAGCGCGCCTATCGCCGGCTGCTCAGTCGTCATCACCCGGACAAGATCGCCGGCAGCGGCGCGACGCCGGAGCAGGTGCGTGACGCGACCGAGAAAACCCGCGAGCTGCACAACGCGTTTACCCTGATTCGGGCGCGGCGGGATTTTCGCTGATCGTTAGAGGTTAGTTGTTGATGAGGGCCTCTTCGCGAGCAGGCACGCTCCCATACTGATCGCATTCCTACAGATGGAATGCATTCAAATGTGGGAGCGAGCCTGCTCGCGAATGGGGCGACTCGGTTTATCAGTCCGTCTTCTGCGGATTCAACCAGCCACGCACCCGCCGGAACAGCTGTTCCTGCTCAGCCTTTTTATCCGGTAACGCCTTGAGCGCCACCTGGCTGAAGGTCGAAGTCTTCAAGCGCTTGCTGGCCTGCATGCGTTCCTGCGCCGCGTTGCGATCCAGCGCCTTGTCCATGTAGAAAATGTCGGCGGTCGGCAACTTCAGGGTCGGCGTCAGCTCGGCCAGTTGCGGCTTGGCCTTGCTCGGCGTTTGCGCATCGACCATCACCAGTTTCTCGACCTGCGAACTCTGCCGCTCGCTGAGGAAACGCGCCGCCCAGTACGCGCCCGTGCCGTGACCGAGGACCACGACCCGGCGTGCGCTTTGCTGCTCGGCGTAGGCGATCGCCGCATCGATCCGCGCAAAGATCCGTTCGGCATCCGCCTTGGATTGTTCTTCAGTCGTTTCGGCAACCACCTGATCCGCCACTTCCGCTTCACCGCCCGCCGCCTGTTCGATCGGTTGCGCAGTGGTGGAATCCTTGCTGCCAGTTTCCGGGGCTTTCGGCGCGGCGGCGGGCGCAATCACCCGCGGTGCGATGACATCGCTTTGCAGATCCGGCAGGGTGATACTCAGGCTGCTCCACTCGACATCGGGCAATTTGCTGCGCAGTGGGCCGATCACTTGCGGCCAGTCAGCGGTTTCGCCGGCGCCGGGGACGATAATCACCGCACCTTTGGGCTCGGCAGTGTTGGCCGGTTTCCACAGGGCGAGGAAAGTATCGGCGCCGGCCTGCAATTGCTGCTGTTCTTGTGCCGGGACTTTGCGTTCCAGTGCTGCGGCTTCTTCCTGACTACGCTCAAGCAGTGGCTGGCGTTCGGCCGGTTTTTCGGCGGCCGGTTGCTCGGCGGTGGAGGCGGGCGCCGGATCGGCGGCTTCGACGGAAAACGCACAAGGCAGGATCAGCGACAGGCACAATGCTGGCATTGCCAGGCGGTAGACAGAGGGCATCGGTTATTCCAGGCCAGAAAAGTATCCCGGCAGCCTAATGGGTTGGTCAGAATTTGTCAGTGCAAGAGACTTCAATGATGCGTTTTTGCTGCCTGTGGGTTATCGGCTGGTTGTGTTTTCCCTTGATGGGCTGGGCGGCGTCTGCGCCGGCGGCGCATGCAGCGCTGTTGACGCCCGGCGAGCAGCAATGGCTGGCGCAGCACCGTGAGCTGCGTGTTGGCCTGGTATTGCAGGCGCCGTACGCGCAATACGACCGGCGCTTGCAGCGACTGTCCGGGGCCAATGTCGAATTGATGAAGGCGCTGGCCAAAACCCTGAACGTCGAGCTGAGCTGGCGCAATTTTCAGGACCTGGCGCAACTGGAAGACGCCGCCCGCGAAGGTGAAATCGACATCGCCCCGGGCCTGACCCAGACCCCGGGTGCGCTGCGCCTGTGGCTGTTTTCCGATCCTTACATGCGTGTGCCGCAACTGGTGGTCAGCGACCAGAAGAGCGGCGGCGTGGTCGAGCTGGAAAAGCTCGACAGCCTGTCCCGCGTCGCGGTGCGCATGCCCAGCGTCACCGCCGATTATTTGCGCAGCAATTATCCGCACCTGAATCTGCAAGGCGTGCCGCTGGAGCGTCAGGCGCTGCAACTGTTGTTGACTCAACAAGCGTCCTACGCCGTGATAGATGAAGCGCAACTCGGGCGTTTGTCCGCCGAACCTGAGTTCGCCGGGTTGGTGGTGGTCGGCGATATCGGCTTGCCGCAGCTGTTGCGGGTTGCCACGCGGCGCGACTGGCCGCAATTGGCCGGGATCATCGAAAGCGCCTTGCGAGCGATCCCGGCCAAGGATCTGGAGCGCCTGCACAACCAATGGCTGCAACCCAAGTACCCACGGCTGACGGAATCGCCGGGGTTCTGGCAGAACCTCAGCCTGTTGTTTGCGGTGTTGTTGCTCAGTTGCCTGGCCATCGTGGTCTGGCAACGACGCCAGCAACACAGCCTCGAACAGCGTCTGCTGGCTGCACGTGAAGACATCGCCCTGCGCGCGGCCAGCGAAGAAGCCTTGCGCCTGACCCAGTTTTCCATCGATCAAAGCACCGTCGGCATTCTCTGGGTCAACTGGGACAGCCATGTGCGCTACGCCAACCGCGCGGCGGAACACATGCTCGGTTATCCACAGGGCGCGCTGATCGAACGGCCGCTGATCGACTTCGAACCCGGCCTGCACATGGATCGCTGGCTCAACCTGTGGAAACGCGCGCGGGCCAGTGAAGAAGGGCCGCTGAGTTTTGAAACCAGTTGCGTGCGCGCCGATGGCAGCATCCTGCCGGCGGACGTCTCGCTGAGTTTTCTGCGTTTTCGCGACAGCGAGTATCTGGTGGTTTATCTCACCGACGTCACTGAGCGTCGCCGCGCCCTGGCCGCGTTGCAGGAAAGTGAAGCGCGCCTGCAAGGCATCGCCGCCAACGTACCGGGGCTGGTGTTTCGCCTGGAGCGGGCGCCGGTGACCGGGCAGATCGATTTCGCCTACATCAGCGAGGGCAGCGAGAGTCTGGTCGGCTACGCGCCAGCCGCCATCGCCCATCGCGACATGGGCTTGCGCAGTCTGGTGCACCCGGACGACAGGGCCAGTTACCACCAGACTCAGGATCAAGCGCTGGACACTGACAGTGACTGGTCGTGGCAGGGTCGCATCCTCACCCGTCAGGGCGAGCAGCGCTGGGCCGAGATCAAGGCAATCACCCGACAGCTGGAGGATGGCGCCTATGTCTGGGACGGCATCGTCTGGGACATCAGCGAAAGCAAACGTATCGAGCTGGAGCTGGCCGCCTCCCGCGAGCAACTGCGCGAATTGTCGGCGCACCTGGAAAGCGTGCGCGAAGAAGAAAAGGCACGCATCGCCCGAGAAGTGCACGATGAGCTGGGGCAGATGCTCACGGTGCTGAAGCTGGAAACATCGATGTGCGAACTGGCCTATGCGCAGCTCGACCCGGGGCTGCACGAGCGCTTGAACAGCATGAAACGCCTGATCGCCCAGTTGTTCCAGCTGGTGCGTGATGTGGCGACGGCGTTGCGCCCGCCGATTCTCGATGCCGGGATTGCTTCAGCGATCGAGTGGCAGGCGCGGCGCTTCGAGGCGCGTACGCAGATTCCGTGTCTGGTGCAGGTGCCGGACAATCTGCCGGCGCTCAGCGATGCCAAGGCGATCGGGCTGTTCCGCATCCTGCAGGAGGCGCTGACCAACGTCATGCGCCATGCTCAGGCGCATACTGTGGAGCTGACACTGGCGCTGGAAGGCGACGAGTTGTGTCTGACGGTCAGCGACGATGGCGTAGGCTTTGTCGCTGCGGCGGATCGGCCGACGTCCTTTGGTTTGGTCGGTATGCGCGAGCGGGTGCTGATCATGGGCGGACGCTTGTTGCTTGAGAGTGAGCCGGGGGAGGGCACCAGTCTGAATGTGTGGGTGCCGGTGAATGAGGTTTGAAGGTTGTGGTGTTTGAGCTGACGCTATCGCGAGCAGGCTCGCTCCCACATTGGAATGCACTTCCCTGTGGGAGCGAGCCTGCTCGCGAATGACCTTGGCGCTGAATAAGAATAATGGAGAAGAACGTGATCCGTGTATTGGTAGCCGAAGACCACACCATCGTCCGTGAAGGCATCAAGCAATTGATCGGCCTGGCCAAGGACCTGCAAGTGGTGGGGGAGGCGAGCAATGGCGAGCAGCTCCTCGAAACCCTACGCAGCGTGCCGTGTGAAGTGGTGTTGCTGGACATCTCGATGCCTGGCGTCAATGGGTTGGAGGCGATTCCGCGGATTCGCGCGCTGAACAATCCACCGGCGATTCTGGTGCTGTCGATGCACGACGAGGCCCAAATGGCCGCCCGTGCGCTGAAGGTCGGCGCCGCGGGCTACGCGACCAAGGACAGCGATCCGGCGCTATTGCTGACGGCGATTCGCAAAGTGGCGGCCGGCGGGCGCTACATCGACCCGGAACTGGCCGACCGCATGGTCTTCGAAGTCGGCCTGACCGACACGCGTCCGTTGCATTCGCTGCTGTCCGAGCGTGAGTTCTCGGTGTTCGAGCGCCTGGCCCAAGGCGCCAACGTCAACGACATCGCCCAGCAACTGGCGCTGAGCAGCAAGACCATCAGCACCCACAAGGCGCGACTGATGCAGAAGCTCAATATCACCTCGCTGGCCGAACTGGTGAAATACGCGATGGAACACAAACTCCTCTAAAGATTACCGCAATCAAAATTGTGGGAGCGGGCTTGCTCGCGAATGCGGTGGGTCATCCACTCATTCATTGACTGACACACCGCATTCGCGAGCAAGCCCGCTCCCACAGGGAATCTCAATCTGGCCTGCCATTGCGGGCATATCCATTAGCGACAGGCGCTTTTGCCTGTTCTTGCGGCTCGCAGCATGGCGCTCGTCGCTCGCTTGCCAAAACGCGCCATCCTTGTAGGGCAATCCCTACCCCCAACCTTCCATCCGGCTGAGGCGATTCTCTCCTGCGCCCCGATTTGCGTGGCTGGCGCCAGCCACTAGGCTTAATCCACAGCAGTTACCAATAACAAAGGTGTGGGTATGAGCCAGGTCGATTCAAACGCAGGGGCCAGTGACGTGCTGGTCAGCTTTCGTGGAGTGCAGAAGAGCTACGACGGCGAGAACCTGATCGTCAAAGACCTCAACCTGGACATTCGCAAAGGCGAGTTCCTGACTCTGCTCGGACCGTCCGGCTCGGGCAAGACCACCAGCCTGATGATGCTCGCCGGGTTCGAAACCCCGACCGCCGGCGAAATCCTCCTGGCCGGCCGTGCAATCAACAACGTGCCGCCGCACAAGCGCGACATCGGCATGGTGTTCCAGAACTACGCGCTGTTCCCGCACATGACCGTGGCCGAGAATCTGGCCTTCCCGCTGACCGTACGTGGCCTGAACAAGAGCGACGTCAGCGACAAGGTCAAGAAGGTCCTGAGCATGGTCCAGCTCGACGCGTTCGCTTCGCGCTATCCGGCACAACTCTCCGGCGGTCAGCAACAGCGTGTGGCGCTGGCCCGGGCGCTGGTGTTCGAACCGCAACTGGTGCTGATGGACGAACCGCTGGGCGCACTCGACAAGCAACTGCGCGAACACATGCAGATGGAGATCAAGCACCTGCACCAGCGTCTCGGCGTGACCGTGGTCTACGTGACCCACGACCAGGGTGAAGCCCTGACCATGTCTGACCGCGTCGCCGTGTTTCATCAGGGCGAGATCCAGCAGATCGCGCCACCGCGCACGCTCTACGAAGAGCCGAAAAACACCTTCGTCGCCAACTTCATCGGCGAGAACAACCGTCTCAACGGCCGTCTGCTCAGCCAGAGCGGCGAGCGTTGCGTGGTCGAGTTGGGTCGCGGCGAGAAGGTCGAGGCACTGGCGGTCAACGTCGGCCAGACCGGCGAACCGGTGACCCTGTCGATCCGCCCGGAGCGCGTCAGCCTCAACGGTTCGAGCGACCAATGCGTCAACCGCTTCTCAGGGAGGGTGGCGGAATTCATCTATCTGGGCGACCACGTCCGGGTGCGCCTGGAAGTCTGCGGCAAGACCGACTTCTTCGTGAAACAGCCGATTGCCGAGCTCGATCCAGCGCTCGCGGTCGGCGACGTGGTTCCGCTTGGCTGGCAGGTCGAGCACGTTCGCGCGCTTGATCCTCTTCTAGAGGTGCACTAAGCGCCCCGGCAATACCAACACCAACCCTGCACGTGGAGAGAACAATAAATGTTGAGATCCCTGAAGTTCACCGCCCTGACTCTGGGCCTGATGGGTGCGACCGGCGCAATGGCCGCCGGCCCGGACTTGACCGTGGTGTCGTTTGGCGGGGCGAACAAGGCGGCGCAAGTCAAAGCCTTCTACGCACCGTGGGAAGCGGCGGGCAACGGCAAGATCGTTGCCGGTGAGTACAACGGCGAAATGGCCAAGGTCAAAGCCATGGTCGACACCAAGAGCGTGTCGTGGGATCTGGTGGAAGTCGAATCGCCAGAGCTGTCCCGTGGTTGCGATGAAGACATGTTCGAACAGCTCGACCCGGCCCTGTTCGGCAAAACCGAGGATTACGTCAAAGGCGCAATTCAGCCGTGCGGCGTGGGCTTCTTCGTCTGGTCGACCGTGCTCGCGTACAACGCCGACAAGCTGAAAACCGCGCCAACCAGTTGGGCCGATTTCTGGGACACCAAGAAATTCCCGGGCAAGCGTGGCCTGCGCAAAGGCGCCAAGTACACCCTGGAATTCGCGCTGATGGCCGACGGTGTTGCACCGAAAGACGTCTACAAAGAGCTGGCGAGCAAGGGAGGACAGGATCGCGCGTTCAAGAAACTCGATGAACTCAAGCCGAGCATTCAGTGGTGGGAAGCCGGCGCGCAACCACCGCAATACCTTGCTTCCGGTGACGTGGTCATGAGCTCGGCCTACAACGGTCGCATCGCCGCCGTGCAGAAAGAATCCAACCTGAAAGTGGTGTGGAACGGCGGCATCTACGACTTCGATGCGTGGGCCATCCCGAAAGGTCTGGACGCCAAGCGCGCCGAAGCGGCGAAGAAATTCATCGCCTACTCGGTTCAGCCGCAGCAACAGAAGACCTACTCGGAAAACATCGCCTACGGCCCGGCCAACACCCAAGCCGTACCGCTGCTGAGCAAGGACGTGCTGAAAGACATGCCAACCACCCCGGAAAACATCGCCAACCAGGTGCAGATCGACGTCAGCTTCTGGGCTGACAACGGCGAGCAACTGGAGCAGCGCTTCAATTCCTGGGCTGCGAAGTAACCACAATCTGAAGGAAGACTTTGTGGCGAAGGAGCTTGTGTGGTGAGGGGATTCATCCCCGATGGGTTGCGAAGCAGCTCCCGGAGCCATACCCGCTCGGTGTGTCAGATAAACCGGATTCTCAGGTTTTACGACTGCTGCGCAGCCGATCGGGGATAAATCCCCTCGCCACAAAAACTCATCTGAGAGTTTTGGTGTTTCAACACAACAGAGGTGGTTCGCCACCTCTGTAACGATCAAAGATTTGCGGAGTACGTCATGGCCATCGCCGTTCCCCTGAACGAGGGCGCCAGCCCCACCTTGAAGCAGAAGCTCAAGCGCGCCGAGCGGGTCAACCGCTGGAAGGCCCAGGCGTTGATTGCGCCGCTGGTGCTGTTTCTGTTGCTGGTGTTTCTGGTGCCGATCGTGGCGCTGCTCTACAAAAGCGTCGGCAACCCGGAAGTGGTCGGCGGCATGCCGCGCACCGTGGCGGCCATCGCCAGTTGGGACGGCCGTGGCCTGCCCGCTGAACCGGTGTACAAAGCGGCCGGCGAAGACCTCGCCGAAGCCCGCAAAAACCAGACGCTGGGCGATCTGTCCAAGCGCTTGAACATGGAGTTGGCCGGCTATCGCAGCCTGCTGACCAAAACCGCCCGGGCGCTGCCCTTCGCCAGCGAACCGGCCTCCTATAAAGAAGCCCTCGAAGCGCTCGATGAGCGTTGGGGCGATCCGGCCTATTGGCAAGCGGTCAAACGCAACACCAGCAGCATCACGCCTTACTACTTGCTGGCGGCGGTGGATCACCGTATCGATGATCTCGGCGAACTGGCCCCGGCCACCCCGGATCAGGCGATCTACCTCGACATCTTCGCCCGCACGTTCTGGATGGGCCTGATCATCACCGTGATCTGCCTGCTCCTCGCCTATCCACTGGCCTACCTGCTGGCGAACCTGCCATCACGGCAGAGCAACCTGCTGATGATTCTGGTGCTGCTGCCGTTCTGGACCTCGATTCTGGTGCGGGTCGCGGCGTGGATCGTGTTGCTGCAATCGGGTGGACTGATCAACAGCGCACTGATGGCGATGGGCATCATCGATAAGCCGCTGGAGCTGGTGTTCAACCGCACCGGGGTCTACATCTCGATGGTGCACATCCTGCTGCCGTTCATGATTCTGCCGATCTACAGCGTGATGAAAGGCATCTCGCCAACCTACATGCGCGCCGCCATCTCGCTGGGCTGCCATCCGTTCGCCAGTTTCTGGCGGGTGTATTTCCCGCAGACTTATGCCGGCGTCGGTGCCGGTTGCCTGTTGGTGTTCATCCTCGCCATCGGTTACTACATCACCCCGGCGCTGCTCGGCAGCCCGAACGATCAGATGGTCAGCTACTTCGTCGCGTTCTACACCAACACCAGCATCAACTGGGGCATGGCCACTGCGCTGGGCGGCTTGTTGCTGCTGGCGACCGTGGTGCTTTATCTGATCTACAGCTGGCTGGTGGGCGCCAGTCGCCTGCGCCTGAGCTAAGGGGAATTTGAAATGCTGAGTCCTTACATGTCGCCCATCGAACGGGTGTGGTTCTACAGCTTGCGGATCCTCTGCGGCCTGATCCTGCTGTTCCTGATTCTGCCGGTACTGGTCATCGTGCCGCTGTCGTTCAACTCGGGCAGTTTCCTGGTGTATCCGCTGCAGGGCTTTTCCCTGCACTGGTATCAGGACTTCTTCGCCTCGGCGGAATGGATGCGTTCGCTGAAGAACAGCATCATCGTCGCCCCCGCGGCGACCGTGCTGGCGATGGTCTTCGGAACCCTGGCCGCGATCGGCCTGACCCGTGGCGACTTCCCCGGCAAGGCGCTGGTGATGGCGCTGGTGATTTCGCCGATGGTGGTGCCGGTGGTGATCATTGGTGTGGCGAGTTATCTGTTCTTCGCACCGCTGGGACTGGGCAATAGCTTCTTCTCGCTGATCGTGGTGCACGCGGTGTTGGGTGTGCCGTTCGTGATCATCACCGTGTCGGCGACGTTGCAGGGGTTCAACCACAATCTGGTGCGGGCGGCGGCCAGCCTTGGCGCTTCGCCATTGACCACGTTCCGTCGGGTGACCCTGCCGCTGATTGCGCCGGGGGTGATTTCCGGGGCGTTGTTCGCCTTTGCCACTTCGTTCGATGAAGTGGTGGTGACGCTGTTCCTCGCCGGCCCCGAGCAGGCGACTCTGCCACGGCAGATGTTCAGCGGGATCCGCGAGAACCTCAGCCCGACGATTGCGGCGGCGGCAACCTTGCTGATCGCTTTCTCGGTGATCCTGCTGCTGACCCTTGAATGGCTGCGTGGCCGCAGCGAAAAACTGCGTACCGCCCAAGTCTGAGGACGAACCCGGTCAAAACTGTGGGAGGGGGCTTGCTCCCGAAAGCGGTGGATCAGTTGAAGCAGATGTCGACTGACACACCGCTTTCGGGAGCAAGCCCCCTCCCACATCAGAGGTATGTAGCCCTTTCCACTCAGTCATTCATGGAGTGAATACCAGACAACCCCAAACCCTCAGCTACGCTTGTGCTCAGCTCCCACATCTATAAGAGGCTGCGCACAATGAGTCTGTCCCAGTTCAAAATCGCTCACAAACTGATCACCGGCGCCGGGGCCATCGAGCAACTGGCCGCCGAACTCACCCGCCTCGATATCGACAACCCGCTGATCGTCACCGACGCCGCGCTGGTCAAGTCCGGCACCGTGGAGCTGGCGCTGTGCCAATTGGGCGGGCGCGAGTACGAGATTTTTGACCGGGTGCTACCGGACCCGGAAATCGCCATCGTCGAAGATTGCATGCGCGTCTATCGCGAGGGCGGGCATGACGGCTTGATCGGTCTCGGCGGCGGCAGTGCCATCGACATCGCCAAGAGTGTCGCCGCGTATGCCGGATACCACGGCGCGCTGGAAGACCTGTTCGGCGTTGATCAGGTGCCACGCAAAGGTCCGCCGCTGATCGCCATCCCGACCACCGCCGGCACCGGCTCGGAAGTGACCAACGTCGCCATCCTCTCCGACAAGGTCGCGCAACTGAAGAAAGGCATCGTCAGCGATTATCTGTTGCCGGACGTGGCGCTGGTCAGTCCGCAGATGACCCTGACCTGCCCGCGCAGCGTCACCGCCGCCAGTGGCGTCGATGCGCTGGTGCATGCCATTGAATCCTATCTGTCGGTCAACGCTTCGCCGATCACCGATTCGCTGGCGCTCGGCGCAATCAGGTTGATTGCCAGGTCGCTGCCCAAGGCCTATGCCAATGGCGCCAATCTGCAGGCCCGTGAGGACATGGCCACCGCCAGCCTGATGGCCGGGATGGCGTTCGGCAATGCCGGAGTCGGCGCGGTGCATGCGTTGGCCTATCCGTTGGGCGGGCGCTTCAACATCGCCCATGGCGTCAGTAACGCCCTGTTGCTGCCGTACGTCATGACCTGGAACAAGATGGCCTGCGTCGAGCGCATGCAGGATATCGCCGAGGCCATGGGGGTGAAGACGGCTCATCTGAGCGTCACCGAGGCGGCGGACAAAGCCGTGCAGGCGATGACCGACCTGTGCGCTGCGGTGGAAATTCCGGCCGGGCTGCGCAGTTTCGGTGTACCCGAGGAGGCGATCCCGGCCATGGCCGTGGAGGCCGCGGGAATCGAGCGTCTGATGCGCAACAACCCGCGCAAGCTCAGCGCTGCGGATATCGAGAAGATCTACCGAGCGGCGTACTGATCATCGCGGTCACGGTGCGCGCACGGAAACTTGAGGTATACAATGCGCGCCATCGTGATTTAGCTCAGAAAAGGTGCGTCATGCAGCCCTTCGTAATTGCTCCGTCGATTCTCTCCGCCGACTTCGCCCGCCTCGGCGAGGAAGTGGACAATGTTCTGGCCGCCGGTGCCGACTTCGTTCACTTCGATGTCATGGACAACCACTACGTGCCGAACCTGACCATCGGCCCGATGGTCTGCGCGGCACTGCGCAAGTACGGCATCACCGCACCGATCGACGCGCACCTGATGGTCAGCCCGGTGGATCGCATCGTCGGCGACTTCATCGAGGCCGGCGCGACCTACATCACTTTCCACCCGGAAGCCACGCTGCACGTCGATCGTTCGCTGCAACTGATCCGTGAAGGAGGCTGCAAATCCGGCCTGGTGTTCAACCCGGCGACCCCGCTGGACGTGCTCAAGTACGTGATCGACAAGGTCGACATGGTCTTGCTGATGAGCGTCAACCCGGGCTTCGGCGGGCAGAAGTTCATTCCTGGCACCCTCGACAAACTGCGCGAAGCGCGGGCGATCATCGATGCCTCGGGGCGTGACATCCGTCTGGAAATCGACGGCGGCGTCAACGTCAACAACATCCGCGAAATCGCGGCCGCTGGCGCTGACACCTTTGTGGCCGGTTCGGCGATCTTCAATGCACCGAACTATCAGGAAGTCATCGACAAGATGCGTTCCGAACTGGCGCTGGCGCGCCCATGAGCGGTTTTGAGCAGCTGTTCCCGGGGCAACTGCCACGGTTGGTGATGTTCGATCTGGATGGCACGTTGATCGACTCGGTTCCCGACCTGGCGGCGGCGGTGGACACCATGCTGCTCTCCCTCGGCCGCAAACCCGCCGGCATCGAGGCGGTACGCGAGTGGGTCGGCAATGGCGCACCGGTGCTGGTGCGCCGGGCGCTGGCCGGTGGCATCGATCATTCGGCGGTGGATGACGTCGAGGCCGAGCACGCGCTGGAAGTATTCATGGAAGCCTATGGCGCGAGCCACGAGTTGACCGTGGTCTATCCCGGCGTACGCGACACTCTCAAATGGCTGCACAAACAGGGCGTGGCCATGGCATTGATCACCAACAAGCCGGAGCGTTTTGTCGCGCCGCTGCTGGATCAGATGAAGATCGGCCGCTACTTCAAGTGGATCATCGGTGGCGACACCCTGCCGCAAAAGAAACCCGACCCGGCCGCGCTGTTCTTCGTGATGAAAATGGCCAACATTCCTGCCTCGCAATCGCTGTTCGTCGGCGATTCGCGCAGCGACGTGCTGGCGGCGAAAGCGGCGGGGGTCAAGTGCGTGGCGCTGAGCTACGGCTACAACCACGGTCGACCGATTGCCGAGGAATCCCCGGCACTGGTGATCGACGATCTGCGCATGCTAATTCCCGGTTGCCTCGGTACAGCCGCTGAGATAACGTTGCCCGACGCTGCTCAATCCCATTCTGGAAACGCCATCGTGGTGGTCACCCGCAAACTCTGGATGAAAGTCATCAAGGCCCTGGCCCGCTGGCGTTGGCGCGCCTGACTGATACCTGGCCGGCTTGCCGGCGCGTTTGCACACCTGACTGATTTGCCCCTCACACCACGAGGCACCCCATGATCCGCGAAGAATTCCTGCGCCTGGCCGCTGACGGCTACAACCGCATTCCGTTGGCCTGCGAAACCCTGGCCGACTTCGACACCCCGCTGTCGATCTACCTGAAACTGGCCGACCAGCCAAACTCCTACCTGCTCGAATCGGTGCAGGGTGGTGAGAAATGGGGTCGTTACTCGATCATCGGCCTGCCGTGCCGCACCGTGCTGCGGGTGCACGACCATCACGTGAGCATCACCGTCGATGGCGTCGAGACCGAAAGCCATGACGTCGAAGACCCGCTGGCTTTCGTCGAAACCTTCAAGTCCCGCTACAACGTGCCGACCATCGCCGGTCTGCCGCGTTTCAATGGGGGGCTGGTCGGCTACTTCGGTTACGACTGCGTGCGCTACGTGGAGAAGCGTCTGGGCAAATGTCCGAACCCGGATCCACTGGGCGTGCCGGACATTCTGCTGATGGTTTCCGATGCGGTGGTGGTGTTCGACAACCTCGCCGGCAAGATGCACGCGATTGTCCTCGCTGACCCGGCGCAAGCCGATGCTTACGAGCAGGGGCAGGCGCAATTGCAGGCACTGCTGGAGAAACTGCGCCAGCCGATCACCCCGCGCCGTGGCCTGGATTTCAGCAAGCAACAAGCGGCTGATCCGCTGTTCCGCTCCAGTTTTACTCAGGACGATTACGAAAAAGCCGTCGACACCATCAAGGAATACATCCTCGCGGGCGATTGCATGCAGGTCGTGCCATCGCAGCGCATGTCGATCGACTTCAAGGCGGCGCCGATCGATCTGTATCGTGCGCTGCGTTGCTTCAACCCGACGCCGTACATGTACTTCTTCAACTTCGGCGACTTCCACGTCGTCGGCAGTTCGCCGGAAGTGCTGGTACGGGTCGAAGACAACCTGATCACCGTGCGCCCGATTGCCGGCACTCGTCCACGCGGAGCCACCGAAGAAGCGGATCTGGCGCTGGAAGAAGACCTGCTGTCGGACGATAAGGAGATCGCCGAGCACTTGATGCTGATCGATCTGGGTCGTAACGACACTGGCCGGGTTTCGGAAATCGGTTCGGTGAAGCTCACCGAAAAAATGGTCATCGAGCGCTATTCCAACGTGATGCACATCGTCTCCAACGTCACCGGCCAATTGAAGGCCGGGCTGACCGCGATGGACGCGCTGCGGGCGATTCTGCCGGCGGGCACCTTGTCCGGCGCACCGAAGATCCGTGCGATGGAAATCATCGACGAACTGGAGCCGGTCAAGCGTGGCGTGTATGGCGGTGCGGTCGGTTACTTCGCCTGGAACGGCAACATGGACACCGCGATTGCGATTCGTACCGCAGTGATCAAGAACGGCGAACTGCACGTGCAGGCCGGTGGCGGCATCGTTGCCGACTCGGTGCCGGCGCTGGAGTGGGAAGAAACCCTGAACAAGCGCCGCGCGATGTTCCGCGCCGTGGCCCTGGCTGAGCAGACCCCGGAAAGCTGAGTCCACACAATCCCCCTGTGGGAGCGGGCTTGCTCGCGAATACGGGCTGGCATTCAAAATTGATGTCGGCTGATACACCGCTTTCGCGAGCAAGCCCGCTCCCACATTGTGTTTGTGATCAGCCATAAAAAAACGCGGCGCCTGTGAGGGCGCCGCGTTTTTTATGCCAGTAGATCAGAAATCAAGGCTGACCCCGACGTTCACCCCCTGCTGGGTAAAGTCATCATCCTTGCGCACGTTGTAGCTGGCGCGCAACGCCAAATCCTGCGTGAGCTTATGGCTCACGCCCAGGTTCAGGCGATTGAGGTTGGTCTGCGGCTCGTAGCCTTCGAGCGTGAAACGGTTGCCCGGCAAGCTGTTGAGGTTGATGGTCAGATCCTGGCGGTCGTCGTTGTACTCACGTTCGTGAGCGAACTCACCGAACACTTCAGTCTGCGCGGTGATCTGGTACTTGCCCTGGATACCCACGCCCAGACGCCGCGAGTTGCGCGACTGGTCGTCAAAAGTCAGCGCCGTGGAGTCAGCGCCTTTTTCCGAGTAGCCATCGACTTCGGTCTTGCCAAAGTCGGCACTGACGAACGGCGACAGGTGCCACGGGCTGCTGGCCTGCTGCGCGATGTCGTAGCCGAGGCGGCCGCTGATCGCCAGCACGTAACCGTCGGTATCGCCTTTCTCTCCGCGCTCGTTGACCCCAAGCTGGAATTTACGCTTGAGGCTGTCGTAGTCGAGTTTGCCGGCGGTCATCGCCAGATCGCCCCACCAGCGGTTTTGCTGATACTGGGCGAACGCGGTGCCCATGTAGGAGTTGAGTTTGTATTCCGAGTCGGCGTCGCCGGCTTCGAGTTTCTGGTGATAGAAACCTGCGGCCAAGCCGACACGCCAGGCTTCGTTGACGCGATAGCTGCCGCCGATGTTCAGGTTATACCCGTTGCCATCGGCACTGGCCGCACTGTGCTGGCTGTCGAAATCCTGATGTTGACCGCCGCCGGCAACGATGGCGCGCCATTGGCCCACGGCTTGCCAGTTTTCCCAATCGGCCAGCCATTGATTGCGCAGTTCATCCTGATGCGCGCGCAACGAACCCTGGGCCATTTCCGGCAGCAGGGTCAGCTCCCAAGGGGCGGCCAGCAGCGAGTAGGCGTAGTCGGCAATCAAGCGCTGGCCGGCTTCGGTCGGGTGCACTGCGTCGTTGTAGATCAGCTTGGTCGGATCCGGCGTGGCGCTGTTGATGCCGTATCGGGCGTTCTCGGTGCAACTGTTGCCGCTGAAGCAGGTGGCCGTCAGGTTCTGGTCGGTTGCGAGGCCGAACTGCGCCGGGTTGGCGAACGCTTCTTTAAGCAGCACCGGGATGTTCAGCGGGATGATTTCGGCGTTGATGCCCTGCAACTGCCTGACCAGCTCGGTGTTGAACTGGGCGCTGAGCTGCGAGGTGAAACCCTGCAGCGGCGAGCCGTTGATGGCCGGGGTCAGGCCGATGTCCGGCAGCAGCCAGACCATGATGTATTTGGCGCCGGCGCCTTGCAGCGTGCGGGCGCTGTCGGCCAGGCGATCGGCTGCGGTGCTGGCCTGATCGAGACTGAGTACGCGGCCCTGAAGGAAGTCGTTGCCGCCCCCCGACAGGTAATACAGCGCGTTCGGGTCGGCACGGAAGCCGTTCGACGGCAGGTAACCGCTGCGGGTGCGTTCGCCGGTGGCGGACTGGGTGGTGATCGAGTCGAGAATCTGGTCGGTACGGTAACCGCCCACCGCCCAGTTGTTGCCATCGGCCAGACCTTCACCGGCGCGCACGGCCGAAGACGAGGAGGCGGTCTGGTCGGGGCTGAAACCGAGTTTGCCGCCGATGATCTGGGTGGCGTTGAGGTCACGGTTTTCTCCGGTGCCGTCCTTGTACAGCGGGCCGGTGCGGTTGGTGTAGCGCTGCGTGGCGCCGGCCGGGCCGCCGCTGTCCCTGAAGGTTCCGGCGTCGTTCAAACTATCGCCGAAGACGATGAAGTTGGAGTAGGGCGCGGGTGCTGCGTACGCCTGGGCGCAAGCCATGGCGAGCAGGCAACCGGCGAGCGGTACAAACAACGTCTGTTTGATCATGAGCAAGTCCGTTTATTTATTGTTGTAGGTGAACGAAACGACAGTACCAAAAACTCCCGGCGTTTTGCCATCGGTCGCGAAGCCTCCCTTAGTTTTGTCCCCCGTCAGCCCCGCCATATTGCACGCTCCGTCCAGCTAAGTTACTGTGCCGGAACGTATGAACGAGACCTTCCCCGTGTTGATCGTCAGCAAACTTCTGGATCAAGTCATCAAGGCACACGCCCGTTGGCGTTGGCGCGCCTGAATCTTTTCTGCCGGCCCGGCCGGATCTGTATCGCTTTGCCTTCCTTACCCGTTTGAAATGCCGCTGTGCCGACGCCACCTGCGCGTCCGACATCGTGCAGCGCCCTGCGGGCAAGTCATTCGAAGGCTGTCTTCAAGTCAGAATTCAAGAGGTTCGAAACGCCATGTTGCTGATGATCGACAACTACGACTCCTTTACTTACAACGTTGTGCAGTACCTCGGCGAGCTGGGTGCCGAGGTTAAAGTCGTGCGCAACGACGAACTGACCGTCGCCGAAATCGAAGCGCTCAACCCCGAGCGCATCGTGGTCTCGCCAGGCCCGTGCACGCCGACCGAAGCCGGCATTTCCATCGAAGCCATCAAGCATTTCGCCGGCAAACTGCCGATCCTCGGCGTCTGCCTCGGCCATCAATCGATTGGCCAAGCGTTCGGCGGCGATGTCGTGCGTGCCCGTCAGGTGATGCACGGTAAGACTAGCCCGGTATTCCATGAGGACAAGGGCGTTTTCGCCGGTCTGAATCATCCGCTGACGGTTACCCGCTACCACTCGCTGATCGTCAAGCACGATACTTTGCCCGAGTGCCTTGAGCTGACCGCGTGGACCCAGCACGATGATGGTTCAGTCGACGAAATCATGGGCCTGCGGCACAAGACCCTGAACATTGAGGGCGTGCAGTTCCACCCTGAATCGATCCTGACCGAGCAGGGCCATGAACTGTTTGCCAACTTCCTCAAACAAACCGGCGGCACGCGCTAAGGACTTCCCATGAATATCAAGACAGCCCTGAGCCGTATCGTCGAACACCTCGACCTCAGCACCGAAGAAATGCGTGACGTGATGCGCGAAATCATGACCGGCCAATGCACCGAGGCGCAGATCGGCGCATTCATGATGGCCATGCGCATGAAGAGCGAGAGCATCGACGAAATCGTCGGCGCCGTTTCGGTGATGCGTGAGCTGGCCGATCAGGTCGAACTCAAGACCCTCGACGGTGTGGTCGACGTGGTCGGTACCGGCGGTGACGGTGCGAACATCTTCAACGTGTCGACGGCGTCCGCGTTTGTCGTCGCGGCAGCCGGTTGCACCGTGGCCAAGCACGGCAACCGCGCAGTATCTGGCAAGAGCGGCAGCGCCGACTTGCTCGAAGCCGCCGGCATTTATCTGAACCTGACGCCGGTGCAGGTTGCCCGTTGCATCGACAACGTCGGCATCGGTTTCATGTTTGCCCAGACTCACCACAAAGCCATGAAGTACGCCGCCGGCCCGCGTCGCGATCTCGGCCTGCGTACGCTGTTCAACATGCTCGGCCCGCTTACGAATCCGGCCGGTGTCAAACATCAGGTGGTGGGCGTGTTTACGCCCGCGCTGTGCCGGCCATTGGCCGAAGTCTTGCAGCGCCTGGGCAGCAAGCACGTACTGGTGGTGCATTCGAAGGACGGTCTGGACGAGTTCAGTCTTGCCGCGCCGACTTTTGTGGCTGAGCTGAAGAACAACGAAATCACCGAATATTGGGTCGAGCCGGAAGATCTGGGCATGAAGAGCCAGAGCCTGCACGGTCTGTCGGTCGAAGGCCCGGAAGCGTCGTTGGCGCTGATTCGCGATGCGCTGGGCAAGCGCAAGACCGAAAACGGCCAGAAGGCTGCCGAAATGATTGTGCTCAATGCCGGTGCGGCGCTGTACGCGGCTGACCTGGCGACCAGTCTCAAAGAAGGCGTGGCGCTTGCGCACGACGCACTGCACACCGGTCTTGCTCGGGAAAAACTCGAGGAGTTGGGTGCCTTTACCGCGGTATTCAAAGTGGAGAATGAGGGATGAGTGTACCGACGGTTCTGGAAAACATTCTGGCGCGCAAAGTCCAGGAAGTCGCCGAGCGCAGCGCTCGTGTCAGCCTGAGCGAGCTGGAAAGTCTGGCCAAGGCGGCCGATGCACCCCGTGGTTTTGCCCAGGCATTGCTGGCGCAGGCCAAGAAGAAACAACCGGCGGTGATTGCTGAAATCAAGAAGGCTTCGCCGAGCAAAGGCGTGATCCGCGAGAACTTCGTGCCTGCCGACATTGCCAAGAGCTACGAGAAGGGCGGGGCGACCTGTCTGTCCGTGCTGACCGATATCGACTACTTCCAGGGCGCCGATGCCTACCTGCAACAGGCCCGCGCCGCGTGCAAACTGCCTGTAATCCGCAAGGACTTCATGATCGATCCGTACCAGATCGTCGAAGCCCGCGCGCTGGGCGCCGACTGCGTGCTGTTGATCGTCTCCGCACTGGACGACGTGAAAATGGCTGAGCTGGCCTCGGTCGCCAAAGGCGTCGGTCTCGATGTTCTGGTGGAAGTGCATGACGGCGATGAGCTGGAACGCGCGCTGAAAACCCTCGACACGCCGCTGGTCGGGGTCAACAACCGCAACCTGCACACCTTCGACGTCAGCCTGGAAACCACCCTCGACCTGCTGCCGCGCATCCCGCGCGACCGTATGGTGATTACCGAGAGCGGCATCCTCAACCGTGCCGATGTCGAGCTGATGGAAATCAGCGACGTTTATGCGTTCCTGGTCGGCGAAGCGTTCATGCGCGCGGAAAGCCCGGGCACCGAACTGCAGCGCCTGTTCTTCCCGGAGCGTGGCGTTCCGGTCAGTGGTTCGACCCTCGACTGATCTGCTTCAGACCGAGTCGACCCCTTCGCGAGCAAGCCCGCTCCCACATTTGGAATGCATTTCCCCCTGTGGGAGCGGGCTTGCTCGCGAAAGGGCCTTCAAATTTCCCGAAGATTTACGATCTGCCGGAGTTCTCCATGTCGCTGCCAACCCCCCTGACCATCGAAGCCGGCCTCAAGGCCGAACAAGACCTGTTGGCCTCGATCTGCGCCGGCAACGCCGAATCCGGTCTGCTGTTCTGGCAACCCAGCGATCGCGCTCTGGTCATGCCGCGTCGCCTCAATCGCCTGCCCGGTTTCGAGCATGCCTGCGAAGTCTCCGCTGCTGCCGGCTGGCCAGTCTTGCTGCGGGAAACCGGCGGTGAACCGGTCCCGCAATCCGCTTCAACCATCAACATCGCATTGGTTTACGCCCCGCCCCGCAGCGAGGGCGATCTGAACCGCATCGAAACCGGTTACCGGCGCCTGTGTGATCCGATCTGTGAATTGCTCGATGAGTTGGGTGGTGTGTCGTCGTTGGGCGAAATCGACGGCGCGTTCTGCGACGGTCGTTTCAACGTCAATCTCGACGGCCGCAAGATGGTCGGCACCGCTCAGCGCTGGCGCCAGAGTCAGGGCGGTCAGCGTCCGGTGGGGCTGGTGCACGGGGCGATGCTGATGGATAACGAGCGCGAGTCGATGGTTGCAGCGGTCAATCGCTTCAACGAGGCTTGCGGTCTGGAGCAGCGGGTGCGCGCCGAAAGCCACATCGCCCTGCATGAGAAGTTCGTCGCGCCAACGGCTTTGGCGCGTCTGGATGAGCTGTTTCGTCTGATGCTGGCGCAGGTCTACAGCGCCTGATTTTGCGCGCTTAGCGCGTACCGAAGACCACCATGGTCTTGCCTTTCACATCGACCAGATTGCGTTCTTCAAGATCCTTGAGCACGCGACCGACCATCTCCCGCGAACAACCGACAATCCGGCCGATTTCCTGACGGGTCACCTTGATCTGCATGCCGTCCGGGTGGGTCATCGCGTCGGGCTGCTTACACAGCTCCAGCAGGCAGCGGGCCACGCGACCGGTAACGTCGAAGAACGCCAGGTCGCCGACCTTGCGCGTGGTATTGCGCAGACGTTGGGCGATTTGTCCGCTGAGGACGTAAAGAATGTCTGGATCCTGCTGCGACAGTTCGCGGAACTTCACGTAGCTGATTTCGGCGATTTCGCATTCGACCTTGGCCCGCACCCAGGCGCTGCGTTGCTGTTCCTGGCCTGCCTGTTCGAACAGACCCAGCTCGCCGAAGAAGTCCCCGGCGTTGAGGTAGGCGATGATCATTTCGCGGCCGTCGTCATCTTCGATCAAGATGGTGACCGAACCTTTGATGATGAAGTACAGCGTGTCCGAGCGATCGCCGGCGCAGATGATGTTGCTCTTGGCCGCATGGCGACGGCGCTGGCAATGCATCAACAGCTTGTCGAGGTTCTTGATTTTGGGTGTGGGGGTAATAGCAACCATGGTTGTATCCCGAAAAGACTGCACGGTGATGTTTGATTTTTTTATGAGGCGCTGAAGGCGGTCGCTACACAGGCTGACAATTGGCGCCAGCGAATTGGCGCCAGCTTACCAGACACTTCGTCGAAAATTCGAGAAATTACCTACGCAGCTGAGGCATCCGTCCTAGGAACGCCGGGCGCTGCCAGAGCAAAGGCCTGTGCTAAGCTGGCGACCCTTTTTTCTACAGTGGAGTCTTGGCGATGAAGGCACGCATCCAATGGGCTGGCGAAGCCATGTTCCTCGGCGAATCCGGTAGCGGTCATGTTGTGGTCATGGACGGACCACCGGACGCCGGTGGTCGTAATCTGGGTGTTCGTCCGATGGAAATGCTCCTGCTGGGCGTTGGCGGTTGCAGCAACTTCGACGTGGTCAGCATCCTGAAGAAGTCGCGTCAGGCGGTTGAAAGCTGCGAAGCGTTCCTCGAAGCCGAGCGCGCGACCGAAGATCCGAAGGTGTTCACCAAGATCCACATGCACTTCGTGGTCAAGGGCCGTGGCCTGAAAGAAGCCCAGGTCAAGCGCGCCATCGAACTGTCTGCCGAGAAGTATTGCTCGGCTTCGATCATGCTCGGCGCGGCCGGTGTGGCGATCACTCACGATTATGAAATCGTCGAGCTCGGTTGAATCGACATTCAACTATCATAAAAGCAGTGCAGACTCTGGCGATCCCTCGCTGACGTCTGCATAATGCGCCACTTTTTTCAGGGCAGTGATCGGTCAACCGACGGATCGTCCGCCTGAACAGATAACCAAAATCGCCATCGCGAAGAGGTGTTAACCGTCCTACGCAGGTGCGTTGTTCGCACTTGACGGGCATGCTTGATCACGCGGCTGCGCCGCATACATAGAGAGTTTTTAACGGTGAAAAGCAAACTCAAGCTCCACGGGTTCAATAACCTGACAAAGACCTTGAGCTTCAACATCTATGACATCTGCTACGCGGAAACCCCGCAAGACCAGCAGGCTTACGTCGAGTACATCAATCAAGAGTACAACGCCGAACGCCTGACGCAGATCCTCACGGAAGTTGTCGAAATCATTGGTGCCAACATTCTGAACATCGCGAGTCAGAACTATGAGCCTCAGGGTGCCAGCGTCACGATTCTGATCTCGGAAGAGCCGGTGACCCCGACTGACAGCCAGATCGAAGAGTCCCCGGGTCCATTGCCCGAAATCATCCTTGCCCACCTCGACAAGAGTCACATCACGGTGCATACCTATCCGGAAATCCATCCGGACGCCGGTATTGCGACGTTCCGTGTGGACATCGACGTGTCGACCTGTGGTGTCATTTCACCGCTTAAAGCGCTCAACTTCCTCATTCACCAGTTCGATTCGGACATCGTGACTGTGGATTACCGTGTGCGCGGCTTCACCCGTGACGTTGAAGGCAACAAGCACTTCATCGACCACGAGATCAACTCGATCCAGAACTACCTTTCCGAAGACACTCGCGACGCGTATCAGATGACCGACGTGAACGTGTACCAGGAAAACCTGTTCCACACAAAAATGCTGCTGAAGAACTTCGAACTGGATAACTACCTGTTCGGCGACGCAACCAGCAACCTGTCCTCCGAGCAGCGTGCTCAGGTGACCGAGCGTGTGAAACACGAAATGCTGGAAATCTTCTACGCGCGCAACATGCCAGCGTAAGATTCCCGGGCACAAAAAAGGCGACTACCGTGCGGTAGTCGCCTTTTTTATTACCGAAACAGAACCCTGTGGGAGCGAGCTTGCTCGCGAAGGGGCCCTGCGAGACAACACTGAAGTCAGATCCTGTAGGTACTCTTGGTCATCACCTTCGCCAACAGACTCATCCCGAACTTCACCGGCGCCGGAAAACGGAAACCGCCCGCATCCAGTGCGCTCTCCGCATGATGCTCTTCATCAATGCGCATCTGTTCCAGAATCGCCCGGGACTTCTCGTCCTCGGCCGGCAATTGTTCCAGATGCTCGTTCAAGTGCTTACACACCTGATGCTCGGTAGCCGCGACGAAACCAAGGCTGACCTTGTCGCTGATCAGACCGGCCACGGCGCCAATGCCGAACGACATCCCGTAGAACAGCGGATTGAGCACGCTGGTGTGACTGCCCAGCTGATGGATGCGCTGCTCGCACCACACCAGATGATCGATTTCTTCTTCGGCGGCATGCTCCATGGCAGCACGCACCTGCGGCAACTTGGCGGTCAGCGCCTGGCCCTGATACAGCGCCTGGGCGCAGACCTCACCGGTGTGGTTGATGCGCATCAGGCCGGCGACGTGGCGGGTGTCTTCATCGCTCATCTGCACATCCGGCTGCACAATGGCTGGCGACGGACGGTACGGCTGGCCACTGAAGGGCAGCAGAGTGCGCATCGCGGCATCGGCTTGCAGCAGAAGACGGTCAATCGGCGAGTAGTGACGTTGGGTAGTCATGCTGACCTCCGGGAAAAATCTCGACCGCCAGTTTAACCGAATCGGCCGGGGAAGGTTTGCGCTGGGTCATTTGCCACGCGGTCATGCTTTTGGTGGGAGCGGGCTTGCTCGCGAAGGCGTCGGCACCTTCAGAATATCAATGTCAGACACTCCGCTTTCGCGAGCAAGCCCGCTCCTACAGGGGCGGATGCAGTGAATCAGCCCGGCGGCCAGTTCATCTGGCGCTGACCCAGTACGTGCATATGAATGTGATAGACGGTCTGACCACCTTTTTCATTGCAGTTCATCACCACCCGGAAGCCTTCCTCGCAGCCCAGCTCCAGCGCCAGACGCTGGGCAGTGAACAGGATGTGCCCGGCCAGTGCCTTGTCGTCTTCGGTCAGGTCGTTGAGGGTGCGCACCGGTTTCTTCGGGATCACCAGAAAATGCACCGGTGCCTGAGGGGCGATGTCGTGGAACGCCAGAACCTGGTCGTCCTCGTAAATGATCTTGGCCGGGATCTCCCGGTTGATGATCTTGGTGAACAGAGTATCCACTGCTGTTTTCTCCGTTGTGGGGGCTGGCCTGAGTGTACTCATGGGAAATGACCCCGCCCAGTGTTTTGCCGTAGGACAGTTCAGCGTGGGCAGTAAGCCTTGTTGACCATGCCGACGATGGTGCGATTGAGCCAGCGCGAGCCGAGGCGTGGCAGGAAGGCCAGCCAGCGGTTGCGTCGTCCCGGAATGATGATGGCGCGGTTTTTCTCCAGTGCACGCACGGTGTAAAGCGCGACTTCCTCGGGACTCATCAGCAGTTTGCTGTCCTTGAGTTTGTCGCTGTTGAGCTGCGCGGTGCGGAAGAATGCGGTGCGGGTCGGGCCGGGGCAAAGTACCGAGACTTTGACCGCGCTCTGTTTCAGTTCAACCCGCAGCGCTTCGGAGAAGTGCAATACGTAAGCCTTGCTGGCGTAGTAAGTGCTCATCCACGGGCCGGGATTGAACGCCGCCACCGAGGCGACGTTGAGGATCTGTCCGCCGCCCTGCAGCGCCATGCTGTTGCCGATGGCGTGGCACAGGCGGGTGAGGGCGAGGATGTTGACTTCGATCAGATCCTGCTCGGTCATCCAGTCTTGGGCGAGGAACGGGCCGCAGGTGCCGATGCCGGCGCAATTGACCAGCAGATCGATCTGCCGGTCGCCTTCTTCCAGTTCCAGCAGGAAGCCGGACAAGCGCAATGGCTCGCCCAGGTCGCAGGCGCGGAACAACACCTCCACGCCAAAGCGCTGGGTCAGTTCGATCGCGAAACTTTCCAGCTGATCACGCTGGCGGGCCACCAGAATCAGGCTGCGACCGCGCCGGGCCAGCGCTTCGGCCATGGCCAGGCCGATGCCGCTGGAGGCGCCGGTGATCAGAGCGTAACGGGTCATGCAATTCTCCATCGCAACAGCTCCGCGCCAGCGACGCAGGTGTCACGGCGGGGAGCGTTGTTCATTCTTTCGCAGAGTCTACAGGGGCCGGGGGCGCTTCGGCTGCATCGTCCACGGAATTCGCCGGTTCAGTCTCGACCTCGACTTCATCGGTGGTGACCGAGCCGCTTTCATAGCTGCTCTCGAGGTTGGTTTCATATTCTTGCTGAATGGCCGAAATACCGCCGAGCATGCCGCCGGCAAACACCAGGGCGAAGAACACGATCCAGAGCGAGCACAGCACTTTGACCGCAGTACTGTTGGGTGGCGGTGGCGGGCCGTAGCGGTTGGCGCCGGTGTTGCCCGGCACGACCATGATCACCAGCGGGAAGAAGCTGCCCACGAACGGCACCAGGTTCAGCAGCCACAGCCAGCCGGACCAGCCGATATCGTGCAGGCGCTGTACGCTGAACAGAATGCTTACAATGATGAAGCCGAGGAACAGGAAGAACGCGAATATCCCGCCAATGATCAGGCCGGTGGTGGAGTCGCCACTGACTAGTCCGAGAGCGAGCAGGGCGAATATGCCCACGATCGGCAGGGTCACCAGGCTCAGCACCATCGTCCAGGCCAGAAACCGCAGGCGACCGATCCGGCCTTCGACGCTGAAGGGCTTGAGCACTGCGAATGCTGGCAGGTTTTCGCCGACGTTGGCCCGAGGTGGCGCATAGGGTGATGCGGGTTCGTTGAAAGTCGCCGGTTGTTCATGCACGTCCGACAGACTCAGTTCGATCGCCGTTTCGCTTTCGATCCGTGCATCGATCCCGGTCTTGCTCAGTGCTTGCAGATAAGTCTGCGCATCGCTGTGGGTCAGGTCGCGTTTGAGGGCGACGGTGCTGCCGTTGAACAGGCGCTCGATGGCGGCAACATCGCTTTTGAACAGGGCCGCCAGATTGAGCTTGGCGGTGGTGAGATCGACACCGGGCTGGAGAGCACCGTCGAAAACGATCTTGTAACGAGGTTCGCTCATGGCCGAGGCATCCTTGTCGCGAATGAATTGAAGGTCAGCAAGTGTAAGGCCAGTCCGTCGATCACTGGTCTGATTTTTCTCAGCGTGGCCAGCGTTTTGGCAATTGCGCCGCGCGTTCCAGCGCCTGACGATATTCCGCGTCGAGCCGGGCGATCAACTGGTCGACGCTCGGCAGGTCGTCGATCTGGCCTACGCCCTGGCCGGCCGACCACACGGTCTTCCAGGCCTTGGCTTCATCGTTGATCGGTTTGAGCTTGTCACCGAAATTGACCTCGCCCTTGCCTTGCAGCGCGGCCATGTCGAAACCCGCCGCCTCCAGGCTTTGACGCATGAAGCTGGCCGGTACTCCGGAGACTGCAGGAGTATGAATGATGTCCGCCGCCTTGGCCGTCAGCAGCATGTCCTTATAGGCGTCAGGCGCATGACTTTCGGTGGTGCCGATAAATCGCGTACCGAAGTAGGCCAAATCCGCGCCGAGCAGCTGTGCGGCCAAAATCTCATGGCCGTGGTTCAGACACCCGGCAAGCAGCAGGGTTTTATCGAAGAACTCGCGGATCTCGGCGATCAGTGCAAACGGACTCCAGGTGCCGGCATGGCCGCCGGCGCCCGCCGCGACGGCGATCAAGCCGTCGACTCCGGCTTCGGCGGCTTTCTCGGCATGCCGGCGCGTGGTCACGTCGTGGAACACCAGTCCACCATAGCTGTGCACGGCATCGACCAGTTCCTTCACTGCGCCGAGGCTGGTGATGACAATCGGCACCTTGTGCTCGACGCAGATGTTCAGATCCGCCTGCAGGCGCGGATTGCTGTTGTGCACGATCAGGTTCACTGCATACGGCGCCGGGTTATCCAGTGTCGCCAGGCCCGCTTCAATCTCCTCCAGCCAGGCCTTGAAGCCGCTGCTTTCACGCTGGTTCAGCGCCGGGAAGCTGCCAACCACGCCGTTACGGCAGCAGGCGAGCACCAGCTCCGGGTTGGAGATCAGGAACATCGGCGCCGCCACTATCGGCAAGCGCAGACGTTGTTCGAGCAAAGCGGGCAGCGACATTGGAAATCCCCCGAGGTGTGATGCTGTTATGAAGTTAGAACGGCTTGACCACGACCAGAATTACGATAGCCAGCAATATCAGAACCGGCACTTCATTGAACCAGCGATAAAAGACATGGCTGCGGGTGTTCTCGCCACGGGCGAAGCGTTTTACCTGCGCGCCGCACATGTGGTGGTAGCCGATCAGCAAGACCACCAGGGTCAGCTTGGCGTGAATCCAGCCGCCCATGCTGAAGATGCCCGGATTGAGGTAGATCAGCCAGCCGCCGAAGATCAGCGTGGCGATCATCGCCGGGCCCATGATGCCGCGATACAGCTTGCGCTCCATGAGGCTGAAGCGTTCCTTGCTGATCGCGTCTTCACTTTGCGCGTGATAAACGAACAGCCGCGGCAAGTAGAACAGCCCGGCAAACCAGCAGACGACGCTGACGATGTGAAACGCTTTGATCCATAGATAGAGCATTTTTGGTTATTCCCAGGTTCACGGTAGCCGGGATAGTAGAGGCTTGAGCGTCCGCACGTCACCTTGATGGTTGTCGCAGGGGCGCGCGGCCCCTATTATCGACGGCTTTCCAGTGGGTTCGTTGAGGGCAGGTTTATGGTCAAGGTCGGTATCGTCGGCGGCACGGGTTACACCGGTGTCGAACTGCTGCGTCTGTTGGCACAGCATCCGCAGGCAGAAGTGGTAGTGATCACTTCCCGATCCGAGGCCGGTCTGGCCGTGGCTGACATGTACCCGAACCTGCGCGGTCACTACGACGGTCTGGCGTTCAGCGTGCCGGACATCAAAACCCTGGGTGCGTGCGACGTTGTGTTCTTCGCCACCCCGCACGGCGTTGCCCATGCGTTGGCCGGTGAACTGTTGGCGGCGGGCACCAAGGTCATCGACCTGTCAGCGGACTTCCGGTTGCAGGACGCTGAAGAATGGGCCAAATGGTACGGACAGCCGCACGGTGCGCCGGCGTTGCTGGACGAGGCGGTCTACGGTCTGCCGGAAGTCAATCGCGAGCAGATCAAGAAGGCTCGTCTGATCGCCGTGCCGGGCTGCTATCCAACCGCCACGCAGTTGGGTTTCCTGCCGCTGCTTGAAGCGGGTCTGGCTGACACTTCGCGCCTGATTGCCGACTGCAAATCCGGCGTCAGCGGTGCCGGTCGTGGCGCAGCTGTAGGCTCGCTGTATTCCGAGACGTCGGAAAGCATGAAGGCTTACGCGGTGAAAGGTCACCGTCATCTGCCGGAAATTCGCCAGGGTCTGCGTCGCGCTGCCGGTAAGGATGTCGGTCTGACCTTCGTCCCGCACCTGACCCCGATGATTCGTGGCATTCATTCCACGCTCTACGCGACCGTGGTTGATCGTTCGGTGGATCTGCAGGCACTGTTCGAAAAGCGTTATGCCAACGAGCCGTTCGTCGACGTGATGCCGGCCGGCAGCCATCCGGAAACCCGCAGCGTGCGTGGCGCAAACGTCTGCCGCATCGCTGTACATCGTCCGCAGGATGGTGATCTGGTGGTGGTGCTGTCGGTGATCGACAACCTGGTCAAAGGCGCGTCGGGTCAGGCGGTGCAGAACATGAACATTCTGTTCGGCCTGGATGAGCGCTTCGGCCTCTCCCACGCCGGTATGCTGCCGTAACACGTTCGGCAACACAGCAAAAAGGCCCGTCAAACGGGCCTTTTTGCATTCTGGGCAGTTGGTCGGGTTTATTGATATACCGTAACAATAGTTGACCGATTTTCTAGGACAAGCGGATAATGCGCGTCATCACGCATTATGGCGGCGTAACGCCGGGAGATAGTCAGCATGAGCGTCGAATCCTTCACCCCCACGGCTTTGCAATTCACCCAAGGTGCTGCCCACAAGGTGAAGAGCCTGGTCGATGAAGAGGGGAATGATCGCTTGAAGCTGCGCGTATTCGTTACGGGCGGCGGTTGTTCAGGGTTTCAGTACGGCTTCACCTTCGATGAGGATGTGGCCGAGGACGACACCATCGTCGAGCGCGAAGGCGTGAGTCTGGTGGTCGATCCGATGAGTTTCCAGTACCTGGCGGGTGCCGAAGTGGACTATCAGGAAGGTCTGGAAGGTTCGCGCTTCGTGATCAAGAACCCGAACGCCACCACGACCTGTGGTTGCGGCTCTTCGTTCTCGATCTGATCGCACCTTGCTGCACACAATAAAACGCCGCAGAGCCTTACGGTTCTGCGGCGTTTTTTGTTGCCTGTCTTTTGTTCAGTTCGGGTAGATGGCGCCGAGTACCCGCAGGCCTTTGGCGCCGGTGACGCTCGGGCGATTGGCGGCAATGCCTTCGAGGCAGCAATGGGCCAGCCAGGCGAAGGCCATTGCCTCGACCCAGTCCGGATCGACGCCGTGAGTGGCGGTGCTGGCGACGGTGGCGTTAGGCAGCAGGTCGGCAAGACGTTTCATCAGCGTAGCGTTGTGAGCGCCGCCGCCGCAGACCAACATTTCCCGCGTATCGGATTGAGCGCTTTGCAGCGACTCGACGATGGTCTGCGCCGTCAGTTCGAGCAGCGTTGCCTGAACGTTTTCAGCAGCGAAGCTCGGCAAACTTGAGAGGTGGTGCTCCAGCCACGGCAGGTTGAACACTTCCCGGCCAGTGCTCTTCGGGCCTTTGGTCACGAAGAACGGGTCGCCGAGCAGAGCTTTCAGCAAGACTGGCTCGACCGTGCCGGTGGCTGCCCACTGGCCGTTGCGATCATAGTTCTCGCCGCGTTGTTGATGAATCCAGGCATCCATCAGCACATTCCCAGGGCCGCAGTCGAAACCGGCTACAGGCCTGGTCGGCTCTATCAGACTGAGATTGCTGAAACCGCCGACATTCAGGACTGCACGGTTACCGTTACGCTCTTCGAACAAAGCCTCATGGAAGGCTGGTACCAGCGGGGCACCCTGACCGCCAGCAGCCACGTCGCGGCTGCGGAAGTCGCTGACCACGGTGATGCCGGTCAGCTCTGTCAGGAGTGCGGGATTGCCGATTTGCACAGTGAAGCCACGAGCGGGCTCATGACGAATGGTCTGGCCATGGCTGCCGATTGCACGAATGGCCTCAGGCTTTAGTTGCTGCTGATCGAGGAGGGTATGGATGCCCTGTGCAGCGAGTTTGACCCAGTGCTGCTGGGCGATCGCCGAGCGGGCAATCTCGTCGGGGCCGCTGGCGCACAAGCCAAGCAGCTCGGCGCGCAGGGGTTCAGGCATGGGGATGTAATGCGTGGCGATCAGTTTGATCGCCGAGGTCTGCTCGATCAGGGCGATGTCCAGCCCATCGAGACTGGTGCCGGACATCACGCCGATATAAAGAGCCATGGCTTAGCGCTTGCTCGAAGCCAGCATGGTGGCCTTCTCTTGATCCATGCGCGCCATCAGCGGTTGGCTCTGCGCAAGGAAGCGTGCGCGCTCGGACTTGGCGATCGGATCTGCCATCGGCAGCTTCTGGCCCAGCGGGTCGACGTGAACACCGTTGACCTGGAACTCATAGTGCAAGTGCGGTCCGGTGGACAGGCCGGTGGTACCAATGTAGCCGATCACCTGGCCCTGCTTGACGCTGCCGCCGGTTTTCACGCCTTTGGCAAAGCCTTGCATGTGGCCATACAGCGTGCGGTAGGTGTTGCCGTGCTGGATGATCACCGTGTTGCCGTAACCACCGCGGCGGCCGGCCAGCAATACTTTACCGTCGCCGGCAGCCTTGATCGGCGTACCGCGTGGCGCTGCGTAATCGACACCTTTGTGGGCGCGGATCTTGTTGAGGATCGGGTGTTTGCGGCCCATGGAGAATTTCGAACTGATGCGGGCGAAGTCCACCGGGGTACGGATGAACGCCTTACGCATGCTGTTGCCATCAGCGGTGTAATAGCTGCTGTTGCCTTGTTTGTTGGTGTAACGCACGGCGGTGTAGGTCTTGCCGCGGTTGGTGAAGCGTGCAGACAGAATCGGGCCGGTGCCCACTGCCTTGCCGTTGACCACTTTCTGCTCGTAGATCACGTCGAATTCGTCACCTTGACGGATGTCCTGAGCGAAGTCGACGTCGTAGCCGAAGACGCTGGCCATATCCATGGTCAGGCTATGGGACAGGCCTGCACGGGCAGCGGATTGTGACAGGGAGCTATTGATCACGCCGTGCACGTAAGCCGTGCGAACGGTCGGCTTGGCTGTTACTCGGTTGAATGCGTAGCCCTTGTCATTCTTGGTCAGGGTAATGGTTTCGACGTCGCTGACCTTGCTGTGCAGGCTGGTCAGTTGGCCTTCCGGGTTCAGTTCGAACTCCAGCTTCTGGCCGTGCTTGAGCTGGCTGAACTGTTTGGCTTGTTTGTCGCTGGCCAGCACTTCGTGCACAGCAGCGGCTGGCAGACCGACTTTCTCGAACAATGTAGAGAGCGTATCGCCTTTGGATACGACGACTTCGCGGTGCCCCGGGGCTTTTGATTTCTCTGCAGCCGGAGCTGGGGCAGGTGCGGCTTCAGCGGTTTTCGGGGTTTCTTCGGTGCTGTTTTCGATCTGGGCGAAAGGTGAGGCTGCTGGCTCATTTGTGGCTTGAATCGCGTCAGCAGCGTCTTGATCTTGTATCAGTTGTTCAGCAGGACTTTCCAGTTCCAGGCTCAGGGTCGTCTTTTTGGCTTCAACATCACTGGAAGGAAATACCAGGAGCGCCAGGCTGAGAAGGGCGGCGATTCCACTTGCGGCGAGCAGGTGGGTCTTCGGGTAAAGCGGTGGCGCTTTAGACGGTTCAGTGGTCATAAGTAATTTTGACTTTGAAAAAAGATGAATTGGAAAAGATGAATGACATGATGAAGATGAAATAACTGTATAAAATATAACCAAATCATCCCCGAAGCAAGTCTACAGACACCCTGTCTGCAGATTGGTGTCCGTGCGCCGGGCAAAACTTGTAATTGGTGCACGATCTTGTATGGTTGGTTCCCTTTGAATCTGAGCCTTGCGGGTCTGTTATGAAGTCGGTTGAAGAGCAGCTAGCGCTGATTAAACGTGGTGCGGAAGAACTATTGGTCGAGTCCGAGCTGATCGAGAAGCTCAAGCGCGGCCAGCCGCTGCGTATCAAGGCTGGTTTCGATCCAACCGCCCCGGATCTGCACTTGGGTCACACCGTGCTTATTAATAAGCTGCGCCAGTTCCAGGAATTGGGGCATCAGGTGATCTTCCTGATTGGTGACTTCACCGGGATGATCGGTGATCCAAGCGGCAAGAGCGCTACGCGTCCTCCGTTGACTCGCGAGCAGGTTCTGGAAAACGCTGAGACATACAAGACTCAAGTATTCAAGATTCTTGATCCGGCGAAAACCGAAGTTGCCTTCAACTCCACCTGGATGGATCAGATGGGTCCGGCTGACTTCATTCGTCTGACATCGCAGTACACCGTCGCACGTATGCTTGAGCGTGATGACTTCGATAAGCGTTACACCACCAATCAGCCGATCGCTATTCATGAGTTCCTCTATCCGCTGGTTCAGGGATATGACTCGGTTGCTCTGCGCGCGGATGTTGAGTTGGGCGGTACCGATCAGAAATTCAACCTGCTGATGGGGCGTGAGCTGCAGCGTGGGTATGGCCAGGAAGCTCAGTGCATTCTGACCATGCCATTGCTGGAAGGTCTGGATGGCGTGAAGAAGATGTCCAAGTCGTTGGGCAACTACGTGGGTATCCAGGAAGCGCCAGGTGTGATGTACGGCAAGCTGGTTTCGATTCCGGATGCGCTGATGTGGCGTTACTTTGAGCTGCTCAGCTTCCGTTCGATGGATGAGATCAATGCCTTCCGTGCAGATGTCGAGGCGGGGGCTAACCCGCGCGACATCAAGATCAAGTTGGCGGAAGAGATTGTCGCGCGCTTCCATGGTGAGGAGGCTGCGGCCAATGCTCATCGCGCTGCCGGTAACCGTATGAAGGATGGCGAACTGCCGGATGATCTGCCGGAGATCGAACTGGCCTCTGCTGAAGATATGCCAATTGCGGCCGTCCTTAATAAGGCAGGCCTGGTGAAGAACTCGGCGGCTGCGCGTGATCTGTTGGCTTCCGGCGGTGTGCGTGTGGATGGTGAGGTGGTTGATCGCTCCTTTATATATGTGCTGGGCGCGACCCACGTTTGCCAGGCGGGCAAGAAGGCATTTGCACGTATCACACTGAAAGCTGGATAAAGTTTGAAATAAGGGTTGACGGCGAATTTTAGAAGTCTATAATTCGCCCCACTTCCGGCGCAGTCGAAACGGAAAACTCCTTGAGATTCAACGAGTTACGCAGTTTTCGGCAGCGACTTGCTTCAGTTCATCGAAGCCTGGAAAGAGTTGAAAGAGCGGTGATGTTTGGCTCTTTTGACGGTTCGATCTTCTCGGTCGAAAGCGGAGAAAAAGAGGTGTTGACAGCAGCGTGTAACGCTGTAGAATTCGCCTCCCGCTAACGAGAGATCGGAAGCGCAAGTGGTTGAAGTTGTTGAAGAATTCTTCGAAAACTTCTGAAAATAATCACTTGACAGCAAATGAGGCTGCTGTAGAATGCGCGCCTCGGTTGAGACGAAAGATCTTAACCAACCGCTCTTTAACAACTGAATCAAGCAATTC
>NZ_OBDS01000018.1:0-138091 GCF_900215165.1 Pseudomonas sp. LAMO17WK12:I5 | reverse complement strand
CCTGCTCCGCGGCGCTCGGATTGAGGCGCCTTGGCTCCAGTCCTGTCGGCCATGCTTGCGTAACCAAACCAGTACCGTGGACCGGCCTTGAATGCCAAAGCGCCGTTGAGCCTCTTTATAACTCAACTCGCCTTTTTCGACTTGATCTACAACTGACAATTTAAAAGCTAGCGTGTAATCGCGCTGGCTCCGCCTTTTTCCGGTATCCATTGAATCCTCCTGAAGATTGGTCAGAAGGTGTAAACCTTATTCAGGACGCGACACGATTGAGAAAAAGGCCCATGAGCAATCATGGGCCTTTTTTTATGGGCGCAGCCACGCCTCAAGATGATCGAGCATTGCCATGCACTCATTGGCGCTCTCGGTCATCGCGGCGAGTTTGAAATTCAGCTCACTCAGTTTCACCGCAGCCTTCGCCTGCAAGAGTTGATTGCACACGTTGTCGAGGCGCTGATAAAGCGCTTCGATGAATAGCCCCATCTGCGTATTCACCGACACGAACCCATTGAATAACGCCGCGATATCAGCCTGGTATTCAGCCGCCCTGATGGCCGGATCGGTCGATGCATAAGCCAGATCCCAGACAGGCGTCGTCAATGAATCGCCAAACAACCCTTCGGCAACGGTTGGCGTCGCATGACACAGGCAGGAGCGGTGATCCATAGCGCCGAGAAACACTGACTTCAAGCCAAATGACTCGTCGTACACTTCCACGACTGTGTATTTCAGCTGCCGTATCTCGGCCTGCAGCGCATAGAAACGCAGTGCCAGTTCGTGGATCAGGTCAGGCACATCCTCTGCTGGGAACAACTGCCAGCTGGTCGACCGCGAAAGGCTGAACAGCCGAAAGTCCACCTGGCTGACAGGCTCGTGTCTGGAGGTGTTGCCTGTGATATCCAGGGCTTCGCGGGTAAACACTTGCAGATCCCCTAGATACCCTGCGCCAAGACGCCTCGACGCTTCGGTACGCGCCCAGAAATCCTGCAGATAGCGCTGATTGAACCGGGCGTTCTCCAGACGCGAGTCTTTGGCCAGGACGGCCAATTGATGCCCTGCCTTTCTCCGGCGCTCGAAGACCAGCGGTATCGCATTGAATGTCGTCGGCAAGGTGCCGAGAAATCGCCCGTAACGGTCCAGTACACGCCGTTGCATCGCTGAAAATTCATAAGCCAAAGCATTCATGCCGTTTCAGGAAAGGCAGGCTATTCGCCCACCTTTCCAGCTCCTTGTTATTGATGAATGCTCTTTAGATGCCTGACGACTTCGGCGACTCGATCAATCGCTGCTTGCGCCCGGGTTTCAACGGGAAGCGCAGTGTTCTGTCTGAAATCATTGGCGAAGCGGGTAAAGTCATCGATCAGAACGCTGAACTCTCCAGCGTAAGCCGCACGGCCGTCGTCCAGTTGATCCAGGGTTTCGACCAGCTCGATCCGGCCTTCAATGCGCGCGAGGTCTTTGCTGTATTTGTTGATCTGTGTGCGCAGATCACCTGCCTGTTCATTCAGCCGGTTGTACGCTGCCAGCATATTGAGAAAGGAAACGGCCTCGCCAATGCCGGAAATCAGTTTCTTCAGCGTCTCGATAGCCAGCAGGGCAACTTGCACCTGAGGTGGCGCCAGTCCCAATGCCTTGAGGTTTTCCAGAGACAACTGCGCTTGTTCGCCAATTTTCTCGATGCCAGCCTTGGCGATCAGATCAATACCCTCGGAAACAGACTTCATTTCGGTCGTCAGGTCTGCGAGTTTTTTGTCGGATTCGGCCTTGAGCTCGATCGTGGTGACACGCTCGGCCTTGAGCGTCACGATCCACTCGGCCGAGGCGCTGCGATCGTAATAAGCGCTGATGCTCTTGTGCACAGCTTTCAGATCTTCGTTCTGCACCGCCACCTTGTTGAAGATATTCTTCAGCTCGACCTCCATATCCTCGCGAACTTCGTCCGCGTCGTCCGGATACTCCAGCTCAGCTTGATAGCTGCGCAGTTTTTTATCGGCGCGTTCCAGGTAAATGCTGGTGGCCTGTGCCTGACTCCGCAGATCGTAGGTGGCCTTGTTGATGGCGAGCGCCAGATTGTTCATGGCCCCGACAGTTCCAGGCATGTAATCGAATTGCTCGAAGAGCATCTGAGCCGTGGTATTAAGACCCTGCACACCCGCATTATGCTCACGCAGGCGGGGCATGTTGAATGCGGGTACAGCCGAACTAACCGATAGCAAAGACATCATTGACCCACTCCGAACAACCAGCCCACTTCTTTCATATTCCCTGTCAGCCTCTTCAAACACTTTCAGCAACTGATCAGAGCTGACTTTTATCTGCTCCCAGGGATCGATGATACTCAGTAATTGAATCTTGAAACGGCGTAGCGAAGTCGCTTCGAAAATACCGTCAACTTCCTTGAACGACGCCTCGACGTAATCACTGAGGGCATTCCATACCAGCATCAGGTTCTGAGTCGCGACCTCGGCTTCAATCGCCACGTAACTCAAATTTTGCAAATCATCTCGAACCTTGTTCAACGAACTCAGCGTCTGGTTCTTGCTTGCCATACTCTGGTTATCGACCTGCTGCAGTTGCTTCAGGCGATTACGTTCAGAGCGGATTTTCTCGGCCTTGACGCCTTGGTAAATGCCAAGAATCAATCCGCCAATATTCAGGGTGGCTGCCGACTTGATCGCTTCCTGCACCAGTTGGTCGTACTGTTTGTTCAGTTCATCAATTTCTTTTGCGCGCTGATCAATGACTTCCTGCAGCGCCTTGGTATCGTTCTGATAAGTGTTCCTGGAGACGAACTGCAGTCGCAAGGCAATTTCCGGCAGCACCTTTTCACGCATATCGGCGCCAAAACTGTCCAGCAGGGCCCGAACGCGCTCGGCTTCCTGATGACAATGCGCTACTTTAGCCAACAGGTCATTGAGATACGCCTTGATATCCAGGATATCTTCCGAAGACAGGTCAAGATCAGGCAGACCCGGAATCTGCCGTTGCAGATTCAGGTATTCCTCAGGCGTATTGATGTTGTGCTCTTCGAGATACCTCGAGGCCTTGAGATCCTCATACACTTCAACAATGGCGTTACCCGTGCGGATAATACTGCCAGCAAAGATTCTCAGATCGTTACCGGTCAACATGATCTTTTCGCGCAATGGCGACCAGCGTTTGGCGTGATCATAGGTCATGCTGAAGGTACGCAGGAAATCTCCCGCTTTCAGGCCCACGCCGCCTTCATCACCCGCACCATAGTTTAGATAGGCAATAACATCTTGCAACCGGACGGGCAGCGAGAGGCCGAGAACTTCATACTTCCTGAGACTGATAATTTGCTCTTTGGTCAGTTGTATACCGGTACCCCGGTTATATTCCTCACCCACGCCCAGCGAGGCATTTACAAATGCCAGAGGCGCTTTCGCGGCGGCCTCGACCACCTTGTCATTTAACTTGAGTTCCATCAAAGACTCCTTGTCTTCCGTGGATATTAATAACGGCTATTTTATTTTCGATGTCGACAAGAAACTTCCAATCACTTGAACAACATCGAACCCGACAGTAGGCAGATACAACTAATTCGCCAAGTTATTAACTATTAAAATTAAATACAAGAAGCAGAAAAGCCAACTAACCAGTGGCCAACCGAAAGACTTTTTAATGACTCAAGCGACGAGCAATTCCCCAAGCCGCTGCCGATAAGCATCGGCCATCTGGCGAATCGACGGATGACGAGCGCTCGATAATGAACCCATGCTCACCCGCAGAAAATTCACGTTCCCTGTAGCCAGTGCCTTGCGCAACCAGCCCAGTGCGTCCTCGATCAATCCAGCATCAGCCAGCATTGCGGCATAACTGAACTGCCCACGAAAATCTCCGCCCTCGGCCGAGCGTCGGTACCAGTCGCGCGCGGCGACCGGGTCGGCCCGACAGACCAGCCCTTCTTCCAGATAACGCCCCAGCAGGTTCATCGACTTGGCGTGGCCGGCTTCAGCGGCGCGCTGATACAGCCCCAGGGCCTGAGCATGATCCAACATCACTCCGCGCCCGGTACCCAGCAGGTTGGCCAGGTTGTACATCGCCCAATCCAGCCCCGCGTCAGCGGCGATTCGATAATGCTGCGCGGCAATCGCGGCATTCGCCACACACCCCCAGCCATGTTCATGACAACGCCCCAGCATGTTGCGCGCCATCAAGTGCCCTTGCCCGGCAGCGATACCAAACCAGCGCAGTGCCAAGGGTTGATCCTGGGCGATGCCACGGCCATCGAGCAGGATCTGCCCGAGCAGCGCCTGCGCTTCAACAATGCCCTGGCCGGCCGCGAGCAGAATCGCCTGCGCCGCACGCGCCGGGCTTTCTTCAAGCATGGCGTTGAGCTGGGCGCCGTCGAGTACTTCTTCGCGTCGCAGTTGAAAACTCATACCTCGACCCAGCGCCGCAACAGATTGTGATAGGTGCCGGTGAGGCGGATCAGCGACGGGTGATCGGGCATGTCTTGAGTGAGCTGCTGGATCGCCCCGTCCATCTCGAACAGCAGGGCGCGCTGGCTGTCTTCGCGCACCAGACTTTGCGTCCAGAAGAACGACGCATAACGCGCGCCGCGGGTGACGGCATTGACCTTGTGCAGGCTGGTGCCGGGGTACAGCACCATGTCGCCGGCGGGCAGTTTCACCCGTTGCGTGCCGAAAGTATCCTGGATCTCCAGCTCGCCGCCGTCGTAATCCTCGGGTTCGCTGAAAAACAGTGTGGCCGACAGATCGGTGCGCACCCGCTCGATGCTGCCTTTGGGCTGACGCACGGCGTTGTCGATGTGAAAGTCGAAACTGCCGCCCGCCGTGTAGCAGTTGAGTAACGGCGGGAATACTTTGTGCGGCAGCGCGGCCGACATGAACAGCGGATTTTTCCACAACCGTTCGAGCATCGCTGCGCCGATTTCTTTGGCCAGTGGGTGGCCTTCCGGGAGCTGCAGATTGTGCTTGGCCTTCGCCGACTGATAGCCGGCGGTGATCTTGCCATCGGCCCAATCCGCCTGCTCCAGCGCCTCGCGGATGCGCTGCACTTCTGCTTTGGCGAACAGGCCGGGGATGTGCAGCAGCATGGCGATCGTACCTGATGGTAAAGGGGTGCCAATGGTATTGATTCTTATTGGCTGTGTAAAACCCGCACGACGGATGAATCGGCAAAAACCGTAAGGTTAAATTGTAAAGAATGTAAATTCGTCGCGAATAACAATGTTTCGCAATTGATACGAATACCTGTTTACCCTATATTCCGCGACCTCAAATCCTTGGGGAGGGGAATAAAAATGTCACGTCAACAGGTTCAATTGCCGGTCAGTTCACCACGTTTGCTTGCTTCGGCCATTGGTGTTGCCATCACCGCCGGCTCTGCTGGGCACATGGTCTTCGCCGCAGAAAAGACCGACAGCAAAGCTTCCGGCAATGCCATCGCTCTGGACGCTACCGCCATCACCGGCGAAGCGCAGGACTCGACGTCCTACCAGGTCGAAAAAGCCTCCTCGCCCAAGTACACCGCGCCGCTAGTCGACACGCCGCGCTCGGTCACCGTCATTCCGCAACAAGTCCTGAAAGATACCGGCGCCCTGAACATGCAGGACGCGCTGCGCACCGTGCCGGGCATCACCTTCGGTGCCGGTGAAGGCGGCAACCCGCAGGGCGATCGCCCGTTCATTCGTGGTTTCGACGCCCAGGGCGACACCTACCTCGACGGCGTGCGCGACACCGGTTCGCAGAGTCGCGAAATCTTTGCCGTGGAAAACATCGAAGTCAGCAAGGGCCCGAACTCCGCCATCGGCGGTCGCGGCGCGGCTGGCGGCAGCATCAACCTGGTGAGCAAGAAAGCGCACCTGGGCAACTCGTTCGACGGCGGCTTCACCTGGGGTTCCGACCAGACCCAGCGTTACACCCTGGACGGCAACTACCAGTTCAGCGACACCGCTGCCGGCCGCCTGAACCTGATGAGCCACGAGAGCAACGTCGCCGGTCGCGACAAGGTCGACTACGATCGCTGGGGCATCGCGCCGTCCCTGGCGTTTGGCCTGGGCACCGACACCCGCGTCAACCTTGACTACTACCATCTGGAAAGCAACGACACCCCGGACTCGGGCATTCCCTACACCATTCCGGCCGGCGGTTCGGCAGCACGCACCAAGTCCAACCCGGACAAGCCGTACGCCGGTGGTGATCACAGCAACTTCTACGGTCTGGATCGCGACTTCCGCAAGGGCCGCACCGACACCGCGACCTTCGCCATCGAGCATGACCTGAGCGACTCGCTGACCATCAAGAACACCCTGCGCCACGGCACCAGCATGCAGGATTACATCCTCACCCAGCCGGACGACAGCAAGGGCAACGTCAACAATGGCAGCGTCTGGCGCCGTGCCAACACTCGGGTCAGCAACACCGAGACCACCACCAACCAGACTGATCTGTTCGGCAATTTCTACGTCGCCGGTTTCAAGAACAGCTTCTCCACCGGTGTCGAATACACCCGCGAGGAAGGCCAGAAGTCCTCGTACAACGTCAACACTGACACCACGCCGCGCACCAGCGCTGCGACCACCAATTGCACCCCGTCGATGATTGGCGCATCGAGCGGCTACAACTGCACCTCGCTGTCGAACCCGAATCCGAACGATCCGTGGAACGGCGCGATCTCGCGCAACTACGCCGGTACCGACACCAAGGCCAACACTTACGCGCTGTATGCGTTCGACACCCTGGAGTTGTCCGAGCAGTGGCTGGTGAACATGGGCCTGCGTTACGACCACTTCGACACCGACTACAAGACCTACAACAACGCCGGCACCACCACCTCCAAGGGTGATGACACCAGCGAATTCGTCACCGGTCAGTTCGGCGTGGTCTACAAACCGGCACCGAACGGCAGCATCTACGCCTCCTACGCGACCTCCGCGACGCCACCGGGCAACACCCTCGGTGAAGGCCAGGAAGGCAACCCGCTGGGCGGCACCCCGGATCGCAACGGCAACCTGCTCAAGAGCGACATGGAGCCGGAAACCACCAAGAACTACGAAATCGGCACCAAGTGGGATCTGTTGAACGATCGCCTGTCGCTGACCGCTGACATCTTCCGCACCGAGAAAGAAAACGCTCGCGTACAAGTCGACACCACCTCCTACGAGAACGCCGGCAAGACCCGCGTGCAAGGTATCGAGCTGTCGGCCAGCGGCAAGATCACTGACAAGTGGCAAGTGTTCGCCGGCTACGCCTACATGGACAGCGAACAGGTGGACGGCGGTGACCTGCCAGCCAACAAAATCAACAACGGTAACGAGTTGCCCAACACGCCGAAAAACAGCGCCAGCCTGTGGACCACTTATCAGGTCACACCGAAGCTGACCCTCGGTGGCGGCGCGTTCTACGTCGACGACGTTTACGGCAGCGTGGCCAACACCACCATGGTCGATTCCTATGTACGTTACGACGCGATGGCCGCCTACAAGCTGAGCAAGAACGTCGACCTGCAACTCAACGTGCAGAACCTGACCAACGAAACCTACTACGACAAAGCCTTCTCGACCCACTTCGCCAACCAGGCGGCGGGCCGTACGGCGCTGTTGAGCACCAACTTCCACTTCTGATTGATGCGGTAAATGTGGGAGCGGGCTTGCTCGCGAAGGCGATGTGTCAGTGAAATAGATATCGACTGACACGACGCATTCGGGAGCAAGCCCCCTCCCACAGTTAATGCAATCAGCAGATCCGGCCCCGTTCATTAGATTGAACGGGGCCTTTGTGCGTAATCAAAGAAGCTCTCGACAACCCACGGCATAATGCGCGCCGTGATGACAATTTTCGAACGGACAAGGCGAGCGACGTGTTGAAGAAAACCCTGTTCCAGTTGCACTGGTTTTTCGGCATCACTGCCGGGCTGGTGCTGGCCCTGATGGGCATTACCGGTGCCGCCTATTCGTTCCAGGACGAAATCCTGCGGGCGCTGAACCCGTCGGTGTTGCAGGTGGAAAAACAGGTCGCTGGCGTCCTGCCTCCAGTCGAGCTGGTGGAACACATCGAAGCGAACTCCGGCAAGAAAGTCGGGATGCTCTGGGTCGAGACCGACAGTGGCAACGCCGCGCGCGTCTACTTCACCCCGCCAAAAGGCGAACGCCGTGGCGAGATGCGCTACTTCAACCCATACACCGGCGAGTTCATGGGCGACGCCGTGGGTCAGGACTTCTTCGGCCTGATGCTGCAACTGCACCGCTTTCTCGCCATGGGCGACACCGGGCGCAACATCACCGGCGCCTGCACCCTGATCCTGCTGTTCTTCTGCCTCTCCGGGCTGTATCTGCGCTGGCCACGCCAGTGGAACAGCTGGCGCGTGTGGCTGACCCTCGACTGGAAGAAAAAGGGCCGCAGCTTCAACTGGGATCTGCACTCGGTGGCTGGCACCTGGTGCCTGCTGGTGTATTTGCTGCTGGCGTTGACCGGGTTGTCCTGGTCGTACGAGTGGTACAACAAAGGCCTGACCAGACTGCTTTCCGATGCGCCGCAAAACGAGCGCGTGCGCGGCGGTCGCGGCCCGGCGCCAGAAGGTCCGGCACCGACCGCCGACTATGCGGCGATGTGGAGCAGCATCTACAGCGCTGCCGGCCCGGGCCTGTCGGCCTACAACATCCGCATGCCGCCAGTGGCCGGGCAACCGGCGACCGTGTTCTACCTGCTCGACAGCTCGCCGCATGATCGCGCGCTGAACCAGATCACCCTCGACCCGGCCACCGGTGTGGTCAAACGCGTTGATCGCTACGCTGACAAGAGCTTCAAGGCGCAGCTGTTGACCAGCATTTACGCGCTGCACGTCGGCAGCTATTTCGGTCTGGTCGGACGGATCATCGTCACCCTCGCCGCCGTGTGCATGCCGCTGTTTTTCATCACCGGGTGGCTGCTGTATCTGGATCGCCGACGCAAGAAAAAGCAGATTCAGGACGCGCGCAAAGATCTCCAGCCACCGAGCGGTGATGCACCGGCATGGCTGGTGGGTTTCGCCAGCCAGAGCGGTTTTGCCGAGCAACTGGCGTGGCAGACTGCCGGGCAATTGCAGGCCGCCGGGTTGCCGGTGAAGGTGCAGCCGCTGGCGAATGTCAGCGCACAGGATCTGCGTGAGTCGAATAACGCGCTGTTCGTGGTCAGTACCTTCGGCGACGGTGAAGCACCGGACAGCGCCCGCGGTTTCGAGCGCAAAGTGCTGAGCAACGCTGCAAGCTTCGACGGCCTGAACTATGCGGTGTTGGGCCTCGGCGACCGCCAGTACCAGAATTTCTGCGGCTTCGCCCGACGCCTGCATCAGTGGTTGGGCGAGCACGGCGGCAAGACCCTGTTTGCCCCGGTCGAAGTCGACAGCGGCGACCCATACGCCCTGCGTCATTGGCAAACCCAGCTCGGACAGCTGACCGGGCAAGCGCCGGTCGACAACTGGCAAGCGCCGAGCTACGACAACTGGACGCTGGTCAGCCGCGAACTGATGAACCCCGACAGCAGCGGCGCGCCGGTGTACCTGCTGGGCCTGAAGGCGCCGAGCACCAGCAGCTGGCTGGCCGGCGACCTGGTGGAAGTGCTGCCGCGCAACTGCCCGTGGGCCATCGAACACTTCCTCGACGGCCTCGGCATTCGTGGCGAAACCACGGTGAAGATCAACGGCCTCGAAGAGCCACTGGAAATCGCCCTCGCCAGCCGCCAGTTGCCCGAGCATCGCGCGCATCTGGTCGGCCTGCATGCACAAGCGCTGGTGGATGCGATGGTGCCGCTGGCCATGCGCGAATACTCGATCGCCTCGATTGCCGCCGACGGTGTGCTGGAGCTGATCGTGCGTCAGGAACAACACAGCGACGGCAGCCTGGGCATCGGCTCCGGCTGGCTGACCGAGCATGCGCCCGTGGGCGGCAGCATCAGCCTGCGTGTGCGACGCAACAGTGGCTTCCATTTGCCGAACGAAGAGGTGCCGATGATTCTGCTGGGCAACGGCACCGGCCTCGCCGGGCTGCGCAGCCTGCTCAAAGCACGCATCGCCGACGGTCAGCAGCGTCACTGGCTGCTGTTCGGCGAGCGCAATCGTCAGCACGATTTCCTCTGCCGGGCGGAGCTGGAAGAGTGGTTGATCAATGGTGATCTGGCGCGGCTGGACCTGGCGTTTTCGCGGGATCAGGCGCAAAAGATTTACGTGCAGGATCGTCTGCGCGAATCCGCTGACGAACTGAAGAAATGGCTGGCTGACGGTGCGGTGATCTACATCTGCGGCAGCCTGCAGGGCATGGCCGCCGGCGTCGATCAGGCACTCAACGACATCCTCGGTACCACCGAAGTCGAACGTCTGATCGAACAGGGCCGCTATCGCCGCGACGTGTACTGACACCCATCATTACCCAGTGGGAGCGGGCTTGCTCGCGAAGGCGCCGTGCCAGTCGATATCGACTTCGCTGACACACCGTCTTCGCGAGCAAGCCCGCTCCCACAGGTTCTCAGCGTCTAAACTGGCTGCAATTTCTGCTCGAAAACCGCTACCCCATTCAAATCCCGCAACACCACACTCATCTCCCCGCTCTGCCCTTCGATGTTCACCTCGCCAAAGAACTGAAAGCCGGCAAACGGTGAAGCGTTCTGCGTGGGTGGGGCCTTCTGGAACACCACTTCCGGGCCGAAGGTCTTGTCCAGCGGATTAGGACCGAAACTCCCGGCATTCAGCGGCCCGGCGACAAATTCCCAGAACGGTTCAAAATCCTGAAACGCCGCGCGGTCCGGGTGGTAGTGATGCGCCGCGCAGTAATGCACGTCGGCAGTCAGGAACACGAAATTACGCACCTGCTGCGCGCGCAGAAAACCGAGCAACTCGGCGACTTCCAGCTCACGTCCCTGCGCCGGGCCCGGATCACCGTTGGCCACCGCCTCCCAGCGCGCCACACCCGGGCTGACTTCACCATCGGGCACGCCGAGGCCGATCGGCATGTCGGCGGCGATCACCTTCCACTGCGCCTTCGAGTGCTTCAAGCCACGCTTGAGCCAGTCCAGTTGCTCGCGCCCCAAAAACGGTTTCGCCGCGCCGAGGTTGTCGTCGTTGGTCCCGCGATAACTGCGCATGTCGAGCACGAACACATCAAGCATCGGCCCGTAGCTGAGCTTGCGATAAATTCGCCCGCCGCCGTCGGCCGCCTGCAAACGCATCGGCGAATATTCCAGCCAGGCCTTGCGCGCGCGGCCGACCAAGGTGTGGATATCTTTTTCCTGATAACGCTCGTCGAGCTGCTTGCCCGGCGACCAGTTGTTGACCACTTCGTGGTCGTCCCACTGCCAGATCTGCGGGACTTCGGCGTTGAAACGGCGGATGTTTTCGTCCATCAGGTTGTAGCGATAATTGCCGCGATAATCGTCAAGGGTCTGCGCGACTTTGCTCTTGGCCTCGGTGGTGAGGTTGCGCCAGATACGTCCACCTTCGGTGGTCAGTTGCGCCGGCACCGGGCCGTCGGCGTAGATGGTGTCGCCGCTGTGGATAAAGAAGTCCGGCAGGCGCAGGCGCATGGATTCGTAGATGCGCATGCCGCCGATGTCCGGGTTGATGCCGAAGCCCTGGCCGACGGTGTCGCCACTCCAGACGAAACGGATATTGCGCCGCGCCTTCGGAGCGCTGCGCAAATGGCCGAGCCACGGCTCGCTGGCGACGCCGGATTGTGCGTCCTTGAAATACACCCGGTAGAAAATCGCCTGATCAGCGGGCAGCCCGGTGAGTTCGACGCGGGCGGTGAAGTCGGTGCGCGCATCGGCCAGTGCCGAGACTACCCGGCGCGGGTGGCGAAACTGACTGCGGGTGTCCCACTCGACCACCATCCGCGCCGGACGGTCGCTGCGGCTCCAGATCATCGCGCGGTCGCCTTGCAGGTCGCCAGACTGCACGCCGTCGGTGAGTTGCGGCCGATCCTTGACCGACGCGATCACCGCCGGCGCCAGCCCCGGCATCAGCAGCCCGGCACCGACCACCTGCATGACCCGTCGACGCCCCGGATTGAAATCGCTCATGCTGTTCTCCCTGGAAAAAGGAAAACTTAAGCACGGGATGATGAATCCGGCATGACAACACATCCCCCCTGTGGGAGCGGGCTTGCTCGCGAAAGCGGTGTGTCAGTTTAAGAAATATCGACTGACATGACGCCTTCGCGAGCAAGCCCGCTCCCACAGGGGTATTGCAGTGTCAGGCTTTGGCGGGTTCCAGCGCCAACTCAACAGCTTCCGGACGCTTGACCGTCGCATAGACAACAGCAGTCAACAGACTCCCCGCAACAATCGCCAGCAGATACAGCAACGCATGATTGATCGCATTCGGGATCGCCAGCACAAACAAGCCACCGTGCGGTGCCATCAGTTTGCAGCCGAAGTACATCGACAACGCGCCGGTCAACGCACCGCCGGCGATGCTCGCCGGAATCACTCGCAGCGGGTCTTTCGCGGCAAACGGAATCGCCCCTTCGGAGATGAAGCACAGCCCCAGCACCAGCGCCGCTTTACCGGCCTCGCGCTCGGTCTCGGCAAACTTGCGGCGAGCAATGAAAGTGGCAATGCCCAGCCCGATTGGCGGGACCATGCCGGCGGCCATGGTCGCGGCCATCGGTGCATAACTCTGCGAAGCCAGCAGCCCCACCGAGAAGGCATACGCGGCTTTGTTGATCGGCCCGCCGAGGTCGACGCACATCATGCCGCCGAGCAACACGCCGAGCAGGATCGCGTTGGTGGTGCCCATGCTGTCGAGAAAATGCGTCAGTGCCGCAAGCATCCCCGCGACCGGTTTACCGACCACGTAGATCATCACCAGCCCGGTGAACAGGCTGGCGAACAACGGGATGATCAGAATCGGTTTCAGCGCTTCAAGACTCTGCGGCAAGGCAACATAGCGACTGATGGCCTTGGCCGCATAACCGGCGATAAACCCGGCGACGATCCCGCCGATAAACCCTGCCCCCAGCGTGCTGGCGAGCAAGCCACCAATCATCCCCGGCGCCAGGCCCGGGCGGTCGGCGATCGAGTAAGCGATGTAACCGGCGAGCAGCGGCACCATCAGCTTGAACGCGGTTTCGCCGCCGATCTGCATCAGCGCTGCCGCCAGCGTGCCCTCTTCCTTGAACGCGGTGATGCCGAAGACGAACGACAAGGCGATCATCAGACCCCCGGCCACCACCATCGGCAGCATGAACGAAACACCGGTCAGCAGGTGTTTGTAAACGCCGGTTTTCTCTTGCTTGGCCGGCGCCTTGCCGTCGCTCGCAGCGCTCTCCACCTGAGCTTCGGCGAGGGCTTTTTTCAGCGTCGCTTCGGATTGCTTGAGGGCAATGCCGGTGCCGCAACGGTAGATTTTCTTGCCGGCGAAACGCTCGGTGGCGACTTCGATGTCGGCCGCCAGCAACACCACGTCAGCCTCGGCAATCGCCGTTGCGCTGAGCGGGGTTTTCGCGCCGACCGAGCCTTGGGTTTCGACGTGCAGTTCATAGCCCAGACGCTTGGCCGTCTGCTGCAACGCCTCGGCCGCCATGAAGGTGTGGGCAACACCCGTCGGGCACGCAGTGATGGCGACGATGCGTGGCGCACGTGGCGCAGCGGCAACCGGGACGGCTTCGCTGGCGAGGTAAACTTCGGCCTCTTGCGCACCACGGCGCAGCACCGCTTCGACATCCTGCAGCGCTTGCGCCGGGGCGATGCGGAACACGCGCTTGCCGACGAAACGGCGCATGTCGACATCACCGGTGGCCACCAGCAACACCCACTCCGCCGCCTCAATGGTGGCGTCCGACAATTCACGTTCCGGGTGCGCCGCATCGACCACTTCAACGCTGGTGCTCCAGCCCTGACGCTGGGCCGCCGCGTCCAGCAGACGGGCGCACAGCACACTGGTGACCATGCCGTTCGGGCAGGCCGTGACAATGGCTAATTTCATGACAAACCCTCTTATTGTTCTGTCAGGGGACGCACGCGTACGCCCTGTTCGAGCTGCGCCAGTTGCGCCGCATCGTTGATGCCGAAACCGATCTGCGTCACCGCCATCGCGGCAATCGCCGTGGCCGTGCGCAGGGTCTGCTCGGGCGTATCGGCACTGAGCAGACCGTGGAGCATGCCGGCCAGCAACGAGTCACCGGCCCCTACCGTGCTGGCAACAGTCACCTTCGGCGGCGTGGCATGCAGCGCCGAGCCGACGCTGAACCAGTTCACACCGTCGGCGCCATGGGAGATCACCACGTGCTCGATACCCTTGGCGTGCAGGCACGCCGCAGCCTGAGCTTCGGCGGCGTGCGAAACCACATCGCAATCGAGCGCATCGGCGAGTTCTTCAGTATTCGGCTTGATCAGCCACGGACGCCCTTCAATGGCCGCGCGCAAAGCTTCGCCACTGCTGTCGAGGGCGACTTTCAGGCCGAGACCGTTCAGGCGTTCGATCAACTCACGCAACCACTGCGCGCTGACGCCACGCGGCAGACTGCCGGCGACCACCACCGCGTCATGCCCCGGAGCGATCTGCAGCAGACGCTCAAGCAACGCCTGCTGCGCCGTCGCGTCGACCACCGGCCCCGGGCCGTTGATGTCGGTGATGCGCCCGTCGTGCTCGGCGACCTTGATGTTGCTGCGCGTCTCCCCCGGCACGCGAATGAACGCATCGACAAAGCCGCGCTTGGCGAACAAAGTCTCGAAGGCTTGCAGATTGTCTTCGCCGAGAAAGCCGCTGACCGTCAGTTGATGCCCGAGGTCTGCGAGTACCTGGGCGACGTTCACGCCTTTGCCGGCGGCGTGGGTGTGCATCTCGTCGCTGCGGTTGACCTGACCGGCCTCCAGGCGTGGCAGCTCGACCGTGAGGTCCAGCGCCGGGTTGAGGGTCAGGGTGAGAATCTTGGCCATTACAGGGCCTCCACTAATGCACGCACTTCGTTCGCGCTGCCCACGGTGAGGGCTTGTTGAGCAAGGGTTTGCGCCTGGGTCAGGCTGAGTTCGCGGATGCGCGCCTTGACCTCGGCGATGCTGCGACCGGACACGCTCAGCTCATCGACACCGAGGCCGACCAGCACCGGCACCGCCAGCGGATCCGCCGCCAGCTCGCCGCACACGCCGACCCATTTGCCATGGGTATGTGCGGCGCGCACGGTGATGTCGATCAGTTGCAGCACCGCCGGGTGCAGGCCGTCAGCCTGGGCCGAGAGTGTCGGGTGACCACGGTCGATGGCCAGGGTGTATTGCGTCAGGTCGTTGGTACCGACGCTGAAGAAGTCGACTTCCTTGGCCAATACCGGCGCCAGCAATGCAGCGGACGGTACTTCGATCATGATCCCCAGTTGCAAGTCCGCGACCGGGATTTCCAGGCGCAGACGCTCGGTCATGTCGCGGGCCTGACGCCATTCTTCGACGCTGCCGACCATCGGGAACATGATCCGCAGCGGCCGGTTATCCGCCGAACGCAGCAAGGCGCGCAATTGCGCTTCCATGACCTGTGGACGCTGCAAGGTCAGGCGAATGCCGCGCACGCCGAGGAACGGGTTTTCCTCCTTGGCGATCGGCCAATATGGCAGCGGTTTGTCGCCGCCGACATCAAGGGTGCGCACCACCAGCGGTCGCCCGGCGAGGCCGTCGAGAACGCGGCGGTATTCGGCTTCCTGAGTGGCTTCGTCCGGCGCCTGCGGGTGGGCCATGAAAATCAGTTCGGTGCGCAGCAGGCCAATACCTTCGGCGCCCTGCTCGACCGCAGCGGTAACGCCGGCGCTTTCACCGATGTTGGCGAACACTTCCACGGCGTGACCGTCAGTGGTGTGCGCCGGTTGATGGCGTTGTTCGGCGGCAGCCTTGAGACGCTGCTCGCGGGTGTCGCGTTCTTCGGCGGCACGTTGCAGGGTCGCGGCATCGGCGTCGACGTGCAGGCGACCGCGCTGGCCGTCGAGCAGCAACGGCGTGCCCGGTTCCAGCAGCAACACCGCAGCGCCAGCTCCGACCAGCGCAGGAATCCCGAGAGCACGGGCGACGATTGCACTGTGCGCGGTGGCGCCGCCGCGCGCGGTGAGAATCCCCGCTACCCGCGCCGGATCGAGCCGTGCGACGTCCGACGGACCGACCTCGTCCATCACCAGAATGTACGGTTGTTCAGGCTCATTCGGAGTCTGCACACCACAGAGTTGCGCCAGTACCCGGCGACCGATATCACGCAGATCCGCCGCCCGCTCAGCGAGCAACGCGTCCTGCAGCGATTCCTGTTGTTTGGCCGCTGCTTCAATCACCGCCATCCACGCCGCTTCGGCGCTCTCGCCTTGCTTGAGACGGGTGTCGACTTCGTCGGTCAGTTCCGGGTCGTCGAGCATTTCCTGGTGGGTGATAAAGATCTCGCGGATGGCCTTGGCCTTGCTGCGTTCGATCAGGCCCTGGATGTCACTGCGCACATCGCTCAACGCTTGCTTGAGGCGCTCGCGCTCGATGGCGGCGGACTCGCCGCGCAACGGGTAATCGATAGCCTGTTGCACCTGAATGTGCGCTGGGCCAATGGCGATGCCCGGTGCGGCAGGGATCGCCTGCAACTGCGCGCCGGACGCCGGGGCGATCAGCACCTCGGCAATATCGGTGATGACTTCGCGTTGCTGACTCACGGCCGGCAACGGTTCGACTTCTTCACCGAGGCCTTCTTCGATAGCGGCCAGCAATGCAGGCAAGGCGTCGGCAGCGATGCTCGGTTCAGCGATCAACTCCAGCACCTGACCACGACGGGCGCCGAGGCTCAGCAATTTGCTCAGGCTTTTTACCGACACGGCACTGTCCGCGCTGTCGACGATGCGCACGCGGATTTCACCGTCGAAACTCTTCGCCAGTTGCGCAAGGATCTTCGCCGGACGTGCATGCAAACCGTGGGCGTTGGCCAGGGCAATACGCGCGCTCGGCCAATCGGCCGGCAGTTCGCCGCCGAGCACTTCGAGGACTTTGCGGCTGCTGGTGGCGCGGCCCAATTCATGGCCGCGCCCTTCGATGAGCAGCGCACACAGGCGTTCGAGCAGCGCCTGATGCGCCTCACCCAGACTGGCCAGACAGAACAGACCGCTGAGCGGCTGGCCGAGGTAACGCATCGGTTTGTCCGGGGTGACGAACGCCAGGCCCGGACGTTTCACGGTCTGCTCGCTGTGCAGCCACCACAGGCCATCGCCCAGTGGCAGCGCTTCGACTTGTTGCAACACGCCGGCAAAACCATTGCTCACACAATCGGCCTGACGCAACAGACGCGCGCCACGCCAGACCAATTCTTCGAAATCGTCAGCCGACACGCCGAGGCCGATCATCTGCGCATCCAGCGCCAGTTCCTGTGGCGCGCCTTGCAGTAACTTCAGCAGCGCCTCGGGAGAACTGGCGCGACGCAGGGCCTGACCCAGATCGGTCTCGCCAAGGGCGCGGGTCAGCAGTTGCAGCAGACGCAGGTGTTCGTCGGATTTGGCGGCGATGCCGATCGCCAGATAAACGATCTGGCCGTCGCCCCAGTCCACGCCCTCGGGAAACTGCATCAGCCGCACGCCGGTGGCGAACACCTGATCGCGGGTCTCGGGCGTACCGTGAGGGATGGCAATACCTTGACCAAGAAAGGTCGAGCCCTGGGCTTCCCGGGCCTGCAATCCAGCGAGGTAGCCATCGGCGACCAGGCCATCGGCCACCAGATGATGGGCAAGCAATTGCAGGGCGGCGGGTTTATCCACAGCCGATTGGCCCATGGATATCTGCTCTATAGTGAGCTCGAGCATGCGATCTCCTTTTTGGCACATGGATGCGCCAGGATATTGTTTTGAATGGTCACAGCTTAGGCGCTGGTCAGCCTGCTTTTCAGCGGCAGTTTTGGCGGTTTCACGGCAGAACCGGCCAAAGGCGTCTAAAACGTAGAAAATACGCTTGCTGAAACGTTTAATCTAGATTGATCGGCACGTTACTCGATAATGTCTCATCCTTGAAGTCCAACTTGTCGGATGCGCTGCGACAATAGTCGTCTGCCCGAATCGGGTAGGATTGGCGAAAATGTGGCGGCAAGCTCGAAAAAACAAGGAAATCCCGGGTTGAAACTCAGTGATATCGCGCGGTTGGCCGGAGTGTCCGTGACCACCGCCAGCTACGTCATCAACGGCAAGGCCGAACAGCAACGCATCAGCAACGCCACGGTCGAGCGGGTGCGTGCGGTCGTCAAACAGCACGGCTTCACCCCCAACCCGCAAGCGGCCGGTTTGCGCAGTCGGCACACCCGCACGTTGGGTTTTATTCTGCCGGACCTGGAAAACCCCAGTTACGCGCGGATCGCCAAACTGCTGGAGCAAGGCGCGCGGGCGCGTGGCTATCAGTTGCTGATTGCCAGCTCCGACGATGCGCCGGACAGCGAGCGCCAGTTGCTGCAACTGTTCAAGGCGCGCCGCTGCGATGCGCTGATCGTCGCCAGTTGCCTGCCGGCCGGTGACGACAGCTACCGCCAGTTGCAGGCCAAGGGCCTGCCGATCATCGCCATCGACCGGGTCATGGAGCCCGAGCACTTCTGCTCGGTGATCAGTGACGACCGCGAAGCCAGCCTGCACCTGACCCAGAGCCTGCTCGATCCGCAGCCGAAACAGATCGTGCTGCTCGGCGCGCGTCCGGAGCTGAGCATCAGTCAGGAACGTGCGGCGGGCTTCAAGCAGGCGCTGGTCGACTTCAAAGGCGAAGTGCTGATCGAGCACGCCGAGTCCTTCAGCCGCGAATGCGGCAAGCAATTGATGGAAGAACTCCTGCAACGTCTGGGGCATTTGCCGGATGCGCTGGTGACCACGTCCTACGTGCTGTTGCAGGGCGTGTTCGATGCGCTGCATGACTTCCCGCTCAAATCCCGCCCGCTGCGTCTGGGCACCTTCGGTGACACGCAGTTGCTCGACTTCCTGCCGCTGCCGGTCAACGCCATGGCCCAGCAGCACCAGTTGATCGCCGACAAGGCGCTGGAACTGGCGCTGGCCGCCGTCGAGCAATCGCAATACAAGCCTGGCGTGCAGGCCATCGCCCGTACCTTCAAGCAGCGTATTCATCGGGACTGAACCGTGGAGCTGATCGACAGCCACACCCACCTCGACTTCCCCGACTTCGACGCCGATCGCTCAGCCTTGCTCGCCGAAAGCCGCGCCCTCGGGGTGCGGCGGATGGTGGTGCTGGGGGTTTATCAGGGCAATTGGCAGCGGGTGTGGGAGTTGGTGCAGAGCGATGCCGACCTGTACGCGGCATTCGGTCTGCATCCGGTGTATCTCGATCAGCATCAACCCGAAGATCTACGCGCACTCGGCGACTGGCTGACGCGGCTGCGCGGCCATCGGCAATTGTGTGCAGTAGGCGAGATCGGCCTGGATTACTTCATCGAAACCCTCGACCGCGAACGCCAGCAGGCGCTGTTCGACGCGCAGCTGCAACTGGCGGCAGATTTCGAACTGCCGGCGCTGATCCACGTGCGCCGCAGCCACGCCGCGGTGATCGCCACGCTCAAGCGCTTTAAGCTCAAGCGCGCGGGCATCATCCACGCGTTCGCCGGCAGCCGCGAAGAAGCACGCGAATACATCAAGCTCGGTTTCAAACTGGGTCTGGGCGGCGCGCCGACCTGGCCGCAGGCGTTGCGCATGCATCGGGTATTGGCGGATCTGCCGCTCGATTCGATCGTGCTGGAAACCGACTCCCCGGACATGGCGCCGGCGATGTTTCCCGGCGTACGCAATACACCGGCACACTTGCCGGCGATCTGTGCAGCACTGGCCGAGTTGATGAATGTCAGTGCAGAACGACTGGCCGCCGCCAGTACCGCCAACAGCTGCGAAGTGTTCGGTTGGTAATCAGTCGCCGTGGGCTTTGGCCGCTTCGAGAATCAAGGTCATGTGCTGACGCTGGCGGACAAAGCGTGCCAGTGCGAAGTAGATAAAAATCACGATCAACGACGCATTCAACTGTTCAGTCACGCTGAGCAGCCCGATCCATTCCATGACCAACGCCACCAGCAGCGCAGTGCACACGGTTACCGACGCGCTGAAGCGCAGCAATCCCAGCGAATCGAGGGACTTGAAGCGTTTGATCTGTTTAGGGCAGCGCAGCTCCAGAGCTTCCTGGCAGTGCGCGCAAGTGAACGGTTCGTTGATTGCGATGGCGTTGAGTTGCCAGGGTTTGAGTACCTGTAGGGTCTGGCAATGAGCACAACGGCCCTGGATTCCCAGGGTTGCAACGGACATGAGCGGCCTCCTCGACGCAATCAGCAGAACTCGGATACTGGCTCATTAATGACGAAAAGCCAGCCGTCGAAAGAAAACAGGAATTGGCTTACAAGCGTAAGCATCAATGCATTACAAAATGTTCTGACATTACCGCCCTTGTAGGAGTGAGCCTGCTCGCGATAGCGGTGTATCAGCCAACAATTGAATTGACTGACACACCGCTATCGCGAGCAGGCTCACTCCTACAGAATTCGCGCTCGATCAGACGCGGAACGCGCTGATCAGTTGTTTCAGCTCCACTACCTGCGCCGACAGTGCCCGGCTGGCGTCCTCCGTCTGGTGCGCCCCCTGGGCCGTGCGCTCGCCAGCGCGATTGATCTCGACGATGTTCTGGTCGATGTCATGGGCCACCGCAGTCTGTTGCTCCACGGCGGCAGCGATCTGCTGGTTCTGGTCGACGATCATGCCTACCGCGCCGAGGATGTTTTCCAGCGCCTGCTGGACCTTTTCCGACTGCCCGACCGTGCCGTTGGCCATCTGATGGCTAACGCCCATGGCCTTCACCGCCGCGCCCACGCCGCCATGCAGTCTGGCGATCATCTGCTCGATTTCTTCGGTCGATTGCTGGGTGCGCTTGGCCAACGTACGCACTTCGTCCGCCACCACCGCAAATCCCCGGCCCTGCTCGCCGGCGCGGGCGGCTTCGATGGCGGCGTTGAGCGCCAGCAAGTTGGTCTGCTCGGCAATGCTCTTGATCACTTCCAGCACGCGGCTGATCGACTGGCTGTCGCTGGCCAACTGGTTGATCACCAGCACCGATTGATCGATCTCACTGGCCAGCGCAGCAATGCTGCCCTGCTGCGACTCCACCAGTGTGCGACCGCTGACGGTTTCATCGTTGACGCTGTGCGCGCTGCTCACCGCTGCCGCTGCGCTGCGTGCAACTTCCAGCGAGGTCGCCGACATCTGGTTCATCGCGGTCGCCACTTGCTCGATCTGCGTGCGCTGCCCGGCCACCGCCTGATTGCTTTGCGCCGAGACAGTTTCCACCTGCCCGGCCTGGCGCTCGACCTCAGCCACGGTCTGCCCGACTCGCTCGATCAGGTCATGAATTTTCCGCACGGTGCCGTTGAACACCTCACCCAGCTCGCCGAGTTCATCGCGGCTGTTGGCCTTGAAATTGACCGTCATGTCACCGGCCGCGACTTTGTCCATCATTGCGCCCAGGCGCTTGAGCGTGGTGCGGGTCGAGGCGTAGAACCCGCCGTAGAGATAGAAAATCAGCACGAACACCACCGCCAGCGCCACCGCCTGCAACACCATGTGCGTGCGGTTTTGCGCGAGGCGCTGCTGCAGTTGGGTATCGAGGAATTTCAGGGTCGCGTCATTAAGCTGGTAGGTCTGCGCCATCAGCCCGGTGACCTGATCGTAGAACGCCTGCCACGGGGTATCGAGGGTCTCGGCCACCACGACTTTCGCTTCAAACAGTTCGCTGGCCTGTTTGAGCGAAGCCTTGCTGCTGTCGGCCGGCGGGCTGAGGCTGGCGCGTGCGGCTTTGCTGGAGTCGAGGGCGTCCTGCAGTTTCAGCGCGTATTCGGCCTGGAGCTTTTCAATCTGCGCCAGCAACTCGTCGAAACGGCTGCTCGACGAACTGTTGAGAAAGCCCTGCCCCAACGAATACGAACCGATGGCCCGACCTTCGCCGAGAGTCTGGGTCACAGCCGGGGTGATATTGGTGAGCAGCTCGCTGAGCTGGCGAATGTCGCTCTGGTTGTCGCGGCTCAGACCGGCCTGACTGGCGATGATCTGGCTGAAAATCTGCGCGTTGCCGAGCAGCTTGCCGATCATTGCGCTTTTGCTTTGCAGGGAGCTTTCCGCCAGTTGGGCCTTGAACGCGCTGATCATTTCATCGCGTTTGCCGTCGAACAGTTTGATCTGTTCGGGATCGTCGGTCATCGCCTGCAGACCTTGCAGACGCGCCAGTACGGCTTGTTCCAGGCTGTTGATCTGCGCTTCGAGGTTGTCGGCTTTGCCGGACTGGCCGAGGGTGACGTTGATCTGCACCAGATTGTTCAACGTCTCCAGATCCCGGCGCAGGCTCAGGCTGCTGCCCAGCAGATCGAGGCTCTGCAATTCGACCCGGGTGCCCTGGAACTCGCGATAGGAATCGCGCACCAGATAGAAATTGGTCACCAGCATCGGTACCAGGAACAGCACGCTGATCAGGCTGAACTTCATGCCGAAGCTCAGACGGTTCATCAGCGAGACGGCGGGATAGAGCAAGCTCTTCACTGGAAGTCTCCCTTGGCTTTTCTTGTTTTTATTGGCAGGCGCGGGGCGACAGCAGATAGCCACTATCGGGCGCTGTCTCTGTATAGCTCAAATCGGGGAGAGGTTTTGTAACTTAAGGTTAACGACTACGCTGCGCCGGTCACTGACCTGTGGCGAGGGGATTTATCCCCGATGGGCTGCGCAGCAGCCCCATTAAGTGGGGCCGCTGCGCGCCCCATCGGGGATAAATCCCCTCACCACAATGAATTTCACGGGCGAGTATCAGTGAATCAAAACTGTCCACAAGGCAAACCCGGCATACCACAGCACCGCCGCACGCAGCAGCAGTTCCCACAGGCAATCGAGGGTGTTGATACCCTCAGGCCCGACCACCGGCGGCGGGATCTCACCCGCTGCCAGCCCGACCTTGTTGATCAGGTGTGCGGCGCTGATGTTCCAGTTCAGCAGTTCGTGCAACATCACCCGGCTGACCGCAACAAAGTTGCCGACCAGAGCCAGACTGGCGGCGAGCAAGCGCACCGGCAACCAGTCAAAGGCGTGACGTAACTGGCCGGCGCGTTCGGCGAGCGCCGGGTTCTGGCTGTGCTCTTCAGCCAATGCGAGCAAGCGATAAGCCAGCGCCGCCACCGGGCCAAGCACGAAGTACCAGAAGATCACCGCGAAGAAACTTTGATAGGCCTGCCACAACAGGTGCCCTTGAACCCGATCCAGCAATTGCTCACCACTGTCGGCGCAGATATCCAGATCACGCTTGGCCACATGCGCGGCCGCTTGCAGGTCTTCACGGCGCCAGGCGTCACGAAACGGCCCGAGGCCGCCAAGCAGATCACCGCGCCCCAAGGCGTAAATCACCACCAGCAAGTGCACCGGCAAGGCCAGCAAGCCGTACGCGACGGGTTCCAGTACCACCAGCAAAAAGGCGAGCAGCGCCACCGGCAGCAACACCAGAATCGTCAGCACCAGCCATGGTCGCTGGGCCAGGCGCTCGCTGGTTTCGAGTTTGTGCAGTTCGCGGATCCATCCGCCATCGCGTTGAACCCGATGGCGCAGGGCCGAGAATTTCTCGATCCAGACCGCCAGCAGTAACACCAGAAAACTCATTGTCCTTCCTCTTGTGCCAGGGCTGCGCGGTAACGCGCCCAGTCGAATGCCGGGCCAGGATCGGTCTTGCGCCCGGGTGCGATGTCGCTGTGCCCGCAGATACGGGCGCCGGTGATAGCCGGAAATGCTGTTTGCAGCTGACGCGTCAACGTGATCAGCGCCTGATACTGCGCATCGGTAAAGGGCAGATCATCAGTGCCTTCGAGCTCGATGCCCACGGAAAAATCGTTACAGGTTTCCCGGCCTTCGAACATCGACACGCCCGCATGCCACGCCCGCTCAAGACAGGAGACAAACTGGGTGACGCTGCCGTCACGTTCGATCAGAAAATGCGCCGAGACGCGCAGGTCGGCAATCCCTGCAAAATAGGGATGCTCGGTGACATCCAGACGATTCTGGAAAAATTCCTGCACCTTGCCGGTGGCGAACTGCGCCGGCGGCAGGCTGATGTTGTGGATCACCAACAGGGAGATTTCGCCCGCAGGGCGTTCATTGAAGTTGGGCGATGGGCAGACCTGTACCCCGTGACACCACCCGCTAGCGGGATCCAACTGCATACCGATTCCTTCAACGCCGACTGTGTTGGCGCCCAGTATGCCGTGATCGGCCCCCGGCGCGCGATCACTTGCCGCGATTGAGTCGCCGCAGATTGCCGAGCACCGATTCCAGCGCCCGATCGAACAGCAAGGTGTCATCCAGCGCCCGCACCGCGCCACGGCGGAACTCGAGGGCCAGCTCGACGCGGCTGCGCTCCAGCACTTTCATCCCGGTGCGGTCGACAAACACGTATTTGCCGGTGGCTTCGATGATCGCTGCCAGTTTGCAGCGCAGGCTGTGCTCGTCGTCTTCCTGGAACGCCACCCAACTGCCCAGGCGCAGTTGCTCCAACTGACGCAGCCCCGGGTCGTCATGCGCCAGGCCGCTGGCATTCACGCCGATCGCGCCCTCGTCGGCGCTACGCAGGGTGATGTGCTGCGACACCTCCACCAACGCCGGCGCATCGGCCGGCGGCTGCTCGGTGAGCGGTTCAAGCACACGCACATGCAGCGCTTCCAGCTCGCTGAAAAATTCGCTGGTGGCGAACGGATCAAACGCCGAGCTGCTCAGGCCATCACGCAATGATTTGAGCAACCCTGGCACCAGCGCCAGCAACTGCAGACCGGCGTCCGCCTCGTCGTGACGCTGCACGCTCCAGATCAATTGCTCCATGGTCTGCACATCGGCCTGCCATTCAGCGCAGTGGTCGCCATGTTTGAGGCAGGTCAGCAGCAGCACTTTGCTCCACGCATCACGCACAAAGGTCACCACCGACGGCGGCAGGACTTTACCCAGCAACGCCTGGTTCAGCACATGCTCGACTCGCTGCCGAGCCAGTTCGGTTTTCGCCCGCCCTTCCTCGGCATCGCGCAAACGCTGTTCGAGCAATTCGCTGCGCCGCCGCTCATCACTGGTGAAGGCCAGGAAATCGGCGAGCAACTCGGAGAAAATCGCCGGGTCGTCGACGAAGTCACTCAACAGGCGCTGCACCACTTGTTCGATGCGCAGATACAGGCTGTCACGCGCCTCGCCATTGCAATCGCCCCAACCCATGGCGGCATCGGCGATTTCATTGAGCAGGCGCCGCGCCGGGTGGCTGCTGCGGCTGAAGAAACTTTTGTCGAGTACTGCCACCTTGAGCATCGGAATCTGCAAACGCGCGATCAACGCCTTGAGCGAATCCGGCAGGTTACGGTCTTCGAGGATGCAATCGAAGACCATGGCGATCAGGTTGATCACGTCTTCATCCGCGCCGTCGACGATGCGTGATTTGCCGCTCCTCACGCTGACCCGCGTCAGCAGCTGCTCAAGCTGATTGCGCAGATCGAAATCGTCCTGCGCCGCCAGCGCCGGGACGTATTGCTGCAAGTGTGAAAGCAGGCGCAGTAGATCACGGGTGCTGATCGGTTGCGCCGCCGCACTCGGCTCCAGGGTCGGCGCGACACTGCCGCGCACGTGCAGCAGCAGTTCCTGCAACGCGGCGAAGACTTCCTGCACGCCTTCGTCGGCGGGCGCGGGTTCGTCACTCTCTTCGCTGCTGATGCTTGCTGCCGCACGCTCGATTGCGCGGCGTGCGGGGGCCGGTTTCAACTCAGGCAACACGCCGGTGGCGACCAGCAATTGATTGGCTTCGGCATACAACTGCTCGGTATCGGCCAGCACATAGCGTTCGAACAGTTTGAGCAGGATCAGCTTGACCTTGATCTCCACGCCCAGGTTACGTCCGGCCTGCAGAAAGAACTCGCAGAGCATCGCCGGGCCGAGCGGGTTGTGTTGGTTATCGAAATCCTTGCCCAGCAACACGTTGAGGCGTGCGGTCAGTTGATCAAGAGCAAAGCCATCACGCTTGAGCACCCGCCCGACCATGGTCTCGACCGCCACGCTGCGCTCCATGTCATCGGTACGCGGTGCCGAATCCTCGAATATCAGCGTGCCGGGCAACGCGGGTTGCACGACTTCGTATTGAATCAGCGCGACAAAGGCTTCGAAGAATTGCTCGAGAAAACCCCGTTCGATGTTTTTGCGCTTGAGGCGCAGGTCGCGCATGGCTTCGAAAAAGATGTTCTGCTCGACATCGTTGCGCGCTCGGTCGGCCATTTCGAACAGGGTGTCGTCGGCATTATCGAACAACTCCTGCAAACCGTGGCGCAGTTGCTGGGCGGCCTTGTCGCGGACCTGAAGCAGAATCACAGGCAGGCGGGCGAGCGGCGAATGATTCGCCTGATCGGTAGCGGCCTTGTGCAAAGGCACTACATTCCCGTCGTTGTGCATCCAAGCCTCCTGAAACGGTGATTTCACTGGTCAGTTACAACACAGGTCCCTGTGGGAGCGGGAGACGTCAAAGCTATGACGTCAAATGCAAGGCGGATTATCTTGCAAAACTTGTCCCCGGCGCTATAGCCGTCAGGGTTTCCCCTATGCCGTCGCACCTTGCAGTGACCACGAAAAACCGCGCTTTGCTCACAGGAAATCGACCAGTTGCAGTCAGGCACGCGCGTTCTCGCCTTGGGTTGGCTCTCGCCATGCCCCTATAATCGGCGCACTTAGTTTGTGGAGCCCGTTATGCCGAATCTACGTCTCGCCGATCTGACCGCCGAAATCGAAGCCAACGTGCGCCGTGCGTTGCTCGAAGATGTCGGCAGCGGCGACATCACCGCACAACTGATCCCGGCCGAACGTCTGGCCAAAGCCACCATCATCACTCGCGACGAGGCGGTTATCTGCGGCACGGCGTGGGTCGACACGGTGTTTCGCCAGCTCGATCCGCGCGTCGCGGTGCACTGGCAGGTACGGGACGGTGAACGGGTCAAACCCAATCAGCCGTTGTTTCATCTGGAGGGCCCGGCCCGTTCGTTGCTGACTGGCGAACGCAGCGCGCTGAACTTCCTGCAACTGCTGTCCGGCGTGGCCACGCGTGCGCAATATCTGGCGGACTTCGTGGCGCAAACCCAGGTCAAGCTGCTGGATACCCGCAAGACCCTGCCGGGCCTGCGTCTGGCGCAGAAATACGCAGTGACCTGCGGTGGTTGCCACAACCACCGCATCGGCCTCTACGACGCGTTCCTGATCAAGGAAAACCACATCGCTGCCAGCGGCGGCATCGCGCAGGCCATCGCCGCCGCGCACAAGATCGCGCCGGGCAAACCGGTGGAAGTCGAAGTGGAGAGCCTGGAAGAACTGAAGGAGGCGCTGACTGCCGGCGCCGACATCATCATGCTCGACGAACTGAGCCTGGACGACATGCGCGAAGCTGTCCGCTTGAACGGCGGCAAGGCCAAACTGGAAGCCAGCGGCGGCATCAACGAAAGCACGCTGCTGCCGATCGCCGAAACCGGCGTGGATTACATCTCGATCGGGGCGATGACCAAGGACGTGAAGGCGGTGGACCTGTCGATGCGTCTGAGCCTCTGAGGCTGTCACGCAATAAAAAACGCCAGCCCGGTTGAGGCTGGCGTTTTTGTTTCAGACCACCAGATTGTTCATCTCGCAGTACTCGTCCCACTCGACGCCCAACACCTCGGCCGCCTCCTTGTGCAGCTCCAGGCGCTTGGCCTCAAACTCTTCAGGGGTGCTGGTGTACTTGAGCGTCAGCTCCCACGGCTGCAAGCCCTGGGCTTCGGCTTCGTCCTCGAACGCCCACTGGATCTGGTCTTTCTGATCATCAGGACTCAGGTCCTTGATCTCTTCTTTCAGGTCCGGGACGTCCTGAATGTATTTTTCCAGCGCTAGTGCGTGACGTTGCTCTTGAGTTAATTCGGTCATGGCGTTCTCGCTGATCGTAAGAATGGAGGATGGATCTGGATCATCAAGGATCTCTCTGACGCGGATTGTCCGGCCTTCGGAACCATTCGGGATCATCTGAAAACTGCTAAGCGATGCTCATGCAGGCACCGAATATAGGACGTTTGCACGACGAATTACACGGCTCTTTACATCTCTCGCACAAAAACTTTGACCTGGGAGACATAAATCGCGGGATTGCGCGAGGGGATGGTGCCCGAGACAGGAATCGAACCTGCGACCTTCGCGTTACGAGTGCGCTGCTCTACCGGCTGAGCTACACGGGCGGTGGGCTAAACCTAGCACCGGTCTTGAAGTCCGGCAACTTCAAAGCCTGTCCCGGTATTTCGCAGACAAAAAAATGCCCCGCCGTTTTCACGGCGGGGCATTTTCATTGCGCTAAAGCTGTGGGCTGATTAAACGCCCGAAGCCTTGGCCGCTGCCACGTCTTTGATGGACAGCTTGATACGGCCGCGGTTGTCCACGTCCAGTACCAGCACTTCCACTTCCTGGCCTTCTTTCAGGATGTCGGTGACTTTCTCTACGCGAGCGTCGCTCAGCATCGAGATGTGCACCAGACCGTCCTTGCCCGGCAGGATGTTGACGAATGCGCCGAAGTCGACGATGCGTTCAACCTTGCCGACGTAGATCTTGCCGATCTCGGCTTCTGCAGTGATGCTCAGAACGCGCTGACGAGCAGCCTCTGCGGCATCCTTGGTTTCGCCGAAGATCTTGATCGAGCCGTCGTCTTCGATGTCGATCGAAGCCTTGGTTTCTTCGCAGATCGCACGGATGGTCGCGCCACCTTTACCGATAACGTCACGGATCTTGTCGGTGTCGATCTTCATCGCGATCATGGTCGGAGCGTTGGCCGACAGTTCGGTACGCGACTGGCCGATGATCTGGTTCATCTGGCCGAGGATGTTCAGGCGCGCTTCCAGGGCTTGGCCCAGAGCGATTTCCATGATCTCTTCGGTGATGCCCTTGATCTTGATGTCCATCTGCAGCGCAGTAACGCCTTTGGCGGTACCGGCTACTTTGAAGTCCATGTCGCCCAGGTGGTCTTCGTCACCGAGGATGTCGGTCAGGACGGCGAACTTCTCGCCTTCTTTAACCAGACCCATGGCGATACCGGCAACCGGTGCCTTCATTGGCACACCAGCGTCCATCAGGGCCAGGGAAGCGCCGCAAACGGAAGCCATCGAGCTCGAACCGTTGGATTCGGTGATTTCCGAAACCACACGGATGGTGTACGGGAACACGTCAGCGGCTGGCAGCATGGCCGAAACCGAACGACGGGCCAGACGGCCGTGACCGATTTCACGACGACCGGCACCACCCATGCGACCGCACTCGCCCACCGAGAACGGAGGGAAGTTGTAGTGCAGCATGAACGGGTCTTTTTTCTCGCCTTCCAGGGTGTCCAGCAGCTGTGCGTCGCGGGCAGTACCCAGCGTCGCGACTACCAGAGCCTGGGTTTCGCCACGGGTGAACAGCGCCGAACCGTGAGTCTTCGGCAGAACGCCGACCTCGATGTTCAGCGGACGTACGGTGCGGGTGTCGCGGCCGTCGATACGTGGCTTGCCGTTAACGATGTTTTCGCGAACGGTGCGGTATTCGATTTCGCCGAAAGCGGCTTTGACGTCAGCAGCAGAAGGCTGGCCTTCTTCGCCGGACAGCTTGGCAACGACCTGGTCTTTCAGCTCGCCCAGACGTGCGTAGCGGTCAGCCTTGACGGTGATGGTGTAAGCCTGGGAGATCGCTTCGCCGAACTCGGCACGGATCGCGCCCAGCAGTTCGGTGGCTTCTGGAGCAGGAGCCCAGGTCCAGGTTGGCTTGGCAGCTTCAGCGGCCAGTTCTTTGACGGCGTTGATCACCACCTGGAACTCGTCGTGAGCAAACAGTACCGCGCCCAGCATCTGGTCTTCGGTCAGCTCTTTGGCTTCCGATTCAACCATCAGTACGGCGTCGGCAGTACCGGCAACGACCATGTCCAGGCTCGAAGCAGCTTGCTGCTCGTAGGTCGGGTTCAGCAGGTAGCCGGTGCTTTCGTGGAACGCTACACGGGCGGCGCCGATCGGGCCGTCGAACGGAATGCCCGAGATGGCCAGGGCAGCCGAGGTACCGATCATCGCAGCGATGTCCGGATCGGTCTTCTTGCTGGTGGAAACGACGGTGCAGACAACCTGCACTTCGTTCATGAAGCCTTCCGGGAACAGCGGACGGATCGGACGGTCGATCAGTCGGGAAGTCAGGGTTTCTTTCTCGGAAGGACGGCCTTCACGCTTGAAGAAACCGCCAGGGATCTTACCGGCAGCGTAAGTCTTTTCCTGGTAGTGAACGGACAGAGGGAAGAAGCCCTTGCCTGGATCGGCTTGCTTGGCACCGACTACGGTCACCAATACGCTGACGTCGTCGTCAACGGTGACCAATACTGCGCCGGAGGCCTGACGGGCGATACGGCCAGTCTCGAGGGTAACGGTCGACTGACCGAACTGGAATTTTTTGATTACCGGGTTCACGGTGTCCTACCTTCTTTGTGGCTCTTGGGGGAACTGGTTTCTTGCGAAATTCTTGGGCAATGTCGGGAATCGGCCCGCTGACTGTCCGGGTAAAACGGTAGTGCAGATAAAACTTGAGGCTGGGAGCCTGCCAACCACCAGCGGAAAACCGCTGATGCCTGACAGACAACCAACCTCATAGCGCAATCGCTGATTAGCGACGCAGACCCAGGCGGCCGATCAGAGCGCTGTAACGGCTCAGATCTTTGCCTTTCAGGTAGTCCAGCAGCTTGCGACGCTGGTTTACCATGCGGATCAGACCACGACGGGAGTGGTGGTCTTTACCGTTGGCCTTGAAGTGACCTTGCAGTTTGTTGATGTTGGCGGTCAGCAGTGCAACTTGCACTTCTGGCGAACCAGTATCACCAACAGCTTGCTGGTAGTCGGCAACGATTTGAGCTTTTTCTTGAACGTCGAGAGCCATGAGGCAATCCTTTTATCAGGAAACTGTTTCAAAAACAGTTTCAACAGGCCAGGGACAAATCCCTGTATCTATAAATGAGTAGTGACCGTGCCTGTTAACAGCCACACTCGTTCGGTCATTCTGACCGAATCAGTCGACGCGGCGCGATGCGCCCGTCTTCGCTCACTTCACCGATACCGATGAAGCGACCATTGTGATCCTGTACCCGTACCATGCCGAACTTCGGAGCATCCGGGGCACGTACCGGCTGGCCGTTGAGCCAGTAGAACGCACTCGCTTCGGAGAAGTGCAGCAGCGGCCAATCCTGCAGGCCGCTGTCCGATGGCATCAGGAAGCGGTCGACCGCTTCGTTGCCGCCTTCGGCATGTACCGCTTCCAGCTCTTCGAGGGTCACGGTCTGCGCCAGGGTGAAAGGCCCGGCCTGGGTACGACGCAGTTCCGCGACGTACGCACCACAACCGAGTTGCTCACCGATATCCTCCACCAGGGTGCGGATATAGGTGCCCTTGCTGCAATCCACCGCAAGACGCGCAGTATCGCCTTCGAAGGCCAGCAATTCCAAGCGCGCAATAGTAACAGAACGCGGTTCGCGCTCCACTACTTCGCCTGCACGGGCCAGCTTGTACAGCGGCTGACCGTCACGCTTGAGTGCCGAGTACATCGGCGGTATCTGACTGATTTGCCCACGAAATTTCGGCAGAACCGCTTCGACATCGGCGCGACCAACGGTCACCGGGCGCTCCTGCAAAACCTCACCCTCGGCGTCCGCCGTGGTAGTGGTCTTGCCCAGTTGCGCCAGGGTTTCGTAACCCTTGTCGGAATCGAGCAGGTATTGCGAGAACTTCGTTGCCTCACCAAAGCACAGCGGCAAGACACCGGTGGCCAGCGGGTCGAGACTGCCGGTGTGACCGGCCTTCTCGGCGTTGAGCAACCAGCGAACCTTCTGCAACGCGGCGTTGGAGGTGAACCCCAGAGGCTTGTCGAGCAGGATGATACCGCTGACGTTACGACGGATACGTTTGACCTGAGCCACCGAATTACTCCTTGGTGTCTTCAGGTGCAGCGACCACGTGCTGATTGTCCTCAGCCACGGCGCGCTCGATCAGGGCCGACAGATGCGCGCCACGCACGACGCTTTCGTCGTAGTGGAAGTGCAATTGCGGCACGCTGCGCAGCTTCATTTCACGGGCCAGCTGCATGCGCAGGAAACCTGCGGCAGCATTGAGCACCTTGATGCTTTGCGCGATGTCTTCAGCGTTGTCCTGCCCCATCACGGTGATGAAGATCTTCGCGTGACCGACGTCACGGCTGACTTCCACAGCGGTAATGGTGACCAGGCCGACGCGCGGATCTTTGACTTCACGACGGATCAGCTGGGCCAGCTCACGCTGCATCTGATCGCCGATACGTTGGGTACGGCTGTATTCTTTTGCCATGATTTTGTTACCTGTTACTGCCCCACGGTGAAACCCGCAAGGTCTGAAAGCGGCAAACGCCCGGCCTGACAAAAGCCAGACCGGGCGTTGCGTTTAGAGTCCTGACGCCGTGGCGCGCATCTGCATGCGGCGGCTCGGCGTGGCCCTTGAAGTGCGCGAGTCAGAGGCTGCGAGCAACCTGAACCTTCTCGAAGACTTCGATCTTGTCACCGACTTTGACGTCGTTGTAGCTCTTCACGCCGATACCGCATTCCATGCCGGCACGTACTTCGGAAGCGTCATCCTTGAAGCGGCGCAGGGATTCCAGCTCGCCTTCGAAGATAACGATGTCTTCACGCAGTACACGGATCGGACGGTTACGGTGCACAACACCTTCGATCACCATGCAACCGGCGATCGCGCCAAACTTCGGCGAACGGAACACATCACGCACTTCGGCCACACCCAGGATGTTCTCGCGAACATCGCTGCCGAGCATGCCGGTCAGGGCTTTCTTGACGTCTTCGATGATGTCGTAGATCACGTTGTAGTAACGCATGTCCAGACCTTCCTGCTCGACGATCTTCCGTGCGCCAGCATCGGCACGCACGTTGAAGCCGAACAGTACAGCGTTGGAAGCCAGTGCCAGGTTGGCGTCGGATTCGGTGATACCACCGACACCGCCACCGACTACGCGCACTTGCACTTCGTCGTTGCCCAGGCCGTTCAGAGCGCCCTGCAAAGCTTCCAGCGAACCACGGACGTCGGATTTGAGGACGATGTTGAGCGTCTTCTTCTCTTCCTGGCCCATGTTTTCGAAGATGTTTTCCAGCTTGCCGGCGTGAGCGCGAGCCAGTTTGACTTCGCGGAACTTGCCTTGACGGAACAGAGCCACTTCACGGGCTTTCTTCTCGTCGGCAACCACGCTCATCTCGTCGCCAGCGTCCGGCGTACCGTCAAGACCCAGGATCTCGACCGGAATGGCCGGACCTGCTTCCTTGATCGGCTTGCCGTTCTCGTCGAGCATGGCGCGCACGCGGCCATAGTTCGAGCCGACCAGCACCATGTCGCCTTGACGCAGCGTACCGTCCTGAACCAGAACAGTGGCTACCGGGCCACGGCCCTTGTCCAGACGCGATTCGACGACTACGCCACGGCCAGGAGCCGATGGAGTGGCGGTAAGTTCGAGTACTTCGGCCTGCAGCAGAACCGCTTCGAGCAGCTCGTCAACGCCGGTACCCATTTTCGCCGAGACCGGTACGAATGGAGTGTCGCCACCCCAGTCTTCGGAGGTCACGCCGTGAACCGACAGTTCGCTGCGGATGCGATCGAGGTCGGCACCCGGCTTGTCGATCTTGTTCACCGCAACCACCAGAGGAACGCCAGCCGCCTGAGCGTGCTGAACAGCCTCGATGGTTTGCGGCATCACGCCGTCGTCCGCCGCAACCACCAGGATCACGATGTCGGTCGCCTTGGCACCACGGGCACGCATTGCGGTAAACGCAGTGTGACCAGGGGTATCGAGGAACGTCACCATGCCGCGGTCGGTTTCAACGTGGTACGCACCGATGTGCTGGGTAATGCCGCCGGCTTCGCCCGCTGCTACCTTGGCACGACGGATGTAGTCGAGCAGGGAAGTCTTACCGTGGTCAACGTGGCCCATTACGGTCACGACTGGCGCACGGGAAACTGCCTCACCTTCAAACTTCAGGGACTCGGCCAGGGAATCTTCCAGGGCGGTGTCGCTGACCAGGGTCACTTTGTGGCCCAGCTCTTCAGCTACCAGTTGAGCAGTTTCCTGATCGAGTACCTGGTTGATGGTCGCTGGAGTGCCCAGTTTGAACATGAACTTGATGATTTCAGCAGCCTTGACCGACATCTGCTGAGCGAGATCGCCAACAGTGATGGTCTCGCCGATCTTCACTTCACGCACGACAGGACCGGTAGGGTTCTGGAAACCGTGAGCGTTGCGTTTTTTCAGCTTGGCCTTGCCGCGACCACCACGACGGAAGCCATCGCTTTCTTCGTCGGTAGTGCGTGGCGCCACACGTGGAGCCGGCGCTTTTTCTTTGACCGATGCGCGATGCGGAGCGTTTTTGCGCTCGCCATCGCCACCACCGCCGCGACGATTGTTATCGTCGGCACGTGGCTTGTCCGGACGGCGCTGTTCGTCACGCTTGCGAGTGTCGGCAGCCGGCGCAGCAGCAACCGGCGCGGCGTCGCGCACTGGTTCAGCGACTGGCGCAGGTGCTGCAACAGCTTCGGCAGGAGCGGACGGCGCAGCAGCAGGCTGGCGACGCGCTTCTTCTTCAGCGCGCTGCTTGGCTTCTTCTTCAGCCTTCTGACGAGCAGCATTTTCTACTGCGCGACGCTCTTCCAGTTCACGCTTGCGCTCGGCTTCGATTTCTTCCGGGCTACGCTGTACGAAAACTTTCTTCTTGCGAACTTCAACGCTGATGCTCTTGCTACCAGCCACACGCAGGGTGCTGGTGGTTTTACGCTGCAGCGTGATCTTGCGTGGTTCTTCCACTTTCGCCTTGTGGCTGCTCTTCAAGTGAGTCAGCAGGGATTGCTTCTCACTGTCAGTCACATTTTCTTCGGCGGCGGTGTGCGGCAGACCTGCCTCACGCATCTGCTGCAACAGGCGCTCTACCGGTGTTTTGACCTCATCGGCCAGTTGTTTCACCGTGACTTGCGTCATGCACTTCTCTCCTCAGGCCGCGCCTAATTACTCGAACCAGTGGGCTCGGGCGGCCATGATCAACTTGCCGGCACGATCATCGTCAATGCCGTCGATGTCGAGCAGGTCGTCAATAGACTGCTCGGCCAGGTCTTCGCGGGTAATTACGCCGCGCACCGCCAGTTCCATCGCCAAATCCTTGTCCATACCCTCAAGCGAGAGCAGGTCTTCGGCCGGATGGGCGTCTGCCAGCTTTTCCTCAGTAGCGATGGCTTTGGTCAACAAACGATCCTTGGCACGAGCGCGAAGCTCGTTGACGATATCTTCGTCAAAGCCGTCGATGTTGAGCATTTCTTCCAACGGTACGTAGGCAATCTCTTCCAGGCTGGTGAAGCCTTCATCTACCAGCACCTGAGCCAGTTCTTCGTCGACTTCCAGCTCGTCGATGAAGTTGCGCAGGATGTCGCCGGTTTCTGCTTGCTGTTTAGCCTGGATGTCCGATTCGGTCATCACGTTCAGGGTCCAGCCAGTCAACTGGCTCGCCAGACGCACGTTCTGACCACCTCGACCGATGGCCTGAGCCAGATTGTCTGCGCCAACGGCGATGTCCATTGCATGGGCATCTTCGTCAACGATAATGGCCGCCACTTCTGCCGGCGACATGGCATTGATCACGAACTGCGCCGGGTTATCGTCCCACAGGACGATATCGACACGCTCGCCACCCAACTCGCCCGACACGGCCTGGACGCGCGAACCGCGCATACCGATGCACGCGCCCTGCGGGTCGATGCGTTTGTCCTTGGAACGGACAGCGATCTTGGCACGCGAACCCGGATCACGGGACGCCGCCATGACTTCGATCAGGCCTTCAGCGATTTCCGGCACTTCGATACGGAACAGCTCGATCAGCATTTCCGGCGCGGTACGCGACAGGATCAGCTGCGGGCCGCGGTTCTCGGTGCGGATTTCCTTAAGCAGTGCACGCAGACGCACACCGACACGGAAGGTTTCGCGAGAAATGATGTCTTCACGGGCCAGCAACGCTTCGGCGTTGTTACCCAGATCGACGATCACATTGTCGCGGGTGACTTTCTTCACGGTGCCGGAGATGATTTCTCCCAGGCGCTCGCGATAGGCGTCGACCACTTGAGCGCGCTCGGCTTCACGCACTTTCTGCACGATGACCTGTTTGGCGGTCTGTGCTGCAATGCGGCCGAACTCGATGGATTCGATCTTTTCTTCGACGACGTCGCCGACCTTGGCGCCCGGATGCGTTTCGGCAACCTTGCTTGGCCAGGTTTCGATCGCAGGATCGTCGAGATCATTCTCTTCGACGACTGTCCAGCGACGGAAAGTCTCGTAGGAACCGGTGTGGCGATTAATTTCCACACGCAGGTCAACTTCGTCTTCAAAACGCTTTTTGGTAGCAGTGGCCAGAGCCAGCTCCAGCGCTTCAAAAATCACGCTTGCCGGTACGCCCTTTTCATTGGATACCGACTCAACAACCAGCAGTACTTCTTTGCTCATCGTACGCCTCGCCTTTCGCAAGCCATTGGATCCGCGGGATCCGCGTCTCAGTCAAAACTGGGAATAATGTTGGCCTTGTCGATCATATCGATCGGCAACAGGAATTCATGGTCATCTACCTGCACCACGACATCCTGTTCTTCTACACCGCGCAGAAGGCCCTGAAAGTTGCGTCGACCTTCAAAAGGCGAGCGCAGCTTGATCTTCACTTGTTCACCGGCAAATTTTGCAAACTGCTCAAGAGTGAACAGTGGGCGTTCCATGCCAGGCGAGGAAACTTCGAGGGTGTATTCAACGGAGATCGGATCTTCAACATCCAGGACACCGCTGATCTGACGGCTGACAATGGCGCAATCGTCCACCAGCACGCCACCCTCTTTATCGATATAAACGCGCAACATCGAGTGACGACCTTGAGCCGAAAACTCGATACCCCAGCATTCATAGCCTAGGGCCACGACCACCGGGGCCAACAAGGCCTGCAACTCTTCTAGCTTGCTCGACACCTGAACCCCCTCGTGCATGTAAATGCATGCGCTGCAAAATAAAAAAATGGGCGAAACGCCCATCCTTGAAACGCCGTCGAACATCGGCGTAGAAAGTGTCCAGCTAACAAAAAGCCCCTGAAAAGGGGCTCCTTAAACTGGTTGCGGGGGCCGGATTTGAACCGACGACCTTCGGGTTATGAGCCCGACGAGCTACCAGACTGCTCCACCCCGCGACAAAGCTGGGGCGGAAGTATACGACCGATCCCTTATAGGGTCAATGTAACCTTCCACCTGCAAGAAAGCCCGCAACAGCGGGCTCTCCTGACTAATTGGTACCGAGAAGGGGACTCGAACCCCTACACCCTATGGGCACAACCACCTCAAGGTTGCGTGTCTACCAATTCCACCACCTCGGCAAAACTACGTTTGAAACCCTTCTTACTTCTGCTCTTGAGCTGGAGGTACGTCAGTCGCTGGAGTAGCCGACTTTTGCTCTTGAAGCACCGGGACATCATCAGAAGCCGGTTGTTGTTGCTTAGGTACTTCCAACACTGCTGGATCTGGCAAACCTGCTTGAGTCAGCTGATGAGCCTTCTCTTTAGCAAAGTAACCTAACCCCAAGCTGGTTATGAAGAAACCGGCGGCAAGTATAGCAGTAAACTTACTAAGAAAGGTAGAGGAACCTTGGCTTCCGAACACAGTATTTGAAGCACCTGCTCCGAAAGACGCGCCAGCGTCCGCACCCTTACCCTGCTGCAGCAAAACCAGAGCAACTACGCCCAATGCACCCAGCAGATGAAAAACGACTACGACTGTTTCCAGCATTTTTTCAGTTTCCCGCGGCGCGACAAATCGCACCGAACTCATCTGCATTCAGGGAAGCTCCACCAATGAGCCCCCCATCGATATCCGGCATGCCGAACAGTTCGACCGCATTGGCCGCCTTCACGCTGCCGCCGTATAGAAGCCGCACACCTCGTGCGACTTCAGAATTCTCTGCCGCCAACTGCTCGCGAATGGCTTTATGCACATCCTGAGCCTGTTGCGGCGTTGCAGTCAGCCCGGTACCAATGGCCCAGACAGGCTCGTAAGCAATGACTGCCTTGGCAAAGGCACCAACACCCAGCTCCTCGATGATGCTGCCCAGCTGACGCCCGACAACTTCAAGAGTTTTTCCGGCTTCGCGCTGCTCGAGGGTTTCCCCTACACACAACACCGGAATCAAGCCACATGCCTGTGCCGCTGCGAACTTGCGATTCAGCATCCCGTCTCGCTCGCCCATTATCTGGCGGCGTTCGGAGTGCCCGACAAGCACCAGGGAACAACCTGCATCCACCAACTGACTCGGTGCAATTTCACCGGTCAATGCACCTTGCATGGATTCCACCGCAGAATTCTGCGCACCGACCGAAATCGATTTGCCTTTCAAGCCATCAATCACTTGATTGATATGCAAGCAAGGCGGGAATACCGCGACATCAACACCGCTTGGCAAGGCCAGATGACGAAGGCCGTTGATCAGCTCAGCGACGCTGGCGCGGGTACCGTGCATCTTCCAGTTACCAGCTACCATAGGGCGACGCATGCTGTACCTCGTCGGTCAAAGTGGGCGCAGATGTTACCCAACACAATCATGGCTGGCAAGCCGAATCAGGCAGAAACTTCACTTACCAGTTTTGCCAGTTCTTCGGCGTAGCTGCGAACCTGAGTTTCATCCTCACCTTCGACCATCACACGCACCAAAGGCTCTGTACCGGACTTGCGCAGAAGTACCCGGCCACGCCCCGCCATTGCCTGGGTGACACGCGCACTGGCTTCCTTGACCGCCGGATGCTCAAGCGGACTTTCACCGCCACCAAAACGCACATTGATCAGCACCTGAGGACACTTGCGCAAGGCCTGACGCGTTTGCGCAAGACCTTCATTGCGGGCCTTCAGTGCCATCAGCACCTGGAGCGCAGCAATGATCGCATCACCGGTGGTGGTGTGATTGAAGCAGACGATATGCCCCGAGTTTTCACCGCCTACCAGCCAGTCGCGCTCCAGCAGTTCGGCGATCACATAACGGTCACCGACATTGGCACGAATGAATGGTATCGAGAGCTCTGCCAGCGCGAGTTCAAGACCCAGGTTGCTCATCAGCGTACCGACTACGCCGCCCTGCAATTTGCCCCGCCCGTGCAGATCGCGCGCAATGATGAACAGCAACTCATCACCATCAACGATGGCGCCAGTGTGATCAACCATCAACACCCGATCACCGTCACCATCAAAGGCGATGCCCAGATCAGCGTGCTCGGCCAGAACCGCGGCCTGCAGCTGACCCATATGGGTCGAGCCGCAATTGTCATTGATGTTCAGACCGTTGGGCTGCGCCGACAGCACGACCACTTCAGCACCCAGCTCACGGAACACACTCGGAGCAACCTTGTAGGTCGCACCGTGCGCACAATCGAGCACGATCTTCAAACCGGAAAAACTGGTACCGGTCGGCACACTGCTTTTGCAGAATTCGATGTAGCGGCCGGAGGCGTCATTGATGCGCGACACCTTGCCGATCTTGCTCGACTCAACCACAGTCATTGGGGTATCGAGCAGCTCTTCGATCATCAGCTCCAGCTCATCAGGCAGCTTTGTGCCCTTGCCGGAGAAAAACTTGATGCCGTTATCGTCATGCGGATTGTGCGAAGCACTGATCACGATCCCGGCTTCAGCCTGGAACGTGCGCGCCAGATAAGCAATGGCAGGCGTCGGCATCGGACCGAGCAGCATCACGTCCGCACCAGCCGAGGTCAGGCCTGCTTCAAGTGCCGATTCGAACATGTAGCCAGAGATGCGCGTGTCCTTGCCGACCAGCACCTTGCAGGCGCCCATCTTGCGAAAGGCCATACCCGCCGCCCAGCCGAGCTTAAGCATGAAGTCAGGAGTGATCGGATATTCACCGACACGACCACGAATACCGTCAGTACCAAAGTATTTCTTGCTCATAAGTGCTCCATCATTCTTATTCGGCTGATTCCACGGCCGCGAGCATGCGCACCACGTCTACCGTTTCCGCCACATCATGGACGCGCAATATACGCGCTCCTTTAACCGACGCGAGTGCTGCGAGAGCCAGACCACCATAAAGACGCTCACCCACGGGGCGGTTCAATGCGTGGCCGATCATGCTTTTGCGTGAGACACCGACCAATAGCGGACGCCCCAGCGCATGCAGGGCTTCCATATGCTTGAACAAGCTTAGATTGTGCTGCAGGGTTTTCGCGAAACCGAAACCGGGATCAAGAATGATCCGTTCGGCAGGAATGCCCGCCGCCGCACATTGAGTCATGCGCTCTGCCAGAAACTCACCCACTTCCCGGGTAACGTCCTGATAGTGCGGATTGTCCTGCATGTCACCCGGCTCGCCGAGCATGTGCATCAGGCAGACCGGCAACCCGGTCGCGGCTGCGGCATCCAGCGCGCCATCGCGGCGCAGCGAGCGCACATCATTGATCAACCCGGCACCCAGGCGCGCCGTTTCACGCATCACCGCTGGCGTCGAAGTATCGACCGAGATGACCACATCCAGCTCGCGATTGATCAACTCCACGATCGGAGCTACGCGTTCCAACTCCTCCAACGGCGAAACCGCTCGAGCGCCAGGCCGGGTCGATTCGCCGCCGACATCGATCAGCGTCGCACCAGCAGCCACCATGGCTTCGGCGTGACGCAAAGCCACGTCGAGCTGGTTGTACCGGCCACCGTCGGAAAAGGAATCGGGAGTGACATTGAGAATACCCATGACATGCGTCTGGGCCAAATCAAGAACCCGATTGCCGCAAGGCAACCGGGTCAGGGACTGTACAGAAGTCATTTCAAACCTTAAACGTCAGCAGCCGGACCGCCGATCGGTGTTTCCGGGCGCTCATCCTGAATCACTGGAGGCGGGGGCGTACCCGTGCCACCGGTCCAGTCACGCGGTTCGCGAGGCGTACGACCCGCCATGATGTCGTCGATCTGCTCGGCATCGATGGTTTCGTACTTCATCAGCGCATCAGCCATGGCATCCAGCTTGTCACGGTTGTCCGTGAGGATCTGCTTGGCCGTGCCGTAGCACTGGTCAATGATGCTGCGCACTTCGGAGTCGATCAGCTTGGCAGTCTCACCGGAGAAACTTGCATTCTGACCGCCACCACCGCGACCGAGGAACACTTCACCCTCTTCTTCGGCGTACATCAGCGGACCGAGCTTTTCCGACAGACCCCACTTGGTCACCATGTTCCGCGCAATCTGACTGGCACGCATGATGTCGTTGGAAGCGCCGGTGGTCACACCGTCGAAACCAAGGGTCATTTCTTCGGCGATACGGCCACCGTACAGCGAGCAGATCTGACTGATCAACGCACGTTTGGACAGGCTGTAGCGATCTTCTTCCGGCAGGAACATGGTCACACCCAGCGCACGACCACGTGGAATGATCGAAACCTTGTAGACCGGATCATGCTCAGGTACGACGCGACCGACAATAGCGTGACCCGCTTCGTGATAAGCGGTGTTCTGCTTCTCTTTCTCGGACATGACCATCGATTTGCGCTCGGCGCCCATCATGATCTTGTCTTTGGCCAGTTCGAACTCTTTCATTTCGACGATGCGCTTGCCGCTGCGTGCAGCGAACAGCGACGCTTCGTTGACCAGGTTGGCCAGATCGGCACCAGAGAAGCCCGGGGTACCACGTGCGATAACGGCCGGGGCAACGTCGTCACCCATTGGCACTTTGCGCATGTGAACCTTGAGGATCTGCTCGCGACCACGGATATCCGGCAAACCTACAACGACCTGACGGTCGAAACGGCCCGGACGCAGCAGCGCAGGGTCGAGTACGTCAGGACGGTTGGTAGCGGCGATCACGATGATGCCGTCATTCATTTCAAAGCCATCCATCTCTACCAGCAACTGGTTGAGAGTCTGCTCACGCTCGTCGTGACCGCCGCCCATGCCGGCGCCACGGTGGCGACCGACGGCGTCGATTTCGTCGATGAAGATGATGCACGGCGCATGCTTCTTGGCCTGCTCGAACATGTCGCGAACGCGGCTTGCGCCAACACCCACGAACATTTCAACGAAGTCGGAACCGGAAATAGTGAAGAACGGAACCTTCGCTTCGCCGGCAATCGCCTTGGCCAGCAAGGTTTTACCGGTACCCGGAGGGCCGACCATCAATACGCCGCGAGGAATACGACCACCCAGGCGCTGAAACTTGCCCGGATCACGCAGGAACTCAACCAGTTCGCCGACCTCTTCCTTGGCTTCGTCGCAACCTGCAACGTCAGCCAAGGTGGTTTTCACCTGATCTTCGGAAAGCAGGCGTGCCTTGCTCTTGCCGAAGCTCATCGGTCCGCCCTTGCCGCCAGCACCGCCCTGCATCTGGCGCATGAAGAACATGAACACCGCGATGATCACCAGGATCGGGAAGCTCGCCACCAGGAGTTGAGTCCAGATGCTTTGTTGTTCAGGCTGCTTGCCCTCAACCACAACGTGGTTGTCGACCAGGTCGCCGATCAGGCCATTGTCCTGGATCGCCGGACGAATGGTCTTGAAGCTGTCGCCATCGTTGCGCTTGCCGGTAATCACATAGCCGTCAACGGCTACGCGCTCGACCTTGCCATCCTTGACCTGCTGGATGAAGTCGGAATAGTTGAGGGTCTGCGGCTCGTTAGGGCTGGAGAAGTTGTTCATCACCGTCACGAGGACTGCCGCGATGATCAACCACAGGATCAGATTCTTTGCCATATCGTTCAATTAACTACCCTCTGAAGCAAGCTCCGCTACTGGCGCGCGCTTCGCATGATATTCACCGGCCTAACTTACTACATTACCTACAACTCTGGCAGGCGCCGTCTGTAACCCTTTGTGAAACACTTTCTACACAATATTCGCTTATGCACGCGGGGCAAAATACGAAAAACCTATCGCCCCGGCAAAAAACCTCGTTTTACTCGTTACCACCGCGGTAACCCCAGGCCAGCATATATTGCTCGCGGGAGCTGCCACGAGAAGAATCCGGCTTGATCATCTGGATCTTGTCGAATTTCTTGCGAGCATCCTTCAGGTAAACATCGAAACCTTCACCCTGAAAGATCTTGATCACGAAATTGCCACCCGGCTTGAGTATCCGTTCCGCCAGATCAAGCGCCAGTTCGCAAAGGAACATGGCTTTCGGCATATCCACTTCAGGCGTACCACTCATATTGGGGGCCATATCGGAAATCACAAGGTCCACCTGCGAATTACCCACGGCCTCAAGGATTCGCGCGAGCACTTCGTCCTCGGTGAAGTCACCCTGAATGAAGGTCACGTCCGGGATGCTGTCCATTTCCAGAATGTCCGAAGCGATCAGACGCCCCTGACCGCCAATCAGACGGCTGGTGACCTGCGACCAGCCGCCGGGCGCTGCGCCCAGGTCGACAACGCTCATGCCGGAACGGATCAGCTTGTATTTCTCCTGGATCTCCAGAAGCTTGTAACTTGCACGCGAACGGTAGCCATCCTTCTGCGCCTGCTTCACATAAGGATCGTTGACATGTCGTTTCAGCCAACCAAGGCTTGTCTTGGAACGCGCCATTGGGCACCTCGATGATTAGGGTCGTGATTAATTGGGCGGATCCACGAACCCTCGGGTAAAATGGCCGCCATTTTACAGAATCCAGACGAAAGGGTCAGATTATGCCGCTCACTCCAGAGCAGAAGAAACAGTACAAATCCATTGGCCACCACCTGAAGCCGGTTTTGACGGTGGCGGACAACGGTCTGACTGAAGGTGTATTAGCCGAACTCGAACGCGCACTGGCGGATCACGAGCTGATCAAGATCAAGCTCAACATCCTCGATCGCGAGTCGCGCCTGGCGCACATTGCAGAGTTGTGCAAGGTCGGCAAGGCTGACCTGGTTCAGGTCATCGGCAAGATGGCACTGGTTTATCGCAAGAACTTCAGCGTCAACAAGCAGCTGTCGAACGTTCATCGCTTCAAGTGATGACAAGGGTCAAGGGTGTGCTTCGCGCACCCTGCCACTCCATCCCGGCAGCGGTTGCAACACCAACACCACACCGGAGAAGCCCAACAGCAGAAAACTGAACTCCTGCCAGCGCTGCGCTTGCGGCCAGCCGACACGCACTGCAATAAACATCGCACACGCATACAACGCCATCAGCAACACCTGCCCGCGAAAATCCCGCCATAGACTGGCAAGGCCATCGGCCTGTACCAGCACCAAAGCCTGAAAAATCACGCATGCCGCGGCAAAACCCGCCACCGGCACTTCGAATGCATCGGCAACTTCATCGATCAGCAACGGTGCCAGGCCAATCTTGCCCAACACCGGTCGCAAACCGAGATGTATCAACCAGAAGCCGCCGACCCACAACATCTGGGTCAGCTGCCAAAGCATGGCGCCCGCACGTAGCGGGCGCCTGCCTTCAGATGTGACGGACTTCGACAATCTCGTACTCGATAACGCCACTCGGCGTTTTCACGGCAACCACATCACCCTCTTCCTTGCCGATCAAGGCACGGGCCAATGGTGAGCCGACCGAAATCTTGCCGAGTTTGAAGTCAGCCTCATCCTCACCCACGATGTGGTAAGTGACGCTCTCATCAGTCTCGACGTTGGCGATTTCGACGGTAGTACCGAAGATCACTTTGCCGGTGTGCGGGATAGTCGTGACGTCGATGATGACCTGATTCTGAATCCGGCCTTCGATGTCACGGATCCGCGCCTCGACCATGCCTTGCTGTTCGCGGGCGGCATGGTATTCAGCGTTTTCCTTCAGGTCACCCAACTCGCGAGCGGTACCGATGTCCTGGCTGAGCTTTGGACGAACGACCTTGGTCAGGTGAGCGTGTTCTTCTTCCAGGGCTTTCGCGCCCTGGACGGTCATTGGGTATTTGATCATGCCTTCAATCCTGCGTGTAGATCCTGCAAGCGGCGCACGGTCTTCTCGGGACCGAACTTCAGCGCTTCGCAGATAGCTTCGCCCGCAGCAATGGTGGTGGTGCAGTAGATCTTGTGCTGCAGGGCATTACGACGAATGGAGTAGGAATCAGCGATCGACTGACGGCCTTCGGTGGTGTTGATGATCAGAGTGACTTCGTCATTCTTGATCATATCGACCACGTGCGGACGCCCCTCGGTCACCTTGTTCACACGGCGCACTTTCAGGCCTGCAGCTTCGATCAGCTTGGCAGTGCCGGCAGTGGCGACCACTTCGAAGCCCAAGTTGATCAGATCACGGGCCACGCCTGCAACCAGCGGCTTGTCATCGTCACGCACGCTGATGAACGCGGTACCGCCGGTCGGCAGCACTTCGCTGGCGCCCATCTGGGCCTTGGCGAATGCTTCACCGAAGGTGTCGCCGACGCCCATCACTTCACCGGTGGACTTCATCTCTGGGCCGAGGATCGGGTCAACACCAGGGAATTTGGCGAACGGGAACACCGCCTCTTTCACGCTGTAGAAGTTCGGGATGATTTCCTTGGTGAAGCCGATTTCCTTCAGGGTCTTACCGGCCATGACGCGAGCAGCGATCATTGCCAGGGAAACACCGATGCACTTGGACACGAACGGCACGGTACGCGAAGCGCGCGGGTTGACTTCGATGACGTAGATGTCTTCGCCCTGCAGCGCCAGTTGCACGTTCATCAGGCCGACAACGCCCAGTTCCAGGGCCATTTTCTTGACCTGTTCGCGCATCTCGTCCTGGATGTGTGCCGGCAGCGAGTACGGCGGCAGCGAGCACGCGGAGTCACCGGAGTGAACGCCCGCCTGTTCGATGTGCTGCATGATCGCGCCGATCACCACGTCTTTGCCGTCGCAGACCGCATCTACGTCCATCTCGATGGCGCAGTTGAGGAAGTGGTCGAGCAGCACCGGGCTGTCGTTGGACACTTGCACCGCGTCACGCAGGTAGCGCTTGAGTTCGTCTTCCTTGTAAACGATTTCCATCGCGCGGCCGCCCAGTACGTAGGACGGGCGAACCACCAGCGGATAACCGATTTTCGCGGCAGCGCGAACGGCTTCGTCTTCGCTGCGCACGGTGGCGTTTGGCGGCTGACGCAGGTTCAGGCGCTCAACCATTTGCTGGAAGCGCTCACGGTCTTCGGCACGGTCGATGGCATCAGGGCTGGTACCGATGATCGGCACGCCAGCGGCTTCGAGGGCACGCGCCAGTTTCAGCGGCGTCTGGCCCCCGTACTGGACGATTACGCCTTTCGGCTTCTCGACGCGGCAGATTTCCAGCACGTCTTCCAGGGTTACCGGCTCGAAGTACAGACGGTCGGAAGTGTCGTAGTCGGTGGAAACGGTTTCCGGGTTGCAGTTGACCATGATGGTTTCGTAGCCGTCTTCGCGCAGTGCGAGGGCAGCGTGTACGCAGCAGTAGTCGAACTCGATGCCCTGGCCGATACGGTTCGGACCGCCACCCAGAATCATGATCTTGTCGCGACCGGACGGTGCGGCTTCGCACTCTTCCTCGTACGTCGAGTAGAGGTAAGCGGTGTCGGTGGCGAACTCGGCGGCGCAGGTGTCAACGCGCTTGTAGACCGGGAACACTTCCAGTTTTTGACGGTGAGTACGCAGGTTCTTCTCGGTCACACCCAGCAGCTTGGCCAGACGCTGATCGGAGAAGCCTTTGCGCTTGAGCTTGAACATCAGGTCGCGGTCGATGGCGGACAGACCGAGGGTCTTGACCTTCTCTTCGTCCTTGATCAGATCTTCGATCTGCACCAGGAACCACGGGTCGATCATGTTCATGCCGAAGATGTCTTCGACGGTCATGCCGGCGCGGAAGGCGTCCGCCACGTACCAGATACGCTCGGCGCCCGGCACGGTCAGCTCGCGCTTAAGGATGCTCATGCTTTCCGGATTGCTCAGGTCGAGCTTCTCGTCCAGACCGCAAACACCGACTTCCAGACCGCGCAGGGCTTTCTGCAGGGATTCCTGGAAGGTGCGACCGATGGCCATGACTTCGCCGACCGACTTCATTTGAGTGGTCAGGCGTGCGTCAGCGTTGGCGAATTTCTCGAAAGCGAAACGTGGCAGCTTGGTGACGACGTAGTCGATCGACGGTTCGAAGGACGCCGGGGTCTTGCCGCCGGTGATGTCGTTCGACAGTTCGTCGAGGGTGTAGCCCACAGCCAGCTTGGCCGCGACTTTGGCGATCGGGAAACCGGTGGCTTTCGAAGCCAGTGCCGAGGAACGCGATACACGCGGGTTCATCTCGATCACGACCATGCGACCGGTGTCCGGGCAGATACCGAACTGCACATTGGAACCGCCGGTCTCGACGCCGATCTCGCGCAGTACCGCCAGCGAGGCGTTACGCAGGATCTGGTATTCCTTGTCGGTCAGGGTCTGTGCCGGAGCAACGGTGATCGAGTCACCGGTGTGCACGCCCATCGGGTCGAAGTTCTCGATCGAGCAGACGATGATGCAGTTGTCCTTTTTGTCGCGGACAACTTCCATTTCATATTCTTTCCAGCCGATCAGCGACTCGTCGATCAGCAGCTCTTTGGTCGGCGACAGGTCCAGACCGCGGGCGCAGATTTCTTCGAACTCTTCACGGTTGTACGCGATACCGCCACCGGTGCCGCCCATGGTGAAGGACGGACGGATGATGCACGGGAAACCCAGACGCTCGAGGACGGCGTTGGCTTCTTCCATGCTGTGGGCGATACCGGAACGCGGGCATTCCAGGCCGATCGACTTCATGGCCTTGTCGAAACGCGAACGGTCTTCAGCCTTGTCGATGGTGTCGGCGTTGGCGCCGATCATTTCCACGCCGAATTTTTCCAGAACGCCTTCGCGCTCCAGGTCCAGGGCGCAGTTCAGAGCAGTCTGGCCGCCCATGGTTGGCAGCACGGCATCCGGACGCTCTTTTTCGATGATCTTGGCCACGGTCTGCCACTTGATCGGCTCGATGTACGTGGCGTCAGCCATGTCCGGGTCGGTCATGATGGTGGCCGGGTTGGAGTTCACCAGGATGACGCGGTAACCCTCTTCGCGCAGGGCTTTGCAGGCCTGGGCGCCGGAGTAGTCGAATTCGCAGGCCTGGCCGATAACGATCGGGCCAGCGCCGAGAATCAGGATGCTTTTAATGTCTGTACGTTTTGGCATGGGTTTGTCACTCAAATCCGCAGGTCAGTCGGCAAGCCGTCTTGATCGATTTCTGAAGCCCTGAGGGGCGCCACCGGTATCGGGGCCGCCCTCGAGGGCTTCTCGCTACAGTCTCAAGGCGAACGCTTAGCGTCGCTTGGCCATCTCGTTGATGAAGCGGTCGAACAGGGGCGCCACATCGTTCGGGCCCGGGCTCGCTTCAGGGTGGCCCTGGAAGCTGAACGCGCTCTTGTCGGTGCGCTCGATGCCTTGCAGGGTGCCGTCGAACAGCGATTTGTGAATCGCACGCACGTTGGTTGGCAGGGTCGCTTCGTCAACCGCGAAACCGTGGTTCTGGCTGGTGATCATCACGACGCCAGTGTCCAGATCCTGTACCGGGTGGTTGGCACCGTGGTGGCCGTGACCCATTTTCAGGGTCTTGGCGCCGGAGGCCAGAGCCAGCAGCTGGTGACCGAGGCAGATACCGAATACCGGAATCTCGGTTTCCAGCACTTCCTTGATCGCCTTGATCGCGTAGTCGCAAGGCTCCGGGTCACCAGGGCCGTTGGACAGGAACACGCCGTCCGGCTTGAGTGCCAGCACATCGGCAGCCGGGGTTTGCGCCGGCACCACGGTCACGCGGCAGCCGCGCTCGACCAGCATGCGCAGGATGTTCAGTTTGACGCCGTAGTCGTAGGCAACCACGTGGTATGGCAGCTCGGAGGCATCGATGGTCGCGTGGCTGTCGGTCTTCAGCTCCCAGACAGTTGAGCGCCATTCGTACTTTTCCTTGGTGCTGACGACTTTCGCCAGATCCATGCCCTTCAGGCCCGGGAAGCCTTGCGCGGCGGCAATTGCAGCTTCTTCGGAGATGTTGTCGCCGGCCATGATGCAGCCGTTCTGTGCGCCTTTTTCACGCAGGATGCGGGTCAGGCGACGAGTATCGATACCAGCGATTGCCACAACGTTGTTGGCTTTCAGGTAGTCGGACAGGGACATCGTGTTACGCCAGTTGCTCGCTACCAGCGGCAGGTCACGGATGACCAGGCCAGCGGACCATACGCGGTCGGACTCGGCGTCTTCCGGCGTGGTGCCGGTGTTGCCGATGTGCGGGTAAGTCAGGGTAACGATCTGCTGGGCGTAGGAAGGATCGGTAAGGATTTCCTGATAGCCGGTCATTGCGGTGTTGAACACCACCTCACCAACGGTTTGACCGTCGGCTCCAATGGCTTCGCCGCGAAAAATGCTGCCATCAGCAAGGGCGAGTATGGCTGGCTTAGTCAAGAAGACCTCCCGTAAATAACGCATGAAAGGGCAATCGCAGGTTGTAAAAAAGCGGAGTGACGTATGGACACGTCACCCCGCTTCTTCACTGAATTATTCTGCGCGCTTTTAGTGGACACACTAAAGCTGTAGCTTACAGAAAAAGGCTTTTTTGGTCCACCGCTAAAGAGCCTAAAAGGCCGGAGAATGCGACAGGCCGTCGCGCGGTGTAGAAAAACCAGCGCAAACCGGGCGTTTGCGCTGGGTAAAACAGTCAATCAATGCAGGTCGAGCACGTCCTGCATGTCGTACAGACCCGGCTCGCGACCATCCAGCCACAACGCCGCACGCACAGCACCCTTGGCGAATGTCATGCGACTGGAAGCCTTGTGCGTGATCTCCAGGCGCTCGCCCTCACAGGCGAACAGCACGGTGTGATCGCCAACCACATCACCACCACGCACGGTAGCGAAACCGATGGTTTCCCGCTCTCGCGCGCCGGTATGGCCTTCACGGCCATAGACCGCAACCTTCTGCAGATCACGATCCAGCGCATCGGCGATCACTTCACCCATGCGCAGCGCCGTGCCCGAAGGCGCATCGATCTTGTGCCGGTGATGCGCCTCGATGATTTCGATGTCGGCATCGTCGCCCAGCACCCGGGCGGTCATTTCGAGCAGCTTCAGCGACAGATTGACCCCAACACTGAAGTTGGCCGCGAACACGATCGGAATATCCTTGCCCGCCTCGGCCAGCAGCTGCTTTTGCGCAGCGTCGAGCCCGGTGGTGCCGATGACCATGGCCTTGCCGGCCTTGCGGCAGAACGCGAGGTTTTTCAGCATGACTTCCGGCAGGGTGAAATCGATCAGTACATCGAACTCTTCAGCCACCGATTCGAGATTGCCGGACAACGGCACACCGATGCGACCCAGCGAAGCCAGCTCACCGGCATCCACCCCGATCAGCGTACTGCCGGGACGAACGATCGCCGCGGTCAGGCCGGTCAGCGGCGCGCGCTGCTGCACGGCCTCGACCAGAATCTTGCCCATGCGCCCGGCGGCGCCCATCACAGCTATACGTCGCATGCCGACTCCTTACAGATCGCCGAAGAAGCGCTTCACACCATCGAACCAACCGGTGGTTTTTGGCGAGTGGCTGTTGTCATCCGCCAGCGAGCTGCGGAATTCTTCGAGCAATTCGCGCTGACGACGATTCAGATTGACCGGGGTCTCCACCGCTACACGGCACATCAAGTCGCCCGCACCACCGCCCCGCACGGGCGCCACGCCTTTGCCGCGTACACGGAACTGCTTGCCGGTCTGGGTGCCTTCAGGGATTTTCAGTTTGACGCGACCGTCGAGGGTCGGGATTTCCAGTTCGCCGCCGAGCGCCGCATCCACGAAGCTGATCGGCACTTCGCAGAACAAGTGCTTGCCATCGCGCTGGAAGATGTCGTGCTCGCGCACGCTGATCACCACGTACAGGTCGCCAGTCGGGCCACCTTGAGTACCCGCCTCGCCTTCGCCGGACAGACGAATGCGGTCACCGGTATCGACGCCAGCCGGCACTTTGACCGACAGTGTTTTGTACTCTTCGACACGACCGTCGCCGTGGCAGGAGTCGCACGGATCGGAAATGATCTTGCCCTGGCCATGGCAACGCGGGCAGGTCTGCTGCACCGAGAAGAAGCCCTGCTGCATGCGCACCTGACCGATGCCGCCGCAGGTCGGGCAGGTCGATGGCGACGAGCCTTTCTTCGCGCCGGAACCATCGCATGGCTTGCAATTGACCAGTGTCGGTACGCGGATATTCACGGTAGTGCCGCGCACCGCTTCTTCCAGATTCAGCTCCAAGGTATAGCGCAGATCGCTGCCACGCTGGGCGCCACCACGGGAACCGCCGCGACCGCCACCGAAGAAGTCACTGAAGACATCGCCAAAGATGTCGGAGAAGTTCTGCCCGCCGAAACCGGCGCCACCGCCACCCATGCTTGGGTCGACGCCAGCATGACCGTACTGGTCGTACGCCGCGCGCTTGCTCGAATCGGACAATACTTCGTAGGCCTCGTTGGCCTCTTTGAACAGTTCTTCCGACGCTTTGTCATCGGGATTACGGTCCGGGTGATGCTTCATCGCCAGACGACGATAGGCCTTCTTCAGGTCTGCATCGCTTGAACCACGCTCAACACCCAATACTTCGTAATAGTCACGCTTTGCCATAAGTCTTTTGCACTCTTGAGGACGTTCGGCAAACCCCTCCTGAGGATGGCCAAACTCGTTGAGCCCCAATACAGGCCCGGACCCAACTCACGTCAATTCAACGATCCTGGTCTTTGTTTCATTTGGTACTTGCGGCGCGAAAAGCAGGAGCATTCCCGGCCATACCAGCAGCAGGCGAACCTTGTCGCATGCTGTAAAAATTCGTGTATTCCAGATACGCCAACGCGGGAGCAAGCTCCCGCGCGGCGACATCCTACCAGTCACCGCCGCAAGGCAGTCAACCGGCCGACCAACAACTTACTTGTGGTCTTTGACTTCTTCGAACTCGGCATCGACAACATCGTCAGCCTTTTCAGCCTTCTCGTCGTGCGGTGCCGCGCCTTCAGCAGGCTGAGCCTGTTCGGCGTACATCTTCTGAGCAACCGGAGCCGAGACTTTCGACAGCTCTTCGATCTTCGCTTCGATGGCAGCCTTGTCGTCGCCTTTCACAGCGGCTTCCAGTGCAACCACGGCAGCTTCGATCGCGGTTTTCTCTTCAGCGCTGACCTTGTCGCCCGCTTCGGTAACCATTTTGCGAGTCGAGTGAACCAGTGCATCACCCTTGTTACGGGATTCAGCCAGTTCAGCGAACTTGCGGTCTTCCTCGGCGTTCAGCTCGGCATCGCGAACCATCTTCTGAATTTCTTCATCCGACAGACCGGAGTTGGCCTTGATGGTGATCTTCTGCTCTTTACCAGTCGCCTTGTCTTTCGCACCAACGTGCAGGATGCCGTTAGCGTCGATGTCGAAGGTCACTTCGATCTGTGGCACGCCACGTGGAGCTGGTGGAATGTCGGCCAGGTCGAACTTGCCCAGGGACTTGTTCTGTGCGGCTTGCTTACGCTCGCCTTGCAGGACGTGAATGGTCACGGCGCCCTGGTTGTCGTCTGCAGTCGAGAACACTTGCGATTTCTTGGTAGGAATCGTGGTGTTTTTCTCGATCAGCGCGGTCATCACGCCACCCATGGTTTCGATACCCAGGGTCAGCGGGCTGACGTCGAGCAGCAGAACGTCTTTCACGTCACCGGCCAGAACGGCGCCCTGGATCGCAGCACCCATGGCAACCGCTTCGTCCGGGTTCACGTCTTTACGTGCTTCTTTACCGAAGAAATCGGTCACCAGCTTCTGTACCAGCGGCATACGAGTCTGACCGCCGACCAGAATCACGTCGTTGATCGCGCCAACGTCGATACCGGCGTCTTTCATAGCGATACGGCAAGGCTCGATGGTGCGCTGAACCAGGTCTTCAACCAGTGCTTCGAGCTTGGCACGCGAAATCTTCACGTTCAGGTGCTTAGGACCGGTAGCGTCTGCAGTGATGTACGGCAGGTTGACGTCGGTCGACTGAGCGGACGACAGCTCGATCTTGGCTTTCTCAGCGGCTTCTTTCAGGCGCTGCATGGCCAGCGGGTCACCTTTGAGGTTCATGCCGCTTTCTTTCTTGAATTCGTCAACGAGGTAGTCGATCAGACGAATGTCGAAGTCTTCACCGCCGAGGAAGGTGTCACCGTTGGTGGCCAACACTTCGAACTGGTGCTCGCCGTCAACTTCAGCGATCTCGATCACGGAAACGTCGAAAGTACCGCCACCCAGGTCATAAACGATCACGGTGTGATCGCCCTTGGCCTTGTCCATACCGTAAGCCAGAGCCGCTGCGGTTGGTTCGTTGATGATACGTTTAACGTCCAGACCGGCGATGCGGCCGGCGTCTTTGGTCGCCTGACGCTGGCTGTCGTTGAAGTAGGCCGGAACGGTGATTACCGCTTCGGTCACAGGCTCGCCGAGGTAGTCTTCGGCGGTCTTCTTCATCTTCTTCAGAATTTCAGCCGAGATTTGTGGCGGCGCCATTTTCTGGCCGTTCACTTCAACCCAGGCGTCGCCGTTGTCAGCCTTGGCGATTTTGTACGGGACCATCTTGATGTCTTTCTGTACGACTTCTTCGTCGAACTTGCGACCGATCAGACGCTTCACCGCGTACAGGGTGTTGTGCGGGTTGGTCACTGCCTGACGCTTGGCCGACTGACCAACGAGGATTTCACCATCGTTGGCGTAAGCGATGATCGACGGCGTGGTACGCGCGCCTTCGGCGTTTTCGATAACTTTGGCTACGCCGTTTTCCAGCACGGAGACGCAGGAGTTGGTAGTCCCCAGGTCGATACCGATAATTTTGCCCATGTTCACTCTCCCGAAACTTTGGATTTTGTTGCCGCAGTAGTGGTGGCTAACTGCGGTAATACTTAAACGCTTGACTTCTAAATGGGGGCCTTGCGGCTAATTTCAAGCCTTCTCGTCAATCGAAGGCGAAATTGGCGCCGGCGCCTTGCTGACCACAACCATGGCCGGACGCAACAGGCGGCCATTGAGCTGGTAGCCCTTCTGGAACACCTTCAGAACGCTGTTCGGTTCGACGTCGGCGCTTTCCTGCATGGCCATCGCCTGATGGTGAACGGCATTGAACGGTTCGCCATGCGGATCGATCGCTTCAAGCTGGTAACGCTTGAGGGTGTCGTGGAACATTTTCAGGGTCAGCTCGATGCCTTCGCGCATCGGACGGATGCTTTCGTCGTCCGGGCTCGACAGTTCGAGGCCGCGCTCCAGGCTGTCAACGATCGGCAGCAAGTCACCGGCGAACTTTTCCAGCGCAAACTTGTGCGCCTTCTCGACATCCTGCTCGGCACGACGGCGGACGTTCTGCAGATCGGCAGCTACGCGCAGCGACTGATCCTGCGCGGCGGCCAACTGCTCTTCGAGCACTTGTACACGGGTCGCCAGGTCGTCACCCGAAGTTTCGGGCGCCTGATTGGCTTCTGGATTTTGCGTATCTACTGTCTGTTCGTCAGCCATAGAATTCTCCTTTCAATTACGTCCGCGAGCTGTACTCACGCTTCTGCCCCGATATATGGGGCCGCAAAATCAGGCTTCAAGGGCCTGCAATGATTAACCCTACAAAAAAGTGCTGCATTGTCATTCCCGCTCGGACTAAGCATTTGATCGGATCAAGCAAATCGAGCTAAGCGAGGGCATTGTCAGCCTGAAACAAAACACTGTATAAATAACCAGACCTAAAGCCTGGGAGCGGCCTTTATGCTGGTGCACCTGTCCGTACATAACTACGCCATCGTTGAACATCTCGATCTCGAACTCGATCGCGGGATGAGCGTGATCACAGGGGAAACCGGTGCCGGCAAGTCGATCATGCTCGACGCCCTGGGCCTGACCCTCGGCGATCGCGCCGACAGCGGCGTAGTTCGCCCAGGCGCCGACAAGGCCGATATCCTGGCCACCTTCGACCTGGTCGACATTCCCGAAGCCCATGCCTGGCTGGCCGAGCGCGATCTTGAAAGCGATGGTCCGTGCATCCTGCGTCGGGTGATCACCGCTGAAGGCCGTTCACGCGGCTATATCAATGGCACGCCCTGCCCGCTCGGCGATCTCAAGGCCCTCGGCGAGCTGCTGATCGATATCCACAGCCAGCACGAACACCAGTCCCTGCTGAAGACCGACACTCACCGGCGCCTGCTCGACGAATACGCCGGCGCTACCGATCTGGCCCGCCAGGTTCAACTCGCCGCGCAGCGCTGGCGTCAAACCCGCCAGGAGCTGGAGCGCCTCTCCAATTCTGGCGACGAACAACGCGCGCGCCACCAACTGCTCAGCTACCAGCTTGAAGAACTGGAAAACCTCGGCCTCGGCGACAACGAGCTGGACCAGCTGGAGCAGGAACACAAGAATCTGACCAATGCCGAAACCCTGCTCGGCATCTGCCGACAGGTGGTCGAGCAGTGCAGCGAAAGCGATTCCGGCAATGTGCTGAATGCACTGACCGCAAGCCTCAATCGCCTGTCGAGCGTGAACAACTCGGTTGGCGCACTGGGCGAAGCCAGCAGCCTGCTGACCAGCGCGCAGATCCAGGTCGAAGAAGCCGTGGGCGAACTCAATCGCTTCCTCGACAACTTCGATGCCGATCCGGCGCGCCTGCAGTATCTGGAAGAACGCCTCGACGCAATTTACACCCTGGCCCGCAAGCACCGGATCCAGCCAACTGAAGTCGCCGAGATGCAGCAGAAGTTGCTGGATGAAATCGAAACCCTCAATGCCAATGACGAATCCATCGAGCGCCTGGGTGAAGAACTGGCGTCCTACGCGCGCCATTATCAAGAGAAGGCCCGAGAGCTGAGCGACTTGCGTCATCAGGCCGCCGGCAGCCTTGCCAGCGCCGTGGAGCAGGAAATCCAGCGCCTGGGCATGCCGGGCGGGCGCTTCACCATCGAACTGCGCGCCAACAGCAGCGACGAATTGCTACCCAACGGCTTGGAGCAAGTCGAGCTGCTGGTCAGCGCCAACCCCGGCCAGCCACTGAAGGCGCTGGCCAAAGTGGCCTCCGGCGGCGAGCTGTCGCGGATCAGTCTGGCGATTCAGGTGATCACCGCGCAGACCTCACGGGTACCAACCCTGGTATTCGACGAAGTGGACGTAGGTATCGGCGGGCCGACCGCCGAAATCGTCGGCCAGTTGCTGCGGCGGCTTGGCGATCGCGGTCAGGTGCTGACCGTGACGCACTTGCCGCAAGTGGCGGCGCAGGGTCATCAGCATTTGTTCGTGCACAAGGTGCGTGGTGAACAGGCGACTCACACCGCCGTGTCCAAGCTGAGCAAGAACGACCGTATAGAAGAAGTGGCGCGGATGCTGGGCGGCATCGACCTGACCAAAGAGTCTTTGGCTCACGCAAAAAAAATGGTGGTTACCGCAAAAGTTTAAGCACAGCAGAAAGCACGAAGGCGACCCTTGGGTCGCCTTCGTTCGTTTCGCGAACCTGAAATTCGCGCGACATGCTTACTTTTTCTTGCGTACGTACAGCACCAGATTGTGATCTACCAGATCAACACCGTGCTCCTCGGCAATTGCCTTCTGGAGCTTTTCGATTTCCGGACTGACGAATTCGACGACTTCACCGGTTTCCACGTTGACCATGTGGTCGTGGTGGCCACCGTCGGCCAGTTCGAATACCGCGTGGCCACCGTCGAAGTTGTGACGGACCACGAGGCCAGCGGCTTCGAACTGGGTCAGAACACGGTAAACCGTGGCCAGACCGACGTCCTCGCCCGCTTCCATCAACGCCTTGTAGACGTCTTCGGCACTCATGTGACGCTGCTCGGTAGAGTCGAGCATTTGCAGGATCTTGACCCGTGGCAGGGTCACTTTGAGGCCGGCTTTGCGTAGTTCGCTATTTTCAACCATGGTCAGCTTTCTCGCGATGCTGCTTCGCAGCTTCTCTTAATGCGGGTATGATCGGCGTTTACGTTGTCCCAGCCAAGATAGTGGAAGTCGCCCACCGATGCAAAACACCAAGCTCTTGCTAACCAGTTTCACCTTTGTGGGACTGCTCGCACTCGCCGGTTGTTCATTCCCCGGGGTTTACAAAATCGACATCCAGCAGGGCAATGTCGTCACGCAGGACATGATAGACCAGTTACGCCCGGGAATGACCCGTCGGCAAGTACGGTTTATCATGGGTAACCCTCTGCTGACCGACACGTTCCATGCCGATCGCTGGGATTATCTGTACAGCCTGCAACCTGGTGGCGGTGAACGCCAACAGGAACGCGTGAGTGTTAACTTCAACTCCAACGACCAGCTTGTCAGCCTGTCCGGTGACTTCATGCCGGGCGTGAGCCGTGACGAAGCCATTCTCGGCAAGGACAGTGGCACCAGCGTGACCGCCCCTGCTGAAAACGCCGAGAAGCCGAAGCCGGAACAACCAGCCAAACCAGGCTCCTTGCTGGATTCGATCCAGAAGGATGTGGACGGTGTTGAAACCGTTCCGGTTCCGACGCCTGAGCCGCTGGACACCTCGCCGCAGTAATGTGCGAGGCAATAAAAAACCCGGAATTTCCGGGTTTTTTATTGCCTGCGATTTGGCCCATCTACTGATTTCGCGCTTTCGCCTCGGCAGCCTTGGCCGCGCGCAGACGCCGCACCTCTTTCGGGTCAGCCAGCAATGGTCGGTAGATCTCGATGCGATCCCCCGCCTGAATCAGGCGAACCTGCGGATCCGCGATCACTTTGCCGAAGATACCCAACGGGCACTCACTCAAGTCCAGCTCCGGAAATTCATCGCCAATACCTGACTTGAGCACCGTCTCACGCACTGTCGTCCCTTCAGGAACGCTCAAAGTGCGCAAGATCTGACGATCCACGGCGGCATACACCACTTCAATCTCGATCACCGGCTCAACCATGCATCTGCTTGGCACGCTGGCAGAACGCATCCACCAGCGTATTCGCTGCCTGATTGAACAGCGGGCCGAGTGTCGCGCGCACCAGCGGGCCGGCGTAGTCGAAAGACAGGTCAAGACTGATCTTGCAGGCCTTCTCGTTCAACGCCTTGAACACCCAAACGCCATGCAGCTGATTGAACGGGCCTTCTTCCAGGTTCATCTCGATCGACTGCCCCGGCACCAGCGTATTGCGCGTCACGAAGTGCTGACTCAGACCGCCCTTGGCCACACCAACGCTGGCGCGCATGTGCTCGGGCGAGCTCTCCAGCACCTCGGCGGACGAGCACCACGGCAGGAATTCCGGGTAACGCGCGACGTCGTTGACCAGGTCGTAAAGGAATTGCGCCGGGTATGGCAGCAACGCCGAACGTTGAATATGTGTCGTCATGTAAGCGTTACTTCCAGAGCTGAGCGGCAAACACTACCAGAATGCCGATGGGCGCCACGTAGCGCATCAAGAACAGGGCCAGGGCAAACAGCGCCGGGTTACGAATCGACAACTCGTCACGCACCGCCTCACGCCCCATCACCCAACCGGCAAACAGCACGAAGCACAAGCCACCGAGCGGCAACATGATCCGCGAGGTGAAGAAATCAATCACGCCGAAGAAGTCCAGACCGCCTGCCGCCCCCCATTGGTAGAGATGAAACAGCCCGCCATCGTTCACGAAAAATTTGGCTTCCTTCCAGATATTGAAGGAGAAAACCGTACCCAGACCGACGAACCAGCAAATGAATGCCAGCCAGAAAGTCACCCAGCCACGGCTGATTTTCGTGCGTTCAACCAGATAGGCAACCATTGGTTCGAGCAGGGAAATCGCCGAGCTCCAGGCGGCAATTGCCACCAGGACAAAGAACACCACGCCCATCAACTGGCCGAAAACCACATTACCGAAGGCAAATGGCAGACTGACGAACATCAGGCCCGGACCTTCGCTAGGGTTCAAACCGCCAGCAAACACAATCGGAAACAATGCCAGACCGGCCACCAGCGACACGAAGGTGTCGAGCAGTGCCACACCGACCACCGTGCCGGACAACGAGGCTTCCTTGGTCATGTAAGCGCCGTAGATCATGATCGAGCCGACGCCCACGCTCAGGGAAAAGAACGCATGGCCCATGGCGGGCAGCAAGCCGTCGAGGACTTTTTCCGGGTGGAAATCGAACATGAAATGCACGCCTTCCATGAAATGCCCGGTGGTCATGCTGTAACCCAGCAACACCAGCACCATCACGAACAGCAGCGGCATCATGATCCGCAGACTGCGCTCAAGCCCGGCAACCACGCCTTTGGCGATCACCACGGCCGACAACAGCATGAAAACTGTGTGCCAAAGTGTCAGGCGCCAGGGATCGGAGATGACATTGCCGAAATAAGCGCCGACCTGCTCCGCCGTGGCGCCCTGGAAGTCGCCGCGCCCCATGTCGATGATGTAATCCAGCGACCAGCCGCCAACCACACTATAGAAAGACAGGATCAGCAACGCCGTGATCATCCCGGCAAATGCGCCCCACGACCACTTGCCCGAATGCCCGGCTTCCAGCGCCAGCACCTTCAGGGCGTTCGCCGGACTCTGCCGTGCGCGGCGGCCGATCAGGGTTTCAGCCAGCATGACCGGGATCCCGATCAGGGCGATGCAGGCCAGAAACATCAGCACGAAGGCGCCGCCACCGTAGACCCCGACCATGTAGGGGAATTTCCAGATGCTGCCCAGTCCCACGGCCGAACCGGTCGCGGCGAATATGAAAACCCAGCGGCTAGCCCAACTGCCGTGGACAGAAACCTTGTCTGTCGACATTGAATATCACGCCCAAGCGTTAGAAAAAGAGGCCGCATTGTCCGGGATTCACTCAACGTGCTCAAGCACGCAGCATCACCGTAGCCGAGGACCGTTTATCTCCATATAATGCCGCCCCTATGGCTAAACAGAAGAAACACCCAACAGGGACCATCGCGCAGAACAAAAAGGCGCGACACGATTACTTCATCGAACATCGTTTCGAGGCTGGTCTGGTCCTGGCCGGCTGGGAAGTAAAAAGTCTGCGGGCAAGCAAGCTGCAACTGGTCGACAGTTACGTGCTGCTCAAGGATGGCGAAGCCTGGCTCCTCGGCAGTCACATCACGCCGTTGATGACCGCCAGCACCCACGTCATCGCCGATCCGACCCGCACCCGCAAACTGCTGCTGAACAAGCGCGAGCTGGAAAAACTCGCCGCTGCCGTGCAACAGAAAGGCTACGCCTGCGTGTGCCTGTCCTTCTATTGGAGCAAGCACATGGTCAAGTGCGAGATTGCTCTGGGCAAGGGTAAGAAGGAATACGACAAGCGTGACACCGAGCGCGAACGCGACGCCGGTCGTGAATTGCAGCGCGCCGTGCGCAACAAGGGCAAGGAAGAATAATTTTCCTGCTGTAAAAGATCGCAGCCTGCGGCAGCTCCTACACAGGAATGAGAATTTCCCTGTAAGAGCTGCCGAAGGCTGCGATCTTTTTGCTTCTAAAAGCTACATCCCCTTGCGCCGCTCCGCCCGAGCCATGCGCTGAACTTCCTGCCGCACCTCCTCCAGCACCTCCTGCACATACAGAATGTGCCGGCTGGAAACCTCCCGCGCCTGCTCCGCACGCCCCTCGATAATCGCCAGATACAGCTCCCGGTGCTGAGAAATCAGCATGTCGCGGGTTTCCGTGCGCTGCTTGTACATACCGCCGATGTTGGTCACTACGTTACGCTTGAGCAGATCGAACAACCCGCGAATGGTGTGCAGCAGCACTGCGTTGTGGCTGGCTTCGGCGATCGCCAGATGAAACTTCGCATCCGCCGCGCCCTCTTCCGCCCGGCTCACTTCGTCATGCCGCGTATAGCAATCCTGCAACTCATTGAACGCAGCAGTCAGACGCTCACGATCCACATCCGTAGCGCGCAATGCTGCGTAATAGGCGCACGATGCCTCCAGAGTGTGCCGAAACTCCAGCAAGTCGCGCTGCGCCTCGGGATTGCTCTCCAGCAGCAATAGCAAGGGATCGCTGAAAGTCGAGCCGAGCGTTTCCACCACATAATTGCCGCCACCCTGGCGACTGACCAGCAAGCCCTTGGCCGCCAGTTTCTGAATCGCTTCGCGCAACGACGGACGCGACACGCCGAACTGCTCGGCCAAAGCGCGCTCGGCCGGAAGCCGCTCACCGGACTTCAGCGTGCCCTCGAGGATCATCCCCTCGAGGCGCTCGACAATATCGTCAGACAAACGGCGCTGACGAATCTGATCAAACCCCATAACTCATTTCTCCACGATCCCGACCGCGCGCCGGGCTCTCTATTCTGGCCTATCGGCGCCCCGCCGACACCTGTCAGCGCACATTCGCCCGACCGGATCAGATGCCCTCTGCACCGCTTATTCGACAAAAGTTTCAGGGCGACAAATTGACACACCGTCATCAAGGCTTTTACCCTAGCCAACAGCGATTGTAAATTGGTATTACCAATTAACCAAGAACGCTGACAGTGCCTGACCAACAACAATTAGGGGCCACCCCATATGCAAACCTGGCAACAGCTCTATACCCCGCTCGGCAGTCTCGGCGTCTCCGCTCTTGCGGCCGTCATCCCCATCGTTTTCTTCTTTCTCGCGCTGGCGGTGTTCCGCCTCAAGGGTCACGTGGCCGGCAGCATCACGCTGGCCCTGTCGATTGCCGTGGCGATTTTCGCCTTCCACATGCCGGTCGACATGGCCTTCGCCGCGGCCGGATACGGCTTTGCCTACGGTCTGTGGCCGATTGCCTGGATCATTGTCGCGGCGGTGTTCCTCTACAAACTGACAGTCAAGAGTGGCCAGTTCGAGGTCATTCGCAGTTCGGTGCTGTCGATTACCGACGACCAGCGTCTGCAGGTGCTGCTGATCGGTTTCTGCTTCGGTGCATTTCTGGAAGGTGCCGCCGGCTTCGGCGCGCCGGTAGCGATTACCGCCGCGCTGCTGGTCGGCCTCGGCTTCAACCCGCTGTACGCCGCTGGCCTGTGCCTGATTGCCAACACCGCGCCAGTAGCGTTTGGCGCACTGGGCATTCCAATCATTGTTGCCGGGCAAGTGACCGGCATCGACGCGTTCAAGATCGGCGCCATGACCGGCCGCCAACTGCCGCTGCTGTCGCTGTTCGTGCCGTTCTGGCTGGTGTTCATGATGGACGGCCTGCGTGGCGTGCGTGAAACCTGGCCGGCAGCGCTGGTTGCAGGCCTGAGCTTCGCCGTGACCCAGTACTTCACTTCGAACTTCATCGGCCCGGAGTTGCCGGACATCACCTCGGCCCTGGCCAGCCTGATTTCCCTGACCCTGTTCCTCAAAGTCTGGCAGCCAAAACGCGCCGCCGGCCAACACATCGCCGGCGCCGTTTCGGCCTCGGTGGTGACCGCCAGCGCAGGAGGTTTCGGCCAGAAGCGCAGCACCGTGGCGTCGCCTTACAGCCTCTGGGAAATTTTCATCGCCTGGTCGCCATTCCTGATCCTCACCGTACTGGTAACCATCTGGACCCTCAAGCCGTTCAAGGCCATGTTTGCCGCCGGCGGCTCGATGTACGCCTGGGTGTTCAACTTTGCCATCCCGCACCTTGACCAACTGGTGATCAAGACTGCTCCGATCGTCGCCACCCCGACCGCCATCCCGGCCGTGTTCAAACTCGACCCGATTTCCGCGACCGGTACCGCGATTTTCTTCTCGGCGCTGATCTCGATGCTGGTACTGAAGATCAATTTCAAAACTGGTCTGACCACTTTGAAAGAAACCTTCTACGAACTGCGCTGGCCTATTCTGTCGATCGGCATGGTGTTGGCGTTTGCCTTCGTCACCAACTACTCAGGGATGTCTTCGACCATGGCGCTGGTCTTGGCCGCGACCGGCGCAGCGTTCCCGTTCTTCTCGCCGTTCCTCGGCTGGCTGGGCGTGTTCCTCACCGGCTCGGATACCTCGTCCAACGCGCTGTTCAGTTCGCTGCAGGCGACCACCGCGCACCAGATCGGCGTCAATGACACCCTGCTGGTAGCCGCCAATACCAGCGGCGGTGTGACCGGCAAGATGATCTCGCCACAATCGATCGCCGTGGCCTGCGCCGCGACCGGGCTGGTGGGTAAGGAATCGGATCTGTTCCGCTTCACTCTCAAGCACAGCCTATTCTTTGCCACGATTGTCGGCCTGATCACTCTGGCCCAGGCCTACTGGTTCACCGGCATGCTGGTGCACTAAACCTATAAACAAAACGGAAATAACCGACGCCGGCTGGTGATTCCGGCGTCAGCAATTCACACCCCGGTCTGTAAGGCTGCTGAAAGCAAGGCTCTTTATATTCAGCAGTCTCAACAGACGGATAACCGGGCCCACCCGGAGACACGCCTGATGAGCGAGCTTTTTTACAACGCTGTGCCCAACGCCACCCGCGTCGCACCGCCACTGCCCGAACCTCGGCAGTACCCCAGCGAGAAACCGTCGCGGGTCTATCTGTTCGGCACCTGCGTGGTCGACCTGTTCTACCCCGAAGCCGGGATGGACGCGATCCACTTGCTCGAGCGTGAAGGGATCAAGGTCGAGTACCCGCAAGGGCAGAGCTGCTGCGGGCAACCGGCCTACACCTCGGGTTACACCGAGCAGGCGCGGACGGTGGCGCGCGCGCAACTGGCGCTGTTTGCCGGGGATTATCCGGTGGTGGTGCCGTCGGGTTCCTGCGCGGGCATGTTGCGCGAGCATTACGCCGACTTGTTCAAGGACGAGCCGCAAACGTTGAAACAGGTGCAGGCCCTCGCGGCCCGCACCTATGAGCTGGCCGAGTTCCTGCTGTTCGTCTGTAAGGTGCAGCTCAAGGACAGCGGCGAGCCGGTCAAAGTCGCGCTGCACACCTCGTGTTCGGCACGGCGCGAAATGAACACCCACCTGCACGGCCGCGAGTTGTTGGCGCAGTTGAGCAACGTGGAACGGGTCAACCACGACCACGAAAGCGAATGCTGTGGCTTCGGTGGGACATTCAGCGTCCGTATGCCAGACATTTCCGGCGCGATGGTGGCGGACAAGACCCGGGCGTTGAAGGATTCCGGCGCGCACAAAGTGTTGAGCGCCGACTGTGGCTGTTTGATGAACATCAACGGCGCATTGGAGAAACAAAAGGAAGCGCTGCGCGGGCAACATCTCGCCAGCTTTCTGTGGCAACGAACCGGAGGTGCGCAATGAGCACCTCGACGATTATTCCTACGGTTGCCGTAGAAGAAGATTTCCGCACCCGGGCACACAACGCCCTGGGTGATCAGCAGCTACGGAACAACTTCCGCACTGCGATGGATTCACTGATGACCAAGCGGGCAGCGGCTTTCAGCGATGCCCACGAAAGAGAACACTTGCGCGCCCTGGGCAACTCGATCAGGGCGCGTGCGCTCTCCAAGTTGCCCGACCTGCTCGAGCAACTGGAACAGAACCTGACCCGCAACGGTGTGACAGTGCACTGGGCGGAAACGGTGGACGAGGCCAATGGCATCGTCCTTTCGATCATCCGCGCTCACGAGGCGCGGCAAGTGATCAAGGGCAAATCGATGGTCAGCGAAGAGATGGAGATGAACCATTTCCTCGAGGCTCAAGGTGTTGAATGCCTGGAGTCCGACATGGGGGAATACATCGTCCAGCTCGACCAAGAGAAGCCTTCACACATCATTATGCCGGCGATCCACAAGAATGCCGGTCAGGTCGCGTCCTTGTTCCACGACAAACTTGGCGTGGAGTACACCAAGGACGTTGACCAACTCATTCAGATCGGTCGCAGGGTCCTGCGGCAGAAATTCTTCGAAGCGGACATCGGCGTTTCCGGCGTCAACTTCGCCGTGGCCGAAACCGGCACCCTGCTGCTGGTGGAAAACGAAGGCAACGGCCGCATGACCACCACCGTGCCGCCGGTGCACATCGCCGTCACCGGCATCGAAAAGGTCGTGGAAAACCTGCGCGACGTGGTGCCGCTGCTGTCGCTGCTGACCCGCTCGGCGCTGGGCATTCCGATCACCACTTACGTCAACATGATCTCCGGTCCGCGCAAGGCGCATGAACTCGACGGCCCGCAAGAAGTGCATCTGGTGCTGCTCGATAACGGTCGCAGCCAGGCCTTTGCCGACAGCGAACTGCGCCAGACCCTCAACTGCATCCGCTGCGGTGCCTGCATGAACCATTGCCCGGTTTACACCCGCGTCGGAGGCCACACCTACGGCGAGGTGTATCCGGGACCGATCGGCAAAATCATCACGCCGCACATGGTCGGTCTGGCGAAAGTCCCGGATCACCCGAGCGCTTCGTCGTTGTGCGGTGCCTGCGGTGAAGTGTGCCCGGTGAAAATTCCGATCCCTGCCCTGCTGCGGCGATTGCGCGAAGAAAACGTCAAAGCCCCGGACAGTCCGCATCCAGTGATGCGCGGCCAAGGCAGCAAGTATTCGCGCAAGGAACGTTTCATCTGGAACGCGTGGGCGAAACTCAACAGCTCGCCGACGTTGTATCGGTTGTTCGGTTTCTTCGCCACGCGCCTGCGTGCGTTAACGCCGAGCAATGTCGGCCCGTGGACACAAAACCACAGCGCACCCAAACCCGCCGCCCGCTCACTGCACGACATGGCCCGCGAGCATCTGGGCAAACAGGGAGATCGCTGATGAGCGCCAAGCAAAATATCCTCGCCAAGCTACGGAAAAGTCTGACCGGCACCACACCGATTGCCGACGACTTCGACGTCGATCTGGTGACCCAGCCTTACACCTACAGCGCCGAGCAACGCATCCCGCAACTGCGAAAACTGATGGAAGCGGTCCACACCGAGATCCATCTGACTACCGGCGCAGACTGGCCGACGCTGCTCGCGCAGTTACTGCGTGACCGTCAGTTGCCAAGCCTGCTGATCGCACCGACTACGCCCCACGGGCAGCGCATCACACAACATTGGGCGAATAATCCTGATCTGCCGACGCTGAAATCCTACAACCGGCCGATGGAAGAATGGAAAGCCGAGCTGTTCAACGACACCCCGGCCAGCCTCACTGGCACCCTCGGTGCCATCGCCGCCACCGGCAGCCTGATCCTCTGGCCCACCCGTGAAGAACCGCGACTGATGAGCCTGGTGCCGCCGGTGCATTTCGCGCTGCTCAAGGCCAGCGAAATCCGCGACAACTTCTATCAGGTGCAACAGGAATTCGAGTGGGCCCAAGGCATGCCGACCAATGCGCTGCTGGTGTCCGGACCGTCGAAAACCGCCGACATCGAACAAGTGCTGGCCTACGGCGCCCACGGCCCGAAAGATTTGGTGGTACTGATCCTGGAGGACCAATGACGCTTCCGGTGAATTTCCTGCGCGATGCGCAGCAACTGATCCCAGCGGATCGCCGCTTCGACGATCCGCTGTCGACATTGGCCTTCGGCACCGACGCCAGTTTTTATCGGCTGATTCCCAAACTGGTGATCCGCGTCGAGTCCGAAGATGAAGTGGTGGCGCTATTGAAACTGGCCCAGCGCGATCAGGTTCCGGTGACCTTCCGCGCCGCTGGCACCAGTTTGTCCGGGCAGGCGATCAGCGATTCGGTGCTGATTGTGCTGGGGGATAACTGGAACGCTCGCGAGATTCGCGGCCAAGGCATGCAGATTCGCCTGCAGCCGGGCGTGATCGGCGCGCAGGCCAACGCGTGGCTGGCACCGTTCGGGCGCAAGATCGGCCCGGACCCGGCGTCGATCAACGCTTGCAAGATCGGCGGCATCGTCGCCAACAACGCCAGCGGCATGTGCTGCGGCACCGCGCAAAACACCTATCACACACTGGCCGGAATTCGCCTGGTACTCGCCGACGGCACCCGTCTCGACACCGAAGACGCCGCCAGTGTCGCCGCTTTCCGCATAAGCCACGGGGATCTGCTGGAGCGCCTGGCGACATTGGGCCGCGAGACCCGCGCCAATGCAGAACTGGCTGCGCGAATCCGCCACAAATATCGTCTGAAAAATACCACCGGCCTGTCACTCAACGCCCTGGTGGATTTCGACGAGCCTGTGGATATCTTGAGCCACTTGCTGGTCGGTTCCGAAGGCACCCTTGGCTTCATCAGCGCGGTGACCTATGACACGGTGATCGACCATCCGAACAAGGCGTCGGCGCTGATCGTGTTCCCGGATGTGGAAACCTGCTGCAACGCGGTCACCGTGCTGAAAAGCCAACCGGTGTCAGCCGTAGAACTGCTCGATCGACGCAGCCTGCGCTCGGTGCAGGACAAACCGGGCATGCCGGATTTCGTACAGCAGCTGTCGAATAATGCCTGCGCGCTGCTGATCGAATCCCGCGCCGCCTCTTCCACTTTGCTGCAAGAACAACTGGCGCAGATCATGGCTTCGTTGACCAGTTTTCCGGTGGAAAAACAGGTCGATTTCACCGAAGATCCGGCCGAGAACGCCAAGCTTTGGGCCATCCGCAAGGACACCTTTCCCGCCGTCGGCGCCGTGCGCAAAACCGGCACCACGGTGATCATCGAAGACGTGACCTTCCCGGTCGAGCAACTGGCCATCGGCGTCAATCGCCTGATCGCGCTGTTCGACAAACACGCCTACGACGAAGCGATCCTTTTCGGACACGCACTGGAAGGCAATCTGCACTTCGTCTTCACCCAAGGCTTCAACAGTCCGGAAGAAGTCGCACGCTACCAAGCGTTCATGGACGACGTGGCGCAACTGGTGGCGGTGGAGTTCGGCGGTTCGCTCAAGGCCGAACACGGCACCGGGCGCAACATGGCACCGTTCGTTGAGCTGGAATGGGGCAGGGATGCCTATCAGTTGATGTGGCAGCTCAAACGTCTGCTCGACCCCAACGGCATCCTCAACCCCGACGTGGTGCTCAGCGAAGATCCGCAGATCCACCTCAAACACCTGAAGCCGCTGCCGGCGGCTGACGAGATTGTCGATAAATGCATCGAGTGCGGCTTCTGCGAACCGGTCTGCCCGTCGAAAGGTCTGACCCTCAGCCCGCGCCAGCGCATCGTGATCTGGCGTGACATTCAAGCGAAGAAACGCGCCGGCGTTGACACCACCGAGCTGGAACAAGCCTACGAGTACCAAGGCATTGAAACCTGCGCCGCGACAGGCTTGTGTGCGCAGCGTTGCCCCGTAGGCATCAATACCGGCGAACTGGTGAAAAAGCTCCGCGCCCGTACCGCCACGCATCAGAAAACCGCTGACTGGATCGAAGGAAATTTCGCCAAGACCCTGCAAGGCGCACGCTTCACCCTGCACGTGGCCAACGGCGCACGGATGCTGCTCGGCGCACCGCGCCTGGCGAAGCTGTCGGCAACCCTGACACGTTTGTCCAAAGGCAAGGTGCCGCTGTGGAGCAGCGCGATGCCGCAACCGGAAAAAGCCATTCGCTTCAGCCCGAGCGTGTCCGACGAACGCCCACGCGTTGTGTATCTGGCCGCCTGTGTTTCACGGGTGATGGGCCCGGCAGCGGGCGACAAGGAGCAGATGTCACTGTACGACAAGACCCGTGGCCTGCTGGAAAAGGCCGGTTACCAAGTGGTATTCCCGGACAATCAGGACAACCTCTGCTGCGGTCAGCCGTTTGCTTCCAAAGGCTACGCCGAACAGGCCGAGCACAAGCGTCAGGAATTGATCAGCGCGCTGCTGCACGCCAGTCGCGGTGGACTCGATCCGATCTATTGCGACACCAGCCCGTGCACCTTGCGCCTAGTGCAGGACGTGGGAAATGTTCGCCTGGATCTGTATGACCCGGTGCGCTTCATCCGTACGCATCTTCTCGATCGACTGGAGTTCACCCCGCAAGAAGCACCGATTGCAGTTCATGTGACCTGCAGCACTCAGCATCTGGGCGAAAGCCAGGCGCTGATCGAACTGGCACGCAAATGCAGCAAAACCGTGGTGATCCCGGAAGGCATCCATTGTTGCGGGTTTGCCGGTGACAAGGGTTTCACCATGCCGGAGCTGAACAGCCACTCGCTGCGCACACTCAAGGACGCGGTGCAACATTGCAACGAGGGGATTTCCACCAGCCGCACCTGTGAGATCGGCCTGACGCAGCACGGCGGCATCGACTATCACGGACTGGTCTATCTGGTGGATCGGGTCACTCGAGCGAAGGCCTGCTAAAAGAAAGTTAGAACCCTTGAGCGAGGCGGTAGTCCACAGAACAAGCCCCGAACACGCGGGGCTTTTCCTCCTTTCGCAGGCCTGCTCTGACGGTCAGCGAGAGTCTGGATTCCTCAGTGCAAGGAGATACTCATGAAGCATTCTGTACTGTTTGGTCTGTTCGTTACTGCCTCGATGATGGCTTCTACTTCGTTCGCCGATGGCAAACCTGCCGACTTGTGCGAGGCGAATCTGCAAAAGATCGAAAGCGCCAAGACGCAATATCAGACGTCGCCTGATCTGAATTCGCGCGTCTCGGCAAGCGTCAGCAAAGCCCAGGCCCTCAAGGCTCAGGGCAGGATCGACGACTGCCTGGCGGAAACCCAGCAAACCCTTCTGGTAATCCAGAACTCGACGGGTGATACCAAGAAATAAACCTCGGGACGACCAGTCTTCAGGTGGCGTGATGCAGCGCGGTTCGGGTTGACGGGCCACGATGTAAAAAAAACCGAATTCCTGCGTGCGGCCGCGGTCGATTGAACAGGCCCACTACCATACACGGCCTGTTACGACCTCGGCATCGCCGCCAGACCGTCCGGCAGCACCGAGACCAACCGTTCAAGGAGATACCCATGAAGCATTCTGCAATTGCTGGATTGTTCATCGCTGGTGCCCTGCTGACGTCGCCGGTGTTTGCGGCAGACAAAGACCTTTGTGCCGGGAATCTTCAAACCATCAAAGACTTCGTTACCAGTCAGCCGTCAATTCCCGAGACGTCCATGAACAACGTCAAGGAAGCGCAGAAAAAAGCTGAAGACGCGCAGGCGGCCGGCAATGACAAGGATTGCGTTGAGGTCACCTCTTCCTTGATAACCAAAATGCAAATCCGCAATCCAACGCGCAATTGATATGCCACGAGGCCAACCTTCGGGTTGGCCTCGCCGGCCGTTTGGCGTACACTGCGCAGGCTTGTTGCCTCACCTGATGTACGAGGCAATGAGTTCGGGGCCGATTAGGATTCGACGCCGGTGACGAAACTTTAGGTGCATGCCGACTTGGTAACAGAAGTCGTAAATCCACTGTTGCAACTTCTTATAGTTGCCAATGACGACCAATACGGTGCTGCTCTCGCTGCTTAATTGCAGCTGACATGCACTCCTGGTGCCTTCGGGCCCAGCAATCATCAGGGGATGTCTGTAAACCCGAAATGATTGTCATATAGAACAGAATCGCCGTGCAGTACGTTGTGGACGAAGCGGCTAAAACTTACACAACTCGCCCAAAGCACCCTGCCCGTCGGGTCGCTGAGGGTTAACTTAATAGACACGGCTACGCATGTAGTACCGACAGCGGAGCACTGGCGGACGGGGGTTCAAATCCCCCCGGCTCCACCAAACTCAACGAAAAAAGACGTCCATGGACGTCTTTTTTTGCACCTGGAATCCAGCAAATACAGGAATTAGCGGCCATTAAGGTCTCTGTACATTTTTCGAGCTCCAGAAGATCTGGTATTCCATCCGGTGCTAATCACTGGAATACCTAATCAGTGCAGTAGGCAAATCTCATGCCTGCTCATACCCTCCGCCTCTTTGATCGAAAGCACAAGGGAGTCAGACTGATTTCACCTGACTGTAGGGCCGAACACCGATAAGACAAGCTCCCTTATCAAAATGAAATCCGCTACAGCAGTAGACGCAGTCCTCCATGAGACACACGCTATTAGAGGTTTCTTTCCTGATCCATCGCCAAAGGTCACCAAAAACTGTACATTGATACAGTAGTGTCAAATATGAACGTGCAACTGGAGCTCCTCACCAGTTCGGGTTAAGCTGCAACTCATGAAAATTACCTCATCAAAAATCAGCCGCGTCTCCTCTGTCCACTTCTCTGGACACGAAACGTTTCCATTGCGTCAGATGTGGCTCAAAAAAGCTTTCGACCAAGCGAGCGGCGACGGCCTGATTCCAAAGACAACCTTTACTACTGAAAGCTCTATTGCCGCTTTCGGAGTAGGTAAGAACATGGTTGCTTCCATTCGGCATTGGGCCTTGGCATCCGGCGTCATGAATGATGAAGGCGATACCTTTCGCGTAACGAGACTCGCCATGGAGATACTCCAAAGTGGAGGCCTTGATCCTTACGCGGAGGATCCTGCTACAGCATGGCTTGTTCATTGGCAGCTAGCCGGGCGGCGCTACCGTTCAACAACATGGTATTGGCTATTCAACCATGTAACCGCGCCAACCTTTACACGCCAAGAGCTCGAAGAGCCTCTGACCGAGTACGCTCGCAGCCTCGACCCTAAGCATCGCCTTTCAAGCGCGACCATATCGCGAGATTTGGAGACATGTTTGCGCAGCTATGCCCCCAGAACCGCAGCCGGTTCGCCCGAAGATTTTGCCGAGCCCTTACTCGCTGAATTAGGTCTGCTCCAAGAGGTTCACAAAGGCCAGTATGCTTTCCGTCGAGGCCCTAAAGCGTCCCTTCATGACGGTATTTTCACCTATGCGCTCATCGACTTCTGGAATAGAACCGCAGGGAGTCAAAGCTCGCTGGCCTTTGAGACTATTGCGTACGCAGAGGGTTCTCCCGGCCGCGTCTTCAAACTAGACGAAGAATCAATCGCTCAAAGACTGATTTCGTTGGCCGACTTAACAGGAGGCAAGCTTGCTTGGACCGACTCCGCTGGCCTTCGCCAAGTGCACAGAAAAGCGCTATCCAATGAAGATCAAAAAGAAATGGCCAGGCGCGCATATGAGTGAGAGAAAAGAGTTAATGCTCTCGGATATTGTTCACATCTCGCATCAATATCAACGATCAATCCGAATAGACGCAGACATTGGTCGTTCAGACGCATTGGATGGGTATATCATCCATGCAACTGCAGCATCCGTTGTAGCTGGAATGTGCAGGCAGCTTGCAAGCACAAATCAACGAAGCTTTACATGGACCGGACCGTTCGGTGGCGGCAAGTCATCACTAGCTGTCGCCCTCGCGAGCGCGCTCCATCCTGATGAGAGCCTGCGTACCAAAGCTCGTACCGCCCTAAAACTTGACTCGAAATCAGATTTCGACCAAGCCTTTCCTGTCCAAGACGGGTGGCTAGTTGTCCCTGTCGTTGGCCGGCGTGGCAGTGTTGTAAAAGAGCTGGACGCAGCGATCCGAAAAAGTCGAGGAATGAACGTTGACGGTCGAGGCAAGCCAACGATCCAAAGTGTTATCTCTGATCTAATTGTCGAAACCAAGAGCCGCCCAAACGATGGCGTCCTGGTATTTATCGATGAAATGGGTAAGTTTCTAGAGGCATCCGCTCTAGGTTCTGGCGACGACGTCTACTTCTTCCAAGAGCTTGCTGAAGCATCTGCTCGCGCCGATGGCAGACTGGTTGTAGTAGGTGTTCTACACCAGTCATTCGCACAATACTCCAACCGACTGGGCATCGACACTCGTGACGACTGGGGCAAAGTTCAGGGACGATACCTAGACCTTCCTTTCGTAGCTGCAAGCGACGAGGTCGTTGAGCTTATCGGCAGCGCGATCGAAGCCAAAAGCCGCCCGGAGTGGGGGCAAAAAGCATCTGATGCGATAGCCGACGCGATCCGATCTCGCCGCCCTGCAGTTGGGAAGGATTTTTCTGCCGCACTAGAACGTTGCTGGCCGCTACACCCAGCCATGGCCGCATTACTGGGCCCGATTTCTAAGCGTCAGTTTGGACAGAATGAGCGTAGTACCTTTGGTTTCCTATCATCGGTGGAGCCCCATGGCTTCCGCGCTTACCTAGAGTCCACCCCTTCAGAACAGTCGTCCTTGTATCGCCCTAGTGACTATTGGGACTACCTGCGCGCAAATCTAGAGCCTGCAATTCTAGCCTCACCCGATGGGCACCGCTGGTCCCAAGCGGTGGAGGCTGTAGAGCGTGCAGAGGCAAAGTCAGGTGACCCACTGCTTGTGGCGATAATCAAAAATATCGCCGTGATTGATCTATTCCGTAACGGCTCAGGACTTTCTGCAGATCTACCTGTCATCGCGGCCCTATTCCACGATGTACCTCGCGAGCAGATTGAGGATGCTCTGAATAAACTCTCAGCACTCAAGGTTGCCTTATACAAAACTTACACCGGCTCTTGGTCAGTATTCGAGGGTAGCGACTTTGATATCGATGCGGCTATTTCTCAAGCGCTGGCCGCATCTGCTGGAGTCGATTACGCAAAACTCTCTCAACTGATGGGCATACATCCTGTAGTAGCCAAACGGCACTACCATGAAACGGGCGCTATGCGCTGGATGGAGCTCTCACTGCAAAGCATTGAGCAGGCCGAAAAAATCGCAAAGGCCTACACTCCGCAACGGGGAGAGTTTGGTCAATTCATACTAGCGCTTCCAGGACGTGATATCTCAGCACGCGAAGCTGGCAAGCGAGCTCAAGCATGCGCGTATTTAGAGCCCTGGCCGGTACTGGTAGGCATCCCAGCTAACCACGCCCGCATCGCAGAGCTTTCGGCTGAATTAGTCGCTCTAGAACAGGTAAAAGAGCGCCACGAGCTCGGAGGTGATTCCGTAGCTCGCCGCGAAGTCTTTGCGCGCTTGGCCGCGACCAAATCTGATCTCGAAGACCAGCTACAAGCAGCTGTTTCACTTTGCAAATGGCACGATGGAGGCGACACGGTCATCGAGCCCGGAACAAAACTCTCGCCGAAGGCTTCTGAGCTCGCCGATGAGCTCTATTATTCCTGCCCACCGGTCTGGAGCGAATTAGTAAATCGCGACAGCCTCTCTAGCAACAGCGTAAAAGCCCGACGCGATTTGCTACACGCAATGATCGACGCCGAAGGCATCGAGCAGTTGGGCATCGAAGGTTTCCCAGCAGAACGTGGCCTGTTCGAAACGCTGCTTGTAGCGTCTGGTGTATACCGCAAAGAAGGTGAAGTTTGGCAGTTCTGCCCCCCACTAGAAGAAGTGCACGAGGGACTTTACGAGCTTTGGAAAGTCACGCAAAAGCTCCTCATCGACGCCAATACACGAGTAAGCGTGGAGTCGATCTACAACCGCTGGCATCTGCCTCCATTTGGCATGAAACAGGGTATTTTGCCCGTGTTTCTCACTGCTTTCTTGTTGGCACATAAAGCCAACATCGCCGCTTACAAAGACAGCATGTTTATTCCGCGACTGAGCGATGCGGATATTGACGAGTGCCTGCAAGATCCTAAGCGATTCACTCTCCGCTGGATCACGATTGATGAAGACAAAGTCCAAATCCTGGAGGGCATTTCCCACCTCTTAGAGGAAGTCGGAGAGAAAGCCGGCTCTGCAGATCCGCTTGAAGCCGCACGCGGACTAGTAGCATTGATTTTCAGCCTGCCAGATTGGGGACGGCGCACACAACGCTTAGGTGAAACAGCCAAAGCAATACGCGACATGCTGCTAAAAGCCAACGACCCACACAAAGTTCTGTTCGTCGATCTAGCGTCGCTTCTTGGAGCTGATGACGGCGGAGCCTATGTAGAAGCACTGCGTGCCCCTCTGCATGAAATCGCAAGGGCCTATCCAAAGATGCTCTCCGAGGTAGAAGCCAAGATGCTTCAAGCTCTCGATGCGTCTCTCGACAACTTGGATTCGCTCCGCGACAGAGCGAAGGCTGTGGCAGGAGTTTCCGGTAACTTTAGGCTCGATGCATTCTCTACACGACTCGCGTCTTACGATGGCAGCCGTTCCGCACTGGAGGGCATTTTGAGCTTGGCCGCTGAAAAACCACCACGCGACTGGGTCGACCGCCACATCGATGCGGCTGTGCTTGAGCTTGTCCAATTCGCCCGGCGCTTTCGCGAGGCAGAGGCGTTCGTCACAGTCAAAGATCGTCCCGCACATAGCGAAGCAATCGCAGTTGTTATAGGTGCAGGTGCGGAAACCACGACGATATCCAGATCATTCTCGATATCGGAGCGCCACCGTAAAACAGTCGAAGACAAGGCTGCTGAGCTTACCTCGATGCTGCAAGATCAAGGTTTTGAAACTGACATTTTGCTGGCCATTCTTGCTAAAACTGGAATGAACCTGGCTGGTGAGAAGGAGCAGATGGATGATTGAACGACACGTGCTAGGCTTATCCGGCGGGAAAGACAGCGCCGCCTTGGCCGTCTGGATGCGTGACCACCATCCTGAGCTAGACATCGACTATTTCTTTACTGACACCGGTGAAGAGCTTCCCGAGGTCTACGAGTTTCTAGGACGACTCGAAGGCTATTTGGGCAAACCCATCGAACGACTCAATCCTCGCCGTGACTTTCGCTTTTGGCTGCGTGAATTCAATCATTTCCTCCCCAGTGCGCAGACTCGCTGGTGCACACGTCAACTCAAATTGGCCCCGTTCGAACAGTGGGTCAAACCATGGCTCTCAGCAGGAGATAAAGTTTCCTCCTATGTAGCGATCAGAGCTGATGAGGAGTATCGCGAAGGGTATTCAGCAAAAGCCGAAAACATGATTGTGAAATTTCCATTTCGTGAGGCGGGCATTGATAAAGCCGGCGTCGTAGACATACTAGAGTCTTCTGGACTCGGTTATCCGAAGTATTACGAATGGCGCTCTCGCAGTGGCTGCACATTCTGCTTCTTCCAGCAGAAAATCGAATGGGTTCGACTCAAGGAGCGACACCCTGAGGACTACGAAAAAGCCAAGGCGCTAGAAAAGGACGCACTAGAACACGGCTCGCCTTTCACTTGGTCTAAGGGCGAATCACTTTGGGATCTAGAAAAGCCAGCGCGCATTATCGAGATCAAAGCAGAATATGAGGTTCGTCGTGCACGACTTCGCAAGAATATTCCGACGAACCCACTTCGCCCCGTGAAAAACTGTCCAGAAGACATCGACGACGTGTACGGAGACGACGAGGGAAACAGCTCTTGCTTAATTTGTCACAAGTAAAAGTCAGAGCACATCCGAAAAAATCTCAAGATCAGAGACACAAATAGCGTTTGTACTCAGTGCCAATTACCGAACTTTCATCCACCGCAACCAATACAGAAATTTTCTTGACAGAACTCGGCACTGACTGCCCCACACTTTTGATAAACAGCTCTAGCTAATACCGGCTCATTAACGACATAGCAGTCAACGGCAGAGCTCGCCCCTCCTAGCATGAGTTCACACGACTTACGCTACAACAGAAAATTGAGGAGTGGGCAGAGTTTTCCCTCATAAAACCCCACCCAAAAAACCTAGCGATACATCTCAAGATTCTGCCCGACGCCGTGCACAGGAAAACTTCCCAACCATGAATCTTTAGTCCGGCACCCTATGTACGCGCAATATATTCAATAGCCTCATCCAAGCCTCTAAACACTCGAGTTGAGCACTGTCGAACCATTTCAAAATAGCGCTTAACTGAAGGATCTTCAATCTGGTCGACTAAGTATATTGTTTTACCTAGAGCCTTTGCGTACCCAATTTCCAATGCCAGTGCGTAACCTGCAGGATTGGATGCCTCCATGTTCGCCAATATAATTTCAGAATCACGGACAGCCGCCAAGTCCCAGCGCGTGTATTCAACAGGGTCATCAATGCAATGGGCGCCAGGATCCAAAATAACAAAATTTTTGAGCCTAGCTTTCACACTCTCTTGCCAACCAGAATGAAACCCTCCAGCAAGGTAGATTTTTCTATGGATTACCGGCACTGGGGCCTCTCTTAAACTTAATTTCTGCAAAAGCTACCGAGAATGGTGTACTCATAGCTCGGGCATAAAAGACATTGGCCTGCTTAAAAAGAAAAACAGCCGCACTGAAGAGCAGAATAGCTTGCACTCCCCAAGGAGCGACCCGCTCATATCCGTATAAGAGCTCCTGAAAAAAAGATAAGCAGATGAGATAATCAACGCCAATAAGAACTAAAGCTGTTCCAACCCCGCTGCATAACAGCGAGATAAACATAAATCTTCGCCCAAGTGAAGCCGCCTCATCCGAAATCGACAAAGCAACACTTCGAAGATCATGAAACTGCCAAACAGCTTGACCGGCACCTTGCAATTCGTCTACAAGCTCATTAAACAACTTGTAAGACTGTCTCGTCCGAGCTTTTGATTCGTCAAAATCGCTTATTACCTTTACAAATTTAAGTAATGGCTTCATCGCAGTTTCATTCACTGCCAATAGCAGGTGCCCCACAGCAAAGAGCAAACCTGCCATTGTCAATGCCACACCAGCACCGTCACTTAACTTGGCTAACAACTTAATATAGTCAGGTCCTAGGTGCATTATTACCAACCCGATTGCCAAAACTAAGCCCGGAACCCATGCGCCGATTAGATCATTAAAAAACCTCGTAATCGTCTCAACGGCATCATCAACCTTCACTAGTCTCTCCTAGTTCAGCATTATCGGAGTATATTGCTGCCACCGCGATTTCGATATCTTGATCTGAAAGAAACGGAGCTTGGGCGAATACTAAGCCCTGTTCCCCGTTGAGCTTAGCTGCCATATGCCCCCTACCTAGCAAAAGCTCTGCGCCTGGCCTATCAAGAGCTATTTTAGAGGTGGCTTCGCTGGAAACCTTTAAGATCAAACGATTACCTAAATTCTCGCGAAGCTGCATAGGCATCACATCTTTATCCGGACGCTGGGCCGCGAATATCAAATGTATCCCTGCCGCACGAGCCTTCACGCCGAGCCGTTGAACTGCGGCACCGACCGCTGCCTTGTAAGCATCGTCGAGCATCCAATCAGCAAACTCGTCATGAACCAGGAAAACCATCGGCAAACGGTCTGCGGCTGAAACTTTCGAATTATAGGTCGGTAAGTCGCGAGCCCTTGCTTTAGCAAAGGCGCGGTAGCGATCCTCCATTTCTTGAACCAGGGCGCCCAAGACCTCGGCAGCCTTTTCCTTGGTGGTAACAATTTCATCTCGCATATGTGGTAAATCGGCCAATGGCGCGTAGTCCACTCCCATCTTGGGATCTATCAAGATAATTTGAGCCAAGTTTTTGGGGTTGGTCGCCGCAATATCCAATATAAGGGCCTGAATCAGAACCGATTTGCCACTACCCGTAGCTCCAGCCACCAAAGAATGTGGCTCATGCGATGAAAGCCCACTGAACTCAGTTCCCAGATTCAAATACAGCAACGCGCCATTAATCTCCTGAAGTCCCAACAAGAATGAGGTGTTGATTCCCGCAACGTTTCTATTGAGCTCTCGACGTGACCAAAGCTCCCAAAGCGACACAGCCTGCCGCCTTCCTCCTGCGACCGTCACCACGATCTCTCCTGGCTTAGGTTGGACGGTTACTAGATTGATAGCGTGAGTAGTGAGCAGCTGTGTTCTTTTATTTTCGATATCTTCGACACGTAAGCGATCAGAACCCGCCAGACGAACGAGGCAGCCATTTGGAGTCAAGCGAGTGCCGAGGATCGCCGCCTGAAGACCGTAGCTGTTTAGCGCAGATTTGAGCTTCTTAGTAATCTCTTCGGACCACTCCTCCCGCTCAGCATCGGCCTGCGCACTGCCGGAGAATTTGGACGCAACTAGATCAGATAGCCCGCCACCAGAGTTGGTAGTCGCAGCGACAAGCTGGTCCGAATCTGAATCACCATTAGCTACAGAGACAAGAGTCAGTTCCTCCATTACAACCGAAGGCTCGGCCACTGGGTAAGTCGGCGAAGCGTTCTCGCCGTTTTTGTCTAATGACGAGACTTCTTCAACAAAGGTATCGATCAGTCCACTCGATAACTGCGCCATTGCGGCCATCCAGGGTACTCGCGGGGCGGGCATTTTAAAGTGGTGTCCGCCCCAAGGCTGCAGGGGCCCAATCCCTGATCGAACTTCGTGGCCACCAGAGCCTTTGGCATAGGCTTCAGCGAGCTTTCGCAGATCCGGTCGATCGAATACCTCTTGCCAAGCCATTACGCCTTCTGTCTCATCCAAAAGCTCTTGCTCAGTAGAAGAGGCAGCTCCCGCGTCCGAGGTGTGGACGTAAACATGCGAATAGCCACGCAACGAAATCTCTACATCACCCTCTCGCAGTTTGGCTCGAGCACGCTCCATTAAGCCCGTCATACCAGGCGGGATGTCGGCATCTAATACCATGTCTGCCAAACGGGCCAACCAAACATCCCGATCAAGACGACCCGGATCACCAAAAAGAGCTTCACGGAACATGCCCAATGTTGCCAACAATTGATCCTTGGAGCCTCGTCGAGCCTGAGCGAGCCCATCGACACTGACATATTTCGACTCAACAATTGAAATGACGACACGAACGGTTTCCTCGTGTTCCTCAACGTTTAGCGCCAAAATATCCGCGATACGGCTTTCAGGCTGGGATAGCCAACTTGCGTAATCGTCGAGCAGAAAATAGGCGGTTAAGACCTGCCCACCGTTCGACGAGGCCTGGAACTCCTCTGCGAGCAGGTGACGACTTAGCACAAGACCAAGCATCTCTCCTGCAGAAACGCCTCGCTTGGCCGCCCGCAGTACGATATCTCCAGAGACTGACAGCGCATCGCGCTTCGCCTTGTCGGCAGTTGCCTGAAGCTCGTCGGATCCGAGCTGGAGATTCAACTCTTCCAATCGCCGGCGAACAAGCACACCCAACAACCGGAGTTCCGAGGTTGAGCTCACAATCATATTGCGGCCGTTAGTCGAGTTTCGACGGTAGCGCACCACTGTGATGTTGTTGTGCTGGAGCTGTCGCTTGTCGAGTAGTTCGTCGTAGGTAGCCACCCATTCGGCCAACTCGTGCGCATCCTTGATCATTGCAGCCAACGCTGGGCTTTGTAGAGAAATACGACGCGCAGGCAAGAATCGCTCCTCAGGCATAGCATCCGTCTGCCGGCAAACCGCTGCGACCGCCGACACATATGCCCAGCCTGAAGCCGTTTGCCATGGACAGGTCAGGAATGTGGTTGACTTCAGCTCGTTCTCGCCCGACACGCTCCGATAAGACCAGCGCGAGGGTGCATGATCCAAATTTGGTCGGTCATTGGTCCACTGTACGGGAAGCCATTCTGTTTGGGCCTCCCGTGCGACTACGTCATGCAGGAAGGCCACATCGAAAGCCTTGAAGCCTTGCGCACTCTCACACGGAGTCGCCGAGAGGGGAGTCACAGAAATACGCAACTTGGAGATGAAGTTATCACTGGTCTCGCTCACCACTGGCAGATCAGGATCGTCTCCGGCCTTGTTGACCAGTTCGCCATACACTCGTCGCAGCTTTCCTGGATCTGAGTGGCGAACAGAAACGCTACATTGGAGCTTGCCATCCTCTTGGATTGAGGAGAGTTCCCGCACTGTGGCCAGCGGTAGCTCGGCTGCATCGGCATTATAAAGCACAACGCTAAGGTTGCTTGCCTCGTGGGGCTGCAGCCCCACATAGCGTTCCAAAAGCTCACGCGCCTGTTTTGCTGCAGCCGTCGGATCGACATCGGTCATAGCTCCTGCAGCCCCACGCGTGGGCGACTCCAAAAGGCTATAGCCGTTGATTGTGCTGCTTTCCGATACCAGCTCCAGAGCTCCATTCCGATTGAGAACTGCGATCTCTGGATAGAACGGATGAGCGATCTCGTCAGTGAGCTCCCGCATAAAAATTTCGCGGTCGCCATAGAGAATGCTACCGCTGGAAAGCAAATGAGTGGCGAAACCAGCTACGCGTCGCGTCTTTACCGCAAGTGCCTTCATTCGTTCTGGATGCCACGGGGGAATGATTATTGCGAGGTTATCGCCTGCAATCCGAACCGTGCCCACAGATAGTATTTCAGAGACCAGGCGCGAACGACATACATCGCCACGGGCATGTGCCATCAGAGTGTTCAACAGTTCCGCGTAAGACTCCGCTTGACGCATAACGGCATCGCCATGCAGCCCGGTCGTGACGAAGTCCTCCATCGCTTTGATGTAGTCTTCCTCGAACTTATCCCAAGAAGCCTTTACCTCATTTTGCTGATGAGCCGTGAGTCTACCCTCCTGGGCGAGCTCTTTGATCCGAGTCTTGATCACATGGCGCAGGCTTTGGAGCTTACTGACTGCAGGGACCAGTGATCCTGCATCAGTCGAGTACGTCGCCTCCAACGTCCCAGTGTCGAGTAACGAGACGTTTTGCACCCCCCCCTTCTTGCTCACTAACTTACGGGGTACTTCGGTACAACCTACTGCCCCCTTTTCCAAGAGGCGACGCATGTCGGCGGCCAAAGAAAGACCAATCACAGTTGGCTTGTAGCTCCAAAGGAGCTGCGTCTTAGCCAGCACCGTCTCTTTATCGTTGGCAACCTGAATTAAGGCCACGTCAAATTTGATCTGCAGGGCTAAGCGCGATAACGACAGATTCGGACGAACCTTGTTCTTCTTATCGTTGCGAAGTTTCTTTTCCTCGGCGAAGAAGGCTTCATAGTCGAAGAGGGGGTCGGGTAAATTTGCATTCCCCATCCGCTCAACCTTCCACTCGACTTTGGAGCCCATAAGCTCCTTTAAACCGCGGTACATAGCCGAGAAGTAGCAGCCGGCATCGTAGTTGAATCGCTCACGCCACTCCTTTCGGCCCTTAGTCACAGTGAAGCGTAGGATCCGCTCTCCTTCTGGATCGCGCAGACCAGCATGCAAACTGTTGACCACACGAGCGAAGCCCTCGAAGAAGTCATTGCAGTCAATGGGCTTGCCATAGAGAGCCTTTTCCCAGCGCGAGCAAAGCTTGGTGTCTTGCTCCAAGAGTCTTCGTTGCTTAACGAAAAACTCTTCATCCTCTTCAGTGAAATCTGAGCGTCGCTCACGGCCTTTCAAGTCCTCCAATAGCTTGCGGCTCTCAGCATCAAGTGAGTCCTCCTGATCGCACTCATGATCGAAGAAACGGATCGTCGACTCTGCTAAACCAAGTTGCTGCTCTTTGGGTTTGTCGAAGGCAAGGTATACGCCATCGCTTTCCCACTCGAATTGGGCAAGGACATCGGATGCTTCTGGATCTCCAGCAGGGGCGGCGGCGAAAGCATAGAGAGCTTGACGGGCACCCTCCGAAATTTCTGAAGCATTAGCATCGACTCGCTCGGTAATCTCCTCCGGGTCAAGAGCTTGGCCATTCTGGCGGAGTTTTTTGAGCAGCGGCGCACGCTGAGAAAAGAGTTTGATAAAAGCCTTGTGCCAGGGCTTGCGCGATTCCGCGAAAGTCTTCGCATTCGAGAAATAGGTGCTGTCTCTAGGGAGTCCTGAGCATGGCAAGGCGAAACCAACCGCATCACGGATGGGCAGCCCGTACGTGGCTATAGCCTCAACGATGGCAGAGCAAAACTCGCCAAGCTGCACTAACGAAAGCTCCGAGGATGCTAATAACCCGCTAAGAGCTGCATGGAACACCGCTCGGTCGTCGGGGACTGGTGAAATACCACCAGAGTGGAGCGTGGCCTCGACCCACGGCTCAGGATCAGCTCGCATTTCCTTAGCGCCTATGGCCATGACGTGACCCAAGGTGTCCGCAAGGTTGTGTTCATTACCATTGGCCGTAAGAATTGCAGCCTTGACGGTCAGAGCGTTGTTGCGCACGTAGCCTGCGTTATGTGGTATCAGAATGCCAGGCGGCAGGCCTTGACCTCCTACCAAGGCCTCCGGGATCATGAGATCCACTTGGGCGACCAAGTCCGGATTGGCAAGGATAGCTCGCGCTACTGCTGCAATCTGACTGGCTGAAAGCTTATCCAGCCTGAAGAGCGCGGCCAAATCACCGGATTGAAGAGGATTGGATATACGTTGGGCAAGAATGTCCGCGCCAACGCGTCCAATAATGCGATCGGTCAGCATGCGGCTTCTCCCTGAAACGCGAACGGGTTTTCGACAAACGAGCAGGAGTCGGAGAGCCTGCGAACCAAGCCCAAACTGACGAGACGGGCTTCAAGATTGGTTCGGTTCTCGTTGAGCTCTTCTTGGTCAACTAGCTTGGCGCCGACTAGACGCGCGCCCTCGGCATCACCTATTACCAAGCCATAGCGGTGCTTGGCTTCAGCGAGAAACTCATCGAACTGCATACGGTCTGTAACGATGGAGATCACTATCGACTTGAGCAATCTATCGTTCGGCGCGTAGCGAGTACGTCTCGAGAGCCGGCGTGAGCTGAGCCCGATAGCACGCGACCATGACGCGTGAATCTTGCCGACATGCTGCGCATGACGCGCCAAGGCATTCTCAACTAGTTTGGCAACTAATTCTTCTGGGCTCTTATCGATGGAGTCTTCATCGTCACCGGCATCAGTCGGCGGCCACTGAAAGCGATCACGCATGAGTTTCACACGCTCAGCATCCGGAAACTCCAGGGATTCAGCAGCAGCCCACCCAACATCCGACCGGATTGACTCGATATGAGCTCGCACTGCCTTTGCTGGCAGCCCCTGATTGAATTGATAACTATCGCCAGAAAGCGCTCGCACCTTCGTGCGCTCCTTGGAGACGATTTCGCAAACAATTTCGACCGGATCGTCATCGCCAGCTACCCTCTTCGCACGCTCTAAGAAGTAGAGCAGCATGTTCAGACCGGTGATCGTAATCAAATGCTCCAAGGCATCGTAGATCGGCATATCCGTGTTCAAGATCGACAACCAGTCGTCGCAAATTTGGTCGAATCGTTCATTGGCAGCCTCGGGCAGATAGCCCGCACGCCTTGGTTCTTCGGCACTCTGAGGCATACCTTGCAGAGCCCTTACTAATCGGTTCATCGGAGCCTGATGGTCAAATAGACGCCTGGCGAGGATGCCACCGAGCTCCTCTCCACGCTTGGCCCGTGAGAGGATGAGATAAAGCAACTCACCAGTACGAGCGAAGAAGCGACGATCGTTGCTCATCCCCCCTTTCGCATTGATCGCTAAGTCCTCATAAAGAGCATCAGGACCGAAAGGAAAGACAAACTTAGAACTCCAACGCTTGTTACTGCGAGACTCAAATGACGAGGAACGCAGCAGTTCAATTGCCTTTGCAAAATCATCAAAGCTAGTGAACGAGCGACGGAGATAGGTCATGTCTTCATCACCATTACCTGTTGCTCCCAGCCTAAAACGCTCAAACCACTGCTTCCACTTCTCCTCATCAGACTCGGCGCTCTCCGCAATCGATTCAACGTAAGGATTGTTGAACAGAAGCCCACGCAAGCGAATTTGCCGCTGCGGCCTGAACATGACTGAGCCGCCCAGCTCTTGATGAGGCCTGAGCGGATGTTCCATATTCGATCCGAATACTCCCAAGAACTCCAGAACAGTCAGGTGAGGAAGCTGCTCGTCATAAAGTCGATGTCCCCAAATGTTCTCATCGACGCAAAAGTCGACGCTTTTAATCTCAGGCCTCTTGATGATTACACTCATTCCGAGACCCTCACAGTCACTGGACGCGAAAAACCGCGACCACCTGGCTCTATATCGATGAAGTTAAGTGTCAGTACAGAGGCCTCACCTCCGACTTCGTCATCATCACCAGCCACGCTGGCCTTTTTGACAATCTCAGCTTTACGCAAAAGCTTCGCCTTGAATGCCAGCAGATCTTCGAGACATTCGTTGGAGAAGCTCGCGGGCAAAGCACCCTCAGCCACCCGCGAGAGGAACTCATGACGAATAGGGGTCAAGTCAAAAGCAACTGAATTGCTCAAGCCCACAGCAAGCGAAATGTCGAGACGAGGGCGGCCGGTCTCCTCGACAAGCCTAATCGCCATGCCAACGCCGCCTTGTCGACGGGAAAGCGTCTCGTAATCGCAAAGCACGCTTACTCGGCTTTGAGTAAAACCTCCCGAGCTTGCGATGAAAATGCGATCTTCGTTTTCGAGGAGAAGACCTGTTAATACTCGGTTAAGACCCTTAGCGATTCGTCCACGAATCGTCTCGCTTACTGGTTTCTGCGCTTTGAGCGCATCGATAATTTCCAAGTAGTCTCCAGCAAAGCAGAAGGCTGTCATCGACCAATGCGGATAGCCTCCTTCCCCATCCGGAAGTGTGAAGAAAAGCCTGCGTCGCTGGTCTTCAAGCATTGTAAGGAACTCGGAAGCCCCCCCTTCCAAACGGGAGCCCTCATACCCTTCTAAATAAGCGTCCTGGGCAGCGCGAAACGCGGCCGTGGCCCCGTAGATCGGATCGCTTGCGACCAAGCGGCCGAAGTCGGCTTGCAGCCGCGAGTCATCCTTGCCATAAACCAGAAGCCCATCAGCAGCATTGGTGGACTCATCGCCTACTCCAAAGCTGGACATCGCCTTGAAGATGGGACGATCAGACGTTCTTCGTTTAAGGAGGTTGGCCCCGAAGGCATTGGAATAGACACTAGCTTTACCAAGATCCCCTCCTCCCTGAATCTTCGCGACATCTGCGCAAGTCAGCAGGTTGTCTTTTGCCTGCTTGGCATCGGAACAACCAAGGATCATATTCGAACACAGCGCAAGTAAGTCACGTATAGGGAGGTGCAGCCCATTGTGCCTGGCAATTTCTACCAGATCGCCCAAGCGGCGTGAGAGCTGTCCACCATCTGAATCACCCAAAAGTCTGCGGCGATTCTCATTAATGGGACAAACTTTATCTTCAGTCTGAAGTGCACAGCGATTGCAGTTGTCCCATTCGGGATGCCCTGCCACAGCCATGGCCACTTCGTCTAACGTTTTGCGGCTAGTAGAGCGGCTGAGATCGAACACCGCTAGGCGTTCAGGAGCCGGGCCGGCCTGTAGAAAGCGCTCTTGCAGCGGCTTGCGAAGTGGGTGATCCCGCTCTTGGCGTCGGCCTAAATCACGGAGACGATCAAGAATTTGACCATGGTTTGCGGCAAGGATCACGACCTCAGAGTCCTCGCCCTCTAGCACCGACCTTTCGAGTCGCTGCAATGGCAAATCGCTCTCCTCGCCATTGAGCTCAGAAAGATCCTTGATAAAGATAGCCAAGCGTCCATCTGCCAGCTGCAATTCTTTCACGTTGCCTTTGGCGGCCCAGGCATCGGGATCACCGCCAATACGCTCCCACAAGGCACGGCAGTGGTACGTCTTACCATCACCAGCAGTTCCGGCGACCAAGATAGACCCCGGCCTCTTGGATTCAATGTGTCGAACCATGTCCTCTAAAGAAGGTGCTGATAGGCTAATTGGCTTGACCCTTGCCTGTACCAATGCCCTCGAAACATACTCGTCGAACATCGCTAGATTGGTCGATGACGGCCCATAGCTACGTAAAAAATGAACCCAGGCACTTGATGGTGGGGCCTCAACGTCAGCACGCCGCACGGAACCGCCACGACCTTTACCAGCCTGCAGAATCCGCTGATCAATCAGTGCGTCACGTGTTTCCCAATAAACCTCATCAGTTATATGGGGGAACAGACTTCTGAGCCGCTCTAGCAGCGACTGATTGCCAATACTAGAACCATCGGCGGGAACGGCGGCCAGCAAGGCCTCAACCAATTCACTCATTCAACACACTCCCTTGCAGCCCGCGGCACATGGGCCTACCAAAATAAAATATGGCGGCAAATAAACTGAAAGGACTCAGAGGGAAACCGACGCTAAGAGCGGGGAAAAACCTGCGCCTATTGAGAACCATCCCTGACCCATTGCGACCAATCAACTTACGATGCCGATCACCTTATCCACTGGCAAAGCATGGGTAAAGCCAAAGCCACAGCTTTTTGCCATCATAAATAGCTTAAGAAGCACGTTGGCGGGGCATTGGTGTTTAAGCCACATCGCATTCACCTGTTGAGACCACATTTGTACACGCCAGCATTCGCTAGCAGATTCCTTAGATTCTGCTCGAAAGCGAGATTTAAAGTACTACTGTGGAATTGAGGCTTGATCGACTCAAGGACAGAAATTTAAAAAATTCGACGCCGGCATTCCAAAAACTATTCCAATAAAAAAGCAAAAACAAAATAATCATATTAGATGAAACGCTTAAGAAACCAGTTCAATTCCCCCCGGCCCCACCAACTCTCGACGACAAAGCCCGCCTTGTGCGGGCTTTGTCGCATCTGGACATCAGCCAAACCGGCCACACAAGCCCACAGCCTGCAAGCGATCGAACTCGATAACCCCGGCAATGCTCTGCCTACTCACAAAAAAGGACGACACGATGTCGTCCTTTTTCGTACCCGCATTCATCAAAATCAATGAACCGCGCTGAGCAAATCCGGGCGGCTGGATTTGAGCATAGCCTCATTGACCTTGCCTTGAATCGAGCAGGTAAACATCCCCTTGCTGCCAGTCGTCAGCTCTTGCGGAGCAGGCTCGATCAGGAACACGCGCTCGGCACTGTCGACAACCAGCTTGCCCGCCGTTGCGGATGGGTCTTCCGGCTGCCAGTTGGATTTGCCGTGGGACCAGATTTCCGCGCGTGCGTAGAGTCCCTGCGACATGTCCATACGCGGCCCGCCCGCTTTTTCCAACTGGGTGTGGAGTTCATTCGGCGTCTGTTTGGCGTAGAACCCCCAACTGATGATGCGAGTGCCCATCAGGTCTGTATCTTCGGCGTAGAAGCCGGTCAACGACATGCCGTCAATTTCGACCGGCTTGGCGAACATCCAGCGCTGCCCCATATCGCTCTTGGTGCCGCCGGACAATTTGATCTGGCCATTTTCGACCGTGCTCGGCACCAGATCCTTGAACAAAGGTGATTGCACGACTGCCAGGGAGTGATCGTCACAAGCGGCAAACGACGCCACCGGCGAAGGTGCAGCGGCAACGCTGAAAGCAGAAAAAAGGGCCGCAATGGGCAACAACAGGAAAATTGGTTTCATGGAATGACTCGAGTGAAAGACTGAAGAAATCGACAGCGACGATATCACAATGACATCAATCGACAGACTTCAGAGTTTCAATCAATGCCCATGCCGATGATGCACATCCGGAAAATGCGCATGACTGTGCCGCATCGGCGTATGCACATGCGGATGGCTATGCGGCTCCGCCCCATCCCAGTCAAAACCATGCGTATGTTGATGATGCTCATCGTGTGTATGCCGATGATCATGCTCAAGCGGTTCGTGCTGATGCTCATGAACATGGTTTTCCATCAGATGAATCCATACCCCCACGGCCATTAACGCCGCTGCGAGCAGAAACATCAGCGATATCGACTCGCCGAGCAGCAGAATCGAGATGCCTGCGCCGAGAAACGGTGCGGTGGAAAAGTAGGCGCCGGTGCGTGCGCTGCCGAGGCCGCGCAGGGCGAGGACGAACATTACCAGGCTGACGCCGTAGCCGAGAAAGCCGACCAGCATGATCGGCACCAGCGAGGTGGCGACGGGTAGTTGGGTGCCGATGAACAGGGCCAGTGTGCAGTTGACCAAACCGGCCACGAGGCCTTTGCTGCCGGCGATGAACAGTGCGTCCGAAGCCGAGACTTTACGGGTCAGGTTGTTGTCGATGGCCCAGCAAAAGCAGGCGAAAGCGACGGCCAACGGGCCGGTCCAGTCTTGCGCCGAAACGGTCTCTTGCGGCCAGGACAGCACGACACCGCCGGCGACGATGGCGAGCATGCCGATCACGATTCGTCGGTCGGCATTTTCCTTGAACACCACCCACGCCAGCAGCGCCGTGAGCACGGATTCGAGGTTGAGCATCAGTGACGCGCTCGCGCCGGACGTTCGGGTCAGACCGAACATCAGCGCCACCGGCGCCAGCACTCCGCCGAAGCCAATGGCGCCGAGCAGCCATGGCCATTCACCGGTGCCGAGCCCGGAAGGCTTCCAGCCACGATCGCGGACAAAACGCAGGGCGCTCAAGCCCAGACCGCTACCGAGATAGAGCAACCCGGCCAGCAGAATCGGCGAAACCTGTACCCCCAACAGTTTGGCGAGAGGCGTACTGGCGCCAAACAGCGCCGCCGCAATCAATGCGTGGAGAACGCTCACATTCATGCTGGGATCACTCGCTGGGGCCGATGGAATACCGACGCCCATCATCGCAAAACTCAGGTGAGAATTATGTGAACAGCTGATTCGTGTCAGCGAACATCAACTCTGGCACGTGCTCAAATCCAGCAACATTTAATCCGCGCAATCTCTGGGCGGTCACTCGAAGCAGGCTCTATGCTGCGAACATCGAGATGCAATGGAGTTGAAGATGAAGAGCTGGATTGTCGTAGCGCTGGCCGCGCTGATTTCCTTGTCCGTCCATGCGGCCGACGCCCCCACTGTGCGCGTCGAACCGATCGCGTTCACAACCAGTATCGACAGCGTCCAGCGCAAACAGTCGATCAAGAGTGACCAGACCGCGCAGTACACATTCAACGCCAAAGCCGGCCAGATACTGACCGTCGATTTCAAACCGTCCAACACCTCCGCTTACTTCAACATCCTCGCCAAGGGTGCCGATTACGCGCTGTTCAACGGCTCGATCATGGGCAATCACTTTCTCGGTCCACTGCCCGGCGATGGCGAGTACACGGTTCAGGTCTACCTCATGCGCAACGCCGCCCGGCGTAATGAAGTGGCCAACTATCAGTTGTCGCTGAGGCTGGTCGATGGCGATGCCATCAGCCGGCAGCAGCCATTCGATCAGACGCTGGAATTGCACGGCATCGCTTTTCACGTCAGCACCGAGCAGGTCGATGGCAAACCGACGCTGCGCATCGCTCCCAAGGGGCTGGAGATCGACAACACGGTCATCAGCCAGGCGCTAACGGGTGATGTGGTACGCGCCGAAGTCGCCGACATCAATAACGACGGCTCCCCCGAACTCTACGTTTTCACCCGCTCGCCCGGGCGCGGCATGCCAGGCGAACTGATCGCCTATTCAGCCAACAACAAGAAATCCCTGAGCGCAATCTACTTGCCTCCGGTCAGCGACAACCCGAAGACCGCGTCGGGCTATCAGGGCGAGGACTCGTTTGCGGTGGTGGAAAGCACCCTGGTGCAACGTTTCCCGGTGTATGACAGTGCCGACGCTGGCGCCGGGCGTACTGGGAAGATGCGTCAGGTTCAGTACAAGTTGGTGGCGGGTGAAGCCGGGTGGATTTTGCGCGAGGACAAGGTCACGGAATTCTGAAATGACCTGGCTCGTTACGGCCGACCCGGAAGCCGATTTCGCCGCGGATCATCTGCCCTGAGGCGTTGCAGAGCGGTCGCTGCCGAGATGAATTTTTCTTCACTGCTCAGGCTCGATCAACACGGTACAGTCCGCTCGCTCATTCAAGAAACTACGGTTCGCCCGCGCTCTCCCGCGGGCTTTTTTTTGCCTGGCGCTTGCTGCCGAAGCGATACACCCAAGTGTCCTGCACGCCGTGCTGCTGCGATTGCCGCGCCTGTGGGTGAACCCTGATCAGCGCAAACCCCGCCGCTTTAGCCAGACGCTGACTGCGAGCGTTGGCCGACGATGTGGTCAGGTAAAAGGTGAACTCAGGCAGGCGCCTGACCAGTTGCTGGAGCACTTCGCGCATGTAGCCCTTGCCGGCAAACGCGCTGTTGGCCCAATAACCGACGACATAACGCTTGCGCCGACGAGGCACAAGACCGATGCAGCCAACGACGGCTTGTCCGTCTTCAGTCACGATGAATAGGCGCCGCTCACCGGTCTCGCTAGCGAAATCATCCCTTGCTCGCAGCATGGACGACAGCGTCCGCTCCTCACTGGTGTGTTCAACCGCCCACTCGAGAAAAGGCGCATGCTCGCGGTAACTGGCGTTCAGCGCCTCGCGCACCGGAGCGACCAGCGCTGGATCCGGTGCCCGAACACACAGTGCCAACCCATTCACCGTCAATGCAAATTCCATTGCTTGTTCCTCCAATCCCGGAAATGCCGCAGTCGATAACCCTGTGCACTCAACCAAAGAAATTTACAGAGCGCCAGCGCGGTTTGTTTTTTTCCATCTCCTAGGCAATCCTGTCCCTCAACCCTGCCCACCGGAGCGCCCGATGTCACTGCTGAGCCTGCCCTGCCAACGCCTGACGCTCGCCATCCTCGCCCCGGAACAGGCCGAGCTGGAAAGTGACTTTTATGCACGCAACCAGCGCCACCTCGCGCCGTGGTCGCTGATCCGCACCACGGAATATTTCTCCAGCGAACAGATTCGTCGACGCCTTGAGATTCAGGCCAGTGCCTACGAGGCCGGGCTGGCCATGCATTTCGCCCTGTTGACGCCGGACGGCCAGCAGATGATCGGCGCGTGCAATTTCAGCGGGATCATTCGCGGCGCGTTTCAGGCGTGTTATCTGGGTTATCACATTGACCACGTGCATCAGGGTCAGGGTTTGATGCAGGAAGGCCTGGAGGCTGGCATCGGCTACATGTTCGACACGCAGAACCTGCACCGGATCATGGCCAATTACATGCCCGGCAACGAGCGCAGTGCGCGGTTGCTGGAGCGTCTGGGTTTCGAGCGCGAAGGCTACGCCAAGGCGTACCTGAATATCGCCGGGCGCTGGCAGGACCATGTGCTGACGGCGCTGGTCAATCCGCTGTTTGAAACGCCGGAGAAGCGTTGGTCGCGTCAACTGGCGTGAGTTTCACAATTTGTTAAGCATTGGCGAAGTATGCTCAAGGCTCCTGCCCTTTCCGGTTGCCTGAAATCCATGCCGCGTGCCGCCACTTCACTGTTTCTACTCGCCGCCCTGCTGTTTTTTTTCGCTTTGGGTAACCACCAGTTGCAAGGCTCTACCGAGGCCCGGGTCGCCGGGATCGCCATGGAGATGCATCTGGACGATGATTGGGTGACGCCGCGCCTGTTCGGCGAACCGTTTCTGGAAAAACCGCCGCTGAGCCTGTGGCTGGACGCCGGCGCCATGCGCGTGTTTGGCGTTTCGCCGTGGGCAGTGCGGCTGGCGTCGGCGGTGGCCGGGTTGCTCAGCGTGATGCTGCTGTACGGCATGTTGCGCCGCTTCGGACGCCCGCAAGCGGTCGCCTGGACGGCGGGGATTCTGCTGGCGACCATGGCCAGCTACTGGAGCAACGTGCGCGGGGTCGGCGAAGATGCGCTGCTGGCGCTCGGCGTGACCACGGCGCTGCTGGCGTTCTTTCAGGCGCAACGTGGACCGAACGCGGCTAACTCGCTGCTGTTTATCGTCGGCATCGCCGTCGCCACTTTGAGCAAGGGCGTGCTGGGACTGGCGATGCCGGGGGTGGTGATTTTCGCCTACCTGCTGGCCGACAACCTGATCGACAAACGCCTGAAGGTCGGCGCCTGGCTGCGTCCCGGCCTGCTCACGCTTGTAGGTCTGATTCCGTTGCTGATCTGGCTCGCCGTGCTCTATCAGCGCGGTGGTTCGCACGCTGTCGCTGAAGTGCTGCTGACCAACAGCGTCGGTCGCTTCAGCGGCTCGTTCGTCGAGGCCGGGCATTACGAGCCGTTCTATTACTACCTCGCCAAACTCCCGGAAGCGTTCCTGCCGTGGAACATTCTGGTGTACCTGGGGCTGTGGCATTTCCGCAAGGAGCTGAAGGCCAACCGCTATCTGCTGTTTTTCAGCCTGTGGATCGTCGCGCAGTTCATCATGCTGACCCTGGCCTCGAGCAAGCGCACGGTGTACCTGATGTCGATGACCCCGGCGGCGGCGGTGATCGCCGCTGAGTACGCACGCGTGTTGTTCGAGCGCTTGCAGGCGCGTGAAAACGCAGACCGCTTCATCGGAAAAGTCGCCCGCCATCGTCAGGCGATTGCCGCAGGATTGCTCACGGTGGTGATCGCCAGCTACCTCGGCGCCGCGCAGTGGGCACTGCCCAACGCCGACAAGGAGTTGTCGTTCCTGCCTTTGACCGAACACATTCAGAGCTTGCAGGCCAACGGTCAGCGGGTCGCACTGTTCCAGGCCAATGAACGGGTCGGCGGCGCCAGCGTGTTCTACACGCAACGCGTGCTCAAGGGGCTGGATACTGACGCGCAACTGCACGACTTCCTCAGCGCTTCCCCCTCGAACGTCGCGGTGATCTCGGCAGACAGCGAACCCGCCGCACCGCTCAAAGTGCTCAAGACCATGATGGTTGGGCGTCAGGCGTACTACTTCGTCGGCTACTGACGACCCTCCGCCAGACAATAAAAAACCCGCCGTCACTGGCGGGTTTTGTTTGCGCTGCCGCTTGGCAAACGTCGGTTCATCGGGTGCTCACTGAGTGCCAGTCGGAGGCTTCGATGAAGCCAAGCACCCGCGGGTCCGCTTTGTTTGCGGCAGACACAAACAGTGAGGAACCGTAGCCAGGGTCAGAAATCGGTGTATTCAAGTCCTTTTCCAGCTCCGCCATGCATTCGCTGTGGGTCACCAGGATCAGGTTGCGCCCCGCAAGCTTGTGCGCCAGCGCTTCCTGCAGGATGTGGCCCTTGCAGCTGATTAGCCAATCTTCGCCGCTGGCCGCGCGGTTGAACATGTAACTGGCGGTCTGCACGGTGCGCAGCATCGGGCTGTTGTAGATGTCGGCGTTATTCAGGCCCAGATGTTCAAACTGTGCACCGACACCGACCGCAACACTACGCGAGCGGTCGGTGATGCCGTCGTCGCCACTCAGGCACGGCGCCGGCGAGTGATCACAGCGCTCGACGTGACGCACCAGCACAATCATGTCGCCCTTGGCCCATCCGGCCGCCAGTGCACGGTCGCCGGACACATTGCCATGGGCCAGGTCCGGCACCGCCGCCGGGGCGAGCAGCCACAAGGTAAGCGGGATCACCAGCAGCAACGCGGCGAGCACCACCCAGGTATTGCGATAGCGGGCCAGTCCGCTCAGAGAAATCGAGCGTTTGACGCCGAACAGACTCAGTCTCAATTCCACATCGGGCCGCCTCGTCGGCATCCATCACAGTCAATTCGATGCGGCGAGGGTAGAGAGACGGGCGTAAGTGACGAGTGAAACGCATGTGAAAAAAGTCTTGAAGCGCCCTTGTTACAAATTCCGTCGGACAAAAACCTTTCAGCTCTCGTGTTTGCGGCCGATACAGACCTGCTAACACCCTTGCTGGCTCAAAAAAACAACAATCTTCCAGCCTGACCGACGATCAAGTAGCTCTACGTTCCTGGAGGAATTGTGATGAATAGCTGGTTCGGCAACATCAGCGTGAACATGAAATTGGGCCTGGGCTTCGGCCTGGTCCTGGCCCTGACCTGCGTGCTGGCCCTGACGGGCTGGACCAGCCTCGGCGGCCTGATTGACCGCAGCAACTGGATGAGCGACATCACCCAGCTCAATGCCGGTCTGACCAAGCTGCGCGTGGTCCGCCTGCAATACATGCTGACCAACGGCGACGAAACCGCCGCGCAGAATGTACAAACCACCCTCGAAAGCTTCGCCGCGCAACAACAGGCGCTGATCAACAAGTTCAAGAGCCCGGAAAACGTCAAACTGCTGAAAGAGCAGGCCGCGACTATCGCCGAATACCAGACCTCGCTGAACAAGATGCGCAACGCCTACCGCACCGGCAACAGCGCCCGCGACGTGATGGGCACTAACGCCGACACCGCTTACAACCTGATCGAAACGATCAGCAAGCGCGTGCAGCAAATGGACATGAGCGAGCAGCGCTTCGAGCAGTTCCAGGCCATCACCCAGGCCAAGGAAGCGTTCATCCTGGCGCGCTATGAAGTGCGCGGCTACACCGCCACCACCAACGCCGAAACCGAGCAGAAAGCCGTCGGCCAACTGGACGCAGCGATCGCCAGCCTCAAGCAACTGAACGTGCATTTCGCCGCCACCCAGCAAGACGCCCTGCGTCAGCTGGAAACCGCTTTGACCAACTACCGCAGCGCGTTACAGGCGTACAAGAACGCCAACAGCGAAGCGGTGCAGGCGCGTAAGGAGATGACCGATCAGGGCACCGCGATCGTCAACACCAGCGAGCAGCTGTACCAGATCCAGCTCGACCGCCGTGACATCGAAAGCGCCCAGGCCCGTACCTTCCAGCTGATCAGCACCCTGCTGGCGCTGTTGGTCGGTGTGATTGCTGCAGTGATCATCACCCGTCAGATCACCCGTCCGCTGCAGGAAACCCTGGCCGTGGTCGAGCGCATTGCCAGCGGCGACCTGACCCAGAACGTCACCGTCACCCGCCGCGACGAACTCGGCGTGCTGCAACAAGGCATCGCCCGCATGGGCGTGACCCTGCGCGACCTGATCAGCGGCATCCGCGACGGCGTCACCCAGATCGCCAGCGCCGCCGAAGAACTATCGGCCGTGACCGAGCAGACCAGCGCCGGCGTGAACAGCCAGAAGGTCGAGACCGACCAGGTGGCCACCGCCATGCACGAGATGACCGCCACTGTGCAGGAAGTCGCGCGCAACGCCGAAGAAGCCTCGCAAGCCGCAGCCGCCGCTGACGGCGAAGCCCGTGAAGGCGACAAGGTGGTCAACGAAGCCATCGCGCAGATCGAGCGTCTGGCCAGCGAAGTGGTGCGTTCCACCGAAGCCATGAGCGTGCTGCAACAGGAAAGTGACAAGATCGGCAGCGTCATGGACGTGATCAAAGCCGTGGCCGAACAGACCAACCTGCTCGCGCTCAACGCCGCGATCGAAGCGGCGCGTGCCGGTGAAGCCGGGCGTGGGTTTGCCGTGGTCGCCGACGAAGTCCGTGGTCTGGCCCAGCGCACGCAGAAATCCACCGAAGAAATCGAAGGTCTGGTCGCCGGTCTGCAGAACGGCACCCAGCAAGTGGCCGCCGTGATGAACAACAGCCGCGCCCTGACCGACAGCAGCGTGGCCCTGACCCGCAAGGCTGGCGACTCCCTGGAGAACATCACCCGCACGGTGTCGAATATCCAGTCGATGAACCAGCAGATCGCCGCCGCGGCCGAACAGCAAAGCGCCGTGGCCGAAGAAATCAGCCGCAGCATCATCAACGTGCGCGACGTGTCGGAACAGACCGCCGCGGCCAGTGATGAAACCGCAGCGTCCAGCGTTGAACTGGCGCGCCTGGGCGGTCAGTTGCAGCAGATGGTCAGCCACTTCCGCGTCTGACCTCAGTCAGCGCCAAAGGGTAAATCCAATCGCGGGCAAGCCCGCGATTGCGTCAGTCCAGTCAGCCCATACTCACTGCCCCAACGCTCACACCTCCCACGGATTCATCACTTCCACTCCCGAGAACTGAAAGTCCTTCACGTTCCGCGTGGCGATTGCCGCACCATGAGCACGGCAGATTGCGGCTATCTGCGCATCAGCCATCGACACCGCCCGCCCCTTTGCTTCGCAATCTGCGACGAGTGACGCGTACTCGACAGCGGCATGCGCATCGAACGGCAAAATGCGTCCAGCGAAGTCTTCCTCGAACATAGCCATCGCATGAGCTTGAAGATTCTGTTTGCGTTTGCCTGAGGGAAGTCGGGCGATGCCGTGGAGTATCTCAGCCACCGTTATCGCACTGATGGCCAGATCCATGGCGGGCTGCGCATCAACCCAGGCCAGCACCCTGGCTTCAGGTTCGATACGCATAAACTCTGAAAGCACGTTGGTATCGAGCACTATCATTCAGAAAAATCCACCCCGGTGGCTTTCTCTGAGCGCTCTGGCAGATCAAGTTCTGCTCCGCCGAGAGCACTGAATCTGTTGCGTATCCGGCTTCCAAGTCCGCCGGCACGATCCACCGTTGCCAAGGCTCGACCGAGAATCAGGCGCGCCTCTTCCTCCATGGAGTGTCCGTTGTGTGCAGCGGTGATACGCAACTGTTCCTTGAGCTTCTCGTCAAGGTTTCGAATGGTGATGCTGGCCATGACGCCTCCTGCAATCAATGAAATCATTGATTGCAGGCTAGCACATCCGTTCCGGCTCACACCGGGCAATCTTCCGAACGGCCATTCTTACTGCAGCAGATGGTCAGCCATTTCTGCGTCTGACCTTCACCTCTGCGCTGAACGAAAGATCGATTCGCGAGCAGGCTCGCTCCTACAGGGGTTGCGTTGGATCAGCAGGCCGGTGCGCGTGTTGCCTGACTCTAGCGAGTCCCGCGCTGGCGCAACGCCGAGGGCATGAAATACGCGTCTTCCGGCACCGGTTGCGAGAAGTCCACGGTGGAGGCTTCTTCGTTGTCGAGGTTCTGCACGTAGTAACGGCGGGCCTGCAGGTCGTGGAACACGTCCAGTGCGCTCCAGGTGGTCGGCAGATCGTAGAAGTTTTTAAGGTAGGCCATCGACACCCGCCACAGCTCCCCTCGCCCATCGTATTGATCAACCAGCGCCGCCCCCCAGCTGTCCTCGTCGAGGAACAGCACGCGTTTGGAATAGACATGCCGCGCGCCCGGTTTGAGATTGCCTTCGACCACCCACACGCGGTGCAGCTCATAGCGGGTGAATTGCGGGTTGAGGTGGCCCGGGGTAAGCAGTTGCGCGTACTTCACGTCGGGGCTGCCGACCTTGTAGTTGTTGTAGGGAATGTAGATTTCCTGCTTGCCCTTGAGCTTCCAGTCGTAGCGGTCCGGCGCGCCGTTGAACAGGTCGGTGTCATCGGCGGTGCGCAGGCCATCGGACGAGGCGATCGGCGTGTCATACGCCAGGTTCGGCGCACGGCGCACGCGGCGTTGGCCGGCATCGTAGACCCAGGCTTGGCGCGGGTCCTTGAGCTGATCGAGCATCTCGTGCACCAACGCCGCACCGCCGGCCAGCCGCGCCGGGCTTTTCACGAAAGCGAGGTAGTAGAACAGGATGTTTTTCAGGTCGGCGTACTGCCCGCCCGGACGGTAGAAGTTGAACAGCGCTTCCTGCTGCGAGGTCACCAGCGCAAAGCTGCCGTTGCGCTGCACCGGGGCTTCGGACGCGCGACGTACCACGTAGATTCCGCGATAACGGGTGATGTGGTTCCACAGCACTTCGATGCCGTCCTTGGGCACCGGGAACGGTACGCCGCCGTAGGCATCGGCGAATCCGCTGCCGCCCTCCAGCAACTTGGCCGAGGTCGCGTTCTTCAGGGTGTTGTCATACAGCCACTGCGGCGCCGAACCGGAACGACGCGACGGGTAGACCGGCATCTGGAACGTGTCCGGGTAGCTGTTGAACAGCGCAATCTGACCGGGGCTGAGGTGGGCCTTGTACTGGTCGAGATTGGCCTTGGTAATGGTGAACAACGGCTTGTCCGCCGCATATGGATCCGGGTGATGTTGGCCCGGTTTGTAGCCGGCGGGCGCCTGGGTGATGCCGCCGGTCCAGGCCGGAATGGTGCCGGCGGCGTTGCCGGCGCGCTCGGCGCCCATAGGCGTGAGGGTGGTTTTCAGTTGTTCGGCTTGTTGCGGGGTGATGGCGGCCAATGTGCTGCTCGCGGCGAGCCCCAGCACGAGTGCCAGCGTTGTCTTCGTCAATCTTGAAATATGAAACATGTTCTTCTCCAGAATGCGTACCCTGTGGGAGCTGGCTTGCCAGCGATAGCGGTGGATCAGCCACCATTGATGTCGAATGTGCTGCCGTCATCGCGGGCAAGCCCGCTCCCACAGGGGGATGAGTTGTCCCGGGATCTGCGTCTGAAACTCACAAGAAATACTTGAGGTTGAACCCGACGTTGTCGCGGTCGCGAATCCCGTTGTTCTGCCCGCCGCCCCAAAAGTTGGTGTACTGCACCTCGGCTTCGAGCTTGTTCTGGTAGTTGGCCTTGATCCCCAGGGTGTAGGCCTTGCGCCCGTCGATGGTGTTGCCGGCCTGATAGCTGTTGCCCTTGAAGTCGTCCTTGTAGACGACGTAAGGCGACACGTTGACCCCGGCGTACACGTCGTTCCAAGTGCCGTTGAACATCACCGTGTAGCTGTAGGAGTTGCGGTTGACCTGATCATCACGATCACCGCCGGACACATAAGAGGTGTTGCCGGTACCGGCGTAATAACGCGTGCTGCCGTCGTAGGCGGTGTATTGCAGACTGCTGCCGCGCAGGTGTTCGGAGGCCAGTTCGAAGATGCCGAACATCGAGTCGAACGACAGCGTCGGGCCGAAGTTGTAGATGCTGCCCAGTGAGGTGTTGAACGCTTCCACGCGCTCGGCGTTGTTGATCTCGCTGTCGAGGGTGACCATCTGCCCGCCGACATTGACGGGTTTGCCGGTCACCGCCACAGCGGCGCCGTTGGCCAGGTCGCCGATCAGATCGTTGGTGGCAGCGACACCGATCGGCAGGTTCGGTCGATAGGCGATCTCGCCGAATACTGAAGCCTGACCCAAAGTGGTGTTGAAGCTGAAACCATACATGCGGATGTCTTCGGCATAACGCCGATGTGCCTGAATGTTGCCCATCACATCGGCCGTCGCCAGACCGTTAGCCAGCGCCCCGGCCTGACTGCCAGCGACGCTGGAGAGCATGTTGGTCAGGGCATTCATGTCGATGCCCTTGTAGCCCCCCAGATCAGCGGCGATGGTCGGTTCCTTGGCGTGGTAATTGACCAGGTACAGGCCGAACTCAGTGCTGTTGAGTTCCTCGGCGATGTAGCGGAAGGCGAAGCCGAACTGGCCGTCGTTGCGCGCGTTGTAGTCCTTGCCGATCGACGCCACTTTCAGCGTATTGCCGTAGGCCGGCGTCACACCGTTGGCGTACAGGCCAGTGCTTTTCAGCGCCGGGCCGAGCAATGGGTTGTTGCCCAGTGCGCTGTACAGACCGATGACGTTGCCGAAGCCCGGCACCGGGGTATCGAGCGCGGTGCCGCTGAAGTTGTTGTAACCGGTGTTGCCGCCATCGGCGAACAGGTCGGTCTGTGAGTAGAAAGTGCCAACCGGGTCGATGCGGGTTTCCTTCCAGTTGGTCTGGTAGAAGCTTTCCAGGGTCAGCGAATCGCTGAGGCCGATGTTGAAGCTCACGGCCTCCACCGGCATCAGCACTTCCTTGACCTCGGCCCCCGGCAAACGGTATTTGGCCGCGTCCACCGGGTTGGTGGTATTGATCCCGCCGCGATAGAAAATCCCCTCGCCCCAGTTGAACACCTGACGACCGACCCGCGCAGTGACCGGCATCTGCGCCACGTCCCAGTTACCGTAGACATAAGCGTCCAGCATTTCGATCCGGCTGCCGGCGATGTCGCGGGTCTGGCTGGTGAAGCGGTCGTCCTGCGGGTAGCTCTGACTCGGCTGCGACGGGTTGTTGTTGCGGTAGTAATCGTTGCGTTTGTCCATCAACTGGGTGTCGTAGAACGCCGTGCCGCGCAGGAACATCCCGTAGTTCTGGTAGTTGGCCTCCAGCTCCGAAGTGATCTTGTACACCTCGGAAACCAGCCCGGTGTCGAAGTTGCGATTGCCGTCGTTGGTGTTGACGTCATCGTTGTTCTTGTCGCGACCCTGCACCCGCCACAAACGCCCATAGGACAGGGTCGTGTCGATCGAGCCGGTGACTTGATTGTCCAGCACGCTGAACTCCGCAGCCTGCAGCGCATCCACCGCGCAGAGTTGCAGCAGCCCTGCCAGGCCGACACCGGGAAGTGCCACGCCGGCGAGGTGCAATCGAGTGTTGATCATGGGTTCCTCCTTCCTTGTTCTTATTGTTTTTTGTGTGGCCGCGACGGCTACGGTGCCAACCCCGCGCGGACATAAATCCGGCTGTGCGCGCCGAAATGCCCGAGCAGTTTGAACAGCTGCTGATTGAGTGCCGGATGCTCGAACGTCTCGCGCTGCACCTGATTGCCGCTGCTGAAATCACTGGTCACCGGGGCCGTTTCCAGCCACTGGCCGATGGCTTCATCGAACGCCGCCGAGTCCTCTACCGACTCGGCGCTGACCACTTCGCGCAAGTAGTCCACCGAGTACGGCGGATAGTGTTGGTCTTGAGCGACATCGGCGTAGGCCGCGAGCATCGGATGCGCCTGACCGGTACGCAGCACCCGGCGCAACCAGGTTGATTGATACTTCTCGATTTCCATATGACGGGTGGCGACCCGTTCGATCGAGGCTTTTTTATCGTCGGCAAAACCGGCCAGCGCCTTGCCTTCCAGCAACAACAGACTCGGCAGCTCGACCCCGGGCAGCGGCTTGGCGTGATACGGCTGGGTCAGGTCCTGCACGTGGTGTACGCCCCATCCGAGAAAGCGGTAACCCCAGTAAGAATGGCCACTGGCAAACGCCAGGCGCGCCAGCCCCAGGTACTGATAGGCGCGCGAGTCCGGCCAACTGCGCTGAAGAAATCCGGCAGCGGCATACACCACCGCGCTCTCATGGAAGAAGCCCATGTGGAACGGCGCCTGCGAGCTGTACTGAAAACGCGCATCGCCAAACGGCTGCGGGCCGAAGCCATACAGCGCGCCGACCTCGCCGGGGTTGTCGCTGAACAGGTTGATGTCGTGACCGTAATCCGGCTCGTCGGCGGCGCTTGCCAATACCGCCAGCGCCGCGACTTTCTCGCCGTCCGCCACGCGAATGAAACGCTGACGATTCCATGGCGAAAGCGTCTGTTCGACCATCACCTGATCGGCACTGAGATGTTCGCGTTCGGGCAGGTCTTGGCCCGGCAGCGGCTGAATGACCATCGCCAGATGAATGCGCGGATTGAGTCGCAACGCGGTGAGAAAATCGTGGCGCAGATCGTCACTCGGTACGGCGGGCAGCTTCAGATTGTCGGGTCGCGGCGGGTACTGGGTGAAGTGTTCACGGGCGAAGTTTTCCTGTTGTTCCAGCAGCGCGACCACTGCCGGATACTGCTCGGCGAGAAAACGCTCCAGCGGCTCGACCTCGACCGGCGGCGCATCGCGCAGCGCCGGCAGTTCCTGCAACGCCAGATAGCTGCCCACCGTGTGGTTCGACCAGCCCCACGCCGTCGGGGCCGTTGCACAAAGCAGCAACAGGAGAAAGGTCAGCTTCATTGCTTTTAATTCTTATTGGAGGTGCCGTGGGGGTGAGCCTAACAACCGCCCCCGGCGCTGACACTGTCCGATCTCACCAGAAAAAGTCTCCGATAGCGCCATGTGCACAATAGCGAGAACACCACTGTTCCCCTGTGGGAGCGGGCTTGCTCGCGAAGGCGGTGTGTCAGCTTGCACATGAGGTGACGGGCAGGCCGCCTTCGCGAGCAAGCCCGCTCCCACAGGAGATCACCACCGTACTTTTAAGCGGGGTAACCGGTGATTTTGCGGATGCTCTGGTACAGCGGCTTGAGCTGGCGATACATGCGCAGGTACACCTCGTTGTACAAACGCTCATAGACCTGCTGTGCCTCGGGCTGCGGGGTGAATACCGTCCCGACGCGGGTCATCGCGGCGATTGCCGTGGGGAAATCCGCATACAAGCCCAACCCCACCGCACAGCAAATCGCCGCGCCCAGACCGGACGCCTCGTACACATGCGGACGCTCCGCCGGCAGACCAAAAATATTCGCCGTGAGCTGCATCGCTGCATCACTCTGCGAACCGCCACCGGCCACCCGCAGACGCTTGATCGACACCTTCGAACGCCTCTCGATGTTCTCCAGTCCCTGGCGCAACGCATACGCCAGCCCTTCCAGAATCGCCCGGTAAATGTGCGCGCGGGTGTGCACGTCGCCGAAGCCGATCATCGCGCCTTTGGCTTCCACACCCGGCTCACGAATCCCCGGCGACCAGTACGGTTGCAGCATCAGCCCCATCGACCCCGGCGGCACCGCGTTGACCAGCGCATCGAACAGTTGCTCGGGCTCGATGCCCTGCTCTTTGGCCTGCTGCATCTCACGCAGACCGAACTCGTTCTTGAACCAGCTGACCATCCAGTAACCGCGATAAATCATCACCTCGCAGTTGTACTGATCCGGCACCGCCGAGGGGTATGGCGGGATCAACGGGACGATTTCCAGATAGCGCGAACGGGTGCTGGTGATCGTCGCGGTGGTGCCGTAGGACAGGCACACCGTGCTCGTATCGACCACGCCGGAGCCGACCACTTCGCAGGCCTTGTCGGCGCCCGCGGCAATCAGCGGCAGACCCTCGGGAATCCCCGTGTGACGGCTAGCTTCGGCGCTGATGTAGCCGAGGGTTTCGCCGGGTTTGTGCAAGGTCGGCAATTGCTCGGGACGCACCGCCAGCGCCTGCCATTTCCAGTCACTGGGCGCGGCCCATTTCAACCGTTTGAAGTCGAACGGCAGATAGCCGACGCAACAACCCACCGAGTCGACAAAGCGCCCACACAAACGATGGGTGAGAAACCCCGAGAGCAGCAAAAACTTGTCGGTCGCCGCCCAGATTTCCGGTTGATGTCGGGCGATCCAGTTGGCCTCGGCCTGAGCGCGAAAATAATCCACCGTCGCCTGCGCGCCGACCAGTTTGAATAGCCAGCCCCACGGCCCCTTGATCCCGCCCTCGACTTCGCTCTGGCGCTGATCGAGCCACAGAATGGCCGGGCGCAACGGCTTGCCCTGAGCATCGACGTTGATCACCGTGCCGCGCTGAGTGGTCAGCGACACTCCGGCAATCTGCGAGCGATCAATCCCGGTTTGCGCCCACACCTGCTGACAGGCTTCGCCGAGTTTTGCCCAATAATATTCCGGGTCCTGTTCGGCCCAGCCCGGTTGCGTCGAGTAGTACGCCTGCAACTCGACCTTGCCTTTACCGAGCAGATTGCCCTGCAAATCGAAGAGCAATGCGCGCACGCTCTGGGTGCCGTTGTCGATCGCCAGCAGGTAGCGCTTGTTCGAGTGGTTATCCATGGCGCTCTCTTCAAGGGGCCTCAAGGCGTGGCATCCGGCAGGCCGTGGTGACGTTGCCACAACGCCCGGTAACGCTGCAGCTCTTGCTGCCAGTGTGCATCGTCCCAGCCCAGGCGTGGCTGGCAGAGTTGGCGGATGGCAGCGAAATGTTCTTCACCACCGCGCGCCAGCAACAGGCCCAGACGGGTGCGGCGCAGCAACAGATCATCGAGGTGCAGCACCATTTCCGCCTCACAGGCGAAGGCCAGTTCTGCCCACAAGGTGTCGGTGTTGCCGACCGTTTCGTGACCCAACTCGGCGATCAACTGCGCCAGCCGCGGCAGGTCGCGACCGTGGCGTCCGGCCAGACGTCGCCACTGTTGCGGGCTGAGTCCGGGGATCGGCAGCGGCGGCACCGGTGCGAACACTGGCGCGGCATCATCTTCGAAAGAGCGACCGAGCATATCGGCACAAGCCTTGAGCACTTCGATGGCTTGCGGGCGAAACGTCGTCAGTTTGCCGCCGGCCAACGTGACACAACCCGGCTCCTGCCACAGCACATGTTCACGGGTTTCATTCGACGGCTTGCCTTGCTGTGCACCCGCCGCGCTGCCCACCACCGGACGTACGCCGGACCAGGTCGACAGCACATCGCTCGCCGTCACTTCGGCACCTGGAAATTGTTGCGTGCAAGCCGCCAGCAGATAGTCGAGTTCGTCGGCGCTGATGCTCGCGCTCTGATCCAGATTCTCGCGATGATCGAGGTCGGTAGTGCCAACCACCGTCGCGCCTTCCCACGGAAAAACGAACACTGGCCGACGGTCGCGCTCATGCAAAAAAGTGAAGGCCTGCGCCACCGGCAAACGCCAGCCCGGCAGCAGCAGATGACTGCCGCGCAATGGCCGTAGTTGTCGCGGTGCCTCGGGCAAACGCAAACGCTCAGCCCACGCGCCCGTCGCCACCGCCAGCACGCCGCAACGCAATTGCAGCGATCCACCCGCTTCGCAGTCCTCGATCTGCACCCCACACACCCGACCGTTTTCGCGCAGCAAATGTTCGACGCGAACCCCGTTGAACACCGCCGCGCCATCGGCCCGCGCTTCGTGCAACACGCGCATCACCAGCCGTGCATCATCGGTCAGCGCATCGACAAAACAGGTGCCGCCGAGCAGGTGATTTTCCTTCACCCCCGGCGCCAGAAAACGCAATTGCTGCGCGTCATGAAAACGATGGCTGCGGCGTCCCGCCAACGCGTCGTACACCGACAACAAGCCACCGAACACACGCGGCCCGGGAAAGCCGCCACGGTAGTGCGGCATCATGAAACTCATCGGTTCCACCAGCCCCGGAGCTTCGTCGAGCAGACGCTGACGCTCGCGCACCGAATCGCGGGTCAGGCGCCACTGGCCCTTGGCGATGTAACGCAAACCGCCGTGAACCATTTTCGACGATCGGCTAGAGGTGCCCCAAGCGAAATCCCGTTGCTCCAGCAGCAGACAACGCCAGCCACGCCGCGCCGCTTCGCGCAGAATTCCAGCACCGCTGATGCCGCCGCCAATCACGATCAGGTCCCAGGTTTCGTCGGTCAATGTCGGCAAGGTTTGCTGGCGCCACGCGGCGTTCCAGTCCGGGGGCATGATCGTCACTCCTGCAACAGCGTGCCGGGGTTGAGGCGCCCGGCCGGATCGAAGTGCCTGCTCAGCGCCTGCAAGGTATCCATCGCCAGCGCGCCTTTTTCGCGCGGTAGATACGGCGCGTGATCCTTGCCGACCCCATGCTGGTGGCTGATGGTGCCGTGGTTGTCGACGATGGTCTGGCTGGCCGCGTGCTTGAGTGCCTGCCAGCGCGCCAGCGTCGCCGGATAATCCGCCGCCGGGCGAAACACGTAGGTGGTGTAGATGCTCGAACCTTCGCCGTAGACGTGGGACAGATGGGTGAACACGTGCACCCGCTCGCCCTGCGCTGCCAAGGCATCACGCAAGCTGTTTTCGATCAGGTTGAGCAGGTGGTCGACGTTGCTCCAGTCGGTGGCGGTTTCCAGAGTGTCGACCACGTAACCGGCGTTCCACAGGTTCTCGCGCAGGTAGGGGAAACGGAAGCGGTTCTGCGCCCACTTCTTGCCGAGCAAGGTGCCGGTGAACACGCCGCCGAAAGCTTTCAGATGCTGCCGCGCCTGGCTCAACGACAGCGCGTTTTGCCGACGGTTGCCGGTCACGCCGAAGGTTAGCAGGCACTTGCCTTCACCGGCACCGCGCAGGTTCAGATACTTTTCCAGCCAGGCGATCTGCTGCGGATGACCGGCCAGCGCCAGTTGGGTTTCGGTCTCCACCGCGTTCGACAGGCGCAGCATCGACAGCGGCACTCGCGCCTGCGCCAATTGGCGGATCGCTTGCAGCGCCTTGCTCCAACTGGGCAGGAACACCCCGTAAAAACGTTCATCGGCCGGCAGCGGACTGACCCGAACTTTGACCTGGGAAATGATCCCGAAGCGGCCCTCGCAACCGAGCACCACTTCGCGCAGATCAGGCCCCGCCGCCGAAGCTGGGAACGTCGGAATTTCCAAGGGCCCGGCGAAAGTTTCCAGGGTGCCGCCAGCGAACAATTGCTCGATGCGCCCGTAGCGCAACGACTGCTGACCACTGGAGCGACTGGCCACCCAACCGCCCAGCGTCGACAACTCCCACGACTGCGGGAAATGCCCCAGCGTATAGCCGCGAGCGCGCAGCTGACTTTCCACCTGCGGGCCACTGGCGCCGGGGCCGAACGTCGCCAGTTGGCTCTGCTCGTCGAGGTCGATCAGGCGATTCATCCGCGCCAGCGACACAGTCACCACCGGCCGCGCCGAATCCGGCGGATTGATATGCCCGGCCACCGAGGTGCCGCCGCCGTAGGGAATCAGGCACAGGTCCTGCTCATGGGCGAGCGCCAGCAATTGACGGATCTGCGCGGCGGTCTCGGGAAACGCCACCGCGTCCGGATAATTGCCCAGCGCACCTTCGCGCAGCGCCAGCCAATCCGGCAGGCTCTGGCCCCGGGCGTGCAGCAGGCGGTCATGGGCATCGACGCTGTACAAGGCGTGCGCCGCCAACCGTGAGACCGGCACCCGAGCCAATGCTGACTCCAGCGTGGCATCGGGCAACGCGCGCCCGGCTCCCAGTCGTTCATGGAGAAAACTCGCGCCCTGGGCCGGCAGTTCGACCACCGTTGTTGCCTCTCCCCAGCCGTTCCAGCGTCGCATGCGTGTGTCCTTCTTATGCAGTCTGATCAGTGATGTGGCAGGCCTCCATACTAGTCAGCGGCCGCAAAGTGTCACGGTCGCATCCGGCCAGTTCGAGTAGCCAATTGAGTCAAACGTCGCGCAAGTGCCAGCCATTTACTTTAGTCGGGGTTTCAAATTACCTTTCAGGCATTCATTCGCTCACGCAGGCCTTGATCAAGGGATTCGGATCATGCAATCGCTCGGCTTCACCTCGGTTCCGCCGCTGCTCAAATACGTGCGCCATGCCGAGCAACTGGGCATGGCCATCGAGCCGGCGTTGGCGGCAGCCGGATTGCAGGCGCAGCAACTGAGCGACAACAGCCTGCGCCTGCCGGGCGAAACCCATGAACGCCTGCTCGATTATTTCTGCGAGCACTCGGGCGATCCGCTGTTTGGTCTCAACGCGGCCAATTTCGTCCTGCCCAACTCCTGGAGCGTGCTCGGTTACATCACCATGAACTGCGCGACCCTGGGCGATGCCATGAGCCGGATCATGCCGTTCGAAAAACTGGTGGGCGACATGGGCGTCAGCCGCGCCGAGGTGCAGGACGGTCATGTGCACCTGATCTGGACTTGCCGCTACGAGCGTCCGCGGATTCGTCGGCATCTGGTGGAAAACGTTCTTGGCTCATGGCTGCAATATGCACGCTGGATTGCCGACACACAGATGTCGCCCGCCGCCGTGTGGCTGGAACATCCGTGCCCGCCAGATGCTACCCAGGCGCAGTACGAAGCGTTTTTCGATTGCCCGGTGCTGTTCGAGCAGGCGTATTCGGCGCTGATCGTGCCGCTGGCGTATCTGCAATTACCGCTGCGCCAGGCCGATGCGCAATTGCTGCGTACCCTGGAAGAACACGCGATGGGTTTGATGGCGACGCTGGAGGATGCATCGCTGGAACAACGGGTCAAAAGCATCCTGCGCCAGTTGCTCAAGGAAGGCTTGCCGCGCAAGGAACAGGTGGCCGAGCAGCTCGCGGTGTCGGTGCGCACGTTGCAGCGCCAGTTGCATCAGGCGGGGACGTCGTATCAGCAGATTCTTGATGATTTGCGTCAGGAGCTGGCCGAGCATTATTTGCTCAACAGCACATTGCCGATTCAGGACATTGCGCAGTATCTGGGGTTTACCGAGCCGAGGTCGTTTCATCGCACGTTCAAGAGCCGGCGCGGGATGCCGCCGGGGGAGTTTCGGCAGATGCATCGGGGGTGATGCTGCCGGCCTCTTCGCGAGCAGGCTCGCTCCCACAGGGGATTTGTGTCGTACACAAAATCTGCATTCACTGAAGATCCACTGTGGGAGCGGGCTTGCTCGCGAAGGCGCCAGTCGCCTCACCTCAATCCGACAGACAAATCCTCCGCTTCTGTAGCGCAATAAACACCTTCCAGCACACCTGTTTAAAGACACTCAGTGTTACGCCCTACTGCCTACAAATCCTTGCGCCACTGCCTACGGCTACGCCAGAATCCGCCGGCTTGTGCGCCCCGGAGGCCGTCGGTAACTTGAGTCCGTCACTGATTTCCAGTGATCGGGTTTAGTAGCCCGAGGTTTTTGGGGCGTATCGCTCATCAGACAGTCAGGTCTTGCCTGAACGTTATGGTGGCTGTGCGCAGGGCGCCCTCGGGCGCGCCGGTTTCCCAGATCCCCGGTCTACTAACCTGCGCACGGCTGCCTCCATTTCTTTTAGTAGGGAAACGGCGGCCAGCCCTCAATGAGGATCTGGCAAATGTTCAAAGTTACACCCAACCCGCCGCCCACCGACGCGGCCTCCCCCTACGAATCCCCCGAATCAAAAAAATTCCACGAAGCCGCCGAGCGCGCCCTCGACCACTACCTCGGCCCACCGAGGCCCGCGATCATGGCCACCCCGTACCAGCCCAATCGTCTCTACATGGCCAATCCGGCCAGCGGCACCGAACCGTTGCTGGCCGACGCCTGCGAATCCCTCGGCTCGGCCACCGTGATGCTCAACGACTTCGCCGGGCTACTGGAAGGCTCGCACCGCAAGACTCTGCAAGGCATCGCGCAAGTAGTGATGGTGGCGGAGATCGCCGTCAACCGGGTGCTGGACAAGTTAGTGCCGACCGAATAAACGAAAAAGCCCGCGGCCAGACCTTGATGGTATGGCAGCGGGCTTTTTTGCCTGTCTCGAATCAGACACTGATCGCGTTGGTGAACACCAGTCGATTACCAAACGGATCGGCAATGGTCATGTCCTGACTGCCCCACGGCATCGCCTGAATCTGTGGGTGCGAGAATTTATATTCCTTGGCCATCAGTTGCTGCTGAAACGCCTCCAGCTCATCGGTCTCGATGCGCAACGCCGAGCCAGGCGTCGCATCGCCATGATGCTCGGACAGGTGCAGCACGCACTCGCCACGGGACACCTGCAGATACAGCGGGAAGTTCGCTTCGAAACGATGCTGCCAGTCGATCTTGAAACCGAGGAAGTCGACGTAAAACTCCAACGCCTTGGCTTCATCGAAGATCCGCAGGATCGGGGTGGTTTTGCCGAAGCTCATGGGGTGCTCCCTGACTTGTTTGGCCCAAAAGTGTAGACGGGCTGGATGTCAGCAATTCGGCTTGGCGGTGGCTTTCTTTAATTGCAATGTGCCACCACTGTGACGCACTCCGCGAAACGTCAGCGAAAGTTGTTGCGCAAATCCCCGTCCCGCGCCAGAAACCGCCCTTCCCGGCGACCATTCGCCTGCCCGTCGCGATAGCTCAACACGCCATTGACCCACACCCCGTCAATCCCCTGCGCCGCCCGCTGCGGATCATGGAAATCCGCCACATCTCGCACCGTCAAAGGATCGAACAGCACCAGATCCGCCCAGTTTCCCTCGCGAATCTCGCCGCGCTCTTTCAAGCCAAATCGCGCTGCCGACAGACCGGTCATCTTGTGCACGGCGGTGTGCAACGGAAACAGCCCGACATCACGACTGAAATGTCCGAGCACCCGTGGGAAAGCGCCCCACAGGCGTGGATGCGGGAATGGGTCTTCCGGCAGTCCGTCAGAGCCGACCATCGACAGCGGATGCGCGAGGATTTTTCGTACATCCGCCTCGTCCATGCCGTAGTACACCGCGCCCGCCGGTTGCAGGCACTTGGCGGCTTCGAGCAGTGGCACGTTCCATTCGGCGGCGATGTCGATCAGGTCGCAACCGCTGACTTCGGGGTGCGGCGTCGACCAGGTGATGGTGATGCGATGGGCATCGGTGACTTGCTTCAGATCCAGCGTCGAAGAGCTCGCCGCGTAGGGATAGCAATCGCATCCTACGTGCTGGGTTTTCGCTGCTTCCTCCAACGCCGCGAGCAACTGCGGACTGCGCCCCCAATTACCGACACCGGCGCATTTGAGGTGGGAGATGATCACCGGTGACCGCGAATGACGGCCGATGCTGAACGCTTCTTCCATCGCCTCCAGCACCGGTTCGAATTCACTGCGCAGATGGGTGGTGTACACCGCGCCGAACGCCGTGAGTTCTTCGGTCAGTTGCTTCACTTCGTCGGTGGAGGCGTTAAAGGCGCTGGCGTAGGCCAGGCCTGTGGATAAACCTAGCGCGCCGGCCTCAAGGCTTTCACGCAATTGCTCGCGCATGGCGGTGATTTCGTCAGGCGTGGCGGTGCGGAACAGGTCGTCGAGGTGATTGCTGCGCAGTGCGGTGTGGCCGACCAGTGCGGCGACGTTCAGCGTGGTGTTCGCCGCTTCGACGGCGGCGCGATAATCGCTGAAGCGCGGATAGACGAACGCCGCTGCGGTACCAAGCAGGTTCATCGGGTCCGGCGGATTGCCTTTGAGACTGACCGGCGAGGCGCTGATCCCACAGTTGCCGACAATCACCGTGGTCACGCCCTGGCTGAGCTTGGGCAGCATTTCGGGCTGGCGGATGACCACGGTGTCATCGTGGGTGTGCACGTCGATGAAGCCTGGGGCGAGCACGCGGCCGGCGGCGTCGATTTCCTCCGTGGCGCGGGCATCATGCAGGTCGCCGATACGTTCGATGCGCCCGTTGAGAATCGCCACATCGGTGCGGTAGCCGGGCGTGTTGCTGCCATCAATGACGGTGGCGTTGCGGATCAGCGTGTCGTACTGCATGTCTGTCTCCCGGCGGGAGTCAGCGTCAACTCCTGCCCTTGATCAAATGGTGATCGAAGCCTTGCTCCACCAGATACCGCCAGGCTACCTGAACCTCTTCGGGGATCGCCTGTTCGACCTGAAAACCCAACGCAGGGTAAACCATGATGCGGTGCACATCGCCGACCATTTCGTCGATCAGGCCCAGCACCCCGATCAGGTTGCTGACGTCATCAGGAAAATCGAACGACGGCGCATCCACAAAGGCTTCCAGTCCGGGCCACTGCACGGGCAGGGTCAACGCCACGCGCCGGATCGAATTGGGTTTGGTCAGAAACGTCGCACGACGCACGTCGGGAAACATCGCTCGGGCAAACGCGATGTTTTCGGCAAAGTTGGTCGCGCGGGTTTCCAGGGTGAACTGCTGCGCCGTCACCCCTTGCGCCAAGGCGCGTTGGGCAAAAATATCGGCTTCGGAGCGTTCCCACAAATGCCTGGTCCAGTTGCCGGTATTGCCGGTGAACAACAGGTGGGGGGCCACGCCGTCTTTCAATAGTTGGCAAGCGTAATCGCAGACCCGCAGGTCGTAGGAGCCGCAGACCACAATCAATTCACAAGCGCTGTGTTGGCGCCCCGCACCGAGGAATTTCCAGAGCACGCTGGCGTGCTGCAACGTCAATGTCATGAGCGGGCAAACCTCTGGCTCGGGTGCGCGTTGATGAACAGCGCTCCATCGGCATAACCGTGCGCGCCCCTGCCGTCGAGCCTAAGCGCAAGCCGAGTGAAATCGGCATACACGCCTGCAGCACCATGCGCGGTCAGCGTCGGGTCGTCGCCAATGCCGATGCACAGTGCGCCGCTGCTGACCGCCGACTGCACGCCGCTGACAGAGTCTTCGAACACCAGGCATTCATCACTTTGCCGACCCAGTTGTGCCGCCGCCAGGCGATAGGGATCGGGGGCCGGTTTGCCGCTGCGTACGTCGTCGCGGCAGATGATGCTGTCGAACGCCGACGTCAGGTCGTGTTGCTGCAGAACGTGCCCGACCCGCGCCCGCCAACTGCTGGTGACCAGCGCCAAGGGCACGGCGTGCTCGCGGAGTCGGGCGATCAACGCCGCGACGCCCGGCACCAGCGCACAGTTCGTCACCTGCTCGATGGCGTCGACTTCACGCTTGATCGCCACCCGCTGTGCTTCGTCGAACTCGGCAAACAAGGTCTTGAGGGTGTAACCACCGGGGCGGCCGTGGATGTGCTCGTCAATGAACGCCTGATCGACGCTGAGCCCGTACTCGCGCGCCACGGTGGTCCAGGCGTGTTCAATCACCTCGCGCGACTGAATGAGCACGCCGTCCATATCAAAGCAGACGGCTGTAAACGTTTGTTGAGCCATGAGTTGAACTTCGCATTTTCTGATGAGCAATGAACGCCAGCACCGTTGCGACCAACGCGAACAGCGCCATCACGTAGTAGGACCACTGCGGCCGGGTCTGGTACAGGTAGCCGGCGAAAGGTGTGGCCAGGCCCATGGGCAACGCCACCGCCAGGGAGTAATAAACCCCTTGAGTAAAGACCTGAATATCCTGCGGTGCCTGGTCGCGAATAAAGCGCATGATCGCCGCGTGGTAGGCGGCAAAGCTCAGCGCGTGCAGACACTGCCCCAGCAGGATCAGCGACACCGCGTCGCTGTTGGAAAACAGCGCCCAGCGCAGTGCCGCACAGACACTGGAAAACATCACCAGGGACAACGGCGCGCAAAACGCCAGGACCTTGTTGGAGAGCGCGAACCAGGTGATTTCCGCAATCACCGCCACCGCCCAGAACATGCCAATCGCTGAGGAAGAGAAGCCCTTCACTCCCCAACCGATCGAAGCCGTGGAAAAGTACAGGGTGTGGCTCAACTGAATGAAGCTGGCGGCGGCAATCGCGATCAGCAAACTCTTGTGTGCCAATAGCGCCCGCCAGTCAGGCCGTTTGCGCGCCGGGCCGGGCGGCTCCAGATGCGCCCGCGCCACCTGGCGCTTCAGGTGCAAACACGCCACGGCGGTGAGTAACATGCTCGCTGCGATCACCAGCGGCACCCACGACTGGCTGTACTGCGCAAACAGAAAACCACCGAGGGTCGAGGTCAGGATAAAGGCCGATGAGCCTACCGCCCGCACCCAACCGTAATTCTGCAGGGCCAGTTTGTCGCGCTTGAGCAGATAGGACTCGGACAGCGGCAACACCACCATCCATACCCCTCCAAACAGCACACTCAGGCACACGAACATCCATAAGTGCGCCGGGATGAAGTAGAACAGCAACGTACATAACGCGGCGGTAACGCTCAGAACAGCGGCGAGCCGCAACTGATCCACGCGCCAGTCGGCCACATAGGTGATCAGCACCCCGGTCACCACCTGCGGCCAATACGCCGCGGCGATCAGCAAGCCGATTTCACTGGCACTGAAGCCCAGGGAATCCAGCCAGGTCGGCCAGAACGGATAGATGATCCCTTCCGCCGCAAAGAACCCGAAAAAGATTAAATACATTCGTCAACCATACGCCTGACACTCCAGAAGCAGGGCTCCCCAGGAGCCCTGAATACCATCCATTATTCGAAGCGTTGCTGGGTGAAGCTGTTTTTGCCCTTGCGCCAGACGATCAGCGATTCACTCATGACCACCAGATCGACCATGCCTTCTTTCAGCGCATCCAGTGCGTCCTGGGAAGAGCACACGATCGGCTCTTCATGGCGGTTGAACGAGGTGTTGATCAAGGCTGCCTGACCGGTTTTCTGGTGCCAGGCCGTCAGCAGGCGATGCATGAACGGGTCGCTCTGCGGGCGAATGATCTGCGGGCGCGCGGTGCCGTCGATGTGCACCACGGCCGGACTCGCCTCGCGAAATTGCGGATGGCAGTCGTAGGTCATGGTCATGGTATCGGCGGCCACTTGCTCCTCGTCCCAACCGACGTAGCAGGCCGGTGCTTGCTCAATGGCGGTGACCGGGCCGAACGGCATGAACTCGGTGCGGTGCATGCGCTTGTTGAGCCAGTCGTTCACCTCGGCATCCTGCGCGTGATAGACGATGCTGCGGTTGCACAGCGAACGCGGGCCGAACTCCATCTTGCCCTTGAACATGCCCAGCACCTGATTTTCCGTCAGGGCCTCGGTCAACACCTCGATGATGTTCGACGGCGTGTGATAACCGAGTTCAGGGTAGTCGCGATTGATCAGGTTGATGTTCTGCGAAACGCTGCGCGATTCCGGGCCAAGCATCATTGACGGATTCTTGAAGCGGGTGCCGTTTTCCAGGTACGCGGTACCGACCGCAGCAGCCAGTGCCAGGCCGCCATCGCCCATGCACGGCAGCACGTAGACGTCTTTGACGCCCGGGATCTCACGCAGACGCTGGTTGAGTTTGACGTTGCCAAACACGCCGCCGGCCAGGCACAGGTTGGCACTGCCGCGCTGGGCCAGATGATGGCTGACGGTGGCCACCAGCAGGTCTTCGCTGTGACGCTGTACAGCGGCGGCGATGTCCTCGGGGGTTTCCCGGGCAAACAGGGTTTCCAGCGGCTCGCTGTAGGTGTTGTAGGACGGCAGGAACATATCGCCGCAGCGCGCCTTGATGCGGCCGTCTTCGAAACGGATCATCTGCTGCATTACGCCCAGCAGTTTCTGCGGATCGCCGAATGCGGCCAGACCGGTGACCTTGCCTTCGTGGCGGTTGGGTTTGTAACCGAGCAGGTGGGTGATCCGGCCGTAGAAATAACCGAGGCTGTCGACACTGGTTTCGCGTTGCAGCACCGTGGTTTCTGACGGGCTGTACCAGGTGACGGTCAGCGACTGAAAGTCGCCGCGTCCGTCGCACGTCAGGGTCAACGCGTCCTCGAATGGCGAGCAGACATAGGCACCGAGCGCATGGCACTCGTGGTGATCAATGTAGTACGCCTTGCCTTGCAGACCGTTGTCGACAATGAACTGGTCGAATTCGCCGCGCTTGGCCTTGTCGTTGTTGATTTCATCGGTCACACGCTGACGGAACTGCGCAAGGCCCTGGGGGTTGCTCCGGACTTCCTCGACGATGCGATCGAAGTACAACGCCAGATGTTTGTCGGCACTGAAACCGGCGTTCCATCCATAGGCGACATGATCGACGTCTTCCAGCGACACGCCGGCCTGGCTCAACACAAACTCGATGGACTTGGCCGGCCAGATTTTATGATCCTTGATGCGGGTGAAGCGCTCTTCACTGACCGCTGAAAGAATCTGACCATCACGTACCAGGCAAGCACCCGCCAAATCATTGTTTGTAATACCCAAAATGATCATAACTATTCCTTGTTTTCGCCAATTGAGGTGACGGCTTCGCCCACGCGCGTAGCGTGCAATGCAATAACCAGAGTCAATGACAGATGCCGGCCGTCATGGCCGACCATTACTCATCGAGAGATCGCGGATTCATGTAGGTCCGCCGGGGGAATACGCCTTTACGAGAAGGCATCAATGTGTCTCGCCATCGCAAATTCCTTTTGCCAGAAAACTCCATGGGCGGTGCCGTGCTGCACGGGCCTCATGCCTGCAACACGTGGAGGGCGACATCCATCGCAGCCGTCCTCGTTTCATCGCGGTAGCAGCCTAGCCGGTAATTTCCCGAGCACCCGGCGAAGTCCCCGCTAAAAATTAAATTCCACTGGCATGCGGCGTATTTGCGGGGGTTTACCGGGACAAAAAAACGGACGATGACGGCGTGCCATTCAACTTTTCTGTTTTTGTTCCACCGCTTTCGCGAGCAAGCCCGCTCCCACCGGTTGATCGCATTCCGTCAGCCAGAATGCGGTTAACCTGTGGGAGCGGGCTTGCTCGCGAATGGCTTCACGCGGTGCAGCGTGAACTCACACCATCTCGTTACGAATCCACTCCACCACCGACGTACGCTTTGGCGCCCAGCCCAGCAGTTCACGAGCGTGTTTGCCGCGTACGCGGCTGTTCGAGCCAAGGCCGTAGTTGGCCATTTCGTAACCCCACTCGGCTTCGGCGTCTTGCAGCGGCCAGCCTTGTGGCTCGCCGAGATTCAGCGCTTCGGCCATGGCAGTGGTCATGTCAATGAACGACGCTTCGCCGCTTTCGACGAAGTAGAAAGTGCCCGGTACGTTTTTGCTCAGCGCCAGCAGATACAGGGCGACGACGTCTTCGATGTGCACGTTGGACCAGATGTTCTGGCCAGTGCCGACATGGCGCACTACGCCGCTTTTGCGCGCTTGTTTGAGCAGACGCGGCAACTGCACGCTGTCGCGATTGACGCCCAGGCTGTGGCCGTAGATCAGGGTGTTGCAGATCACCGCCGAGTTCACGCCGTCCTGTGCGGCGGCGAGGATCAGGTTGTCGATGGCCACACGGGCAGCCTTGTCGACGGTGGGTTCCGGCAGGTTGTCTTCGTAGTAGATGACGTCGCTGGACTTGCCGCCCGAAGCATCGCCGACGATGCTCGAACCGCTGGTGTGCAGGAACACTTTGTTCGAACCGCGCAGGGCACCGAGCAACGCTTCGACCGCGCCGCGATGGTCACTGCTGGCGGCGTTGATCACCGCATCGGCGGCGCGGGCCTGTTCAGCCAGCAATGTGCTGTCTTCGAGGGTGCCGATCACCGGGGTGATGCCCAAAGCTTTCAGCTCATCGGCCTGTTCGGCGCTGCGCACCAGGCCCGTGACACGGTGCCCGGCCTGAACCAGACCGGCAGCGATCGAGCCGCCGATAAACCCGGCAGCGCCGGTGATGAATACGTTCATGGAGAAACTCCCTGCGTGAATAAGTGATGCAGCGAGTATCGACCGGTCACCCCGATGGAAAAACCCGCCCTCGCCCAAATCACTGTTGCGCAGGGATCACGAATCAACCCTTGAAATCGGCGCTGGCGTACGCCGCGAGTTTGCTCTGGATGAAGTCGAGGAAGCACTGAATGCGCAGCGCCAGTTGCGAGTTCCGGTAGTACACCGCGTTGATCGGCTGGCGATAGCCGCTGTTGAATTCCGCCAGCAGCACCTTGAGGCGCCCGGCGCGAATGTCGTCGATGGTCATGAAGTGCGAGAGGCAGGCAATGCCCTGCCCTTCCAGCGCCAGATGGCGCACGGTCTCGCCGCTGGAAGCGCTGATCGCCGGGGTGATCGGCCAGCGGTCACCGTGCACGTAACGCAGCGGCCACTGATTGAGGCCTTCGTTGTGGGTGAAGCCAAGCAGGGTGTGTTCGCTCAAGTCGGCGACCTGCTGCGGCGCGCCGTGCTTTTCCAGATAGGCCGGGCTGGCGACGATCAGCAACGGGCTGCAACCCAGTGAGCGCGCATGCAACGTCGAGTCAGCAAGGGTGCCGATGCGGATGGCGACGTCGGTGCTTTGTTCCAGCAGGTCAATGATCAGGTCATTGCTGTTGAGTTCGAGCTGGATGTCCGGGTACAGGCCACGGAATTCGTCGATGTACGGCACGATGGCGTGCAGCATGAAGGGCGACGCGGCGTTGATCCGCAGGCGCCCGGACGGGGTTTGCTGGCGTGAGGACAGACGCTCTTCGAGCGCATCCATCTGATCGAGAATCAGCTTGGCCTGCTCGAAGAAATACTTGCCCTCCTCGGTCAGGTCCATGCGCCGCGTGGTGCGGTTGATCAGCGTGGTGTCGAGCTTGGCTTCCAGCCGCGACAGTGTGCGGCTGACCGCCGAGGGGGTCTGGCCGACCTGCTCGGCAGCGGCGGAAATCGAACCGCATTCGATCACGCAGACGAAAATCTGCAACTCATCGGATCTGGCTTTCACGGGTGTCCCTTATTGATCAACTGCACAAATCCATTGTGGAGAGAGAACACCCCTGTGGCGAGGGGATTTATCCCCGATGGACTGCGCAGCAGGCCCCGCTTTTCGAGATCAAGATCGGGGGGCCGCTGCGCGACCCATCGGGGATGAATCCCCTCACCACATTTACAACCCTCACCACAGTTACAACCGTAACCACATGAAATCACCTCAAGCCTTGAGACCAAACACCTGTTTCAGATGCTGCTCATACCGCGCCACATCATTCTCGATGTTCGGGCGCTTCATCACGTCCACACAGAGGAACGTCGGCAACCCGCTCATGCCCAAGAACTCGTTGGCCTTGTGGAACGGGAAATACACCGCATCCACACCCTTGGCTTCAAAGAAATCGCTCGGGTCATCAAACGCCTGCTGCGGTGCGTTCCAGGTCAGCGACAGCATGTATTGCTTGCCCTGAATCAGGCCGCCGCTGCCGTACTTCTGCGACGCGTCGGAACGGGTCCGACCATCGCTGGCATAGAGGCTGCCGTGGCCTTCGGTGAAGACTTCGTCGATGTACTTTTTCACCGTCCACGGCGCGCCCATCCACCAGCCCGGCATCTGATAAATGATTACATCGGCCCAGAGGAATTTGGCCACTTCTTCGGCGACGTCGTAACCCTCGTCGATGAACGTGGTTTTGACATCCAGACCACCGCGGTCCAGCACGCTCAGCGCGGTTTCGTGGAGGGTGGCGTTGTAACGACCGTCGGAGTGAGCGAATTTCTTGCCACCATTGAGCAACAACACTTTTTTCATCGGAACGCCTCGCGCAGCCATTGAGCTGGAGAAAGATGGGAAAACGAATGGCGGCAGGTTAACCATCCCTCTCGCGTGGAATAAGCCGCGTCGGCGCAAAATACATTTGATCAAAAAGCACGAATCGAATGCCGATTGTTGCAATAGCATTCCCGGCCATCTGCATTTGAGGAGTTGTTTTGATGAGTGAACGCCACGGTTTCATCCTGCATGCCAAGACCCGCCCGGAAAAAGCCGAGGCCTTCGAAGCGCTGTTTCGCGCCTATGTCGAGCCGAGCCGCGCCGAGCCAGGCTGCATCGAGTACCACATGCTGCGCGACAAGGAAGACCCGACGCTGTTCATCTTTTACGAGATCTGGGAAAGCCAGGCGCACCTCGACGTGCATTCGAACCTGCCGCACATGCGCGAGTTTTTCGACAACCGCATGACGTACCTGGAGCGCGATTTCGATATCCGTCGGATCGACATGCTCAGCGCCTCGTCGGCTAGCCGCTGATCAGCAAATGGGCGCCGAGTGCGCCCAGTCCGATAAAGAACACCCGCTTGAACAGCACAGCGCTGATGCGCTGACGCAACCATTGGCCGAACCACATACCCAGCATCGCCGGGATCAGCACCAGCAGCGACGCACTTAATTCGCCACTGCCCAGTGCGCCGCACCAGAACAGGCCGCCGGCCAGCGCCAGGGTCGAAACGGTGAACGACAGGCCCAGCGCCTGCACCAGTTCATCGCGCTGCAAACCCAACGCCTGCAGGTACGGCACCGCCGGAATCACGAACACACCGGTGGCCGAAGTGATAACCCCGGTGATCAGCCCGCACAGCGGACCCAGCCACGGTTCATGCCGAGGATTGACCTGCAGCGTCGGCAGCAGCAACCCGCTCAACGCATACAGCAGCAACGCCGCGCCCAGCCCACGCACCACCCAATGCCCGCCCGCCATGCCAATCGACAACGTGCCGACGGCGGTGCCGAGGAAGTTCATCAGCAGCAGCGGCCACAAGCGTTTGAGCAGCCCTTTCATATGCCCGCCGAACGCCAGTTGCCAGACATTAGTCAGCGTCGCCGGAATGATCAGCAACGCAGCTGCCTGCGACGGCGCCATAGCCAGACCAAGCAGGCCCATGGCAACGGTGGGCAGACCGAGGCCGATCACGCCTTTGACCAGCCCGGCCATGATGAAGGTGGCGACGACCAGCAGGGACAGGGCCAGGCCAAGGTTCTGGTAGAAATCTGCGAGTGCGTTCATGGCGCTACTGTGCGCTTTGGCGGGTGCGCTGAAAATCTGCCATATACTGAGGCTGCCTCCGTCAATGCAAGAGGCTGTTAATTGCTTTGCGGCTGATGGCCCCTTCGCGAGCAAGCCCGCTCCCACAGTTTTGGATTCACCACTGATCCACTGTGGGAGCGGGCTTGCTCGCGAAGAGGCCCGACCAGACACCACAAAAACCACAGGCTGCCCCATGCACTTCGACCTCACCGACCTGCGCCTCTACTTGCACATCCTCGACGCCGGCAACATCACTGCCGGTGCCGCCCGCAGTCATCTTTCGCTCGCCGCCGCCAGTGCGCGCATTCGCGCGATGGAAGCCTCGCTGGGCACCGAGTTCCTGCAGCGCGGCCGCCGTGGCGTGAGCCCGACGCCCGCTGGCAAGGCACTGGCCCACCACGCGCGCATCCTCCTGCAACAGGCCGAACGCATGCAGCAGGATCTGGCCGACTACGCGCAGGGCGTCAAAGGACAGGTGCGACTGTTGTGCAACACCACGGCGATCACCGAATACCTGCCGGAAGTGCTCGCGGACTTTTTGCGCGAGCATCCCAACCTCGACATCGATCTGCAGGAACTGCCCAGTGCCCGCATCATCCACGCCTTGCGCCAGGGCGCAGCCGATATTGGCATCGTCTCCGATGCGGTGGACACCACCGATCTGCAGACCCAGCCGTTTCGCGACGACCCGTTGCGACTGATCGCGCCGCACGGACATCCACTGGCCGACGCCGCCGAGGTCAGTTTCAGCGCCGCTTTGCACTACGATTTCGTCGGTCTGAGCACCGACAGCGCGCTGGCGATCTACCTCGAAGAACAGGCGCTGCACAGCGGCTCGCGCATGCAGGTGCGGATCCGCGCCGACGGTTTCGAAGGGGTGCTGCGCATGGTCGCCCGAGGCGCCGGCCTCGCCATCGTGCCGCTGGCGGCCATTGAACGCGCGACGCCGCGCTCATTCAACAGCATCACCCTCAACGAGCCATGGGCCCGCCGCACCCTGATGCTCTGCGCCCGGGACTTCAGCGCGCTGCCCGGTTATGCCAAAGCCTTGCTGCAAGCCTTGACTCTCCCCTGAGGGGCAGACTTCATCCTTGGCGTTCAACGGCAAGGAGCATGACCATGGGCAAACGCATTCTGCTGATTCTCGGCCATCCCGGCGCGACGAGTTTCTGCGCCGCACTCGCCGAGCGCTATGCACAATCGGCGCTCGATGCCGGACACCAGGTGCGTCAGCTACGCCTGGGGGAGATGGCTTTTGACCCGGTGTTGCGCCAGGGGTATCAACAGGTTCAAGCGCTGGAAGAAGACTTGAGCCGCGCGCAATCCGACATCCTTTGGGCCGAACATCTGACGCTGGTCTACCCGATCTGGTGGGGCGGCATTCCAGCGCTGCTCAAAGGTTTTTTTGATCGGGTGTTGCTGCCGGGATTCGCCTTCAAATACCGAAAAGGCAAACCCTTTCCCGATCAGTTGCTCAAGGGGCGCACCGCGCATTTGCTGGTGACGATGGACACGCCACTCTGGTATTACCGCTGGATCTACCGGATGCCGGGACTGCATCAGGTGCGCAAGACCACCCTGCAGTTCTGTGGTATCAACCCCCTGCGCACGCTGACCTTCGGTCCGCTGCTTGAGTCCAGCGACCGGCAGCGCCAGCGCTGGCTGCAACAGGCGCACGCTATCGCCCGCCGCTAAGTCTGCCGATAATGCGCCGCACGGTTTCACATTGAAAAAGGACTTTTATGTACATCGGCCAAGCCGCGCAACGTGCCGGCACCACCATCAAAAGCATTCGCCACTACGAGTCGATCGGTCTGCTGCCCGCGCCCCGGCGCCAAGGTAAATATCGCCTCTACGACCAACAAAGCATCGAACTGCTGATCTTCATCAAATGCGCAAAAGAGATGGGCTTCAGGCTCCGGGAATTGCAGACGATTTTTGCCGCGCATCATGGCGAGGCCATGCCATGGGATCTGGCCCAACAGGCTATCGAGGCAAAAAAACGCGAGATCAACAGCAGCATCGCTGAGCTGACGCGGCAATACGCGCAACTGGAAGGTTTCGAAATCGACCTTGAACGGGCGCGGGTCGAATGCCCGCTGGAAAACCTTTGACGGTTTGCGCGTTTCTGAGCAGCTCGATGTCGAGCACAGACAACTGAGCGGCAACCGGGCGCTATAGGGTGCGAGTTGGTTTCTTTGCCATCCGCCCACTGCCTGGAGTTCCCATGACCGCGACCGCCCCCATCACCGTTCTGCGCGACACCCACCCGCTGCCGGTACTCGACGCCTGCAAATGGGAAAAACTCGAAGGTGACCCGCACACCGTCAACCTCAACGCTTACACCAGCGAAGACGGCAGCAAGATCATGGGCACCTGGATCTGCACCCCGGGCAAGTGGCGGGTCGATTATGTGAAGTGGGAGTACTGCCATTTTCAGGAAGGCTACTGCATCATCACCCCGGACGGCATGGCGCCAATCCACCTGCGAGCCGGCGACATCTTCGTGGTTGAACCGGGGATGAAAGGCACTTGGGAAGTGGTGGAGACCGTACGCAAATATTTCGTCTTCGCCTGATGCAAAAAAGCCGGGAAACCACCCGACGTGATTTCCCGGCAACACCTACTGCATTCTGGCTGACGCCATGGTTGTGGCGCCTGTGAGATTTGTGGCGAGGGGATTTATCCCCGATGGGCGCAAAGCGCCCCCCGCATTGTGTCAGTTGAAACGCAGGCTCAGTGGTTGCGACTGCTACACAGTCGATCGGGGATAAATCCCCTCACCACAAAGTCTCCGTTGCCACAAAAAGTATTGATGTCCAAGTTACTGTGGCTTGCGATAGCTGTTGATAATCGCCGAGAAGTCCTTGCCGCCCTCCCCGCGCTGGCTCATCGCCTGATACAACTGCTGCGCCACCGCGCCGAGCACCACCGGTTGATGCGCCTGACGCGCCGCTTCGGTGGCCAGCCCCAGATCCTTGAGCATCAGTTCGGCACCAAACCCACCGGTATAACCGCGCGAGGCCGGCGCCGTTTCGACGATGCCCGGCCACGGGTTGTACATTTCCGAACTCCAGCAACGCCCGGTCGAGCTGTTGATGATCCCGGCCAGCACCGAAGTGTCGATCCCCAGTGCATCACCCAGCGCCATGGCTTCGCTGACACCGACCATCGAGATTGCCAGCAGCAGGTTGTTACAGATCTTGGCGATTTGCCCGGTGCCGACTTCACCGCAATGCACGATGTTGCGGCCCATCTGCGCCAGCACCGGTTGCAGGGTGGCGAACAGTTCCGGAGTGGCGCCGACCATGAAGGTCAGCGTGCCGGCGGTCGCGCCGCCAGTGCCGCCGGAGACCGGTGCATCAGCCATGGCCACGCCTTGTTTGGCGGCAGCGGCGGCCACATCGCGGGCGGTCTGCGGATCTATGGTGCTGCAATCCACCGCCGGCACGCCTTTGCCAATACCTGCCAGCACGCCGTCCTCACCCAGCCAGACGCTGCGCACATGCACCGCCGCCGGGAGCATGGTGATCACCAGTTCGGCGTCTTCGGCGGCCTCACGGGCCGAGGCGCGGATAGTGCCGCCCAGTTGCTCAAGCTCCGCCAGCACCGTCTTGTTCAGGTCGACCAGATTCAGTGAATGGCCGGCCTTGATCAGGTTGCGCGCCATCGGCGCGCCCATGTTGCCCAGACCGATAAATGCGATTTTCATGGCCAGTCCTCAGCGCAGGTTGATGGTGGTGTTCACGCCGTCGTTGACGCTGTCGTCATCGAACCAGCGCGCCGTAACCGTTTTGGTCTGGGTGTAGAACTGCACCACTTGCTTGCCGTACGGGCCGAGGTCGCCGAGTTTCGAACCACGGGAACCGGTGAAGCTGAAGAACGGCACCGGCACTGGAATCGGGATGTTGATACCGACCTGGCCGACGTCGATTTCACTCTGGAATTTGCGCGCCGCTGCACCGCTCTGGGTGAACAGGCCCGTTCCGTTGCCGAACGGGTTGGCGTTGACCAGTGCGATGGCCTGATCGAGGGTGTCGACTTCCAGCACCACCAGCACCGGGCCGAAGATTTCCTGGGTATAGATCTGCATGTCGGTGGTCACGCCCGAGAACAGGGTCGGGCCGACGAAGTTGCCCTGCTCGTAACCCGGCACCTTGATGTCGCGACCATCGAGTTCAAGCTTGGCGCCTTCCTTGATGCCGCTTTCGATCAGATCGAGAATCCGCGCCTTGGCTTTCTTCGAGATCACCGGGCCGACATCGGTGCCCGCCTCGCTGCCGGCGTTGACCTTGAGTTTCTGCGCCAGCGCTTTCAGATCCGGCAGCCACTGTTTCGCCGCACCGACCAGCACCACCACCGAGGTGGCCATGCAGCGTTGCCCTGCCGCACCGAAACCGGCGCCGACCAAGGCATTCAGCGCTTGCTCGCGATTGGCGTCCGGCAGCACCACGGCATGGTTCTTCGCACCCATCATCGATTGCACGCGTTTGCCGTGCTTGCCAGCCAGGTCGTAAACGTGCGTACCGACGGCGGTCGAACCAACGAACGACACCGCTTTGATGTCCTTGTGGGTGCACAGACCGTCGACGACGTCCTTGCCACCGTGCACGACGTTGAGCACGCCCGCCGGAACGCCCGCCTTGATCGCCAGCTCCACCAACAGCATGGTCGACAGCGGATCCTGCTCCGAAGGCTTGAGCACAAAGGTGTTGCCGCAGGCGATCGCCATCGGGAACATCCACAGCGGAATCATCGCCGGGAAGTTGAACGGGGTGATGCCGGCGCACACGCCGATTGGCTGGCGCAGGGTGTAGGTATCGACGCCGCCGGCCACGTTTTCGGCGAACTCGCCCATTTGCAGGGTGCCGATGGAACAGGCGTGTTCGACCACTTCCAGGCCACGGAAAATATCGCCCTCGGCGTCGGCAATGGTCTTGCCCTGCTCGGCGCTCAGCACCACGGCGATGCGTTTGGAGTGCTCGCGGATCAGTGCCTGCAGCTTGAGCATGATGCGCATCCGCGCGCCGATCGGGGTCAGTTTCCAGGTCTGGAAGGCGCGGTGGGCGGCACTGATGGCAGCATCGACTTCAGCGGCAGTGGCGAACGGAACCTTGGCCAGCACTTGCTGGGTCGCCGGGTTGACGATGTCGTGCCACTCGGTGGTCTGCGATTCGACCCACTCGCCGTCGATCAGCAACTTGACCTTCTGGACCGTGGTTTCGTTGGGCGTAAGCGATGCGTTCATGCTGGTCTCCGAAACTTGTTTTTATCGTAGGAGCCAAGGCGAAAGGGTTCGCCTTGAGATGAGGCGTGTGTCACGAATTGGTTGTCGGACTGTTTTTGGAGTATAGATGTGCAAACTTCTAATAAGAACGCACATATAAGCCCGTCCATCATGCAAAAAAACATCACCTCCCTGGGGTCGCTGAACTGGGACGACCTGAAGTTTTTCCTCGAAGTCGCCCGTACCCGCAAGGCCAGCACCGCGGCCAAACGGCTCGCCGTCGACTACACCACCGTGTCGCGGCGCATCAGTTCGCTGGAAGCGGCATTGGGTACGTTGCTGTTCGAAAAATCGCGCACCAGCGGTTTTGTCCTGACCACTGAAGGCCAGCGTTTGCTGGGCTATGCCGAGTCGATCGAAAGCACGTTGCACATGGCTTGCGAGCAGGTCTCGGGCTCTGGTGTGGCGCTGTCGGGGCATGTGCGTATGGGCTGCACCGAAGGTTTCGGCAGCTTTTTCATCACCCCGCAGTTGAGCCACTTCGTCGACGCCTACCCGGCGATCTCGGTGGACATCCTGCCGCTGCCGCACTTCATCAGCCTGTCCAAGCGCGAGGCCGATATCGTCATCGCTTTGGAACGCCCGGAGCACGGCCCGTACGTGTGCTGCAAACTCTGCGACTACCGCTTGCAGCTGTACGCGACCCAGGACTACCTCGATCAACACCCACCGATCCGCCGCCCGGCCGATTTGGGCAAGCATCAATTCATCAGTTACGTGGATGACCTGGCGTTCAGTTCGGAGCTGCTGTACCTGGCGAACGTTCTGCCCGGCGCCAGCGCAAACCTGCGCAGCACCAGCGTGATCGCGCAGTTCGTCGCGGCGCAGCAAGGGCGTTCACTGGCGATTCTGCCGTGCTTCCTCGCGGCGCAGGATCCGCGCCTGCTGCCGGTGCTGCCCGAAGAAATCGACATCACCCGGCAGTTCTGGATGTACTGCCGGGAGGATCTCAGGAAATTGAAGCGGATCACCCTATTGTGGGATTACATCCGTGAGGTGACCGAGCGCAATCAGGGTCTGCTGATGGGGCAGACCCGCGAGATGCGGTTTGCCGATTAATCGGCGCTGACCACAATCGACACCCGGCGATTTTCGGTGCGTCCGGCGGCAGTGTCATTGGACGCCACCGGCTCGCTGCTGCCCAGTCCGCGCAGCTGAATGTTCTCTTCCTTCATACCGACGGTGGTCAGCACTTTGGCCACGCTTTTGGCCCGACGCAGCGACAGTTGCTGGTTGTAGGTTTCCTTGCCCGAGGCATCGGTATGACCGTCGACCCGCACCCGCTCGATACCGACGCCGAGCAGTGCCTTGCCGATGCGTTCGACGATTTCGGTGCTCTGGTTGTTCAGGCTTTCGATATCGCTGCCAAACAGCACTTTGCCGGACAGGCCAAACTCCCAGCCCTCGTCGGTCGCTTCGAAGCCTTGTTGTTTTAGGACGGCGATCTGCGCCGGGGTCAGGCCTTTCTGCGGTGCGGTCTGGCACCCGGTCAGCGCCAGTACGGCGATCATCAGCAAGGCGGAAAACAGTCGAGCGGGAAATGTGAACACGGGAATCAGCTCCTGGTTTGCAGATTGACGACCGGGCTCTCCGACCCGGCAGTAAATTGAGCGCCACGCGACAGGCGCTTGGCCTGATACATCGCGGCGTCGGCGGCGTTGAGCAAGGCACCTGGCGTGGCGCCATGATCGGGGAAAACCGCAATGCCGATACTGAGCGACGTCACCACACTGGTGTCGCCCGGCAGCGCGATGGGCATGTCCATGCTGGCGAGAATCTTGTCGGCAATGCGCTCGGCGTCCTCGATCTTGTGCAGCGGCGCGAGCAGTACGGCGAACTCGTCGCCGCCGAGCCGCGCCACCAGATCCTCTTCACGCAGTTGCGCGCGGATCCGATTGGCGACCGCCACCAGCACCGCGTCGCCAGCGGCGTGACCGAAGTTGTCATTGATGCCTTTGAAGCGGTCGCTGTCGAGAAACAGCACCGCCACCCGCTCATTGAGCTTGCCGGCGTTGCGCAAGGCGCGAATCAATCGCCCCTCGAAAAACGCCCGGTTGGGCAAACCGGTGAGGCTGTCGTGGCTGGCCTGATGGGCGAGGGTTTCGTTCTCGCTTTGCAGATGGGTCTGCCAGGATTCGAGTTCGTCGAGCAGGGCATTGAAGTCGTTGCCGAGGTTGTCGAGCTCGGCGATCTGCGCCGGTGGTACCCGGCGATCCAGCGCACGCTCGCTGCGGGCGGCATGAGCCACCGCCGCGAGGCTGCGAAGCGGGCCGGTAATGCTGCGCAGCTGTCGGCGCGCCAGATACAGCGCGACCCAGGCACTGATTGCGGTGCAGAGAATGATCCCCGCCAGACCGCTGAGCAAGAAGCGCATCAGGCTACCGCCGTGACCGACCAGCAGGATGCGTCCGATTTCACGATCCTGATGCACGATCGGCAGGCTGATCGGCTTTTCCAGAATGGTCCGGGCAGCCTGCATTTCCAGTTGGGAAAACAGACCGTTTTCGGGCCGCTGCCAACGCGCCAGCAACTGCCCCTGTGTGTCGAACACCTGGGCATCCGCCACCTCTTCGGTGGACGCGATCAAGGCCAGCGCTTCGGTGGCGGCGTCCTTATCGTTGAACACCACCGCCGCTTCCACGGTGTAGCTGATCGAACGTGCAATCAGATGCAGGTTGTGATCGGCGTACACCCGCAGCGCGAGAACGCCCAGCAGGGTCAGCGACACGCTGGCCATCGTCACGGCCACCAGCGCGACAATCAAATGGCCGCGGCCGATGACCGAGCCCAGTGTCGGGCGGCTCCTGGAACGAAACAGCTTCATGGTGCCGCCGGTTTGCGGCGCGACAACTGCAGTACGCTTGGGTGGATGCGTACGCCGCTGCGGGCGACGGAGTCGAGATTGACCTCGAAGGAAACCTGCTGATCGCCGACCCGCAGGCAGAACAGGCTGCCGACCGTGCACTGATCGCCACCTTCGCTGATGCTCAGCACCGGATGGCCGATCAATGAGGTGAACAGCCGACTGCGTTCATCTGCGGTGAGTTTGCCGATGTACACCGCATCGCATTCGCTGACGATCGCCGGGTTGTCGGCCAGCAGTCGGCGCACAGCGACCGGACGACCAGTGGCTTGCGTGGTGCCTTTGACCAGGTCATCGGTGTATTCGGTGGGGCCGACGATGCACAGGCGCAATTGTGCGGGTTCCACCGGCCAGCGCGCGTAACTGAGGATGCCCAGCACAACCTGCGTCACCGACTGGGCACGCTGCTCGGCCATGCCCACCGGCGTCTGTGCCTGCGCCATGGCGGCGCCGGTCAGCAAACAGAGCAGACCGACAAGCAATGCGTGCTTGCAGCGAACCACGCGCTCTGTCGCCCAGACAGCCACCTTCATGCAGGGATTCTCTTGGATCGTACCGAAATGATGCCGCAACGATAGCACAGCGCAGTAACACCAGCGAGACAGCAGCTGCTGACCAGATGGTCAATAATCGGCGCCGAACATCAGGTTATTTCATTCCCGAACCTCGCCACCTTCTTCCAGTTCCAGCATCAATCCGCTCAGGCGCTTGACCTTGCGCTGCACCGCCTCTTCAAACACGCCGGCCCGGGGCTCGATCAAAGTGAACCAGTGTTTGGCCCGGGTAATACCGGTATAGATCAATTCCTTGGTCAACACCGGATTCAAGGCGTCCGGCAGGACCAGCGCGGTGTGGGCGAACTCGGAGCCCTGGGATTTGTGCACCGTCATCGCGTACACCGTTTCCACATCGTTGAGCCGGCTCGGCAGCACGAAACGCACACCGCCCTGCCCGTCGTTACGCGGAAAGGCCACGCGCAGCACCGGTTTGCCGGCGTCCGGGCCTTCGCGCTCGGGCAACTTGAGGGCAATGCCAATATCGCCGTTCATCAGACCCAGACCGTAATCGTTGCGGGTCATCAGCACCGGCCGGCCTTCATACCATTGCTGGTCATGCTCGATCAGGCGTGCCTTGAGCAGCGTTTCGGTGATCCGCAGATTCAACCCTTCAACGCCCCAAGGCCCCTTGCGCACAGCACACAACAACTGGAAGGTGTCGAACGCCTGCAGCACTTCCCGCGCCCAGTTGATCCAGTCCGGATGCTCCAGCGGTCTTTCCGCTGGCGGGCGTTGTTGGCGCAGGATATTCAGATAGTGGCGATAACCCTTTGGACCTTCCCCATGACCGTCGAGCAGCAGCCGCTCGAACGTGTGATCGTGTTCGCCCTTGAGCGGCAGGGAAAACACGTCATCATAGTGACCGGCCGCCAGCAACTGGCGCGCCTCCTCCGGCAACTGCTGATTGACCCGCCGCGCCAGCTGACCGATGCCGCTGCCTTCACCGAAGCGTCGGGAATGGCGCAGCATCACCAGTTGCTGCGCCAGCGGATGCGAGCCGTCGCGGTCCTCGTGCAAGCCACTGTCCTGCAAGGACTCTCCACTGACCGACTCCAGCCACCGCCGGGTCTGCGGGTTGTACCAGCCTGCCTCGGCATCGCGGCACAGATCGCCGAGCACCGCCCCGGCCTCTACGGAGGCGAGTTGATCCTTGTCACCGAGCAACACCAGACGCGCATGCGCCGGCAACGCATCGAGCAGGTTAGCCATCATTTCCAGGTCGATCATGGAAGCTTCATCGACCACCAGCACGTCCAGCGGCAAGCGGTTGCCGGCATGGTGGCGGAAGTGTCGGGTGCCGGGCCGGCTGCCCAACAAACGATGGACAGTGGTCACGTCGCAGGGGATCTTCTCGCGCACGTCTTCGGTGACTTTCAGCGACTGCACTTGCTGGCTGATGGACTCGGTCAACCGCGCAGCAGCCTTGCCGGTGGGCGCCGCCAGACGAATGCGCAACGGCTGACCGGCTTCCACCGCCGGCGCCTGAAGCAGCGCGAGCAGACGCACCACCGTGGTGGTTTTGCCAGTTCCCGGGCCGCCCGTGATGATGCTGAAGGCTCCCCGAGTGGCAAGCGCGCAGGCGAGTTTCTGCCAGTCGATCACTGCTCCGGGCCCGGCGGGGCCGAACAATTCATCGAGACGTTGGGGCAAGTCATCCGGCGGCGTTTCGCCTTGGGCCAGACGTGTGCGTAACGCCGCATCGATACGCCGCTCATAGGCCCAGTAGCGCCGCAGGTACAGACGCTTGCCGGACAGCACCAACGGTCGCTGATGCGCCGCTTCGCTATTGTCCGCAGCCAGTGCAACCAGAGCGCTGCTCGCCAGCACCTTGCACCAATGGGCGCCATTCAGCGTTTCAAGCAACTGCGACGGCAGGAGCAAGACATCACTTTGCTCATCGCCTTCAGGAGGTAAAGACAGGGCGAAATCCGGGGCCTTGAGGGTTTCGAACAGGTCGAGGCAGACATGTCCGTGACCCAGTTGATGGCTGGTCAGTGCGGCAGCGAGCAACACGAGTGGATCGGACTGGGGTGCGAGTTCGTACAGAAAACCGATAAAGGCCTTGTCCAGCGAACGAAGCCAGCCTCGCTCGACCCAGCGTTCCAGCAAGATCAGCAGATCCGAGGCACTGGTCAGTGGCGCCAGGCTCGACGGGTTGTCGATAGCCGATGACAGATCGGCGAAGGTACGGCTCATAGCAGGACTCCCTGTTCCCATGCGGGTTCGGCCTTGGGTTCCGGCTTACCCTGGAAAAGGCGATCCAGGCGCTCGATCAGTTCGCGCGGCGGCCGCGCAAAATACACGCCGCGACTGTCTGCCCGGGTCCCCCGCAGAAACACATACAACGCACCACCGACATGCCGATCGTAATCGTAGTCAGGCAACCGCGCCTTCAGTTGCCGATGCAACGCCAGCAGATACAACACGTATTGCAAGTCGTAGCGGTTGTCGAGGATCGAGCGCTCCATGGCTTGCTCGGTATAGGCTGCATCGTCGACACCCAGCCAGTTGGATTTGTAGTCGGCCACGTAGTAGCGCCCCTCGTGTTCGAAGGTCAGGTCGATGAAGCCTTTGAACATGCCGTTGAGCTGTACTGGCTCGGCGGCCACTCGTGCCACGCCGTTGTGGGTGTACTGGCGCACCCACTCATCGAGTTTGAGAACATCGACCTTGTGGCTGGCGAACCAGAACTCCATCTCGACGCGATACTGTCTGAGTTGCTCGAGAACCACCGGAGGCTGTCCGCCACCTGCTGGCAGCGGCGACTTGAGCAAGTGTTGCAGCCAGTCACTCAGCGTAGTGATCCACCCCTCCCAACCGCGCAGGTTGCAGCGTCGGCCAATCGCATCCTTGAGCGTTTCAAAAGGAACGGCAAAACCTTCGTCTCCGGCCCATTCGAGAAGACCATGAAGAAAGGTTCCTGGATTCGGACCGCGAGGAAAACGATGAATATCGGCGCCACCGGCCACGATCTCGCGTGGCGCATCCGGGTCGAGACGCTCATCATCAAACAGCTTTTGCGCTTGTGGACTGTCCGGCGCCTCATCGCTGCCCACGCTCAACACGTCACTGATGCGCAAAGCACTGTAGGAGGCAATCCACCAGTTTTCGCTGGCCTTGCGCTTGGGCACCAATGTAGCGCTAAGGATCGCTTCGTTACGCTCGGGCCGGTAGATCTCCTGAGTGGCTTGAGGCAACTCCCCCAAACTGATGGCCGCGCATTTCTGTTGCAAATCCTGCAGCCAGCGGCTCAGACCGGTTGACTCATCCAGCCTTGCGCCGCCACCCAGGAGATAGCCAAGCGCCGAAAGATGAAGCACCGAACCGTTGTTATTACCGCGTTTGAGGTCCGTGACACCCAGCCAGCAGGCATGTTGCGCGCGAGTCAGGGCGACGTAGAGCAGACGCAGGTCCTCGGCCAGACGCTCGTCATCCGCCAGGGCGATCAATTCGGCGGTCGGCTTCAGTGTCACCTGGGCTTTGCCGGAGGCATCGTGGTAATGCAGTGGCAAGCGACTGCCATCCACCGGTTTTGCCGAGCAGATGAACGGCAGGAACACCAGTGGATACTCAAGCCCCTTGGACTTGTGAATGGTCACGACCTTGACCAATTGCTCGTCACTCTCCAGACGCAGTATCTGCTCTTCGCCGGCCTGACCGGACAACGCCAGAAGCTCGGCCAGATGACGAATCAGCGCTTGCTCGCCATCAAGCTCAGCGGCAGCCTGCTGCATCAGTTCCGACAAGTGCAAAAGGTTGGTCAGTACCCGCTCGCCATCACTGCGCGCGATCAGCGTTTGCGGCAGGTGAAAGTCGTGCAGCAGGCGCCGTAACATCGGCAACACACCTTGCTTGCGCCACAGTTCGCGATAACCACGAAACTGCATGACCCGGGCTTCCCAGACCAACTCGTCCTGATTCAAACGTTCCAGTTCAGCCAACGGCAGATTGAGGGTGATGCAAGCCAGCGCAGCCTTCAGAGAGCGCTCGACATCCGGCTCCGCGCAGGCCTTGAGCCAGGAGAGCAGGTCATGCGCTTCCTGGGCGGCGAACACCGAGTCCTTGTCCGACAGGTAAACGCTGCGCACGCCACGGGCCGCGAGTTCTGCGCGTACGGCTTGGGCCTCTTTGCCGTCGCGTACCAGAATCGCAATGTCAGAGGGTCGCAAGCCTCTGAAGTCTTCTGCGTCGCGGACAAATCCCGCCGCACCGGTTTGCCCGCCATTGAGCAACGCGGTGATTTCGCTGGCACAGGCCGCCGCCAATTGCTGGCGATAGACCGCGCCTGACAGCGGCTGATCCGTCGACAGGTGCCAGACATTCAGTGCCGCGACATCGTGCCCGGCAATCTGCAGCCGCTCTTTACGCCCCTGAGACTCAACAGGCTGGAACGGCACCGGGTTTTCCCCGGTTTTTTCCCGAAACAAAAACGCGCCGCGTCCCTGCTCGCGGGACTCGGCGCGCTCGAATACGTGATTGACCGCGTTGACCATGCCATGGCTGGAGCGGAAGTTGGTGCCCAGCGTATGCAGGCGGCCGGCAGTGGCCTGACGCGCACGCAGGTAGGTGTAGATATCGGCGCCACGGAACGCGTAGATCGCCTGCTTGGGGTCACCGATCAGGAACAGGCCGGTATCCGGACTGTTGTCCTCGATGCGGTAGATGCTCTCGAAAATCCGGTATTGCACCGGGTCGGTGTCCTGAAACTCATCGATCAGAGCAACCGGAAACTGCTCGCGGATCACCGCAGCAAGGCGCTCGCCGCTGTCGGATTGCAACGCCGCATCGAGGCGCAACAGCATGTCGTCGAAACCCATTTCCGCACGACGACGCTTCTCTTCCTCAAAACGCGCGCCCACCCATCTCGCCGCATGTTGCAATACGGCGGCATCGGGGGTGGGAAGCGCGTCGAGGCTCGACTTGAGCCCCGGCATCGCGTCGAGACCCGGATGACTCGGTGCCTGGCCCTTCCAGGCTTCGGCCATTCCGTCAGGGGTCAATCGGGTGAAACCGGTGCCGATGTCCAGTTGCTCCATGGCCTCGTCTTCGGCCCACGCCTTGAGTTTCTCGAACCAGGGCTCGAAGTAGCGCGCCTGCATCTTGCGTCCGTCGACGGCTTTGCTCGCAACGCCTTCGTGACAGATCACCAGCAGCTCATCGGCCCACTGACGCCACGGCATCTTCAGCTCGAGCAACGCGGCACGCCGTTCTTGCAGACACTCATTGATCAATTCTGCAGGGGCCTTGCCGTCATCACTGTCGCGCTCACTGCCAAACAGGCCGCGCACTCGTGGCAACAACGCTGCCGGCCCGCCCCAGTTAGCGCGAACCCAGTTCAGCGCGTCGCCCTGCATCGGGTAACAGAACAGTCGCCAGTAATCGCGCAGTACTTCACCGAGCAGATCGCTGTGATCGGTTTCCAGGGACTGGGTAAACAGGCTGCCGCTGTCGAACGCGTGTTCGCGCAGCATGCGCTGGCACCAACTGTGGATGGTGGAGACGGCCGCTTCATCCATCCATTGCGCGGCGATGTCCAGGCGATTGGCGCAACCGGGCCACTGTGCCGGGTCAAACTGCTCGCGCAGCTCGGCAATCAAGCCATCCGGCGCCGGGGTTTCTTCACGGAAAAACCGCGCAGCCTCGGCCAGCCGCGTACGGATTCTTTCACGCAGCTCCTTGGTGGCGGCATCGGTGAAGGTCACCACGAGAATCTGCGGGGGCAGCAATTCACGGCCGAAGCCGCTCGATTCGCCGCCGTGGCCAAGGATCAGCCGCAGATAGAGAGCAGAAATGGTAAAGGTCTTGCCGGTACCCGCACTGGCTTCGATGAGTTGACTGCCGTGCAGTGGGAAGGCCAGAGCCAGCGGTGTTTTGGTACTCATGCGCGTGCCCCTTCGCTGGCCAACGAGCGCCATGGCGCTTCAAACAGGGGGCGATACAACGCGTCGCACCAACCGGAGAATGTTTCGTCGGCACTCAATGCGTCAAAGTCAGCAAATTGGCGTGACAGCGCAGGGCTTTCACGGCGCTCACCTTCACTGGTCTGGCCGTCACCTTCGTAGGCTTTTCTGGCAGCCGCCTCAGCCTTGAGCGGATCAGTCTGCGCAAGCCAGGCGAAGGCCGTCTTGACCGCGATCGGCAGCGGCTGGCGCATGCCGGCCTGCCAGGCGAGCAGCAGATCACCCAGAAAACGAACCGCTCGGTCCTTCTCCGTCGGCTCAAGCAGCAGCGTATCGTCACTCGCCACCAGTGCCGTGGTCAGGATAAGTCCGCTGGCGCAGGCCACCAGGTGATTGACCCACGGCTTGATCAACCGATGCCATTTTCGACTTTTGATCGAGCCGATGCTGTTGGGAATGGTCGTGACCGACAACACGCCACCGTCAGCGCGTTGATGCAAACCGGCGAGCCAGCCTTCAACACGCACGCCCTGCAACTCAAGACTGACCGGGAGCGCGCTGGTCAATGGTGTCGGCCATAACGCCAGAAGGTGTTGGTAACGTTGCAGCAAGTCAGGTAACGGCTCGATCAACTCTCGTTGCAGGCATTCGCCGAAGCCGGCCATGGGCAGCAATCCGCTGTTTTGCAAACGCCGCGCCTGATCTTCGAGTGCCCGTTTGATATTGTCCGGCTGCCGGAGCGCGGCTTCGAGCAGGCTATCGCTCAGTGTGTAGCGTTGCAATGCGTCCAGCACGAACGGTTCTTCGTCAGCCAGGGGCGCCTCGGCGGCCTCGAAGTACACTTTGAGGCGCTGCGTGAAAAAGTGCCGGACCGGGTTACGCAAGAAATCCTGCAGCAGAGCCAGACTCAGCGGCTCCTCCTGAACATGGGGCGCGAGTAGCTCCGTCTCATGTTGTGGCGCATGCACCTGGTGCAAAACCTGCCATTCACGGGCATAACTGAATAGTTGATCGCCGTCATGGAAATAGCGCGAACTGAACGGTTGCAGGGGATGCTCCTCGGTCATGGAGGTCAACAGATCCTGATGCTCATCGAGCGACCGCCAGCCACTGGCGAGGTGATCGCGCAACTGCCCGATCAGCACTGAAGCAGGCCGTTCACTGTTGTCGCGAATGCTGCGTCCGACCCAACTGATGTACAGCTGATCGCGCGCAGACAGGAGCGCCTCGAGCAACAGATAGCGATCGTCTTCACGCCGGGAACGGTCCCCTGGCCGGTAGTCACTGCCCATGAGGTCGAAATCCAGCGGGGGTTGCGCCCGGGGATAATCGCCATCGTTCATCCCCAGCAAACAGACAAGCTTGAACGGGATCGCCCGCATGGGCATCAGCGTGCAAAAGTTTACTGCGCCGGCGAGAAAACGCTGGGACAGACGCCCCTGATCCAGCCCCGCGAGCCAGGCTTCGCGAACCACCGTCAGCGGCAATTCATCGACCAACCCAACGGATTCACAGGTCTGCAGCCAGGTTTCGCGCAACTCCTCAAGTTGCGTGAGCAGATAATCGTCGTGCTCGTTACTGGCCTTGAAAAACAGCTGCATCAGGATTTGCAGGCGCTGGCCCCACACCTTGGGCTGAGCGACTTGAGTGAGTTCGTGATGGGCCAGCTCCAATGCATCGAGCAGGGCAACCAACGGACCGATCAACGCAGCATCCAGACCACCGATTTCATCGTAGGGTTCGATACCGGCACAGGCGCTGGAGCTGCCGACGGCGTACCCCAGCAACATTCGCCGCAGACCGAAATGCCAGCTGTTCTGTTCAAGCTCATCCGGCAAGCCCAGGCCCGCACGTTGCCCGGCGTTCATTCCCCAGCGCACGCCTGCTCCTTCGATCCAGCGATGCAAAGTAGGCAAATCACGCTCTTGCACGCCAAAACGGGCGCGCAACGCAGGGACGTCGAGCAAATCGAGGATCTCGCTCACCGGGAAACGACTATCGGGCAGCTTCAGCAGGTGCTCGACAGCAATCAGCAACGGATCGCGGCCCCGCTGGCCCTGGTCGGCCAAGGTAAATGGAATGAAGCGTGGATCATGTCGATCCAGTTGCCCGAACACCGCCCGAATATGCGGCGCATAGCTGTCGATGTCCGGCACCATCACAATTACATCTCGTGGGCGCAGATCCGGATTGGCGCTGAAGCGTGCGAGTAACTGGTCGTGAAGGATTTCCACTTCGCGCTGGGCACTGTGGGCTATGTGGAAGCGGATCGACCCATCCTGCGTCAAGTCAACGGCAGGCCAGCGCTCACGCGTTTCATTGAGTGGCCGCAACTCGAGGATGTCGTCCTGAAGTTGGTTGAGCATGTTATGTGGCTGATTTTCGCTGAACAGATCAATGCGCCCGTCACGAAACGCCGCGCGATAGCTGTTGGGGTCATCGTAACTGTCGAGCAGGTTGATATAGTCGCGGCCTTGCTTGCCCCAGGCGGCGAGCAGCGGATGAGCATGTTGGTGCAACGTTTCAGGATCGAGTACGACCGGCATGCCGTTCTTGCGGCTCTGACGCTTGTATTGATGACGCAGCAGATCCTTGTCGGCGACGATATCGGCCCAGTGGTGTCGGCAAGGGTTGTGTACACACAACAGCACCTGACTGAAACGTGCGAGTCCGGCCAACGCTTCAAGCACCTGGGCGGGCAACGAGGATATACCGAACACGATCACCCGCGAGGGTAGTCCTGCTGGTGCATGTTCGAGGGAATTTATGCACTCGATAAATCGTTGATGAACACCGGCGCGGCTCTGGGCCATGCCTTGCTCACCGACATCTTCCAAAAGAGCACGCCACAATTCAGCCTGCCAGCAACTTACTGGAGGCAGTGGCTTTATCTCGCCTCGAACATTACGTAACTGATGCCGGCCCTCGGCCCAATCTTCGAGCCAGTCGGCCCGATACACCTGATATTGGTCAAACAGGTCTGCCAGGCGCTCGGACAACTGGTAGCGCTTGCGCAAGTCGGTGTCATGGGTGAGGAAGCGTTGTAGCGGTTCGAAATGGGGGCGATCAATCACTTGCGGCAACAGGCGCATCAGCCGCCAGGTCAGGGGAGCTTTGTCGAGCAAGGATGTGGCGGGGATTTCGTCTCGGCCCAACACCATACGGTAGAGCTGCCACATGAAACTGCCTGGAAGCTGCACATCGATGGCAGCGGCTATTCCGCAACCACCGAGATCGTCCTCTTCAGGATCTTCTGCCAATGCCAGCTTGAGCCATTGGGCGATACCGTTGCTTTGGACCAGAGCGATTTCATTCTCCAAGGGAGCCAATGGGTAGCGCCGCATGATGCTGACCACCAGGCTGCGCAGCTCGTCCAGGCTATTGCTCTGGACCACCATGAATGCAGCGTTGAGGGACGAGGCGTCCGGCATAAAAGCTTCCTTGGAAAAGTACAAAAGCCAAGGCAGAACCTTAGCACTGTCGGCAGGCTGTGACAGCCGGAAGGGCCTACCGCATGCTGTAGGAACTTTCCTGCGGGCAAAACAAAACCCCAACTGCTTTCGCAATTGGGGTTTCGGAATTTAATCTTGACGATGACCTACTCTCACATGGGGAAACCCCACACTACCATCGGCGATGCATCGTTTCACTTCTGAGTTCGGGATGGGATCAGGTGGTTCCAACGCTCTATGGTCGTCAAGAAATTCGGGTACTGACTCGTGACCAACTGGCCTCGCTTCAGCAAATCGGGTATGTGATACAGGTGTTTGTGAGCATCGCGAACTTTCGGTTCATTGCGTCTTCACACACCGCAATCTG
>NZ_OBDS01000016.1:0-186259 GCF_900215165.1 Pseudomonas sp. LAMO17WK12:I5 | reverse complement strand
CGCGACCAGCACATCAAAGCCTTCAACGGTATTGGGAACTTCAAAGCCGTCTTTCTGTGGTTGAACCCAGACGACCAGATTGGATTTGGAGATATCGATGCCGACCCAGGAAATCATGGCAAAACCCTCTTACACTCAGAAGTGAGAGTGCTCTGGCTTTGCCCACGCTTGTGATTCGAGTGGCGCTCGTCCAACTGTTCGGGCTTATGGGCCAGAGTAGAAAGGTGGATGGCAGCTTTGCTCCCACTCGTGCTTCAAGCACCGCGGACTCACAGCTTGCCATCCACCCCTCTCACCCCAGAGTTTATCCCCTTACTCAGACACAAGCGGGCTTGCTCGCGAATGGACGTAATGCGGTCTTACAGGCTGATCGCCGTCGCCTCGAACTTCACCCGCGGATGCGCAATCCGGTCCTGCGCTCGCACCAGTTGCAGCTCGTAACTGGCACACGCCTGGGTTTCCAGCAGCACCTCATGCACCGCCGCTGCGGTGAACTCAAACGCCGCCACCAGACTGTCGCCGAGCAGTACCCGCGCGAGGAACAGCCCAGACGTCAGATCGCCAACACCCACCGGCTGACGCGGAAACGCCAGCAGCGGACGACGCAGGTGCCAGCTTTCATCAGCGGTCACCAACAACATCTCGAAACCGTCCGCCGGCTTGCCCGGATAATCCAGATGCTTGACCAGCACCGCTTTCGGCCCACGTGCCAGCAACGCCCGAGCCATCGCCAGGCAATCGAACAGCGACTGCGGCTTGCGCCCGGAGAAGCTGTCCAGCTCCAGTTGGTTCGGGCACATGATGTCCGCCACGGCTGCTGCTTCTTCCAGCAGGAAATCGCTGACTTCGGCCGGCACACTGCAGCCCTTCTCCGGATGGCCCATCACCGGGTCGCACAGGTACAACGCCTTCGGATTGACCGATTTGATGCGCTCGACGCCACTGAGAATCGCCCGGCCCTGCGCCGCGCTGCCCAGATAACCGGAAAGCACGGCGTCGCAGTTGCCCAGCTCGCCAATGGCGGCAATGCCTTCGACCAGTTCGGGGATCTGGTGCGGCGCCAGCACTTCACCGGCCCACTGCCCGTACTGGGTGTGATTGGAAAACTGCACGGTGTTGAGCGGCCAGACATTCACCCCGACCCGCTGCATCGGAAACACGGCGGCGCTGTTGCCGGCGTGGCCGAAGACCACATGGGACTGAATGGCGAGCAGATGAGGCGTACGTTTCATTCGGGTTATTCCGTAAAACGATTGAAATTCAAGCCGCGCAGTATGCGATGAAACACAGCCTGTACGACAGACCGGCGACGCAGTTAAGCTGAGCTTATCTTTTGGAGTTTCCTGTTGATGCTGACCCTCGAAAACATCTTCGTGCTGATGCTGTTCGCCGCAGCCGGCGCATGGCTATGGCACAACCACGGCTTGCGCGAGCGGGCGCTGGAGCGGGTCAAGCAGCATTGCATCAACGTCGGCGTCGAACTGCTGGACGGTAACGTCGCGTTGAAAAAAATCGGTTTGATCAAGGATGCCAGCGGGCGGCGGCGCCTGGCCCGGGTCTATAACTTCGAGTTCACCGTGACCGGCGAAACCCGGCACAACGGCACCATTACCCAGTTTGGCGCGCACAGCGCACAGATCGAACTGGCGCCCTACCCGGCGCCGTTCGACGATACGCCGCCGGTGGTCGAAGTTACCCGCCCACGGGCCGAAGTGATCGAACTGAGCCAGTGGCGGCAGGAACACAACAAGTGGAAGCCTTGAGCTAACCCGCCGGCACCCGGCATTGCGTCAGGCCTGACTGCAAAGCATCGATACGTTGTGCATCGGCAAAGATCAGCTCTATACGTGAATCCCGTCGCCACTCACTCGGTTGCCAATCCAGTTCGGCGTTATCCACGGCATTGGCCGACACCCAGCCCTCGGCGCTGTGGATAACCAGTTTGGCCCGCCGCCAGTCCAGGCTCTGCAGCCATTGGCTCAGACGTTGCGTATCGAACGTCTGTCCCGGGTGCCAACGCCAGCCGATGCTCCAACCGCCCTCCTGTGCCTGACTCAGGCAGATCGGCGATGCCGGGTCGCTCCAGATCGCAGGAATCGGTCCCGATCCCTGCGGCACGACGAGGTTATCCACCGCAGCCCCCGCTTGCGCAGCCACACCCGGCAGCTCGCTCAACGGCAGTTGCGCCTGCTGCGTCCAGGTCATTTTGACTGCCGGCAAACGCTCGACGATGGTCTGCCGTGCAGCCTCATCCAGACTTTCTGCCTTGTTCAGCAACAGCAGGCCGGCGCTGGCCAAAGCCTCCTGCTGAGCGGGCGGCAAGGCTTTCCCGGCGGCCAGCGCCTGGGCATCCAGCACTAACACACAGGGCTGCAGCGCCAGTACACCCAACCACGGTGCTTCGCTTAACTGCTTGAGCAACTGCGCCGGATGGCCCAGCCCGGACGGCTCGATGAACAGCCGATCCGGCCTGGCTTTGCACAGCAAACGGCCGAGGCCGATTTGAAACGGCGCACCATTCACGCAGCACAGACACCCTCCGGCGACTTCGCCCAGTGCGATACCATCGGCGTCGCGTGTCAGCAACGCGGCATCGAGGCCGATCTGACCGAACTCGTTGATCAGCACCGCCCAGCGTTCACCGTCCGGCCGTTGGGCCATGAGCTGGCGAATCAGGCTGGTCTTGCCAGCGCCCAAAGGGCCGGCGATGACATGGGTAGGAATGTTCTGCAACATGACTGGGCGTTTTCTGAGGGGATTGGACATGCGTTGGATGGGATGGTCGTTGCTGTTGACGCTGCTGTCGAGCGAAGCATGGGCCCAGGCTTGCGTGGTGCACAGCCAGGGCGAGCGGCTCGACGTCAAAGTCTGCCAGCAGAACCGCAATATTCCCGAGAAGCTGTTCAGCGACGGCTTCTGCCAACCGACCCTGGCCGGGCAGAAAGTCGAGGTGCAGTACGTCGATCAATGCCCGAGCGGCGCGTTCGGCGTGTGCAGCAACGCGCAAGTCGCCAATATGCCCTATCGCCAGGATATCCACTATTACGGCGTCGCCTCCGACGCGGCGTATTTGCAGCCGTACTGCGAAGGCCAGAGCCAGGGCAAGTGGCTCAAGCCTTGAGCCGTCAGCCGAGCCAGTCGAGGGTGAGCAGCAGACGTCGCTCACCCGGCGCCGGTTGCGGGGAGCGATGAATCAAGCCATAGCCTTCATTGCCGTGCCACTTCTCGCCTTTCAATAACGCCACGTCACCGCTCTGCAGTTGCTGGATGTTCGCGATGTCCCGTGGTTCGGCGTTTGCCTGGCCCAATTGCTCGCGATCCATCACGCCTTCCTTGAGCCACTGACTGCCGATCCCGCCGTAGGTTGTAATCAAGCGCACCGGCACATGATCGACATGGAAGCGTGGGCACATGGCTTTGTCCAACACCTGCAGGCGCAAACCGATGCGGCGAGCGCCCAGCAGACAGGCGAAGGCACTCACCAGCCATTGCAGGTCCGCGATGAAGCCCTCGTAGCCTTGCAGATCACGGAACCCGGCGGCCAGTCCTTGCAGATCAGGGTCGGCGTCTTCATTCGGCAATTCGATGCACAGCGATTCCGCCAAAGGCTCGTTGAGCGAGAGCAGCAACTCTGCGAAATCGGCGATGTGCAGCGGCAGTTGGCGCTGCCAGACCGCGAGATTGACGTCGTCTTCAAGGATTCGCGTCAGCGTTTTCGGCGTTACCCCCTGATGCTGATGGCGCGCCCGGTTTTGCTGCAGTTTGAGCGCAAGCATCAGGCGGCCTCTTCGTGCCAAGGGCCGAACGGGTCCGGCAGCCTGCGCCAACCATCTGCGCCAATGGCCATTTCTTCATCAGTCAGCAGGCAGGCGTCGAGCTCCGACTTGAGCTGTACGAAGTCGATGTTCTGGCCGATGAATACCAGCTCCTGACGACAATCTCCAACGCTCGGTGTCCAGTTCTCCATGATCGCTGCGGTACTTTCCTGATCCTGCGGCCATTGGTTTTTCGGCACGAAACGCCACCAGCGACCGGCGAAACCATGGCGCATCAAACCACCGGCCTGCGACCAACTGCCCGCGTCGCTGGGTTTGCTGGCGAGCCAGAAGAAGCCTTTGGAGCGCAGCAGTTTGCCGTTCGGCCATGGGCGATCGATGAAGTCGAAAAAGCGCTGCGGATGGAACGGACGGCGTGCGCGGTAGGCTGTCGAGGCGATACCGTATTCCGTGGTTTCCGGCACGTGCTCACCGCGCAATTCCTGCAACCAGCCTGGGGCCTGAGCGGCTTTCTCGAAATCGAAACGCCCGGTGTTGAGGATCTTCTCCAGCTGCACCTCACCCATCACCATCGGGATGATTTCCGCCTGGGCGTTGAGGCGTTTGAGGATGGCCATCAGCTCTTCGCGCTCCTGTCGGCTGATGAGGTCGATCTTGCTGATCAGCAGTACATCGGCGAACTCGATTTGTTCGATCAGCAGATCAGTGATTGAGCGTTCATCTTCATCACCCAGGGTCTCGCCTCGGGAAGCCAGACTCTCGGCGGCTTGGTAGTCGAGGAGAAAATTCACGCCGTCGACTACCGTCACCATGGTGTCGAGCCGCGCGACATCGCCGAGACTCTGGCCCTGCTCGTCACGAAAGGTGAACGTTTCGGCGACCGGTAGCGGCTCGGAAATACCGGTAGATTCGATGAGCAAGTAATCGAATCTTCCTTCGCGGGCGAGTTTGCTGACTTCTTCGAGCAGGTCCTCGCGTAACGTACAGCAGATACAACCGTTGCTCATCTCCACCAGTTTTTCTTCCGCACGGTTAAGGCTGACATCGCGCTGGACTTCGCTGCCATCAATGTTGATTTCGCTCATATCGTTAACGATGACCGCAACGCGCAAACCTTCTCGATTACGTAGTACGTAATTCAAAAGTGTACTTTTTCCGGCGCCGAGAAAGCCCGATAGAACGGTCACGGGAAGTGGAGATGACATTGGATAATCCTCATCAGGTTGTGGCCGATGTGCGTTTTGGCGTGTTTTGGCGTGTTTTGGCGTAGCGCACCGCGTTCTTGGGCTTCAAAACAGCGCTTTGGCAGAAGCAGACGCTTGCAATCGGCGAGCTCAGGCTCAATTCAAATTTATGTTATAGTATAACAATATAAATAAGCCAGCCCCGCTCTTGCCCGAACCGATAAAGCGCTGGAAGCTGCACGCAAACTGCCCATCGGATACCGAGATGAAAATTGCCCTGAAATGCTCGCTGCTGAGTCTCGTATTGCTGTCGATGGCCAATGCCTGGGGGAAAACTCCCCCGCCCGCCAACTGCACACGCAGCGCCAATCTGCTGGCCTGCATCGATGCGCAGGGCAATACCTACAGCGTAAACACGGTGGGCAGCACGATTTACCTGCGTGGCTTTGAAAAGGACGGCAATCGCTACTGGGCGCAGACCAACAGTCGCTTCGGACAACTGACGTTCTTCACCGGAATCGCCTCTGACGGCGAAGCCTGGGTTGGCTACACCCATCGCGTCGGCTGGACGACGATCAATCGCTTTTCCAGCTCTGGCGGCAACAGCGCGAAGTTCACCTGCAGCCGGATCACCGGCTGCTAAACCTGCGCTTTTCCCTGCTCCTGCTGCCAGGCGATGTAGCTATCTACTGGCGGATTTTTCTGGAAGTAACGCTGCAGCCCTTCGAATAAACCATCCGCCACGGCCTGCTGATGTCGAGGCGTGACTAGGCGCTGGCTGTCACGGGCGTTGGAAATGAAGCCGGTTTCCACCAGAATCGACGGCACGTCCGGCGACTTCAGCACGGCAAACCCTGCCTGCTCCACGCGCTTCTGATGCAGCGTGGTAATACCCGCCAGACTGCCGAGAACGGTGCTGCCGAGTTGCAAACTGGCGGCAATGGTGGCGTTCATCGACATGTCGAGAATCACGCCGGCGAGCATCGGATCCTTGTCCTTAAGGTTGAGCAGACTGGTCGCGCCCAGCAGATCCGCGCCGTTCTCTCGCTGTGCCATGAAGCGTGCAGTTGCTGACGTCGCACCACCTTCAGACAAGCAATATACAGATGCTCCCGACGCGGTAAGACGCGGCGCCGCATCGGCGTGCACCGAAATAAACATGTCGGCCTTGTGCTGACGTGCGATGTCCACACGCTTGCGCAGCGGCACGAAGAAGTCGTCATTGCGCACCAGTTTTACGTCGAAGCCTTTCTCCCTTTTCAGGCGTTTGGCGAGCAATTGAGCGATGGCAAGAACCACATCTTTTTCTCGCTCACCCTTGGCGCCAACCGCACCTGGGTCTTTCCCGCCGTGCCCGGGATCAACGACAACGATGATGTCGCGCTTGGGGTGAGCCTGATTCGAGGGTGTTTCACGTGGAACCATTGCCGGACTTGATGCCTGTTTGGCGTTTACCAGATCAAGCACCAAGCGGTGCCCTTGGCCATCTTGAGGCGCCAAAAGGAAGCTGTTCAATAGCACCGGATGGTTCAGATCGAGAACGATCCGTGTATCACCCTGACCAAAACGCCCTGATCGAATCGAATGAATAGCTGTATTGGCAAGCGTCAATTGACTGAAATCGCCACTCAAACTCGCCCCGGAAAGGTCGATGATCAAGCGTTCTGGAGCGCTCAGCGAAAAGGTTTTGTAGCGCACAGGACCGCTAAGGTCGAATACCAATCTGAGCTTGTCATCCGAACGCCAGAGGCGTGCATTGCGAATTTGCGTAGCCGAAACGGTGAAGGGAAAAGCCAAGGCCGTGCTGGCCAGAAGCAGGTTGAGCAGATGACGTCGGTACATATGAAGGCCTGTTCATGAAAAAGGCATCGTGATTTGAATTGTTATAATGTAACATCTAATTCAATCAACACGACGGTTCCGAACATGAATTCGCTGACACTTCCGGATATTGCGACTCAAGCCGCTCGGCAGGCGTTACCGCTTGATTGGGTGGGAATGTGCGGCATTGCTCTGCCAGTTTTATTGCAAGGCCAACGTCTGAGCGCAAAAGTAGATGCAGGCGTGAGTCTCGATGATGGCGAAGCGCGCGGCATTCACATGTCGCGGCTATACCTCGCACTGGCGGCACTTGAGCGGCAGGACCTATCACCCTCCTTATTACGGCAGGTTCTCGAGGAATTTCTGGTCAGCCACGATGGTTTATCCAACAGCGCCTACCTGAAAATCCACTGCGAAGTGCTGCTGAAAAGGCCTGCGTTAGTCAGCCCTATAGCGGGTTGGAAGAGCTACCCAGTGAGCATTTCAGCGAGTCTGAAAAACCAAGTGTTCCACGTGGAACTGAAAATCGAGGTGCCCTACTCCTCAACTTGCCCCTGCTCAGCAGCGCTGGCGCGACAGTTGATTCAGCAGCAATTCATCGATGATTTCGCCAACAAGCCACTGCAACATGCCGAAGTGTTGGCTTGGCTAGGATCAAGCCAAGGCATTGTCGCCACCCCGCACAGCCAACGCAGCACCGCGCAATTGCATATGTATCTCGACGAGTTCATCGACGAGCTTCCCCTGAGTGTGATCATCAATGACGCCGAAGCGGCGCTCGGCACCGCCGTGCAAACCGCCGTGAAACGCGCCGACGAGCAAGCCTTCGCGTTGGCCAATGGACAGAACCTGATGTTCTGCGAAGACGCCGCGCGACGACTCAATCTGGCTCTGCGTCGCTCCCCCGGCGTCAGTGGATTCCACCTGCGAGTGATCCACGCCGAAAGCCTGCACGCCCACGACGCGGTCGCCGAAAGCCACTGGCATCGAGAACTCCAATGATCCGTTGCCACACCCTGAGTTGGGGCGCACCCGGCCAACCACTGACTTCGCCACTGACCCTCTCGCTGGAACACGGCAGCCTCGGCGCCATCATCGGCGCCAACGGCTGCGGTAAGAGCAGCCTGTTGAAAGTCATCGCCGGATTGCAAAAGCCGTTATCGGGAAAGGTCGCACTGGGTGTTCCACGTCAGGGCGGTTTGGCGTTCCTGCCGCAACAGCAACACCTCGACCGGCAGTTCCCCATCAGCCTCGAAGAACTGGTGGCCGCGGGTTTCTGGGGGCGTCGATTGTCGACGCAACTGCGCGCGCAACGACTCGTCAACGCACTGGAAAACTGGCACTTGAGCGGATTGGAAAAGCGCCCGCTGATGGCTCTTTCCGGTGGCGAGTTGCAACGTGCCCTGCTCGCCCGTTTGAGTCTAACCGACGCCCCATTGCTACTCCTCGACGAACCCCACGCAGCACTCGATGAACTGGGCCAGCAGTTACTCTGGCAACACATCCATGCCTGGCACTCCGAAGGACGAACACTGCTGATGGTCTGCCATGACCTCGCCGCCGTCCGCCAACACATCCCGCAGACACTGCTGATCAAAAACCGCGAATGCCTGTTCGGACCCAGTGCCGAACTGATCCAGCAAACACCCAATATGCAGGTGGCCTGATGCTCACCGTCGCCCACCTCTGGCAACCGTTCAGCGAGTTCGTGTTCATGCGCCGAGCGCTGCTCGGCGGACTGGTATTGGCCTGCAGCACAGCGCCACTTGGCGTGTTTCTGATCCTGCGGCGCATGAGCCTGATCGGTGACGCCGTTGCCCACGGTATCCTTCCCGGCGCGGCATTGGGCTTCTGGTTCGCCGGTCTGAGTCTGCCCGCGCTGACCTTCGGTGGTCTGGGCGCCGGCCTGGGCATGGCCGGTCTCGCCGCCTGGATTACCCGTCGCACCGGCCTGCGCGAAGACGCCAGCCTCGCCGCGATCTACCCGATCTCGCTCGCCAGTGGCGTGCTGATTCTTGGCATCGCCGGCAAACGCCTCGACTTGCTGCACCTCTTGTTCGGCTCGGCACTGGCGGTCGACGGCCCTACTCTTCACGGCATGCTATGGGTCTCGGCCTTTAGCCTGATTGCCATGGCAGTCATTTACAAACCACTGCTGCTCGATACCCTCGATCCTCTATTCCTGCAAACCGTCAGCCGCCTCGGCCCTCTCGCCCACGGCGTGTTCCTGACCTTGGTGGTGCTCAATCTGGTAATCGGTTTCCAGGCCATCGGCGCCTTGATGATGGTCGGCCTGATGATGCTGCCCGCCGCCGCATCACGGTTCTGGAGTCGTCGCCTGCCGAGCCTGATTGCCATCTCGGCGCTTATCGGCTGCCTCTCGGTGTGGTGCGGATTGTTGATCTCGTTCTACTACTCGCTGCCGAGCGGTCCGGCGATCGTGCTGGTCGCGGGTATCGGTTATCTGCTGTCCGTGGTGTTCGGGCCGGTGCACGGCTTGTTGCGCCGCCCGCCTTTGCTCACATCCCAATGAGGTGTTTCCCGATGCGCGCTCTACTCGTGTTGTTCAGCTTGCTGCTGTCGATGTCGTTATCGGCGGCGGAAAAATTGCCGGTGGTCACCAGCTTCAGCATCCTCGCCGACATGGTTCACCAGGTGGGTGGCGAGCATATCCAGATCACCAACATGGTCGGCCCGGACGCCGACGCACACACCTATGAACCGACGCCTGATGATGCCAAAGCGCTGCTCAAAGCCAAACTGATTATCAAGAATGGCCTGGGTTTCGAGCCATGGCTCGATCGCCTGGTGACCAGCACCGAGACCAAAGCCCCCGTCATCAATGCCAGTCATGGCGTAATTCCACGCTCGCTGGTGGAAGACGGCGAGACCATTCCCGACCCGCACGCCTGGCACAACCTGGCCAATACCGAACTGTACATCGCCAACATCACCAAGGCGCTGATCGCCGCTGATCCGGCGAACAAGGCCGACTACCAACGCAACAGCCAGACCTACCTGAAACAGATCTACGCCCTGCTCGCCGAAGCCAAGGCCAAGCTCGGCTCGCTGCCACCGGGCAATCGCAAGATCGTCACCAGCCACGATGCCTTCGGTTATCTCGGGCAGGCCTACGGCATCGACTTCATGGCGCCGCAAGGTCTGTCCACAGAGCGTGAACCGTCAGCCGCCGAAGTCGCCGCACTGATTACCCAAATCCGTCAGGCCAAGGTCAAAGCGGTGTTCATGGAAAACATCAAGGACGCGCGCCTGCTCAAGCAGATCGCCGACGAAAGCGGCGCACACATCGGCGGCACCCTTTACTCCGATGCCCTCGCCGCCAGTGGCCCGGCCAGCACCTTTACCGGACTGTTCGAATACAACCTCAACACTCTTTACAACGCGCTGAGCCAACCATGATCCGCAAGAATCCTTCCGGCGATCTGCCGCAAATTGCCGAGTCGGCCTACGTCGACAAAACCGCGATCATCTGCGGCAAGGTGGTCATTGGCGAGAACGTCTTCGTCGGCCCCTACGCAGTGATCCGCGCCGATGAAGTAGACGCTTCAGGTGCGATGGAGCCGATCACCATCGGCGCCAATTCGAACATCCAGGACGGCGTGGTGATCCATTCGAAATCCGGCGCCGCGGTGACCATCGGCGAATTCACCTCGATCGCTCACCGCTCGATCGTGCACGGCCCGTGCGTAGTCGGCGACCGGGTGTTCATCGGCTTCAACAGCGTGCTGTTCAATTGCGTGGTCGGTGACGGCTGTGTGGTGCGGCACAACTCGGTGGTCGATGGCCGCGATTTGCCGGGTGCGTTCTACGTACCCTCCACCACCCGCATCGGCCCCAATACCGACCTCTCGCAGTTCCCGCCGGTGAGTGTCAGCGCCTCGGAGTTTTCCGAAGACGTGGCACGCACCAATGTCGATCTGGTACGCGGCTACAAAGCCTTGCAGAACGAGTTCTGAATCATGAGCAGCGTGCTGATTCGCAACGCCAGACTGGTCAATGAAGGACGCGAGTTCGACGGTGATCTGCTGGTCAGCCATGGCCGCATCGTCAAGATCGCGCGCAGCATCTATGGTGAAAATGCTCGTGTGGAAATCGACGCCAATGGCCAATGGCTGTTGCCGGGGATGATTGATGATCAGGTGCATTTTCGCGAACCGGGAGCGCCGGCCAAGGGCAGTATTCACACCGAGTCGCGCGCAGCGGTGGCGGGCGGCATCACCAGTTTCATGGACATGCCCAACACCCGACCGGCCACCCTCACCCTCGAAGCACTGGCGGATAAAAAACGCCGGGCGGCGATCAACTCCGTGGCCAACTACGGCTTTCACTTTGGCGTAAGCCAGGACAACCTCGACACCGTCGCCGCGCTCAACCCCTGTGAAGTGGCCGGGGTCAAAGTGTTCATGGGCGCGTCCACCGGCAACATGTTGGTGGACGATCCGAGGACTCTCGAGCGTTTATTCGCCGAAGTGCCGACAATACTGCTGGCGCATTGCGAACACACGCCGAGCATCGAGGCCAATGCAGCACGTCTGCGCGAACGCCTCGGCGAACACCTGCCAGCGAATATCCATGCACTGATTCGCGATGCCGAGGCTTGCTACCGCTCCTCTTCGCTGGCGGTGGAACTGGCCAGACGTCACGGCACCCGCCTGCACGTTTTGCATCTGACCACCGCTCGCGAACTCGAGTTGTTCGAGGACAAGCCGCTCGCACAGAAACACATCACGGCCGAAGTCTGCCTGCATCATCTGCTATTCGATGACCGTGACTATCCAGCCCTCGGCAACCTGATCAAGTGCAATCCGGCGATCAAGACCCAAGCCGACCGCGATGCCTTGCGCGCGGCGCTGCTGAGCAATCGACTGGATGTGATCGGCAGCGATCACGCTCCGCATACCTGGGCGGAAAAACAGGGCCCGTATGCTCAAGCACCGTCCGGTTTACCGCTGGTGCAACACGCCTTGCCGGCACTGCTGGAGCTGGTGGCCGATGGCGTGCTGCCGATCACCACGTTGGTGGCGAAGACCAGCCATCGGGTGGCGGATCTGTTTGCGATTCCGGATCGAGGTTATTTGCGTGAAGGGTATTGGGCGGATCTAGTGCTGGTTGAGCCTGTGGCTCTTGAAGTGTCGCGGCAACCGATTCTGTCGCAGTGCGGATGGACGCCGTTCGCTGACAAGACTTTTCGCTATCGGGTGAATACCACGTTGGTGTCGGGGCAGATTGCCTGGCGGGAGCAGCGCATCAACGAAGGATGTCAGGGGCTGCCGCTACGGTTCATGCGCTGAATGATCAGGTGTCTGACAGGACGCCTTCGCGAGCAAGCCCGCTCCCACAAGGATTGTGCTGTCCCCTGTGGGAGCGGGCTTGCTCGCGAAGCTTTTAAGCTCTTGGCTTCACGGTGCCGCAATCCTGACCCAGCCACACCGCACGGGTTTCCAGACTGCCCTTCTGGTTGATCCCGATGGCGTTGAACGTGCCGTTGGCCACCGTGGTGAACTCACGATCACTGAGGAACGTGGCAACCCCGGTGCCTTGCGCTTTCGGGCAGCTGAAGCGGAATTTCCACTGGTTGCCGGTGCGCTCGGTGATCTGCTGTTTGCAGCCCGACTGCGGATCGGCCAAGGGAATATCGTTGGTCGCCACTTGCTGCGGCGTCAGGCAGGCACGAATGCCCTTGCCGCCGATGTTGATGCCGTTCTTCTCCAGCGCCGCACGCTGTTGCGGGGTCATCTGGCCTTGCAACTGGCCAAGGATCGATTGCACATCCATGGGCTGGTCATCGACCTTGACGTTGCTCGAGGTCATTTCCCACAGCCCCGGCTGCAGCATTTGCGCCTGCGCTACCACCGGCATTGCCAAACCCAGGCCCAGCGCCAAACCCAGCAGACGAATGTTCATCGAAAAACTCCTGATCAGTAGTGGCCGTTAGACGTCGGCCGATTGCTTCGGTTCATGCACCAATTAAATAGCGACATTCGCCTCGGAACATGGTCTGTTACGCATTGAGTCTTCAGGAGCAAGGCTGCCCCATGGATTATTTTGGACCGCACATTTTCGGTTATCTGATCGCCCTGATACATAGCCTCGGCTTGATCGCCGCCATCCATGCGGTGCTGACCGTACGCACCGCCCAAGGCTCGATCGCCTGGGCATTGTCGCTTATTTTCATTCCCTACCTGACCCTCATCCCTTATCTGGTTTTCGGCCGCAGCACCTTCGACGGCTATATCAAGGCGCGGCGTCAAGCCAACGAACAGATGCGTCAGGCGATCTCCGAGTTGAACTGGCGCCCGTGGGTTGAAGAAGCCCTCACCGCCCGCGCCTCGAAGGCCTACGCCTCGCTGCGCGCCATGCCCAAACTGGGACGCATGCCGTGCCTGGCGAACAACCAGGTGCAACTGCTGGTGAATGGCCACGCGACCTTCGAGGCGATCTTCCACGCCATCGATCAAGCGCGCGAAGCCGTACTGGTACAGTTTTTCATCATCCATGACGACCGCCTCGGTCAGCGCCTGCGCGATCTGTTGCTGAAGAAAGCGGCTGAGGGCGTGGCGATTCATCTGCTCTACGACCGGATCGGCAGCCACGCCCTGCCCCACAGTTATGTGCAGGCGCTGCGCGATGGCGGTGTCGAGGTCAAAGCCTTCGCCACACGCAGCGGCTGGCTCAATCGCTTCCAGGTGAATTTCCGCAACCACCGCAAAATAGTCGTGGTCGATGGCGTACTCGGCTTCGTCGGCGGGCATAACGTCGGCGATGAATACATGGGCGAGAAACCGCCCCTGGCGCCGTGGCGCGATACCCATGTTCAGGTGCGCGGGCCGGTGGTGGCCTGCATGCAGGAGTCGTTTGCCGAGGATTGGTTCTGGGCCGCGCGGACGTTGCCACCGCTGATCCTGCCAGACGTTTACCCGGAGGACGGCGTGCTCTGCCAGTTGCTGGCAAGCGGTCCGGCCGACGCCTACGAAACCTGTTCACTGTTCTTCGTCGAAGCCATCCACGCGGCGACGGAACGAGTGTGGATCACCAGCCCCTACTTCATTCCCGATGAAGCCGTGTTCGCCGCGTTGCGCCTGGCGGTGCTGCGCGGCGTCGACGTGCGCCTGCTGCTGCCCTCACGCCCTGATCACCGCATCGTCTACGCCGCGTCCAGCCTGTATGCGTTTGAAGCGGTGCGTGCCGGCGTGCGGGTATTCCGCTACGAGCCGGGGTTCCTGCATCAGAAAGTGGTGTTGATTGACAGCGAAATCAGCGCCATCGGCAGCGCCAATCTGGACAACCGCTCGTTCCGGCTGAATTTCGAAGTGATGCTGCTGACCGTCGACAGCAAGTTCGCCGCCCACGTGGAACAGATGCTCAACGAAGACTTCGAGCAGGCTTATGAAGTCGCCAAAGAAGAAAGCCGGGAGATCCACCGCCTGCAACAGCTCGGCATGCGGATCGCCCGGCTTATTTCACCGATTCTTTGACCGGCCGCTCGCTAGAACGAGCGAACGGTCGTCAGGCCTCAGGGGTGATAAATGTCGTCGCGGGTCCAGGGCAGTTCATGGCTGCCATCCGGATGCGCCTTCACCGCAAGAATCTGGTGCAGGTTGATCCAGCCACGCGCGAACGCGTAGGCACATCCAGCCAGATACAGCCGCCAGATACGCAACGCCTGATCCGGCACCAGTTTCCCGGCCGCTTCGAGGTTGTCCTCCAGGCGCTCGCTCCAATGGTCGAGTGTGCGCGCGTAGTGCAAACGCAGGCTTTCCACGTCGACGATCTCCAGTCCGGCTTCGCTGATCTCGGCCGAGATCATCGCCAGGTGCGGCAGCTCGCCGTTGGGGAACACGTATTTCTCGATGAAGTCGCCAGCACCGCGTCCCACGGGACGGCCATCGGTGTGTTTGGCGGTGATGCCGTGGTTCATCACCAGACCGCCCTCCTTCACCGCGCCGAACAGGACCTTGCAGTACTCGGCGAGGTTGGCGTGGCCGACGTGTTCGAACATGCCGACGCTGACTACCTTGTCGAAACGCCCGTCCTGCGGCAGATCGCGGTAGTCGAGCAATTGCAGCTCAACCTGATCTTCCAGGCCCTCGGCCTTGACCCGCTCTCGGGCCAGTTCCAGCTGTTCCTTGCTCAAGGTGATGCCGAACACTTTGGCGCCGAATTCACGCGCGGCGTAACGCGCCAGACCACCCCAGCCGCAACCGACATCCAGCAGATAATCACCGGGCTGCAAACGCAGTTTGCGACACAGATGTCGGAACTTGGCCTGCTGTGCCTGTTCCAGAGTTTCGCTGCCGGTTTCGAAATACGCGCAGGAATACGCCATGTCGCTGTCCAGCCACAGCTGATAGAACGCGTTGGACAGGTCATAGTGATAGGAAATGGCTTTGGCGTCGGTTTCCTTGTCGTGCACCGCACGCACTGGCTGCGCGCTTTCGTCTTCATCGAGCAAGGCGCTGCTCAATTCGTCGCAGACCCGGATGACCTCGCTGATCGAGCCCTCCAGTTCCAGCCTGCCTTCGACAAACGCCGCCCCCAGCGCGTCGAGACTCGGATGGGTGAACTGGGTGACCATCGTCGGGTCCTTGACCACAATGGTGACACTGGGCGTCGGCCCCAGGTTGAACTCATGGCCATCCCAGAGTCGCAAGCGAAGCGGAAGCTGCAGATTCTGTAAGGCCGGTGGAAGTTGCGCGAGCATGGAAAATCCCCCTTGTTTCAGACGTCAGATCTGAGGGTAGACCATCCTTGAAAAATAGCAGGCTATCGATTTAATTAGCCGAGACTATCGTTCCAGGCGCTCCTGCATGCCGTCATGCACCCACTACTGCTTTAGCCCAGGTAACGGCGTGAAGTGTGCGCCCTCTCCATAGATGACTGCCTATTCGGCGCACAGTTCGCTGAAACTCACTTCAGTGATCATCCTTGAGCTTGAGCAATGGCTCCTGAAACCGCAGCAGCCGTCCGGCATTGCCCAACACCAGCAGCGTGCTGAGGTTGTGCAGCAGCGCGGCGATCATCGCTCCGGCCGCGCCGAGCCAGCCGAATGCCGCAAACACCACGATCGCCAGCGTCCAGCCCAGACCGATGATCACGTTGACCTGCAAGGTTCGACGGCACTGACGACTCAGCCGCACACAGGTGCCCAGACGGCGCAGATCGCTGCCGATCAACACGATATCCGCCGAGGCCAGCGCGATGTCGGCACCGCCGGCGCCCATCGCCACACCCACCACCCCGGCCTTGAGCGCCAGCGAATCATTGATGCCGTCACCCACCACCATCGGCCGGAAACCGTTGTCGATTTCCTTGAGCACGCGGTTGAGCTTGTCCTCAGGCAGCGCCTGCGCTTCCACCTCTTGCAGGCCGACCTCGCGGGCCAGGGTCTGCGCAACACTCTGGCGGTCGCCGGTCAGCAGCAACTGGCGACCCAGCCCCAGTTCGCGCAATTCAGCGAGGGCAAAGCGCGCTTCCGGTTTGACGCTGTCGGCCAGCAACAGCCAGGCGACAAATTCGCCGTTCAGTGCCAATCCGGCAATCGGGCCGTCGTGCTCGGGAACGATGGTAGTGACGATACCCAGTTGCGCGAACAGTTCGGGACGCCCCAGCGCCGCCTCGCCCTGCGCGGTCATGGCGACCACCCCAAGACCCTGACGCTCGTGAATATCTGTTAGCGGCAGGCTCTGCTCTTGACTCACCAGCCCCGCCAACGCCCGGCTAACAGGATGACTGCTGGCCGCACCGAGACTGGCGGCCAGCGCCATCACCGAGGCCTGATCCAGACGCGGGCTGCTGATCGATTGCAAACGCAAGGTGCCGTAAGTCAGCGTGCCGGTCTTGTCGACCACCAGCGAGGTAAGGTCCGCCAACTCTTCAAGGAACGCCGAGCTGCGGATCAGAATACCGTGGCGCGCCGCCACCGCCACTCCGGCAATTGCCGTGGCCGGTGCCGACAGCACCAAAGCGCAAGGACATGCGGCTACCAGCACCGCGAGCATCGCTTGCGCGTCATGGGTGACAAACCACGTCACCGCCGCCAACAGCAATACCAGCACCATGTAGCTGCCAGCATAGCGTTCAAGCAGACGGGTGATCGGCGGCTTCGAACGCTCGGCGTTCTGCATCAGCGCGATGACTTTGCCCAGCGTCGATTGATCACCGGTGCGGGTCACCTCAATGCGCAGCAAGCCATCGAGGTTGATCGCGCCGCCAAACACCGTCATGCCCACTGCCGTTTCCACTGGCACCGACTCGCCGGTAATCGACGCCGTGTCGAGGCTGGCTTGGCCGAACAACACCCGACCATCCGCGGGCACACGATCCCCGGCGCGCACCTCGACCGTGTCACCGGGTTGGAGGGTGCCGTTGTCGACTTCAATGATCGAGCCGTCCGCTTGAATCTTGCGGGCGTGGCTGCGGGTCAATTGGCCGAGAGCGTGAATCGCTTCCTGCGAACCGATCACGCTGCGCTCTTCCAGCACGTGGCCGAAGATCATGATGATCGGCAGCAACGCGGCGGTCAGCAGATCGCCAGTCGCCCACGCACCGAGCATCGCCAAAGCAATCAGTTGATCGGTGATGCCGTGCAGGCTCGGATAACGCAAGCTGTACCACGCCGAGCGCATCACCGGCACCGCCACCAATAGAGAAGCGAAACCCAGCAGCAACTGACTGACACCGGTTTGCTCCGGTAACAGCCAGCGCCAGAGCAGACCGAGGCCGAGCAAGCCAAGGGCGAGCATCGCCAGGGTCAATTGCCGCGCGGCGCGGCGCTGTTCGGCCGAGGACAACAGGCTCGGTGCAGCGGTGGTCGCAGTCATTTACTGGCTCCCTGAATGATCAGGCGGGAATCGTCTTTCGGATCGACCGTGGTCACCGAACCGGCCTGACCAAGAATTTTCGGCATGCGTTCGCGGTACAGCCGCAGGAGCATCTGCGGGTCGGTGCCCTGTTGTTGCGCCTTGGCCAGGCTCATTACCGTGGCAGTGTCGGCAGAGGCTTTTGCCAGCCGTTCGCCGGCCTGAGCATGGGCCACTTGCAGAGTACGGTCGGCTTGTTCGTTGGCGGTTTGGGTGAGTTTTTCCGCCTCGGTGCGTGCATTGGCGACGGCTTTGTCGGCCTGCTGACTGGCGGTCAACACCGCGTTAAAGGCACTGACCGCCGGATCCGGCAGACTCGACTGCACGTCGACCCGCGCCACTTCGATGCCGATGCCCTGCCCACTCGCCTTCAACTCAGCCAGACGCTGGTTGATGCCTTGCACCAGATCACCGCGCAGACGCTCGCGTCGTTCGGCGGCCTGATTATCGGCACCGATCAACTCGGGCCGAGCGACCAGAATCGTATCCAGATCCCGAGCAGCGGTCAGGGCCACAGCGCTGCGGGTGACCAGCCGATCCAGTGCTGGCAGCACATGATCACCCTGCAGCACGAAGTCATAGGGATCGCTGACTTTGTAAAACACCCGCACATCCAGTTGCACCACGCCGGCGTCGCCGGTCAGTAAATAGCCGGAACCGGCCAGTGCATCGCTCAGTGGCGTGGCGAAGGTTGCTACACGATCAGCCTTGATCGCCTCACTGCTACGCAGCAGGTTTTCCACTCGGCGCTCGATGACCCGATCCGCCGCCGGCAGCAAAACCACCTGCTCGAACGGCTGCGGCCAGGCCAGCAACAGCCCGGCATTCTGGACGCGTTGCAGTGCGCCAAAGTGCAAGACAACCGCGCGATTTTGCGGATCAATCTGCCGCACATTGGAAAACGCCCAGGCTAACGCTGCCAATACCGTCACCGCATATAAGGCGAAAAACGCCAGACGTCCGGCCTGAATCCACGGACTGCTCAACGAATGTGTTCCACGTGGAACTTCATCACTCATGGCTGCGATCCGGATTTGTTTTCAACAGTCGGCGGGCCGTCCACCAGCACGCGGAATGGCGCGGCGTCGGTGCGCAGGATCAGCTTGGTGTCCGGCGTAACGATGGTGCCAAGGGTATCGAGTGAGCGCAGCAGGTTGTACAGCTGCGGCGAGCCAGCATAGGCACGGCCGTAGATTTGCGCGGCTTCGACCCGCGACTGTGCTTCGATTTCTGCGGCCTTCACCGTGGCATCGGCCTGGACAATTCGCGCATCGCGCTCGGCCGCAGAACGGATCTGCGCGGCTTCTCGCTTGCCGATGGCGGTGCGTTCGGTGGCGATTGTTTCACGCTCGGCGCGCATCCGATCAACCGTGGCCGTGAGCGTGACCGAAGGCAAGGTCAGGCGTTCGATGCCCACCTGAACCACACGCACGCCGTAGGTGGCCAGCAACTGCTGGTCGATCTGCTGACGCAGTTGCGCTTCGAAATCGGCGATACGCACTTTGCTGGCATCGGTATTCACCAGATCCGCCAGGTCGAAACTGCTGGCGGTGGTTTCCAGCGCCGAACCAACAAAGGTGCGAATCTGCCGCGCCGCTTCGTCCGGCTGGTTCTGCACCGCGCGCATGAAACGCTGCACATTGTCCGGGTCGCCCTGCACCTGCCACGCCACGTAGGCCTGAACGATGATGCGCAAACCGTCGCGGGTGCCGACATCCTGCAAACCACTCGAGGTGGTACGCAGGCGCAGATCCACCGGGATCGCCGCTTCGAACGGCGCCGGCCAGCGCCAGCTCAAACCCGGCTCAAGCAGCACCCGCGACGGATTACCGAAACGGGTGATGACGGTGGCCTCGCCCGAGCGCACCTGAACCAGGCTTGCCGCCGCGATGGCAAACCCCACCAGCAACAGCGCCCAGCCCATGCGCCGCCACGGGAGCGGCCCCGCCTCTTCCGGCGCTCCGTGGTGATGGTGATGATGCCCATGATGATGGTGATGCCCGGCGTGGCCATGATCGTGGCCGCTGTGGTCATGGGAATCGTGAGAGTGCGACTGGCTCAAGGGGCAACTCCTGGTTGAGCGGTGGTGCGCGCAGGCGTCGGATCAGCCGGCAGCGTAAACGTACGCAGATCGATGGTCGGCGCATTGCTGCTGCCGCCTAAACGGTGGTCGAGTACCAACAATTTGGCCTTGTTCAGACCCATGCTGAGCTGATTCAGATATTGCTCAAGCACGAACGCCTGGCCAGCGCTGGAATAGGCTTTCTGCTCAGCCTTGAATTTCAGATCCGCCGCCTGCGCGGTGGCGTTGATTTCACGGGCGCTGGCACTCGCCTGATCGCGGGCCAGGCTGGCCTGCAACTGCGCCTGATTACTGGCTTCTGCCGCAGCGCCGCGTTCACGGGAGATCAACGCCTGCGCGCCGATCTGTGCTGCTTGCACGCTGTGATAAGCATTAGCCGCACCGGCTGGCGGGTGAATCGCTTCGACCACGGTGGCGAGAATCTCCACACCGCTGTCGAGTTTCTGTAGATCACCTTGCACTGCGCGGCCGATTTCTTCGCCCAGCCCTACCCGGTCAGCGCCGAGCAAACCGTCGAGGGTGCGCGAGGCAAAATCGTGCACCAGAATCCGGCTCGCGGTGCTGCGAATCAGCGTCGGCACATCAGCGTTGTTGTAAGTGGCGGCCAAGGCATCCTGATCACGCAGACCAATGCGATAAACGAAGCGCACGTCCATGTTGACGATCTGAAAGCTCTGCTGATCGCCACGGCTGCTGGCGATCACCTGGGATTTGTCATTGACGTGGCTGGCATCCCACAAGCGGTTGGCGGTCATCGGCGCCGGGCCTTCGGCGGGGTCAGCCTGTGTCGGCGCCGGAGCATCGCCGACGCTGGTTGCCAACTCGTGCACCACGCCGTTCTCGACGCTTAATACACGGCCCAACGGCCACGGCAGACCGGCGTGCAATCCCGGACCGAACACTTGCACCGGCTTGCCGAAGCGCTCGTAGATACCGCGCCCTTGCAGCGGGATTTCGTGGACTCCGGTCAGCAGCCAACCGACCGCAGCAACCAGCGCCAAAACTGGCAGAAAGGCCCGGCGCATGTAGCTGAACGCCCAGATCTGGCGCAGATCGATGCCGAACCGGTTGTGCAATTCGTGCTGCAAGGCGAGCAACGGCTGCGGTGGCCAACGCAGCATATCGGCAACAAAACTGCGCGCCAGCAGGGTCGGTTCGAGCTGTTCGCGTCGAGGGCTGAACACCGACAGAACTGCGCGCAATAGCAACTCGATCGCGACCACTCCCGGCAAGATCCCGATCAATACCGCAAGCCGCACTGGCCACACCGAAGCGTCGCTGGCGAACAGCAGGCACAACGCGCCCAGTACGAGACTGATGATCGCCACTCGCGCCAGTTGCGCGAGGGACCCGGCTTCCGGCCATTGCGCTGGACTCTCCTGAGCCAGTTGCCGCTCCAGCACCAGCAAGCCGAAACCCAACAGCAACATCAGCGCCGCGCCCACCGTGGCCGACAACCCGACCGCAGCGGCAGGCAATGCCAGATTCCACACCTGCCCGACGGCGAGCACCACCAGTACTGACCAGCCGCCCAGCCACAACGTGGCCGCACCAATCTGACCGAGCAGGTGCAGGCCGCACTGACTCAACCGCTCCAGCAGCCGTTCGTACCAGCCATCCGGCGCTACTGGCTCCAGCTCCTCGGTCAGCGCCACCGATACCGGCGGGTCAATCACCCCTGCACGCCATTGCGTCACCCACCACGCCGACTGCAAGCCGGCGACCAACACCAGCAAAGCCGCGCCCAAATTCACCAACAAGGCCGGCCATATCGATTGCGCGGCAAACAGCTCGACAAACAACGCCAGCAGCCACCCTGCCCCGGCCAATCCGCCGAGGCCGATGGCCAGACGACGCAAGCGTCGCCCTTGCGCGGACGCTTGTTGAAAGCGCGGCAACCCGGTCACTTGCGTGCCATCGACATCCAGATCGACTTGCATATCACCCCAAAGCCATTGATTCACCGGTCTTATCGTTACGATATAACGAAAAGCGTGAAATATTCGTACACAAATTCGCTTATCTAAAGATGCGCAACCTGTCGCTTGCCTGAAGCCTTGACCGAAATGTCCGGAAACGCACATATTACGTTCGTAATTTTATCCACCGACTACTTTTAGCGATCCGCATCCCCAACGAGGAACAACAGCATGAGCAACTACGACGTGGTCATTCTGGGCGGCGGCCCCGGTGGTTATAACGCAGCGATCCGCGCCGGCCAGCTGGGCCTGAAGGCAGCCTGCGTGGAAGGCCGCGCCACCCTCGGCGGCACCTGCCTGAACGTCGGTTGCATGCCGTCGAAGGCCTTGCTGCATGCTTCGGAGCTGTACGACGCGGCCATGGGTGCGGAATTCGCCAACCTCGGCATCGAGGTCAAACCCACGCTCAACCTCGCGCAAATGATGAAACAGAAAGACGAAAGCGTGAGCGGCCTGACCAAAGGCATCGAGTTTCTGTTTCGCAAAAACAAGGTCGACTGGATCAAAGGCTGGGGTCACATCGACGGCCCGGGCAAAGTCACGGTAACCGACGATCAGGGCAACAAGACCGAGCTGAGCGCCAAGGACATCATCATCGCCACCGGCTCCGAACCCACGCCCCTGCCCGGCGTCGAGATCGACAATCAGCGCGTCCTCGACTCCACCGGCGCGCTGTCGCTGAGCGAAGTACCCAAGCATCTGGTGGTGATCGGCGCGGGGGTGATCGGCCTGGAACTGGGCTCGGTCTGGCGGCGTCTCGGCGCCCAGGTGACCGTGGTCGAATACCTCGACCGCATCTGCCCCGGTGTCGATGGCGAGGCCGGCAAAACCCTGCAGCGTGCGCTGAGCAAGCAAGGCATCAGCTTCAAATTGAGCTCGAAGGTCACCAGCGCCACCCCCTCGATCAACGGTGTGCAGCTCAGCGTCGAACCCGCCGCCGGTGGCAGCGCCGAGTTACTGGAAGCCGACTACGTGCTGGTCGCGATCGGCCGGCGCCCGTACACCAAAGGCCTGGGCCTGGAGAACGTCGGCCTGAGCACCGACAAACGCGGCATGCTCGCCAACCGCCAGCACCGTACCGAGGCAACCGGCGTGTGGGTGATCGGCGACGTGACATCCGGCCCGATGCTTGCACATAAGGCCGAAGACGAAGCGATGGCCTGCGTGGAACAGATCGTCGGCAAGGCCGGCGAGGTCAACTACGAGCTGATCCCCAACGTCATCTACACTCGGCCGGAGCTGGCCAGCGTCGGCAAGACCGAAGAGCAGCTCAAGGCTGAAGGGCGCACCTATAAAGTCGGTAAATTCCCGTTCACCGCCAACAGCCGGGCCAAGATCAACCATGAGACCGAAGGCTTCGCCAAAGTCCTCGCCGACGAACGCACGGACGAGATCCTCGGCGTGCACCTGGTCGGCCCGAGCGTCAGTGAAATGATCGGTGAATACTGCGTGGCCATGGAGTTCAGTGCGTCTGCCGAAGATATCGCGCTGACTTGCCATCCGCACCCGACCCGCTCGGAGGCGCTGCGTCAGGCGGCGATGAATGTCGAGGGGATGGCGACGCAGATGTAGATGGTCACCCGAACCCTGTGGGAGCTGGCTTGCCAGCGATGGCGTCAGTCCTTTAACCGTTGCGGTCGCTGACACACCGCTATCGCTGGCAAGCCAGCTCCCACAGTTGACCGTGTTCCTGCTGGAGGATTGCGGTCGAATGTGGGAGCAACCCGCTCTACAGCGGAAGATGCCCCAACGGCAACGCCCCCGGCGTCTTCACCGTGTGAATCGCAAAGTTGCTGCGAATGTCACTCACCCCCGGCAGCTTCAGCAGGCAGCCGCTGAGAAAGCGGTCGTATGCGCGCAGGTCCGGCACCACCACCTGCAACAGAAAGTCCGATTCGCCCGACACCAGAAACGCCGAGATCACCTCCGGCAGGGCGGTGACTGCCGCGTAAAAGGCTTCGGCCTGCTCATCGTTGTGGCGCTCGACCTTGACCCCGACAAACACCGTCAGCCCCAGTCCCACTTCATCGCGATCGAGGTTGGCCTGGTAGCCACGAATCACCCCGGCCTCCTCCAGCATCCGCACCCGGCGCAAGCAAGGTGACGCCGACAGGCCGATCTCGTCCGCCAGCTCGACATTGCTCAACCGTCCGTTGCGCTGCAAGGCAGCGAGAATCTTGCGATCAAAAGCGTCGAGTTTCATCTTTGGCAGATCCTGCTGGTCAAGGCACAAAAAGAAAGCAGGTTATGCCAATCCCAAGGGTTTTTGAAGCTGACTTCGCAAGCACCTGCCCCGCCCTTGCGCCATAGACTTTGCTCACCGAATCGATAACGAAAGGGCTGCGACATGACGAGTTTCTGGCTGTTTTTTCTGGCATTGGCGGTGGTCTTCCTGTTGCCCGGCCCGGACATGATTCTGTTGCTGCAAACCGGTGCCCGCCAGGGTCGCGGTGCGGCGCTGGCAACCGCCGTTGGCTTGGCGATCGCCCGGGGCTGTCACGTGGCATTGGCGGCATTGGGTCTGGCGGCGCTGTTCAAGGCGGCGCCGTGGACGTTTGATCTGGTGCGCCTGGCCGGTGCGGCGTACCTGCTGTGGATCGGCATTCAATGCCTGCGCAGCAGCCTGCTGCCGAACCTGAATACGGCTGCCGTAACTGACACCCAAGGACAATGGCGCGAGGCGATTCGCCGTGGCCTGCTGACCAATCTGCTCAATCCCAAGGCCTTGCTGTTCTGCTCGGTGCTGTTGCCACAATTCATCGTCAATGACGGCGCAGCAGTGCTGACCCAGTTTGCCACCCTCGGCGCGTTGCTGGTGGGCATCGGGCTGCTGTTCGACAGTGCCTATGCCCTGACCGGCGCGGCGCTGGGCCGTTGGCTGCAACACAGTCCAACCGCCCAACGCGTTCAGCAATGGCTGTTCGGCAGCCTGCTGATCGGCTTCGCCGTACGCCTGACGTTTATCCAGCAGGCCTAGGGTTTGCGGGACTTGCGCCGACGACTGAACAACACCAGCACGCCAGCACTGATTAACAGCAGGACACCGACCACCGGCCACTTGTACGGACGCAACGAATTGCGCACAGCGTCGGTCACTTGGGTGACGTAACGCTTGTCGGCGTTTTCGAAATCCGGATAGGGGCACTGATTACCGAAGTCCACCGCCCACGGCACGTACGGGCCTTCATTGACGTAGCGTCGATACAGCGCGCTCTGCTCTTCCAGGCTGCTGTTGAAACCCGCAGCGTTACACAACACCGCCGCAAACGCCTGACTGGTGTGCGGCAAATTATCCGCGGCCCGACTGGCCAGCGCGGTGGCGACAAAACGGTAGTGATAACGCTCATCCGGCTGCGCTTCACTGGCCTTCTGGCGCTGCACTTCAGCCTCGGCCACCAGCGGCCCGACCTTCAGCTCGGTGTTTTCCAGGCTGTAGTTGCCGCCAAACGTGGCGTAGTCCGGCGCCATCTCGTAGCCGAGAATGTCCATGCCCCATTCACGCGCGGTCCACGCCGCGTTGTACAAGGCACTGGCGCGTTTGCTCGGCCACCACGCAGCGTCAGCCTTCATCCGTTGCTCGCCGTACAGACGGGCCTTGTGCTGCAGATCGGGATTGTCGAAATAGCCGACCGCTTCCTCGTAATGCCCTTCACGCAGCAAGCGTCGCCCCAGCAGATTGCGCAGGCTGGCGGCGACCGGCAGCGGCACGTAGTTGTCGCGCTGCTGCTGGGTCAGCGCTGGGGGCGCCGGCACGTTGTCATCGACGTAGCGTTTGAGCTCATCGACCGTCAGCACGCGCTCGGCCACTGTCGCTGCGTCGAACCAATAGATGCTGTTGCTGCGATACAGCTGCACGAACGCTTGCAGGTATTCGCCACGTTGCAGCGCCAGAATCGCACTTTCGCCCTCGACCCGGCATTTCGGCTGGACGGTTTCGAAGTCCCAGTCAGGGGTGCGCCGGTAACCCCAATCTTCGCTCTGCGGGAACGCCTGCGCGGCTTTGGCATAGGCGGCAGCCGCGGCATTTTTATCGCCGTCACGTACTGCCAGCTTGGCCCGCAGCCACCACGCCAGTCCGCCGTCACCGGCGTTTTCAAGGAAGGCCTTGGCGCTGGCGTAATCACCCTGTTGATAGTTCATCGCCGCCAGCCGATCGGCGTTTTCCAGGCTGCCACGGGTGCTGTCCTGCAGCAGCTTGATCAGTTTCTTCTCATTCGGCGGTTGCTCGTCGAATGACCAACCCATGCGGCTGATCAACGAAGCGGTAACCAGTTGCTGCACGGCTTTGCGCTCCAGCAACTTGGCCAGTTGCGGCTCGGGCAGTTCGGCCAGCTCATTCATCAGTTGTTTCAGCGAGGTGTAACCCACGGCCGAACCGTGCAGGTTCTGCGCTTCATACAGTTCGATGGCGCCGTTCCAGTCGCCGGCGTTGCGCAGCACCCGCGCCTCTTCACCGAGGCTGGCCACACCGAGTTCCAGCGGATCACTGAAGCCATCGATGCTCAGTTGTCGAGCCTGACGGAAGGCCCCACGTGCGTCCTCCAGCACTTCGATGACATCGCCCGCCTCGGCACTCGTGGCAAACCAGGCACGGCCCAGGGAATAAGCCGCCCAGGTGCTGCGCAGCGAGCGCTGATCGGCCGGCAGTGCCAGCACTTTGTTGAAGTATTCGATCGCCAGCGGATGATCGCCAGTGGCAAACGCCACCGCGCCGGCCACGTACAAACGGATTTCCGCCGGCAGACTGGCGCCCTGCGCCTCGACCTGACGCGCATCGGTCAGGCCACGCAGTTGCTTGACCAGCGCCTGTTGTTCGGCGCTCAGACCGACCTGCTCGGCTTTTTCGCGCAGCGCAGCAGGCTCGCTTGCGTCGCCGTACATGTCGTCGGGATTGTGCGTCGCAGCGGTGACGTTCTTCAGCCCGGCAATGGTCTTGCCGAGGCGGCTGATCTCGAAGTTGAAGTTGCCCTCCGGCAAATCGGCCAGGGTTTGCCCGCGATTGTCGAGCAGGCGCATCGGGAAGTCCGGGCCGCAGGCCAACGCCGAACCCAGCGGCAGGCTGAGGCTCAGGCAGAGCAGATGGCGGGGCCAGTTACGGGTCAACATGCGAACCTCCTTGATCAATAAATGCACAGCGCGCCCAACCGATGGCGCGTTGTCCACCCGCCGGCAAACGACCGTCGCGCAGGCGGGTGAAGGTAAGCAGATCCGCGCTCTGTTGCAACGAGTAACCGGCGAGCGCATCGGCGCCTTCGCAAGCGCTGGCCTTGACGATGATGCGCGTGGGCCAGGCACTGTCGAGGTTTCCGACATTGCGCAGGGCGATGTCCTGCAGGCCAGCGTGGTCGCTGAACGCCAGACCGAGTTGGCTGCTCAACGCATCGCCGCGGGCCACGGCGCGCAACGTGGTCAGGCTCCAGGCGCGGCGATCATTGGCCAGCGGCAGGCGAAACCAGATCAGCCCGGCCAGATGTTCCGGCGGGTCCTCGCGCAGCGCTTTTGCAAGTCGGCTCAGTTGCAACGGATCGGCGAGCAGTTCCCGGCGTTGCCCATCACGTTCGATCGGTACTTCGCTTTCCACCACCGGGGCACCGTCGGCATCCGGCAGCAGCGCCACGCCATAGGCCGGCAACGCCAGATAGAACGGTTTGCTGCTGATTTTGCCCCAGGCGCTGGCCCAGCGCCGAGCCTGCTCGGGGTCGAACAAGCCGCGTCGCGGATCGCTGACGGCGTGCACCTGCAGCACGCTGCTGTCGACTGTGGCCAACAACGCCGGCAGCTGTGAACTGCCGAGCCACGCCGGCAGCGCGGTGATGCTCAGCGGCAACGATGCGGGCAACGCGGAACGCAGATGTGTGAGGAACTCGGTGTATTCCGGCAGACGCGCATTACCCGCGTCATGATCGATCTCGACGCCACTCAGGGTCAGTCCCTGCGCCTGCCAGTCGGCGACAACCTGAAGAATCTGCGCCGTGACCTGCGACTGATCCAGACTTTTGAGCTGACCGTCGAGACGAATCACCGCGATCAGAGGCCGGCCATCGTGCTTGAGCAACGGCGCATCGATCCGCGCCCGAAGCCAGCCGTCACTGGGGAATGCCTGCAAGGCCAACACGCGCAGGGTCGAAAAGTCGCTGCGGCTGTCTTTCAGCGCGAGCTCATGGGCGGACGTCCATTGGCGTTGCCAGACGTAGAGTTGCTGATCGAGTGGCGCTGCGTCCTGTCGTTCACAAGCACAGAGCAACAACACCGCCAGCATGGCCGACAACCCGACGATAACGCGCATACCTTGCAGATCCCTGAGACATCAGGCTGCAAGGGTACACAAAAGCACTCAGGGCTTGCGGGCAATGATCACCTGACTCTTCGCCACCACCGCGTCCAGCGCCTGCTTGATCTGTGCACCACGGGGCGAATCGAGCACCGCTTGCCAGGTATTGGCCCAATGCTCGAGCAACGGGTGATCGGGGTTACTGAATTCGACCTTGGCTTCCCAGAACAACAGCATCCACATCGACCAGTAAAAGCCGTATTGACTGTGGCTGATGATCTCCAGCCCGGCGTCACTGACCATCGCCTTGAACTGCTCTTCGCTGATGATGCGAATGTGGTTGGGTTTCTGGAAATAATCCGGCGAGGCAATGTCTTTCTGCAAATCTTCCGAGCTGGGATGCGGCACGCTCAGCAGGTACAGCGCTCCCGGCTTGCCGACCCGTACCAGTTCGGCGAGAAATTGCGCCGGATCGTCGACATGCTCGATGACTTCGGTGGAGACCACGCGGGTGGCGGTGGCATCGGCAATCGGCAGCGGGTTGCAGTCGGTCACGTGGCATTCGACGCTGCGTGCCGGGGTATCGCTCAGACGCTGGCGGGTGGCCTCGACTTTGGCCGCGTCGATGTCGGCAATGATGATCTTCGCCCCGCGCATGCCGCAGAAATGCACATTACCGCCGTCGCCACAGCCGACATCGAGCAACGTGTCATCGGCGCTCACCCGAAAGCCTGTGAACAGCTCGTCGGTCTCCTGATTGAACCAGCCACTGAGCTTTGCGTCGTACAGGCCGAGCATGTACGGATCAACCTTGTCGGCGGCAGATGGCACAGCAACCGGTGCGGGAGACGTTGCCGTGAGTTTCTTCAAAAGGCTCAGCATGAGGTAGCTCCAGAGGATGGGACGGCGGTTCGCGACGTACCGAGGCGGCGCACCAGCGCGGCGCCGCGATTGCGCATCGGCATTTCGATGAATCGGTAATTCAATTCGCTGAGCAGCGCGATCAGACCGCCGGCGATCAGCACCGTGAGAATCGGGTGCCCGGCCGGACTGGGCAGCCCCGCGTCCTGCAAGCGGAAGATCAATTCACGGACCAGCAGATAGGCCGGAATATGGATCACGTAGATGCCGTAGGAACGGCTGCCGATCCACGCCATCAGCTGTTGCAACCTTCCGCGCGGCAGCAGGTAATCGCGGTTGTACGAGGCAATCCACACCAGCAGCGCGCTGAGCATGGCGATCGAGCCGATGCGGTAAGAGGCGAACGTGAAGCGGTCGGTGGCCATGTAACTCAGCAGCAACGCCAGCACAATCAGTACCGAAACGCCGGCCCACGGCCGCCGCAGGAACCTCGGTTCCCAACGGGAATAACCCGGCTGCGCGCTCCACATCGCCAGCAATACGCCGAGGGCCAGGGCATCGGTGCGCACCACCATCAGCAAGGGGGTGCGCAACGTGAACAGTTGCACCGCGACCAGCGCCAGCAATACCCAGCCCAGATGTCGGCGACACACGACAATCAGCAGCGGGAACAGCAAGTAGAACTGCTCCTCCAGTGCCAGGCTCCAGTAGACGAAACTGCTGCCGTATTCGTACTGAAAGAAACTGTCGGCAAAACGGAAATTGGCGTACTGCAACACCCCGGCCAGCGTTGCCTGCAGGTTGGCGTGCAGCGTGCCGAACGCACCTGAGCGATTGAGCAAGACACAGGCCAGCAACATCAGCGCCAGCCACAGCCAGGCCGAGGGCAACAAACGAAAGGCCCGGCGCAGCCAGAAATTGCGTGTCTGCTCCCAGCACTGCCGACGGCTCGTGCAGCCTTGCAGCACGGGGATCAGGCTGCGGGCGATGACAAATCCGGAAATCGCAAAAAACAGGTCAACGCCCCACCAGGACTGCGCCCAATGGTGGACTGTTTGCAGCAGCGGCACGGTGTCGGTGAACAGGCTGCCCTGCAGGTGATGAAACAGCACACCGAGCACCGCGATCGCGCGCAGTACCTCGATGTCCATGATCCGCTTGCTGTTCATGCCCCGCGCATCTCGGGGTCTGAGGCGAACCGGCGTTCGAACAACTGCCTCAGAAACACCTGCAACCGCTGCTCGGCCACTGCCTGACTGCAGAAATCCTGCAGGCTGCTCACCGCCTGAGCGGCCATCTGTGCATAACGTTGCGGATCGTCTTTGGCGACCGCATAGCTGGCGCGATAGGCCGTGCACAACGACGTCCAGTTAGTCACATAACGCAGGGTGCGGAAGGCCTTGCGCGGGTCATGCGGCCAGGCCGTGAGCTCGTCGGTGGAGTCGATCAGAAAGGCGTTGTCGGCACTCAGGTAATCGATCATTGCCGTCGTACGCGGCGCCACCGCCGGTTTGCCGCAGGACATGAATTCCATCAACGGCAGGCACTGGCCCTCGCCGTAGGACGTGTTGACCACATAGCGGGTCGCCTGCACCAGGCGCTCATAATCGGCGTCCGCGAGGTAGCCGTAGATCAGCACGATCCGGCAGCGGTAGGACTGATTCTTGTACAGGTGGTGGAGGATGTCGCTCAGCGCTTCTTCGGCATCGTGGTGCGTCAGTTTCAGCACGAGCGTTGCGTCCTCGACCTCGCGGAACGTCACGCAGAATGCACTGAGCATGTCCTCCCAGTTCTTGCGCCCATCGCCGGGATTGAACACTGAGGTGTAGACCACGCCGTCGAGCAGCAACTCCTGCTCCCTGACCGGCGCATGGAAATCGAGTCCCTTGCCCGTGCGCAAAGGCCGGGGGGCGAATGCGTTCAAGTCAAGTTTGCGACTGTCGGCCACCAATCCCTTGATCTTCAACCGTACCGGTCCATTCGGTGACTGGCCCTGCAACGGCGCACCGCGGGCGGCAAAGCGATCCCATACCGGCGCAGGCACCGCGACGATCGGGTAATCGCTGTCCATTGCGTCGCGCACCGCGTTAACGGTGTAGCTGGAATGGGTGATCGCCGCTCCGCAAGCCTGCAGCACCGTGCGCCAGTCGTTGCGCGGCTCACCGGCAAACGGCTCATTGGGGATGGTGCTGAACTCCCACGCAAACACCGGCAAAGTCGGACACATCAGGTGTACCGGCGTGCGATGGGGCGGCGAGAACGACAGGAAGACGCACGGCTCGCCACTGGCGCGGCATTCCTCGTAAAGCGCGTCGACTTCGGTCAGCGGATCGGCCACTTCCACCACGCGTCCGAGACGCTCGAGTACCGGGCGATATTCCTTGAGCACGAAGTAATAGCTGTACTCCGAGCGCCCCAGATTCTGTGCAATGGTGTGCTGGTTGGTTTCCGAATGAATGATGATCAGCATGAGGCGTTTTCCGTCACTGACGCAGCATTGGCGGGATGCGGTGCAAGCCCGAAAAATTCCGCCATGCGCGTTTGCACGGGGGCAAAAGCGCAGTAGTCATGCATGCGCTCGACCGCTGCCACCGACATCTGCCGGTACCGCTCCGGCTGGTCTTTGGCCATGCGGTAGCTGTCCTCGTAGGCTTGTTTCAGCGAAGCCCAATCCGGGCGGTGGCGCAGGGTGCGGTAAATCAGCCGCGAGTCCTGCGGCCAGATGGCGGGTTCTTCGCTGGACTTGATCACGAAGGCGACGCTGTCGTCGATGTAGTCTTCCATGGCCGTGTGGTCCGGGGCGATTACCGGTTTGCCACTGGACATGAACTCCATCAACGGCAGACACAGGCCCTCACAGCGCGAGGCGTTGACGTAGTAACTGGCAGAGGCGTAAAGCCGGGTGTACTGGGCGTCATCCAGATAACCGTGCAACACCACCACCCTGCAGGCAAAGGGTGAGAGCTGCGCCAACAGGGTCATTAATTCGCTGTAGTAAGACGCGAGGTCGTTCTGGGTGATTTTCAACACCAGCGTCGCATCGGCCGTTTCCCGAAACGCCCAGCAAAACGCGGTGATCAGTTGATGCCAGTTCTTGCGGCCATCTTTGGGGTTGAACACGGTGACGTAGACCACACCGTCGACCGTGGTGTCGACCACCGACGTGGTGTCCGGCAGATCCAGCGGCGGCGGTTCGACCACTGCCACCGCCTGTGGACCGGCGATACTCGGCAGCTGTCGCTCCAGCCAGGCATGCGCCCTGCGTGAGAAAAGATCACGCAGTCCCTCCCAATACCAGTGATGCAGAAACTTCACCCGCGGCTGTTGCTGTTCGCGGCCTGCATCCAGGCGCCACTGGCGCAGGTAGTGCCGGGCGATGACCAGGCGCCGTTTGAAGGTCAGCGGAGGAGGTCGCTGTGCCTCGATCGCGGCCAGTTGCTCGGCGGTCAGTGGTTTGGGCAGCAGGTCATCGGCTGAGAGCGCCAGCGTACGGCTGTCGAAAATGCAGCCCTTGATCGCCAGCGGCGTGCCTGGATTGACCGGCGCCGGAACTTGCTGCTGACGAATCGCCGCAAAGTTCTCCCACAACGGTGTCGGCAAAACCAGTACCGGAAAGTCCTCGCCCAGCGCCCGGCGAATCGCCCGGGCAGTATGGCTGGACAGAGTAATCACCCGCCCTTGTCGGGCCAGCATCTGCGTCCAGTCGTGGCGCGGATCGTTGTCCCAGATCTCGTCCGGGATCGAATCGAACTCCCAGGCAACCACACACAGGGTCGGACACTCAAGATCGGTCGGCGTATTTTGCGGCGGGGTGAAAGAGAGAAACAGCATGTCTTCGCCCGCCTCGCGCAATTGGCGAAAGAGCGGATCAACCTCGGCGATGGCGGACACCACATGCACCCGCCCAAGGCTTTCCAGCACTGGGCGATAAGCCTTGAGCACGAAGTAGTAACTGTATTCGGGACGCCCGAGACTCTGGCTGATGGAACGGTCGTTGACGTCCGAGTAAAGAATGAAGTTCATGGCATCCCACGATGAAGCCGCCATCCCGGCTGCTTCAATCCATGACGGCGAAGCGCTGAATCGTGGTCGGCATGCCGACACTCGTCCTGCATCTTCCAGCCCGTCTTTGTTCTTGTTTTTAGTGGTCGGTTTTACCTTATGGCGCGGCAATCCTGGTGAACCTGGAAAATCGCGACGAAGCGCATTCTAAACACATCCGACGAACGTTCGTGAACCTCCGGAACAGAATAAATGTGTCTACGCTGATGAGAACTGACCGGTCACGGTTTGGAGTGTTGAAATTACTTTGTAATTGGCACAGATTGGTAACAAACAACTACAACAACTATTTCGCCTGTCGTCTTGTCGATTTTTTCCTACGATCCGACAGACCTTCCCTTAAAGCCTGCAGGAAGTGGCGAAAGTAAAAGACCAAGGGGTCGCTGTTTGAAAAATCGTCTGTTCGTCACGGATTTTCATGGATCCGCGGGACAACATATCCGGACACCCCCGCTGGGAGTTGACGCGGATTGGGAGCTGCTGAACGCGGCTTCTACATACCACCGCATGACACCGGACAGTCTTGCCCTGCCGCAGCCACAAGACAGAGGCGCAACCGTCGCCATTGGCGCGATTCCACCAGTAGCCGTTTTCAAATTCACGTTCCCCGGCGTATCCGTCGTTCAGGCCTACAAGCCTCTCATCGCTGACTTACGAAAAACCCTCGTGCAACTCCCGCCCGCACCTGTTGTGAATGCGAGCGACATGGTGGAGGGCGTCTGATGGGGCATGTGCGTGTGACAGGCCTGGGCAAGGTCTACAAGCAATACCCCTCGCGCTGGAGCCATCTGGGCGAATGGTTGGTCCCGTATGCTTCGCGGCGTCACTACCAACATTGGGCGCTGCAAGACATCACCTTCAATATCGCTCCCGGTGACGCAGTAGGCATCACCGGTATCGAAGACTTCGTCGGTTGCTCGTGGCTGAGTGCCAAGACATCGATTACCCGCAGCGCCGAATTGGCGAATACGGAGCGCGCTCTATGACCCGATTAATGGTGGAATGTACCCATGTATTCAACCACCCGAAACTCAATTCGGGGATTCAACGGGTGGTGCGAAACGTCATCAATCAGTTGCCTCCGAATGCCCAAGGCTTCGAGTGCATTCCGGTAGTGCTGCTCAACGGCAAACTTTACCAGGTTCTTCATCTTGCCCCCTTCACCACACCGGTGTTGAATTCTCTCGCTGCATTCGGTGATCGGCTGGAGCGCCTGTCGCATCGTTTCTGGCAATGGCAGCAACGACTCGGCGCCAAGTGCACCTCGCAATTGGCGAAAAAACTGATTTATTTTTCTTATCGTTTGACCGCCTTCGGCACATTCGGCGTTTCCTTGCGGGTTTTCAGAAAAGTAAGCCGCTTCCAACTGCTGAAACGTTGTGCACCGCTGCGCCATCAGCCAGGCGATCAGTTGGTGTTGCTCGACTCATCTTGGCATTCAGATATTTTTCCTCACGTCGAACAACTCAAACATGAGGGTGTCGGTGTAATCGCGGTGATCTACGATCTGATTCCTGTGACTCATCCGCACTTCTACGAGGCGCGCCCAGCGCAGGTGTTCAGTGAGTGGTTCGACTGGATCGTCCGCACCGCTGATGGCTATATCGCGATTTCTGCCACCGTGCGTGACGAAGTACGTTCAGAAGTGCAACGCCGGATCGGGAAAGTACAAACCGAAAAACGTTGGTTCGATTACTTTTACCTGGGGGCGGAGCTGGATCTGCACAGCGAGAACGTAAGCGTTGACCCTTGCCTGCAACGAATTTTTAACTCCCCTGAGCCTGTGTTTCTGATGGTCAGTACCATCGAGCCGCGCAAGAATCATGCTTACTTGTTGGATGCTTTCGACCGCGCATGGGCAAGTGGCTCGAATGCAAAACTGTGCATCGCAGGACATGTAGGCTGGAAGTCTGACGAACTATCCAATCGAATACGCAATCATCCAGAGTTGAATCAGCGTCTGTTCATGTTCAACAACCTGAGTGACACCAGCCTTGAATATGCCTACGCGCATGCCAGCTCCCTGGTGTTTCCTTCTTTCGTGGAAGGTTTCGGTCTGCCACTTGTAGAGGCAATGAAACGCGGGCTGCCGGTCATGGGGAGTGATATTGCAGTGTTCCGTGAAATCGGGCGCGATTTCATGGCCTACTTTGATTTGAATAATCCTCAAAGCCTGGCTGACCTGATCGACAAATTCGAACGCAGCGGAAAATTCCCGGCAACTCGCAATGTCGGCGAATGGAGTTGGATCGGCTGGCGCGAGGCGAGTTTGCAATTGGTCGAACACAGCGCAAGAAATGTCAGGACAGCAATGGCGCGAGATGTCGAGAGTTTTGAGGACACGAGTGAACCCGTACGTACAACCACCTCAAAGCCCGAAACCACAAGGTTACGCACACCTACGTCAATCAGTTCATCGCCCCATTGGTGAACCCGTTACATCACGAAGCTTAAAGATCCAGCACCAACAACTGCTCACTCTGCGCCGGCACCGCGCAACAAATCAGCACCTGCCCCGCTTCCGGCAGGTCTGCCGGGGGCTGTGGATAATTCACCGCGCCACTGACCAGACGTGTCTTGCAGGTGCCGCACGAACCTCCCCGGCAACTGAACTCGGGGCGCAGGCCACGGCTTTCTGCGAGCTCCAGCAGACTGCCGCCGTCCGGCTGCCAGCGCGCCTCTTTGGCAGAACGCTCGAACATCACCGGCACTGACGTGATGGCGGCCGGTGGTTGCTCGATGACCGCCGCATCCGGGTCCGGCTGGCGCTTGAGCGTCGACGGGCCGAAGGTCTCGGCATGGATCCGCGCGTCGCGAATGTCCAGCTCGCGCAGACTGTCGTAGACACTTTGGGTAAAAGCGCCGGGGCCACAGACGGCAAAATCGATCTGGTCGTAATCCTCGACCTCCAGCAAATCGCGCAGCAGTGCCCCATCAATGCGCCCATGGCGGTCGAAATCTTCGCCCTCGTGCACATCGGCTTCCGGCTGGCTGAGCAGGCGAATCACCCGTACCGCGTCGCCAGCACTTTCCAGCAAGCGATCGAGTTCCTCGCGAAACGGCTGATCGGCCAGGCTGCGAGAACTCTGCAGCAACCACGTCGGCCGGATCCTGCGGGTGCGCAGGCCTTGATACACCACCTCGCGCAGCATCGACAGCAACGGCGTGATGCCAACCCCCGCCGCCAGCAGCACCAGCGGCCGGTGTTCCAGCGGTGCCACCGTGAAGTGCCCCTGTGGCGCCCGTGCCTCAAGAACATCGCCGACCCGGATCTGCTGGTGCAAATGGCCTGAAACCAGGCCCTCGCGTTTCACACTGATGCGCAGGAAATCATCCGATGGCGCACTCGACAGGCTATAAGTGCGAATATGCGTTTCACCATCCAGAGTGAAGCGCAACGGCAGATGCTGGCCAGCCTGAAACACCGGCATCCCTGCGCCATCGTCCGGTTGCAGATAGATCGAGCGGATGTGCTGGCTCTCCCTTTCGATGCGGGTCACCCGCAGCGGCCGCCAGCGGTCACCCAGCGCTTTGGCCTGCAAGCGTGCATCGGCCTGGGCCCAGGTGCCGGTCAGCAGACTGGTGGGCGACATGCCGTCGAAGCGCCAGCGCAGGGCCAGTGCCGCCGGGCGCCGCACCAGTCTCTCTACCTCGAATGTCCAGAGGCGCTCGGCGCCTTGGAACGCTTCGATCTGCGGCCCGTCGAGGATGATTTCGGTCCGCCCGCTCAGTTGCAGCACATCGCCTGTGGAAAAGTCGATGAACAGCAGGCCGGCCTTGGGATTGAGCAGCAGGTTGCCGAGCGTGTTGAAGTGCAGGTTGCCGGCAAAATCCGGGATGGTCAGACGATTACCTTCAACCCGGACAAACCCGGCCTGCCCGCCACGATGGGAAACATCCACCGCACGTTGTCCGTCCACATCGACGTAACTGGCGACAAAGAAGGTATCGGCGCCTTCGATCATGGCTCTGGCTGCGTCATCAAGACCGTCGTCGTGCTGCGCTGGCCGCGTCTGCGGATCGCTCAGCGGCACGCGCTGGAACTGGCGCAGTTGAATGTATTGCGGACAGTTGCCGAAAGCCTGATCCACGCTCACCTCGAAACCCTGCACGGTCAGATTGTCGACATGACCGTTGAGGCGATTGCGGCGGCGGGTATGCAACTCAATGCCGAGCAACCCGATCGGCTCGCCATTGCGCAATTGCGCCGGATCATCGGCAGCGGGTTGGCTGGCGAAATGCAGATGCTCGGGATCAGGCGAATGCGCAAACCCCGGCGCGCCTTCGATCACGCTGGCCCATGGGCGCCCGTCAGCATCGACCGCGCCGTACAGCATGAACGGTAACTGCTCATAAAAGGCGCGGTGCTGATCTGGCATCCAGTCGCGAATCACTTTTCGACCGAAGGCCTCCATGCGCTCGGCAACGCCGACATGGGCCTGCAGTTGTTGCTCGCCAGCGTGCCACGGTGAACGTTCCATCACGCATCTCCCCGCGCCGCCGGCGCATTGTGGTTAACTCGATCAGATCGGGCCGCCCCCTTAGGCAGTCTTTTGCAGACCGGCGACCGTGCGCGGCATGCCGACAAAACCGGGCAAGGCTTCGACACGCGCCAGCCAGGCACGCACGTTGGTGTAGTCGTCCAGCGACACGTTGCCTTCCGGCGCATGGGCGATGTAGCTGTAGGCGGACACGTCGGCGATGGTCGGCTCGCTGCCGGCCAGATACGGGGTCTTGCCCAGTTCCACCTCCATCACTTTGAGCAGGTTGTGCGCACGGGTAATCGCTTCTTCAGCATTCAACTGTGCGCCAAACACCGTCACCAATCGTGCAGCAGCAGGTCCGAAAGCAATCGGCCCTGCAGCGGCCGACAACCAGCGCTGCACCTGCGCCGCGCCGACCGGATCGGTCGGCAGCCAGCGGCCGTTGCCGTATTTGAGCGCCAGATACACCAGAATCGCGTTGGAGTCGGCCAGCACCACACCGTCATCGTCGATCGCCGGCACCTGGCCGAAACTGTTGATCGCCAGATACGGCGCCTGCTTGTGCTCACCCTTGGCCAGATCGACCAGGATCAATTCGGTCGGCAATTGCAGCAGGGACAACATCAGTTCCACCCGATGGGCGTGGCCGGAACGCGGGAAGTTGTAGAGTTTGATCGCTTGCATGGTCGACTCCGCTGGAGAGGGCGCCGTTCGGGATGGCAGCGCCGATGGAGGCCATCTTCCACCCATCTTCAAATCAACAGAATCACCAGCAATCGCAATCAATTATTTCACTGGATGAAATAACGCCGCGTTCTGCAGCGCCGGATGTTCTCGCAGCACCTTCACCGCGTGGTCGACAAAACTGCGCACCCGCGCCGGTGCCTTGCGCCCGCCCTGATACACAACATGAATCGGCAGCGGCGGCAGTTCGAAATCGGCGAGGACAATTTCCAGTTCACCGGAAGCCACCTTGCCGGCGACCTGATAGGACAACACCCGGGTCAGCCCCAACCCCAGGCAGGCCGCAGCAATCGCCGCCTGGTTGGCGGTGACCACCAGCCGAGGCTCGGGTCGCACGCTGAGCGCTTCGCCCTGATCCACAAACGGCCAGTTGCGCAACTGGCCGATGGCCGACGTCGTCACCACCGGCGCACCGGCCAGTGCCTGCGGATGCGCGGGACGGCCGTGTCGAGCCAGATAGTCCGGCGAACCACAGATCACCCGCCGCACCTCGCCGACACGGATCGCGTGCTGATTGCTGTCCGGCAACTCACCGATGCGCACCGCGACATCGATGCCCTCCTCGACCATGCTCACCACCCGATCGACCAACAGCGCATTGATCGAAACATCTGGATACTGCGTCAGATAACTGGTCATCAGGGGCGTGACAAACAACTCACCGAACAACACCGGCGCGGTCACCGTCAATTGCCCACGCGGCTGGGCGTGACTGCCGGCCGCCGAATCCTCGGCTTCCTGCACCTCGGCGAGAATTCTCCGACAATCTTCCAGATAACGCTGACCGGCCTCGCTGAGGTGCACAGTGCGTGTCGTGCGAATCAGCAACTGTGTACCAATGCGCTGCTCTAGCGCCGCCACGGCGCGGGTGACACTGGCCGCGGACAAGCCAAGACGCCGCGCCGCTGCCGAGAAGCCCTGCTCCTGGGCCACGGTGGCGAAGATCTGCATTTCCTGGAAGCGGTCCATGGAGGTCCTCGATTCAGATACAAAAATCGCAGCCGAGGCTGCGATTTTTGCGGGTCTGGATTTTGAGAATTAAAGCTGTCGCAGTATGAGGCGGATTTCGGGGCTTCCAGCTGGCTGCGAAGAAATCGCAAAACTGTCGCAGAAGGCCCAGATGCTGATACGGACTCAAGCGCTAGAGAATTAAAACTGCCCCAGCCAATCAGAGCTGCTGCTCCGCGGATAGCTGACGGCTACACTTACTCTCTGGCCTCTTTACGACTGGATCAAAGTCGCACCAGCAACAAGAACCTGCCAACCCTATGCAGTCTGACGCTCAGGACATGCATCTATTTAGAAAAGCACGTTCCACATCGTGTCGCAAATATATTAGGCCAACCTGGCAGCACCGTCGCTCCCTTCCCTGTAAACCAGCCCGAGAAATCCTTGAATGTGTCTCGTGCTGCATTGTCCAATTTTTTGCGGCATAGGCGGTTTTCGCCACCATCATCGGATGCCCATACCTTGCACCGTGAGAAATAACGAGTTGCGAGAAACGCTGTGAGATTTAGCTTCCGAGCAATTGAATCGTGATTGATGAAGACAGGCTCGGAACACTCACTTAGATTGACTAATCTGAGATTCTTCGCCTGTTTTTGGTTACTTGGTCGCTGCTCTGTCGTCTTTCTGCGTTAATCGATAGCCGTTTACTCGGCTTTCTGTAAGTTTTGAACTATTTCGAAAAACTCAGTGTAATCCGAGAAGCTGCAGAAACCAGCCTGTTCGCCACGAGTCGAGATGGATATCAGTGGAGGTACTCCTGATTGGATGTCCGCCAATACACCCTCAATGAAGCTACTAACAATATTGACCTGATTGTAATAAACTTCACCAGTATCATTTTCAGAAGGCTTTTTCTTCGGCTCCTTCAGGAAGTTTTTTAAAATGGCCATTCCGGCGGCGGGGTTATTTGAAAAAAGTTTTAGTATGCCTTTAAAGTAATTAGCGCTTGATGCATGTGTTGCCTCTGCGAGCTCATTTAACATGCTTTCAAGTGGTTCAGCTTGGATTTTTAACATATTTTTCAGATTGGTTATCTGAAAGATAGACATATAGGCAATATCGGAACCTCCATCGGCAGATATTATCAAGCAACGTAGAGAGTCGATGTGATTTTCCTTGGCTGCAAGGTGCATTGCCATTTCGTAGCACGCCCCGAGATGACCTCTGTTATGAGCCATCGATAACCAGAGTAGACAATCATCACTCCGCCCCCCCCCAAGCGAGGCTCCGATCCGGTACATGGCGCTGATATGCCCGTTGGACGCCGCTTTAGCTAACTCATAGCTTTCGTTATCAGAGTGCTGATACTTCAAAAGTAAGGGTATACAGGCGTCATTTATTCTTTTCTTGAGCAACTCAATTAATTTATCCCAGTTTAGCCCAAAATCACTCAGCGAGCAGTCGTTGAGGTATTGTTTCGCTGATGAACGAGGACTGCGTGGTTGGGCATTGTACTCAGCCCTCTTTTCTGCCTTGTAGATCGCTACTGTTTTTTCAGTAGGAAGTATAATGTCATCTGTATGTACCTCACGAAGTGCTTCCGAGGCCTTTCCGTGAAGGTGCTGAAACCAGCTTCCGAACCTGATTTCATACGTTACATTGTTATGTGAGATAGCTGTCATTTTCTTCATCATGGCTGTCCTTGCTTAATCATGTGCTCGATCAAGATAAGCTCGAGCCGCGAAGAGAGCCTGGTCCCAAGACATATTTGGGTGACGTTCCATATAGTCCACTGCAATATTGAGAAGTAAGCGCTCGGCGCCAAGCGGACCGGACTCCAGCATTTTTTGCTCGCGATCAAGGCGTGCAAGTGCACGTCCCTTCTTCTTGCGAAATTCGGGAACAGGGAGAGGAGAAGGTAAGATTTCTGACATAATTGCCTCCAGAGTAAGAGGCAGTTTCGCGAATGCAAAGATCCACCTCTCACTATTTAAAATTAGTGAAAAAGAGAATCCGTAACTTGCTTTCGCCGGCCACGAATAAAGCCGTATCGAAAACTTAGCTAAAAAGCACAGAAAGGTCAACCACAAAAGCAGACTTGGTGGAAAAAGTGCATAGCCTCCAGGGTGTATACGGATGCGGAGCCTTTCTTAGCCGGAGGAGCATGAGGCCAGTGAGAGAGGTCTGCAGCAAAGTGGTCGAATGGTGGGCGCGCTGGGCGTCAGCGGGATGGGCATGAAGGCCAGGGAAGGCTGATTGATCGCCTGTCGTGCTTCTTAAGCTAAGGAACAAGTAAAGCAAACGACAATGACTGCACATTAGTCGAAAGGATTCAGCTCGAAGCGCCGATCGCGCACTGCAATCTTGAGCTCCCGCTTGACAGTCCTGACATCATCCAGCGAACAGTCTCCGGCTGAGCTCGCAAGATCAAGGCTTTCAAGGCATTTGCTGGCGGCTTCCTCGATTTTGAGATCTCCGCCAGCGCGAGCTAGACGTTCCTTGGTACTCTCCAGAATTGTATTGGCTGCATCTCCAAGCAAAACAAGATCAACACATTCGTGAATGGATCGGCCAATCATAGGCGCCTCATTTGTATTGATGTCGCATAATGTTAGCGGCTAGCTCTGGCAACGTCTAATGCCGATGATTAGCGGCTGCCAGCATTAAGCTCCGACCAGCATGCACCGAGGCCCAACCCTGAATCCAGTGCCAGGTTGGATTCGCAAGACCATAGAATATGCAGCTGCGCTACGAGAGACCTAGCGTTCAAGATCGGCAGAGGAGGAAATCCTCCTCTGCGACAGTCTTTATTGTTCAGCGACAGTTTTTATTGTCTAAAACCAGGTCAATGACAGCTGTGGATAACTTATTCCACCGTCACCGACTTCGCCAGGTTGCGCGGCTGGTCGACGTCGGTGCCCTTGAGCACGGCGACGTAGTACGACAGCAGCTGGAGCGGGACGGTGTACAAGATCGGCGAAAGGATGTCGTGGATGTGCGGCATCTGCACCACGTGGGTGCCTTCGCCGTTGGTCATCCCGGCTTTCTCGTCAGCGAATACGATCAGTTCACCACCACGGGCACGGACTTCCTGCAGGTTGGACTTGAGCTTCTCCAGCAGTTCGTTGTTCGGCGCCACGGTGACCACCGGCATGTCGTTATCCACAAGCGCCAGAGGGCCGTGCTTCAGTTCCCCAGCCGGATAGGCTTCGGCGTGGATGTAGGAGATTTCCTTGAGTTTCAAGGCGCCCTCCATGGCGACCGGGAACTGCGCGCCACGGCCGAGGAACAGGGTGTGATTCTTCTCGGCGAACAGTTCGGCGATTTTTTCCACGGTGCTGTCCATCGCCAGCGCTTCGCCGAGACGGGTCGGCAGGCGACGCAACTCTTCCACCAGCGTGGCTTCAACGCCTTTGCCGAGCGTGCCGCGTACCTGACCCAGCGACAGGGTCAGCAGCAACAGGCCGACCAGTTGCGTGGTGAACGCCTTGGTCGAGGCTACGCCGATTTCGCGACCGGCCTGGGTCAACAGCGTCAGGTCGGACTCACGCACCAGCGAGCTGATGCCGACGTTGCAGATCGCCAGGCTGGCGAGGAAGCCCAGCTCTTTGGCGTTGCGCAGCGCGGCCAGGGTGTCGGCGGTTTCGCCGGACTGCGAGATGGTGACGAACAGGGTGTCCGGCTGCACCACCACCTTGCGGTAACGGAATTCGCTGGCGACTTCGACCTGACACGGAATACCGGCGAGTTCTTCGAGCCAGTAACGCGCGACCATACCGGCGTGGTAGCTGGTACCGCAGGCGACGATCTGCACGTTGCGCACTTTGGCGAACAGTTCGGCAGCCTGTGGACCGAAGGCCTGCACCAGTACCTGATTGTTGCTCAGGCGACCTTCTAGGGTACGTTGCACCACGACCGGCTGTTCGTGGATTTCCTTGAGCATGTAGTGGCGGAACTCGCCCTTGTCAGCGGCTTCGGCACCATCGCTGTACTGCACGGTCTGGCGCTCGACGGCGTTGCCGTTGACGTCCCAGATCTGCACGTCATCGCGGCGAATTTCGGCGATATCGCCTTCTTCCAGGTACATGAAGCGGTCAGTGACCTGGCGCAGGGCCAATTGGTCGGACGCGAGGAAGTTCTCGCCCAGGCCCAGACCGATCACCAACGGGCTGCCACTGCGTGCGGTAACCAGACGATCCGGCTGTTGTGCGTTGATCACGGCCAGACCGTAGGCGCCGTGCAGCTCCTTGACGGTGGCTTTGAGCGCGACGGTCAGGTCAGGCTGATCCTTGAGTTTGTGGCTCAGCAGGTGCGCGATGACTTCGGTGTCGGTGTCCGAAGTAAACACGTAACCCAGCGCTTTCAGTTGCTCACGCAGGGCTTCGTGGTTCTCGATGATGCCGTTGTGCACCACCGCGATATCACCGGAGAAATGCGGGTGCGCGTTACGCTCGCACGGTGCACCGTGGGTCGCCCAACGGGTGTGGGCGATACCGAGACGACCGACCAGCGGCTGCGCGGCCAGCGCCGCTTCCAGCTCGCTGACCTTGCCCGGACGGCGCATGCGCTCGAGCTTTTCATCGTTGGTGAAAACTGCCACACCGGCGCTGTCATAGCCGCGGTATTCAAGGCGCTTGAGGCCTTCAAGCAGGATGGCGGTGATATTACGTTCAGCAACTGCGCCGACAATTCCACACATGCTTATTTCTCCTGACTGACAGCCGCGCAAATCACGCTGATACCGCGGGCCTGAATCTGATCGCGCGCATCTTCAGGCAGGCGATCATCGGTAATGAGGGTATGGACGCTGCTCCACGGCAGCTCCAGGTTGGGAATCTTGCGACCGATCTTGTCGGCCTCGACCATCACGATGACTTCACGCGCCACGTCCGCCATCACCCGGCTCAGGCCAAGCAACTCGTTGAACGTGGTGGTACCGCGCACCAGATCGATGCCATCGGCGCCGATAAACAACTGGTCGAAGTCGTAAGAGCGTAGTACCTGCTCGGCCACCTGGCCCTGGAAGGACTCCGAATGCGGATCCCAGGTGCCGCCGGTCATCAGCAGCACCGGTTCGTGTTCGAGTTCGCTCAAGGCGTTGGCCACGTGCAGGGAGTTGGTCATCACCACCAGACCCGGCTGCTGGCCAAGCTCGGGAATCATCGCCGCAGTGGTGCTGCCACTGTCGATGATGATGCGGGCGTGCTCGCGGATGCGTTTGACGGCGGCGCGGGCAATCGCCTGTTTGTACTTTGAAACGCTTTGGCCCGGTTCAGCGACCAATTCCTGCGGCATGGTGATCGCCCCGCCGTAACGGCGCAGCAACAGACCATGGCTTTCCAGTGCGGCCAGATCCTTGCGAATCGTAACTTCAGAAGTTTCGAAGCGCTTGGCCAGTTCATCCACACTGACTTCGCCCTGCTCATTGAGCAAGGCGAGGATGTTGTGCCGGCGCTGGGGTGTATTGCGTTTCGACATGATGGTATAAGTTTCGATTCGAAAGATAACGGAAGCAATCAAAACCCATTGCCCGTCGATCGTCAAGCTCAGGCCATAAAAAAATCGCAGACCCGGCACCCCCTGTAGGAGCTGCCGAAGGCTGCGATCTTTTGATCGTAAAGCTACTGTGGATAACTCAGCTCTTTTTGATCTTCTCTGGCCGCTTCCAGCCATCGATATTTCTCTGCCGCGCCCGACCAACTGCCAACTGCGCGTTATCCACATTCTGGGTGATGGTCGAACCAGCCGCGGTAGTTGCCCCGGACGAGATATCCACAGGTGCGACCAACGAGTTGTTGGAGCCGATGAACACGTCCTCGCCCAACACGGTTTTCCACTTGTTGGCGCCATCGTAGTTGCAGGTAATGGTGCCCGCGCCAATGTTGGTGCGGGCGCCGATTTCCGCGTCGCCCAGATAGGTCAGATGCCCGGCCTTGGCGCCCTCACCCATGCGCGCGTTTTTCAGTTCGACAAAGTTACCCACATGCGCGCGTGCTTCGAGCACCGTGCCCGGACGCAGACGGGCGAACGGACCGGCATCGCTGCCTTCACCCAGCACCGCACCTTCGATGTGGCTGTTGGCTTTGATCACCACGCCTTTGCGCAGGGTGCTGTCCTTGATCACGCAGTTCGGGCCGATCACCACGTCGTCCTCAATGACAACATTACCTTCGATAATCACGTTGATGTCGATCAGCACATCGCGACCGACGGTGACTTCGCCACGCACATCGAAACGCGCCGGGTCACGCAGGGTCACGCCTTGCGCCATCAGCCGGCGGCCGGCGCGCAGCTGGTAATGCCGCTCCAGTTCCGCCAGTTGCTTACGATCATTGGCGCCCTGCACTTCCATCGGGTCGTGCGGTTGTTCAGTGGCCACCACCAGACCATCGCTGACCGCCATTTCGATCACGTCGGTCAAGTAGTACTCGCCCTGGGCATTGTTGTTCGACAGGCGGCTCATCCAGTCGGCCAGGCGATTGGCCGGGACGGCGAGAATACCGGTATTGCCTTCGGTGATTGCGCGCTGGGCTTCGCTGGCATCTTTGTGCTCAACGATGGCTGCGACCTTGCCGTCAGCATCACGCACGATGCGGCCGTAACCGGTCGGATCTTCCAGCTCGACGGTCAACAGGCCCATCTGCCCCGGTACGACATGTTTAAGCAGGCGCTGCAGGGTTTCGACCTCGATCAATGGCACGTCACCGTAGAGGATCAACACGGTGTCGGCGCTGATGAACGGCACAGCCTGAGCCGTTGCATGACCAGTGCCCAATTGCTTGTCCTGCAGCACGAAATTCAAATCGTCAGCCGCCAGACGCTCACGCACCACATCGGCACCGTGGCCGATCACCACATGAATGCGCTGTGGGTCGAGCTGCCGTGCGCTGTGGATAACATGCCCAAGCATGGAATTGCCGGCTACCGGGTGCAGCACTTTCGGCAACGCCGAACGCATACGGGTGCCTTGACCGGCCGCGAGGATAACGATTTCGAGAGACATGACTGGCTACCAATCCTGGGTGGTCAGCAACTGCGACCGGGTTGTAAAAATCGGAAAAGAAAAAAGGGTAGCCGAGGCTACCCTTTTTTATCAATCGCACAACAAGTGGCTGACGGATTAACCGCCAAACTTCTTGCGGATCTGCTGGACGGTGCGCAGCTGAGCTGCAGCCTCGGCCAGACGTGCGGACGCAGCTCCGTAGTCGAAATCTGCGCTCTTCTCGTGCAGAGCAGCTTCGGCAGCCTTGAGAGCTGCCTGGGCTTGAGCTTCATCCAGGTCGGCGGCACGTTGCACGGTATCGGCAAGCACCTTGACCATGTTCGGCTGAACCTCGAGGAAACCACCGGAGATGTAGAACACCTCGGCTTCCCCGCCTTGCTTGATCAGGCGGATCGGACCTGGCTTCAGATTAGTGATCAGCGGCGCGTGACCCAGAGCGATACCAAGATCACCCAGTGCACCGTGCGCAATCACCATCTCGACCAGGCCGGAAAAGATTTCCCCTTCCGCGCTGACGATATCGCAATGGACTGTCATAGCCATCTGATTGCCTCAACCTAAATTAGCGCCCGTTGCCGGGCGCCGGGATTACAGTTTCTTGGCTTTCTCGATCGCTTCTTCGATGCCGCCAACCATGTAGAACGCTTGTTCTGGCAGGTGGTCGTAGTCACCGTTGAGGATGCCTTTGAAGCCAGCAATGGTGTCTTTCAGGGAAACGTATTTACCCGAAGCACCGGTGAAGACTTCAGCCACGAAGAACGGCTGCGACAAGAAGCGCTGGATCTTACGAGCACGGTTAACCAACTGTTTGTCGGCTTCCGACAGCTCGTCCATACCCAGGATCGCGATGATGTCTTTCAGCTCTTTGTAACGTTGCAGAACGTACTGAACGCCGCGAGCGGTGTCGTAGTGGTCCTGACCGATTACGTTCGGATCCAGCTGGCGCGAAGTCGAATCCAGTGGATCTACCGCTGGGTAGATACCCAGGGAAGCGATGTCACGGGACAGAACGACGGTGGCGTCCAAGTGGGCGAAGGTGGTCGCTGGCGACGGGTCGGTCAAGTCGTCCGCAGGTACGTATACCGCCTGGATCGAGGTGATCGAACCTTCTTTGGTCGAAGTGATACGTTCTTGCAGAACGCCCATCTCTTCAGCCAGGGTCGGCTGGTAACCTACTGCCGAAGGCATACGGCCCAGCAGTGCGGATACTTCAGTACCGGCCAGGGTGTAACGGTAGATGTTGTCGACGAACAGCAGAACGTCGTTACCTTCGTCACGGAACTTCTCGGCCATGGTCAGGCCGGTCAGGGCTACGCGCAGACGGTTTCCCGGCGGCTCGTTCATCTGACCGTAAACCAGTGCCACTTTGTCCAGAACGTTGGAGTCCTTCATCTCGTGGTAGAAGTCGTTACCCTCACGAGTACGCTCACCCACACCGGCGAACACGGAATAACCGCTGTGCTCGATGGCGATGTTACGGATCAGTTCCATCATGTTTACGGTTTTGCCTACACCGGCACCACCGAACAGACCGACTTTACCGCCTTTGGCGAACGGGCAAACCAGGTCGATAACCTTGATGCCGGTTTCCAGCAAGTCGTTGCCGCCTGCTTGCTCAGCGAACGAAGGTGCTGCGCGGTGAATGCCCCAGCGCTCTTCGGTGTCGATTGGACCAGCTTCGTCGATCGGGTTACCCAGAACGTCCATGATCCGGCCCAGAGTCGCTTTACCGACCGGTACGGAGATGGCTGCGCCGGAATCGGTAACTTCCAGACCGCGCTTCAAGCCCTCGGTGGAACCCATCGCAATGGTACGAACCACGCCGTCGCCCAGCTGTTGCTGAACTTCCAGAGTGGTTTCGGCCGCGCTGACTACTTTCAGCGCGTTGTAGATGCTCGGTACGCTGTCGCGTGGAAATTCCACGTCGATAACGGCGCCGATGATTTGAACGATACGTCCGCTACTCATAGCTGGATCCTCTGAATATTTGAACCGTTAAACCGCGGCAGCGCCGCCGACGATTTCCGAGATCTCTTGGGTGATCGCAGCCTGACGCGCCTTGTTGTAGATCAGCTGCAAATCGCTGATCAAATCACCGGCGTTGTCGGTAGCGTTCTTCATCGCGATCATCCGCGCAGCTTGTTCAGCCGCGTTGTTCTCGACCACCGCCTGGTACACCTGCGACTCCACGTAGCGCACCATCAAGCCGTCAAGCAGCTCTTTGGCGTCTGGTTCGTAGAGGTAGTCCCAGTGGTGCTTGAGTTCTTGATCCGGGGTTGCCACCAGTGGAATCAACTGCTCCACGGTAGGCTGTTGTGTCATGGTGTTGATGAACTTGTTGGATACCACGGACAGGCGATCGATACGGCCCTCCAGGTAGGCATCCAGCATCACCTTGACGCTGCCGATCAAGTCATTGATCGACGGCTCTTCACCCAGGTGGCTGATAGCTGCAACGACGTTACCGCCGAAGTTGCGGAAAAAGGCCGCACCCTTGCTACCGACTACACACAGATCAATCTCGACGCCGTTTTCGCGGTTTACCGCCATGTCCTTGACCAGGGCCTTGAACAGGTTGGTGTTCAAGCCGCCGCACAAACCACGGTCACTGCTCACCACGACATAACCGACGCGCTTTACTTCACGGTCGATCATGAACGGGTGGCGGTATTCCGGGTTGGCGTTGGCCAGATGCCCAATTACCTGGCGGATACGCTCCGCATAAGGACGGCTGGCTGCCATGCGCATTTGTGCCTTGCGCATTTTGCTCACCGCCACTTTTTCCATGGCGCTGGTAATTTTTTGCGTGCTTTTGATGCTCGCAATCTTACTGCGAATCTCTTTTGCGCCTGCCATGTAACACCTATCAGGTTAGCAAGCGGGAGCCTTGCGGCTCCCGCTGCGGCTTACCAGGTTTGGGTGGCCTTGAACTTCTCGATACCGGCTTTCATGCCAGCGTCGATTTCGTCATTGAAGTCACCTTTAACGTTGATCTTGGCCATCAAATCGGCGTGATCGCGGTTGAAGAAAGCAATCAGCGCTTGTTCGAAGCTGCCGATCTTGGCGATTTCAATGTCAGTCAGGAACCCACGCTCAGCGGCATACAGCGACAGCGCCATGTCAGCGATCGACATTGGTGCGTATTGCTTCTGCTTCATCAGCTCGGTAACGCGCTGACCATGCTCAAGTTGCTTACGGGTCGCTTCGTCCAGGTCAGAAGCGAACTGGGCGAATGCCGCCAGTTCACGGTACTGAGCCAGAGCGGTACGGATACCACCGGACAGCTTCTTGATGATCTTGGTCTGAGCGGCACCACCCACACGGGATACCGAAACACCGGCGTTCACTGCAGGGCGGATGCCCGAGTTGAACATGGCCGATTCCAGGAAGATCTGACCGTCGGTGATGGAAATCACGTTGGTCGGAACGAACGCGGAAACGTCGCCAGCCTGGGTTTCGATGATCGGCAGTGCGGTCAGGGAACCGGTTTTGCCGGTCACTGCGCCGTTGGTGAACTTCTCTACGTATTCTTCCGAAACGCGGGATGCGCGCTCCAGCAGACGGGAGTGGAGATAGAACACGTCGCCTGGGTAAGCTTCACGGCCTGGTGGACGGCGCAGCAGCAGGGAAATCTGGCGGTAAGCCACTGCTTGCTTGGACAGATCGTCATAAACGATCAGCGCGTCTTCACCGCGGTCGCGGAAGAATTCACCCATGGTGCAACCGGAGTACGGTGCCAGGAATTGCAGCGCAGGAGATTCCGAAGCACTGGCAGCCACGATGATCGTGTTGGCCAGGGCGCCGTTTTCTTCCAGCTTGCGAACCACGTTGGCGATGGTCGATTGCTTCTGACCGATGGCTACGTAGACGCAGAAAATGCCGCTGTCTTTCTGGTTGATGATCGCGTCGATCGCCAGAGCGGTTTTACCGATCTGACGGTCACCGATGATCAGCTCACGCTGGCCACGGCCGACAGGGATCATGGCATCGACAGCCTTGTAGCCAGTCTGTACAGGCTGGTCTACCGACTTACGCCAGATCACGCCCGGTGCAACTTTCTCGACCGCGTCGGTCAAGGTGTTGCCCAGTGGACCTTTGCCGTCAACAGGGTTACCCAGTGCATCGACTACGCGACCCAGCAGTTCCTTACCAACCGGAACTTCGAGGATGCGGCCGGTGCACTTGGCGCTCATGCCTTCAGCCAGACTGGTGTATGCGCCCAGTACAACGGCACCTACGGAGTCTTGCTCCAGGTTGAGGGCCATACCGTAGACGCCGCCCGGAAACTCGATCATCTCGCCGTACATGACGTCGGCCAGACCGTGAATCCGCACGATGCCGTCAGATACGCTGACGACAGTGCCTTCGTTACGGGCTTGGGAGGTCACATCGAGCTTGTCGATGCGGCCCTTGATAATTTCACTTATTTCGGAAGGATTGAGTTGCTGCATTGCTCTGCTGCCCCTTCAAACTCAAGATTTCAATGCTTCGGCAAGTTTCGCGATTTTGCCGCGAATCGAGCCATCGATAACCAGGTCGCCGGCGCGGATAACGACACCCCCTATAAGGGCAGCATCCTCCGCAACTTGCAGGCGCACTTCCCGGTTGAGTCGTGCACTGAGAACCTTGGCGAGTTTGTCTTGCTGTTCTTGGTTCAATGCGAAAGCACTGGTCACTTCAACGTCTACCGACTTCTCTTGTTCGGCCTTGTACAGGTCGAACAGAGCGGCGATCTCCGGCAGAAGCGGGAGACGGTCGTTTTCGGCAACGACATTGATGAAGTTCTGTGCCTTGGCATCAAACTTGTCGCCGCACACGTCAATGAACGTGGCGGCCTTTTCTGCGCTCGTCAGTCGCGGGGCCTTGAGCACGCGCTGCATGGTGTCGTCTTGCGACACCGCTGCAGCCAGGCCGAGCATGGCTGACCAATTGGCCAGTTGCTGGTGGGCCTGAGCGTGCTCGAAGGCCGCCTTAGCGTAAGGTCGGGCCAACGTGGTCAGTTCTGCCATGATCGCCCTCGCTTAGATTTCAGCAGCCAGTTGGTTAACCAGCTCTGCGTGCGCGTTTTGATCGATTGTGGCACCCAGGATCTTCTCGGCGCCGCCGACAGCCAGCAAGCCCACTTGGGCGCGCAGCTTGTCTTTGACACTGTTCAGTTCCTGTTCGATCTCGGCTTGAGCCTGAACCTTCACACGGTCAGCGTCGATACGGGCTTTTTCAACAGCCTCTTCAACGATCTGGTTACCGCGTTTCTTGGCTTGCTCGATGATTTCAGCTGCCTGAGCTTTCGCTTCGCGCAGTTGCTGACCCGCTTTCTCTTGGGCCAACTCCAGGTCGCGAGCTGCACGGCTGGCAGCGTCCAGACCATCAGCGATCTTCTTTTGACGTTCGTGCAGAGCAGCGATGACCGGAGGCCATACGAACTTCATGCAGAACAGTACAAAAATCAGGAACGCAACGGACTGGCCAATCAGGGTCGCATTAATGTTCACGCCAACACCTCGCAGTTACGTTGTCCATCACACCAAATTACTCGGAAGAATCCGGGTAATTAGCCAGCGATCTGACCAACGAACGGGTTCGCAAAGGTGAAGAACAGAGCGATACCAACACCGATCATGGTTACGGCGTCGAGCAGACCGGCAACGATGAACATTTTAACTTGCAGCATTGGAACCATTTCTGGCTGACGCGCTGCGCCTTCCAGGAACTTGCCGCCCAGCAGGCCGAAACCAATTGCGGTACCCAGTGCGCCCAGGCCGATCAACAGTGCAACAGCGATAGCGGTTAGACCAACTACAGTTTCCATCTTTCCTCCCGACTTTTACGTCGTATGGTTTAGGTTTTTTAGATTAAAGCGGTAAAACAAATCGTTTCAGAGGCCCGGTTAAGAGCCCCCTCCCGTTTGACCGGGAGGGACATCAGATCAGCCGAGGCTGCTCTTAATGGTTTTCTTCGTGCGCCATCGACAGGTAGACGATGGTCAGCATCATGAAGATGAACGCCTGCAGGGTGATGATCAGGATGTGGAACACAGCCCACGCCCACTGCAGAACAACGCCCAGGCCACTCAGCCAGAGCAGGCCGCTGCCGAACATCACAGCGATCAGAATGAACACCAGCTCGCCGGCATACATGTTGCCGAACAGACGCAGGGCCAGAGAGATCGGCTTGGCGATCAGGGTCACGAATTCCAGCAGGAAGTTCACCGGGATCAGCAGGGCCTGAACGAAGATGTTCTTGCTGCCGAACGGGTGCAGGGTCAGTTCGCCGATGAAGCCGCCGATGCCCTTGACCTTGATGCTATAGAAAATGATCAGTGCGAAAACCGAGAACGCCATGCCCAGGGTCGCGTTCGGGTCGGTGGTCGACACGGCACGGAACGGGATGTGGTGGTCGCCGGTGATCAGGATGGCCAGCTGAGGAATCCAGTCGACCGGTACCAGGTCGACGGCGTTCATCAGGAACACCCAGACGAAGATGGTCAGTGCCAGCGGTGCGATCACCGGGCTACGGCCATGGAAGCTGTCTTTCACGCTGCCATCGACGAATTCGACCAATACTTCAACGAAGTTCTGCAAAGCACCTGGCTGACCCGATGTTGCTTTCTTTGCCGCCATGCGGAAAAGGAAAACGAAGATCAGACCCAGCGCGACCGACCAGCCGAGGGTATCGACGTGGAAAGCCCAGAAGCCCATTTCCTTGGCTTCTGCTGCGGTATGGGCAAAGCCCCAGCCGCCGTTAGGTAGCTGACCGAAGGTCAGGTTCTGCAAGTGGTGCTGGATATAGCCCGAAGCGGTTGTTTCTGCCATGGTTGCCTCAAACGCCCTAAGGTCTCGAAAGTCTTGTTCTCATCAGCAGGGGAGCGAACCAGCTGACCGACTGAGTCAGCACGAAAGCGCCGAATACTGCGATCGGCGCCAATGGCTTCACACCTGCAAACACCAGTGCAAACAGCACTGCCGTCAAAATCAGTTTGCCTGCCTCGCCGGCATAAAATGACCGGACGATGGACTGGGCTGCTCGGGCGCCGGAAAACCGAAATGCCTTGTGAGCGAAATAAACATTGGGCAGCAAGGCTATCAGGCCTCCGCAAAGTCCCGAGTATCCGGCAACGACTCCGTGCCATTGCCAGAGCGCCAAAGCGGCAATGAGCAAAATGACAAATTGAGCCATCAACACCGGAAAAACCGCCAGGCGATGGAACGGCAGGCGGTTTGGCTTGCGGGTTTCCATCACGTTTGCTCTCCAATGGTCGGCTGCCAGAATTCAATAACTTGGCATAATTTGTGCCGACAAAATGCGCGCAGAGTATAGGGGCGGTTCTGCCCCTATTCAACTGTCAGGTAGTGATTTCCGACTGCGCGCTACATGAGGAAATGTTTCAGCGGATGTGTGCGAGCACACCTTGAAGCTCATCGAGTGAGTTGTAACCGATCACCAGCTGACCTTTTCCCTTCTTGCCGTGGCGAATCTGCACCGCAGAGCCTAGGCGCTCGGCCAGACGCTGTTCGAGCCGGGCGATATCCGGGTCGGGTTTGGCCGCTTCCACAGGCTCCGGTTTGCCACTCAACCACTGACGAACCAGTGCCTCGGTTTGGCGCACAGTCAGGCCGCGTGCGACAACATGTCGCGCCCCTTCCACCTGCTGATTGTCCGGCAGACCGAGCAAAGCACGGGCATGACCCATTTCCAGGTCACCGTGGGACAGCATGGTCTTGATGACTTCAGGCAGTGCAATAAGTCGCAACAGGTTAGCCACAGTCACGCGGGACTTACCCACAGCCTCGGCCACCTGCTGTTGAGTGAGCTGGAATTCCTGCTGCAGTCGCTGCAAGGCGACGGCTTCCTCGATCGGGTTCAGGTCTTCACGCTGGATGTTCTCGATCAGCGCAATGGCGATCGCGGTTTCATCCGGCACATCACGGACCATCGCCGGGATGGTTTCCTGGCCGGCCTGCTGGCTGGCGCGCCAGCGGCGTTCACCGGCGATGATTTCGAAGCGGCCACCGCCAATCGGGCGCACCACGATCGGCTGCATCACGCCTTGCGCCTTGATCGACTGCGCCAGCTCTTCCAGCGCCTGCGGGTCCATGTCGCGGCGTGGCTGGTATTTGCCACGCTGCAGCAGGTCCAGCGGCAGATGTTGCAGTTCACGGGTATCGGCCTGCGCCGCCTGTTCTTCCAGCGCGCTGACGGTCGGACCACTCAGCAGTGCATCCAGTCCACGTCCGAGACCTCGTTTCTTGACGGCCATGGGGATTCCTTAAGTTGGCTGGGCAGCGGCGATGCGTGAATTTTTGCGCTGACGGCGAACCATCTCGCCCGCCAGTGCCAAATAGGCCAGCGCGCCGCGCGATTGCTTGTCGTAGGCCAGTGCCGGCATACCGTAGCTCGGTGCTTCGGCCAGGCGGATGTTGCGCGGGATCACCGTGTCGTACAGCTGCTCGCCAAAGTGTTCCTTCAGCTGCGCCGAAACATCGTTCATCAGGCTCAGCCGCGGGTCGTACATGGTGCGCAGCAGACCTTCGACCTTGAGGTTGGGGTTCAGCAGTTCGGCAATGCGTTTGATGTTATCCACAAGGTCGCTCAAGCCTTCGAGCGCAAAGTATTCGCACTGCATGGGGATAATCACCCCATCGGCGGCAACCAATGCGTTCAGCGTAAGCATCGACAGCGACGGCGGGCAGTCGATCAAAATGTAATCGTAGTTTTCACGGATCGGCGCCAGCGCGCTGCGCAGACGGCTTTCCTTCATCTGCATTTCCAGCAGCACCACTTCAGCCGCGGTCAGGTCGCGGTTGGCCGGCAGCAGTTGATAACCGCCGTGCTCGGAGTAGTGCATGGCCTGGGCCAGATCGCATTCGCCGATCAGCAGGTCGTAGACCGAGTTTTCCAGGCCATGTTTATCCACACCGCTACCCATGGTGGCGTTGCCCTGTGGATCGAGATCGATCAACAGCACCCGGCGCTTGGTCGCGACCAGGGATGCTGCGAGGTTGATGCAGGTGGTGGTCTTGCCCACACCACCCTTCTGGTTCGCTATCGCGAATACCTTAGCCATTCTTGCTTGTGTTCCCAATCATGCCGTGCGGCGCAGTATCAGCAGATGGCGTTGGCCTTGGCAACCGGGTACGGCCAGGGCGTGTTCGCTATCGAGTTTGAAGTCTGCCGGCAATGCTACCAGCTCATCGGCCGGATGAACGCCCTTCATTGCCAGCCAGCGCGTGTCGGCATCGCCGAGGTGGCGAGTCCAGTTGGTGAAGTTCTCCATACTGCTGAAAGCCCGGGAAATGATCCCGTTGAATGGCTGGGCAGGCTGGAAGGCTTCGACGCGACTGTGGGTAACTTGCAGGTTATCCAGTTTGAGTTCGAGTTTGACCTGAGTCAGGAAGCGGGTTTTCTTGCCGTTGCTGTCCAGACAGGTCACTTGCGAGTCCGGATACAGGATCGCCAGCGGAATGCCGGGCATGCCGCCGCCACTGCCGACATCGAGCCAGCGGCCGTTTTCGATGAACGACATCACGCTCAAGCTATCGAGCAAATGCCGCGAAACCATTTCGTCAGGATCGCGAACTGCAGTCAGGTTGTAGGCCTGGTTCCATTTGATCAACAGGGCCAGGTAGCCCAGCAGCAATTCGTGCTGGGCCGCGCTGAGATTGACACCGAGCTCGCGGGCTCCTGTGGATAACTCTTCGGCGTGTTGCGAAGTGACCTTAGAACTCAAGCGCTTTGCTCCAACTGACGGCCCGCGCCGCGTTTTTTCAAATGAATCATCAACAGCGAAATCGCTGCCGGGGTCACGCCCGGGATCCGCGAAGCCTGGCCGAGCGTCTCCGGACGCGTCGCACCGAGCTTGCTCTGAATCTCCTTGGAGAGACCGGAAATGTTGGTGTAATCGATATCCACAGGCAATTTCGTGTCTTCACTGGCGCGCAGACGGGCGATTTCGTCCTGTTGACGGTCGATGTAACCGGCGTATTTGGTCTTGATTTCAACCTGTTCGGCGACCTGTGGATCTTCGGCGCCCTGCCCGGTCACTTCGACCAGACCAGCGTAGTCGATTTCCGGACGGCTCAAGAGGTTGAGCAAGTTGTATTCGTGAGTCAGCGGCGTGCCGAATTTTTCCGCAATCGCATCGCCCTGCTGGGTGCCCGGGCGAACCCAGGTGCTCTTCAGGCGCTGCTCTTCGAGTTCGATGCTTTCGCGTTTCTTGCAGAAGGCCGCCCAACGCGCGTCATCGACCAGACCCAGTTCACGACCTTTTTCGGTCAAACGCAGGTCGGCGTTGTCCTCGCGCAGAATCAGGCGGTACTCGGCACGGGAAGTGAACATGCGGTACGGCTCTTGGGTACCGAGGGTGATCAGGTCGTCGACCAGCACGCCGATGTACGCTTCATCGCGACGCGGGCACCAGGCTTCTTTGCCCTTGGCACGCAGCGCGGCGTTGGCCCCGGCGAGCAAACCTTGCGCACCAGCTTCTTCGTAACCGGTGGTGCCGTTGATCTGACCAGCGAAGAACAGACCGCCGATGACTTTGGTTTCCAGGCTGTATTTCAGGTCACGCGGGTCGAAGTAGTCGTACTCGATCGCATAACCCGGACGCACGATGTGCGCGTTTTCCATGCCGCGGATCGATTGCACGATCTGCAATTGCACGTCGAACGGCAAGCTTGTGGATATCCCGTTCGGGTACAGCTCATGGGTGGTCAGGCCTTCCGGCTCGATGAACACCTGATGGCTTTCCTTGTCAGCAAAGCGATGAATCTTGTCTTCGATCGACGGGCAGTAGCGCGGACCGATGCCTTCGATTTCGCCGGCAGCGGAATACATCGGCGAACGATCGAGGTTCGCCGCGATGATTTCGTGGGTGCGGGCGTTGGTATGGGTAATCCAGCAACTGACCTGGCGCGGATGTTGTTCCTTGTTGCCCATGAACGACATGACCGGGATCGGCGTATCGCCCGGTTGCTCGGTCATGACCGAGAAATCCACAGATTTGCCATCGATGCGCGGTGGCGTACCGGTTTTCAGGCGACCGACACGCAGCGGCAGTTCACGCAGACGATGTGCCAGGGCAATCGACGGCGGGTCACCGGCACGACCGCCGGAGAAATTCTGCAAACCGATGTGGATAAGTCCACCGAGGAACGTACCAGTGGTCAACACCACGGAATCGGCGAAGAACCGCAGACCCATTTGCGTGACAACACCGCGTACCTGGTCCTGCTCGACGATCAGGTCGTCAGCGGCCTGTTGAAATATCCACAGGTTCGGTTGGTTTTCCAGAATTTCGCGGACAGCGGCCTTGTACAGAATACGGTCGGCTTGCGCACGGGTCGCTCGTACGGCCGGACCTTTGCGGCTGTTCAATACGCGAAACTGGATGCCGCCCAGATCGGTAGCCATGGCCATCGCGCCGCCGAGGGCGTCAATTTCCTTGACCAAATGGCTTTTGCCAATGCCACCGATGGCCGGGTTGCAGCTCATGGCACCGAGGGTTTCCACGTTATGCGTCAGCAACAGGGTTTTTGCCCCCATACGTGCTGAGGCCAGTGCTGCCTCGGTACCGGCATGACCGCCGCCGATGACGATCACTTCAAAACGGGAAGGGAAATCCACCACGCACCTCGTGCCTGCTTAAGTAGGTATTCAGGAATAGTTTGAGATCAGGTTTCTGGACCTGGTCGACAAGTATAGGGACTTCGCCCTCCCTAAAGAACCCTTTGCACAAAATTTAACCAGCTGTGGAGAACTCGAGGTTAAAAGAATAAAAAAGAGAGAAATTTATAAAACCTTTGTTTTAATGCTTATTCTTACTGACCGACCTTTCTGTGGATAGATTGCTACAGGCCTTATTATTCAATGTGTACAGAGTTTCAAAACCCTGTTATCAGGTCCTCAGGAGGCCCTTGGATAACCGGTTTAAGCCTGTGGATGAATGGGGTGGTTATCCACAGAGGCAGTTATATCCAGTTTTCACGCCCTGTTATCAACTGACCTCATTGGCAGTTATTCACAGGGCTTAATCCACAGAAATTCAACCAGACGGTTTTTTCAGGACGCAGTAAAACGCCACCGAGAGATCGGAGACGAGCATGAAGTCGATAGTGGGATGTGACAGGGCTATTGTGAGAGAACGTAACAGAGGCTAATAATAGCCATTATCATTAACTCGTCAGTTTCTCCCATGTCCCTACCCGCCCATCATGCTGCGATCGAGCAAATCTACGAGCAACACCATTCGTGGCTGTATGGATGGCTCAAGGGCAAACTGCACGACGCCTGCGATGCTGCCGATGTCGCGCATGACACTTTTGTGCGGATCCTCGCGGCACGTAATGCGTCGCAGATTCGCGAACCGCGGGATTATCTGGCGACCATTGCACGCGGCCTCGTCATTGATCGCTATCGAAGACAGGCCATCGAAGTTGCCTACTTGCAGACCTTGGCTGCTCGACCAGAAGCCACCGCCATCAGCGAAGAAGACAAGGCGCTGATCATCGAAACCCTGATCGCTGTGGATAAAGCCTTGGCCGGTCTGGGCGCGCGAACCCAGAAGATCTTCATGCTTTCGCAGATCGACGGTTTGACTTATCAACAGATCGCTGCGCAGTTGCAGGTTTCCCTGACCACAGTAAAGAAGCACATGATCCGCGCCCTGACGGAATGTGCCCTGATCATGGCGCAGCGTTGATGCCCACTGCACCGAACCGCAAGGTTTTCGAAGCGGCTGCCAGTTGGTACGTGCAGTTTCAGGCCGATCCGCCGACTCTCGCCGATCAAAAAGCCTGGCAACTGTGGATAGATAGCGATCCAGCACATCTGGCGGCCTGGAACCAGATGGAACAACTGCAGCGTCAGCTCGGCACTTTGCCGCTGGATTTGAAACGTCGCGCACTGAATACCGGCCAACAAAGGCGCCAGATCCTGAAATTATTACTGCTCGCGACAGGGACGGGGATCCTTGGCTGGAACGCCCAACAACATACCTCCCTTGGAAATGCCTGGGCTGATTACAAAACCGGCGTTGGCCAGCGTCGCAACATCTCATTGGCCGATGGCAGCCAGATTCAGCTCAATACCGATACGGCCATCGATGTATCTTTCGACGCAACGCAACGGCTGATTCGTTTGCGCTCGGGTGAAATCCTCATTCAGACCGGCAAGCTCGGCGATCAGCGGCCGTTTTTGGTCGAAACCGCGGATGGCCGAATTCAAGCGTTGGGTACCCGTTTTTCTGTGCATAAGTTGTCGGGCTCAACGCGGGTCGGCGTACTGGAAGATCGGGTCAGCGTGCAACCCGCTGATCGATCAACGAGCGCGATGATCCTGAAAGCAGGCGAAGGTGCGGATTTCGATAGTCGGCATATCGGGGTCCTTTACCCCTTTAAATCCTCGGCAGTGGCCTGGACCAACGGCCAGCTGATTGTGCTCGATGCGCGGCTGGGCGCGGTAATCGAAGAGCTGGGGCGTTATCGCAGCGGTGTTATGCACTGCGATAGTCGTGCCCGGGATCTACGCGTATCCGGCACCTTTCGGCTCGATTCCACCGATGCCGTGCTGGCCAATCTTCAGGCCTCGTTACCGATCAACGTCCGCTACTTCACCCGTTACTGGGTCTCGATCAGCCATAGCGTCTGATTGAAAATCTCCTGGGGAAAAAAATCGAAAGCAGGGTTATCTTTTTTTGTCCTGACCCGGCCCTACAGGTAATCGCGATAAACGCGGCTCTTCGCCACCTTCAGGGCTTATCCACACATGCGTCTTCCTACGTTCCGTCAGCGTTTTTCCCACCACTGCATTGCCTACAGCCTACTGATGACCAGTGCCGCGTCCTGCCTGGCAATGACCAATAACGCCTTCGCGGCAACGGTCGCGCAGCGCTACACCATTGCTGCCGGCCCGCTGGACAATGCTTTGAGCCAATTCGCCTCCACTGCAAACGTGATTCTGTCGTTCTCGCCGCAGCAGACCAACCGTTTACGCAGTACCGGACTGAACGGCAACTTCACCGTCGAACAGGGATTCGCCCAACTGCTGCAAGGCTCAGGTTTGCAAGCCGTACCTCAAGCGCCGGGTAGCTACATTCTGCAGGCGCTGCCCAATGGTGATTTGCTGGAGCTGGCCCCGACCAACATCAACGGGCAATTGGCCAATCCGATGGATCTGGATTACGCCGCCGACGTCGGCTATAGGGCGCAGAACAGCCGGATCGGTACGAAAACCAGCACGCCGTTGTCGGAAACACCACGTTCTGTGTCAGTCGTCACCGCACAGCGCATGAAAGATCAGAAATCTCAGACGCTCACCGAGGTACTCGGCTACGTTCCCGGCATCTTCGCCCCACCGTTTGCAGCGGGCGACAGCCTGGCCGGCGATCTGTTTTTCATTCGTGGTTTCAACGCCACCGATTACGGCTACGGCCTGTTGCGCGATGGACTTCGCGTGCAAGGCAACCGTTATGACACCAGCACCGAACCTTACGGTTTGGAGCGCGTGGAAATTTTCCGTGGACCATCGTCCTTGCTCTATGGGGAAAACGCACCGGGCGGCCTGGTGAATCTGGTGAGCAAGCGGCCGACCGCAGCTCCACTCGGCGAAGTGCAACTGGGTTATGGCTCGAATAATCGCCGGCAGATTGGCATCGATGTGTCCGGGCCACTCAACGACAGCGGCAATGTGTTGGGACGAGTGGTGATGCTCGGACGCAAGTCAGACACCCAGACCGATCACGTACCGGATGACCGCATTTACATCGCCCCGTCGCTGACCCTGAATTTCGACGACTTCAACACCCTGACCCTGCTGGCCAACTACCAGAAAGATCACACCAATATGGAACTGGGTCTGCCGGCGGCCGGCACATTGCTGAGCAATCCCAACGGCAAGCTATCCAAAGGCACCATGCTTGGCGATCCGGACTGGAACACCTTCGAACGGGAAACCTGGAGCACCGGTTATGAGTTTAGCCATTCCTTCAACGATGACTGGCAGTTCCGCCAGAATTCGCGCTACATGCAGTCGCGAATCACCCGCCACGAGACCTGGCCCGGCAACCTGAACAACGCCGGGTTCGGCACGCGCCTGAACATGACCGCGTACGATCGCTTCAACAAATCCATGGTGTATTCGCTGGATAACCAACTGGAAGGCAAATTCCAGGTCGGCGAGCTGGAAAACACCGTGCTGTTCGGCGCCAGCTACGACCGCACTTCGTTCAATCAGGACTGGAATGCCGGCATCGTCGGGCCAATCGATATCTACGACCCGGTTTACTTGCGCGATCCGACTACACCGATTGCGGTGCAGAACACCCTGCTCGAACAACAGATGAAAGGTGTTTATGCCCAGATCCAGAGCAAATATGACCACTGGTTGTTCTTGCTCGGCGGGCGCCAGGACTGGGTCGACAGTGATTTCCGCGACAAAGTGGCCAAGGGCAGTAACATCAGTTCCGAGGACAAGAAGTTCACCTACCAGGGCGGCGTGATGTACCAGTTCGATAACGGCATGACGCCGTATGTCAGCTATTCCACCTCGTTCGTACCGGTACAGCAGATTTCCAATGCCGGCACACCGCTCGATCCGATCACCAGCAGCCAATACGAAGTGGGCCTCAAGTACGAACCGATCGGCTGGGATACCGAGTTCACCGCGTCGGTATATGACTTGCGCAAAAAGGACGACACCTACTTCGACTCGACCACATCGACCTACCGCCAAGTAGGCGAAAGCCGTTCCAAAGGCGTGGAGCTGGAACTCAACAGCAATCTGACCCAGAACCTCAATGTGACAGCGGCATACACCTACACCGACGCGCGGATTACCAAGGACGCGGCGACCTCGTTGGTCAAAGGCCACCAGATGACCGGCGTGCCACGAAATCAGGCGTCGGTCTGGACCAAGTACCGTTTCCTTGATGGCGATTTGAAAGGTTTGTACGTGGGTGGCGGCGTGCGTTACTTCGACAGTGCCTTCGCCTACACCTCGCCTTCGCTATACGGCAAGCTGGATGCCGGCGATGTCACATTGGTGGATGCGGCCATCGGTTATCAGATCGACACGCACTGGAGCGTCGACCTGAATGCGAAGAACCTGTTCAACAAGGAATATGTCTCGGGATGCAACGATGCTGGCCGTTGCTACTGGGGCGAAGATCGCACCTTACTCGGTACGGTGTCTTACAACTGGTGAAACGAAAAGAGGCTGTGGATATGTCCACAGCCTCTTTGGTCATTTACCGATGCAGAAGCTGGAAAAGATCCGGCCAAGCAGGTCATCGGAGCTGAATGCCCCGGTGATTTCTCCCAGAGAGTGCTGGGCCTGACGTAAATCCTCGGCCAGCAGCTCACCGGCACCGGCCAACGTCAGCTGTGCGCGACCATGTTCCAGCGCTGCACTGGCATGGCGCAGAGCCTCCAGATGACGGCGACGGGCACTGAAGCTGCTTTCCGAGGTTTGCTCATAGCCCATGCAGGCCTTGAGGTGTTCGCGCAGCAATTCCAGCCCTTCGCCAGCGGATTTGGCGCTGAGGCTGATGGTCACGTGGCCATCGTCGCTGACTTCCAGAGAGATCGCTTCACCCGTCAGGTCAGCCTTGTTGCGAATCAAGGTGACTTTCGCCGGATCCGGACGGGTTTCGAGGAATTCCGGCCAAAGTGCAAACGGGTCTGCAGCTTCCGGCGCGGTGGCATCGACTACCAGCAGCACCCGATCCGCTTCAGTGATCGCTTTCAACGCACGCTCGACGCCGATCTTTTCCACCTGATCATCGGTATCACGCAGACCTGCCGTATCGACAACATGCAGCGGCATGCCGTCGATGTGGATATGTTCGCGCAGGATATCCCGGGTGGTGCCGGCAATTTCGGTCACGATCGCGGCTTCGCGGCCGGCCAGGGCATTCAACAGACTGGACTTGCCGGCATTCGGCCGACCGGCGATCACCACGGTCATGCCGTCACGCAACAAAGCCCCCTGCCCGGCCTCGCGAAGCACTATGGACAGTTCATCGCGCACTTTGTCGAGCATGCTCAACACATGGCCATCGGCAAGGAAGTCGATTTCTTCTTCCGGGAAGTCGATGGCGGCTTCGACGTAGATACGCAACCCGATCAGTTGTTCGGTGAGGTTATGCACACGCTGGGAAAACGCCCCTTGCAGTGAGCGCAAGGCATTGCGTGCAGCCTGTGCCGAACTGGCTTCGATCAGGTCGGCGATCGCCTCGGCCTGAGCCAGGTCGAGTTTGTCATTGAGGAACGCGCGCTCGCTGAATTCACCCGGGCGAGCCAGACGGCAACCCAGTTCCAGGCAACGCTTGAGCAGCATATCGAGGACGATCGGGCCACCGTGCCCCTGCAACTCCAGCACATCTTCGCCAGTGAACGAGTTTGGTCCCGGGAAATACAGGGCCAGTCCTTCGTCCAACACCTGCTGATCAGCACTGAAAAACGGACCGTAATGCGCGTAACGCGGTTTCAGTTCACGGCCGCTGATGGCTTTGGCTGCAACGCTGGCCAACGGCCCGGAAATACGGACGATGCCGACACCGCCGCGACCTTGAGCGGTGGCGACAGCAGCGATGGTTTCACGAGGTACGCTCATAAACCGGAATCCAGACAAAAGTGGCAGATAGCAAAACGCCCCACTAGGGGGCGTTTTGAGTGGTGTTATCCACAGAGTAAGTTACGCCTCGGCTTTTTTCGTCGCCGCTTCGATCTTACGCGTGATGTACCACTGTTGGGCAATCGACAGGCAGTTGTTCACAACCCAGTACAGCACCAGACCAGCAGGGAACCACAGGAAGAAGAAGGTGAAGATGATTGGCATCATTTTCATGACCTTCGCCTGCATCGGATCCGGTGGAGTCGGGTTCAGACGCTGCTGAATGAACATGGTCGCGCCCATGATGATCGGCAGGATGAAGAACGGATCCTTGATCGACAGGTCAGTGATCCACAGCATGAATGGCGCCTGGCGCATTTCCACGCTTTCCAGCAGAACCCAGTACAGCGAAAGGAAAACCGGCATCTGCACGAGGATCGGCAAGCAGCCGCCCAGCGGATTGATCTTCTCTTTCTTGTACAGCTCCATCATGGCTTGCGACATTTTCTGCCGGTCATCGCCATGTTGCTCTTTCAATGCAGCCAGTTTCGGCGCAACGGCACGCATGCGCGCCATCGATTTGTAGCTGGCGGCCGACAATGGGAAGAAGATCCCTTTGATCAGCATGGTCAGGAAGATAATCGACCAGCCCCAGTTACCCACAATCGCGTGAATGTGTTGCAGCAGCCAGAAGATCGGCTGAGCGATGAACCACAGAATGCCGTAGTCGACTGTCAGTTCCAGACCTGGGGACAACTGTTTCAGTACGGCCTGGCTTTTCGGCCCGGCGTACAGAATGGCGCTGGTTTCAACTTTCGCACCCGGTGCAGCGGTCAGCGAAGGACCGGTGTAACCGATGATGTAGTTGCCTTTACTGTCTTTACGCGTCTGAACGATGTTGTTTTCGCCTTTCGGCGCAACCCACGCAGTCACGAAGTAGTGTTGCAGCCAGGCTACCCAGCCACCGGTGACGGTTTCCTTGAGCTGACCTTTGTCCATGTCTTTCATGGACACTTTCTTGTACGGCTCGGAACTTGTCCACAGGGCTGCGCCCAGGTAAGTCGCGGTGCCGGTGGCAGTGGTCGACGAAGGGTCGGCACTGGCGTCGCGCTTCAGTTGGGCGAACATCGAACCCGACCAAGGCTGAGCGCTCTGGTTATCCACAAGGTAGGTCACGGTCACGTCATACAGGCCGCGTTTCAGGGTGAAACGCTTAATGTAGTTGACGCCGTCCTTGCTGAACTTCAGGTCGACGACCAGTTGGTCCTGACCGTCAGCCAGTTGATAACTTTTCTTCTCCGAGGCGTAAACCGGACGACCGGCCGGGCTTGCGTCCGGACCGTTGGTGCCGATCAGGCCGCTTTGTGCCAGATAAGTACGTTCGCCGCCGTTGTCGAACAGCTGGAACGGCACATCAGGACGATCCTGACGACGTGGATACAGTGGCAAAGTCAGTTGAGCAACGTCACCGCCCTGGGGATCGATCGCCAGATCGAGCACGTCGGTTTTGACCTGGATCAGATCCTTGCTGGCAGCGACCGGGGTTTCCACAGGTGCGCTGGTGTCGCTTGCGGCACGCGGAATATCGTCACTGGCGGAAGCGTTATTGCCAGGAACGGTGTCCGGCAAACCGGATGCAGTCGTACTGGAAGCAACATTCTGAGTCGGCAGGGCAGCCTGGCCATAGTCCTGGTTCCATTTAAGAACCATAACGTAGGACACGATTGCCAGGGCGACGATCAGGATCGTGCGTTTGATATCCATGATTACTCGGCCATCGAAGAAGAACGGGAGGTAGGGATAGGTGGAACCGGGTCATAACCACCGGGATTCCACGGATGACAGCGACCTAAACGACGAAAGGCCAGCCAGCCACCGCGCAGAAGGCCATGATTTTCGATGGCTTCATACGCGTAGCAAGAACAACTGGGGTAGAAACGACAGTGACTGGCCATCAAAGGACTAATGGCGTAGCGATAAAACTGGATCGGAACGAGTGCCAGTTTACGCATCTGGACTGTCTACCCCTACAGTTTCGGTTTTGACCGCTGGAACTGGCTTGTTACGGGCCAGACGCTTCCAGAGTTTGCCGAAATGCTGAATCAATTCGGGGTTTTCTACGTCGCCCAAACCTTTGCGCGCGACGATAACGATATCCCAGCCGACCAGAGAATCCTGGTGCAGACGGAACGATTCGCGCATCAGACGTTTGAGGCGATTGCGCTCAACGGAGAGCTTTACGCTCTTTTTCCCGATAACCAGCCCGAGACGGGGGTGATCAAGATCGTTGTTGCGCGCAAGGAGCAGGAGATTTTTCCCCGGAACCTTGCCGGTAGGGGAGTCAAAGACTGCCTTGAAATGCCGGGGGGTAAGCAGACGCTTTTCCCGACTGAAGTCCTGACTCACCTCCAGTACCGGATTATCAAACTGCCAGACGCGCACGACCTTTGGCGCGACGACGCGACAGGACAGCGCGACCGTTCTTGGTAGCCATGCGAGCACGGAAACCGTGGGTACGAGCGCGTTTGATAGTGCTTGGTTGGAAAGTACGTTTCATGTCGTGTTACCTGGTTCGTCCACAACGGGCCGGAATGGCCCCCGTTTTAAGAGACCGGGGATTCTAGAGAAAGCAAGCCTTCAGGTCAATTTCCAACCAGCGTTTCCTTATAAATAGATCTCTGGAGCTTCCGGAACCGAAAACCTGTTTGCCAGACATAAAAATAAAGAAGGGAATTATTTAAAGCTTTTCTGTAAAGCTTGTAAAAGCTAGGACCGCCCTCTTCTGTGGATAACCATCTTCAGCCCTTGTACAGCATGATGTACAGAGAATGACAACTACAGTGGAAAACCGTGTTCAGCCTGTGCTGCGCTGTCGGATAACCTGTGTGTGGAATGGCCTGTTATCCACAGGCTGGTTATCCACCGAGTTCCACCCCCAGTTGTCCAGTGCCCTCAGAGGCGGTTATCCACAGAGCTTATGCACACACCGTTGGTCGCCTTTTTACCGCTTAACGCATTGATTAATCATGGTCACCACACAACCTGCATGTGGATAAGTGGACGGCTCGCCGCTACAATGGCCGCTTGTTTTTGCCTCACCGGCTTTCAACTTAGGGGATATCCGTGTCAGTGGAACTTTGGCAGCAGTGCGTGGAGCTTTTGCGCGAGGAGCTGCCTGCCCAACAATTCAACACCTGGATCCGTCCACTACAGGTCGAAGCCGAAGGCGACGAGTTGCGCGTCTACGCACCGAACCGTTTTGTGCTGGACTGGGTCAACGAAAAGTACCTCGGTCGCGTCCTTGAACTGCTGGATGAGCACGGCAACGGCATGGCGCCAGCGCTTTCCTTATTAATAGGCAGCAAACGCAGCTCGGCACCGCGTGCCGCGCCGAACGCACCGTTGGCCGCTGCGCAGGTGTCCCAGGCTCAGGCCAATACCGTGCCGGCCAGTGCGCCAGCACCCGCTCCAAGTGCAGCTCCGGCCAAGCGCTCGACGCAGAAAACCGAGGAAGTCAGTGAAGAGCCGTCCCGCGACAGCTTTGACCCGATGGCCGGTGCGGCCTCGCAACAGGCCCCGGTTCGCGCCGAACAGCGCACCGTTCAGGTCGAAGGCGCGCTCAAACACACCAGCTACCTGAACCGCACCTTTACCTTCGAGAACTTCGTCGAAGGCAAGTCCAACCAGCTCGCCCGCGCGGCAGCCTGGCAGGTGGCGGACAATCCCAAGCACGGTTACAACCCGCTGTTCCTTTATGGCGGCGTCGGCCTGGGTAAAACCCACTTGATGCACGCAGTGGGTAACCATTTATTAAAGAAGAACCCGAATGCCAAGGTTGTGTACCTGCATTCCGAGCGCTTCGTGGCCGACATGGTCAAGGCGCTGCAACTGAACGCGATCAACGAGTTCAAGCGTTTCTACCGTTCGGTGGACGCTCTGCTGATCGACGATATTCAGTTCTTCGCCCGTAAAGAGCGTTCCCAGGAAGAGTTTTTCCACACCTTCAATGCCCTGCTTGAAGGTGGCCAGCAGGTCATTCTTACCAGTGACCGCTACCCGAAAGAAATCGAAGGCCTTGAAGAGCGCCTCAAATCCCGCTTCGGCTGGGGCCTGACGGTTGCCGTCGAACCGCCGGAGCTGGAAACCCGCGTGGCGATCTTGATGAAGAAGGCCGACCAGGCCAAAGTCGAGTTGCCTCACGATGCGGCTTTCTTCATCGCCCAACGAATTCGTTCCAACGTCCGTGAGCTGGAAGGCGCGCTGAAACGCGTGATCGCCCACTCGCACTTCATGGGCCGCGACATCACCATCGAGTTGATCCGCGAATCCCTGAAAGACTTGTTGGCACTGCAGGACAAACTGGTCTCTGTGGATAACATTCAGCGCACTGTCGCCGAGTACTACAAGATCAAGATTTCCGACCTGCTGTCCAAGCGCCGTTCGCGCTCGGTGGCACGTCCGCGTCAGGTGGCCATGGCGCTGTCCAAGGAGCTGACCAACCACAGCCTGCCGGAAATCGGCGATGTGTTTGGTGGTCGCGACCACACGACGGTGTTGCACGCCTGCCGCAAGATCAACGAACTTAAGGAATCCGACGCGGACATCCGCGAGGACTACAAGAACCTGCTGCGTACACTGACCACTTGATGAACTCCAGCGCAGCTTATTAAGGCAAGGGACTAGACCATGCATTTCACCATTCAACGCGAAGCCCTGTTGAAACCCCTGCAACTGGTCGCAGGCGTCGTCGAGCGCCGACAGACCTTGCCGGTACTGTCCAACGTGCTGTTGGTCGTCGATGGCCAGCAACTGTCGCTGACCGGTACCGATCTGGAAGTCGAGCTGGTCGGTCGCGTGCAACTCGAAGAGCCGGCTGAAACCGGCTCCATCACCGTGCCTGCGCGCAAGCTGATGGACATCTGCAAGAGCCTGCCCAACGACGCGCTGATCGACATCAAGGTCGACGAGCAGAAGCTGGTCGTGAAGGCCGGTCGTAGCCGTTTCACCCTGTCGACCCTGCCGGCCAACGATTTCCCGACGGTTGAAGAAGGCCCGGGTTCGCTGACCTGCAGTCTGGAGCAGAGCAAACTGCGTCGACTGATCGAACGCACCAGCTTCGCCATGGCCCAGCAAGACGTGCGCTACTACCTCAACGGCATGCTGCTGGAAGTCTCGGCCGGTGTGATCCGCGCCGTGGCCACCGACGGTCACCGTCTGGCGATGTGCTCGATGCAGGCCGATATCGGTCAGCCGGATCGCCACCAGGTGATCGTGCCGCGTAAAGGTATCCTCGAACTGGCGCGTCTGCTGACCGAGCCGGACGGCAACGTCAGCATCGTTCTGGGTCAGCACCACATCCGCGCCACCACCGGCGAATTCACCTTCACCTCGAAGTTGGTCGACGGCAAGTTCCCGGACTATGAGCGCGTTCTGCCGAAGGGTGGCGACAAGCTGGTACTGGGTGATCGTCAGGCCCTGCGTGAAGCGTTCAGCCGTACCGCGATTCTGTCCAACGAGAAGTACCGCGGCATCCGTCTGCAACTGGCCAATGGTCAGTTGAAGATCCAGGCCAACAACCCGGAGCAGGAAGAAGCGGAAGAAGAAGTGGGCGTTGAATACAACGGCGGTTCGCTGGAAATCGGCTTCAACGTGAGCTACCTGCTCGACGTGCTGGGCGTGATGACCACCGAACAGGTTCGCCTGATCCTGTCCGACTCCAACAGCAGTGCGCTGGTGCAAGAGTCCGACAATGACGACTCGGCTTATGTTGTCATGCCGATGCGTCTGTAATCAGCTGATCCTGGATGTCCTTAAGTCGTGTTTCGGTCACCGCGGTGCGCAATCTGCACCCGGTGACCTTCTTCCCCTCCCCCCGCATCAACATTCTTTACGGCGCCAACGGCAGCGGCAAAACCAGTGTTCTGGAAGCCATTCATCTGCTGGGGCTTGCCCGTTCGTTTCGTAGCACGCGGCTGTTGCCGGTCATCCAGTACGAGCAACTCGCCTGCACGGTGTTCGGTCAGGTCGAACTGGCCGAGGGTGGTCACAGTGCGTTGGGGATATCTCGCGACCGTCAGGGCGAGTTCCAGATCCGCATCGACGGGCAGAACGCTCGCAGTGCCGCGCAACTGGCAGAGATCCTGCCGCTGCAACTGATCAACCCCGACAGCTTCCGCCTGCTCGAAGGTGCGCCGAAGATTCGCCGGCAGTTTCTCGATTGGGGCGTGTTCCACGTCGAACCGCGTTTCATGGCGACCTGGCAGCGTTTGCAGAAGGCCTTGCGCCAGAGAAACTCCTGGCTGCGGCATGGTACACTTGACGCCGTTTCGCAAGCGGTTTGGGACAGGGAGCTGTGCCAGGCCAGCGCTGAAATCGATGAATACCGCCGCGCTTACATCAAAGCCTTGAAACCAGTCTTTGAACAAACCTTGAGCGAACTGGTTGAGCTTGAAGGTTTGACGCTCAGCTATTACCGAGGCTGGGACAAGGACCGGGAATTGAGTGCCGTACTGGCTGGCTCCGTTCAACGGGACCAGCAAATGGGTCATACCCAGGCCGGACCGCAACGCGCTGACTTGCGCCTTAGATTGGGCGCACACAACGCCGCGGACATCTTGTCCCGGGGTCAGCAGAAGCTGGTGGTTTGTGCCTTGCGAATTGCCCAGGGGCATCTGGTGAGCCAGGCCCGACGCGGCCAGTGTATTTATCTGGTGGATGACTTGCCGTCCGAGCTGGACGAGAGCCACCGTCGCGCGCTGTGCCGCTTGCTGGAAGACTTACGCTGCCAGGTTTTCATCACCTGTGTAGATCACGAATTATTGAGGGAAGGCTGGCAGACGGAAACGCCAGTCGCTCTGTTCCACGTGGAACAGGGCCGTATCACCCAGACCCACGACCATCGGGAGTGAAGGCATTGAGCGAAGAAAATACGTACGACTCAACGAGCATTAAAGTGCTGAAAGGCCTGGATGCCGTACGCAAACGTCCCGGTATGTACATTGGTGACACCGACGATGGCAGCGGTCTGCACCACATGGTGTTCGAGGTGGTCGACAACTCGATCGACGAAGCCCTCGCCGGCCACTGCGACGACATCAGCATCATCATCCACCCGGATGAGTCCATCACCGTCAAAGACAACGGCCGTGGCATCCCGGTAGACGTACACAAAGAGGAAGGCGTTTCCGCCGCCGAGGTCATCATGACCGTCCTCCACGCTGGCGGTAAGTTCGACGACAACTCCTACAAGGTATCCGGCGGTCTGCACGGTGTAGGTGTGTCGGTCGTGAACGCCCTGTCCGAAGAGCTGGTACTGACCGTACGCCGCAGCGGCAAGATCTGGGAACAGACCTACGTCCACGGTGTACCTCAGGCACCGATGGCGATCGTTGGCGACAGCGAAACCACTGGCACCCAGATCCATTTCAAGGCTTCCAGCGAAACCTTCAAGAACATTCACTTCAGCTGGGACATCCTGGCCAAACGCATTCGTGAACTGTCCTTCCTCAACTCCGGTGTCGGCATCGTCCTCAAGGATGAGCGCAGCGGCAAGGAAGAGCTGTTCAAGTACGAAGGCGGCCTGCGTGCGTTCGTTGAATATCTGAACACCAACAAGACTGCGGTCAACCAGGTGTTCCACTTCAACATCCAGCGTGAAGACGGCATCGGCGTGGAAATCGCCCTGCAATGGAACGACAGCTTCAACGAGAACCTGTTGTGCTTCACCAACAACATTCCGCAGCGCGACGGCGGTACTCACCTGGTGGGTTTCCGTTCCGCACTGACGCGTAACCTGAACAACTATATCGAGCAGGAAGGTCTGGCGAAGAAGCACAAAGTCGCGACCACCGGTGACGATGCCCGTGAAGGCCTGACCGCGATCATCTCGGTAAAAGTGCCGGATCCGAAGTTCAGCTCGCAGACCAAAGACAAGCTGGTGTCTTCCGAAGTGAAGACCGCGGTCGAGCAGGAGATGGGCAAGTACTTCTCCGACTTCCTGCTGGAAAACCCGAACGAAGCCAAGCTGGTCGTCGGCAAGATGATCGACGCGGCGCGTGCCCGTGAAGCGGCGCGCAAGGCCCGTGAGATGACCCGCCGCAAAGGCGCGCTGGACATCGCCGGCCTGCCGGGCAAGCTCGCTGATTGCCAGGAAAAAGATCCTGCGCTGTCCGAACTGTACCTCGTGGAGGGTGACTCCGCGGGCGGCTCTGCCAAGCAGGGACGTAACCGCAAGACCCAGGCGATCCTGCCGCTGAAGGGCAAGATCCTCAACGTCGAGAAAGCACGCTTCGACAAGATGATCTCGTCCCAGGAAGTGGGCACGCTGATCACTGCACTCGGCTGCGGTATCGGTCGCGAAGAGTACAACATCGACAAGCTGCGCTATCACAACATCATCATCATGACCGATGCTGACGTCGACGGTTCGCACATCCGTACCCTGCTGCTGACCTTCTTCTTCCGTCAGTTGCCGGAGTTGATCGAGCGTGGTTACATCTACATCGCCCAGCCGCCGCTGTACAAGGTCAAGAAGGGCAAGCAAGAGCAATACATCAAAGACGACGACGCCATGGAAGAGTACATGACGCAGTCGGCTCTGGAAGATGCGAGCCTGCACCTGAACGAAGAGGCTCCGGGCATTTCCGGTGAAGCGCTCGAGCGTCTGGTGAACGACTTCCGCATGGTGATGAAGACCCTCAAGCGTCTGTCGCGCCTGTACCCGCAGGAACTGACCGAACACTTCATCTACCTGCCGGCCGTGAGCCTGGAAATGCTCGGCGACCACGCCAAGATGCAGGACTGGCTGGCTCAGTACGAAGTGCGTCTGCGCACCGTCGAGAAGTCGGGCCTAGTCTACAAGGCCAGCCTGCGTGAAGATCGTGAACGTGGCGTTTGGTTGCCAGAGGTCGAGCTGATCTCCCACGGCCTGTCGAACTACGTCACCTTCAACCGCGACTTCTTCGGCAGCAACGACTACAAGACCGTCGTCACCCTCGGCGCTCAACTGAGCACCCTGCTCGACGAAGGCGCGTACATCCAGCGTGGCGAGCGCAAGAAAGCGGTCACCGAGTTCAAGGAAGCCCTCGACTGGCTGATGGCCGAAAGCACCAAGCGCCACACCATCCAGCGCTACAAAGGTCTGGGTGAAATGAACCCGGATCAGCTGTGGGAAACCACCATGGACCCAAGCGTGCGCCGCATGCTGAAAGTCACCATCGAAGACGCCATTGGCGCAGACCAGATCTTCAACACCCTGATGGGTGATGCGGTCGAACCTCGCCGTGACTTCATCGAGAGCAATGCGCTGGCGGTTTCGAACCTGGATTTCTGATCCATCGTCCCATCGCTAACGCACGAATAAAAAAGCCAGCGCTATGCGCTGGCTTTTTTTTGGTTCTTTCTTGTCGGATTAAATCCTGCAAATTTTAAGACTATCCCTTCGTATAGGAGAGACTCTTCCTACATATATCTGGATCGGTTCTATTTATCTTACAGCCGCTTCGCTAACTGCCCTACGGCACAGGTGAAGCACTGTCAGTGTCTAGAATCAAACAGGGAACTTAGTTATGCCAACACCTGCGTATTTGACGATCAATGGTAATCGACAAGGTTTAATCAGTGCTGGAGCTTTTACAGCAGATTCAGTGGGTAATACCTACCAGGAAGGGCACGAAGATCAGATTTTGGTACAAGCTTTCAGCCATCAAATAATCATTCCACGTGACCCTCAATCCGGCCAGCCCACCGGTCAGCGGGTGCATAAGCCGCTCATGGTTACCAAGGTTTTCGACAAGGCATCCCCGTTGATATTCAGCGCCTTGACCAGTGGCGAAGTCTTGGACAATTGTCATATTGCCTGGTATCGAACTTCCGCTTCAGGTACACAAGAACATTTTTTCAGTATTGAATTGGTAGACGCCGTTATTGTGGAAGTGAATTCCAGAATGCCGAATTGCCAAGATATGAATATGGCGCACTTCACACAGTTGGAAGACGTACATTTCACGTATCGTAAAATCATCTGGACGCATGAAATCTGCGGCACGACGGGTTCAGATGACTGGCGTGCACCTTTGGTCAACTGACGCTCGCGGGATGCCAAATATCGACCAGTTTGACTGGTCGATTCACCTTACGACTGCATCATGCTGTCAGCAGGTGTCGCAGATACACTCTCCAACCGATACCCATACCCATAAATCGTCAGCAACTGCCAACCCCGATCCGCCGTCAGCCCCAGTTTGTTGCGCAGGCGATAGATATGGGTATCCAGCGGCCGTGACGACGCCACTTCTTCGTGGGGCCAGAAGCGTTCGTACAGGTACTCCCGCGACAATGGCCGACCCAGGTTACTGAACAGGCAGCGCGCCAGGCGGTATTCACGCTCCGTCATGACCACTGCCTTGCCCTCGCGGGTGACGCTCAGTTCGGCGTCGTCGAAGGTCAGGTCATTGAAACTCAGGACTTCAGCAGCGCTGCTACGTTGCTGGCTGTGCCGGCGCAGTACGGCGGCGACTCGGGCTTTCAGCTCGTTGGGGCGGAACGGTTTGCTGACGTAATCGTCGGCACCGGCGTTCAGCGCCTGGACGATATCGCTTTCGCCGTCGCGGCTGGTCAGCATGATTGCGGCGGGCGGCGACTCCATGTGTTCGCGGGTCCAGCGCAGCAGCGCCAGGCCGGACAGGTCGGGTAGTTGCCAGTCGAGGATCAGCAGGTCGAAGGTGTCCCGCCGCAATTGGCGCAACAGGTCCTCGCCCCGTTCAAAGCTGTGCAACGACCAAGGCTGGTCTCCCTCCGCAGCCATCTGCTGCAGGGTTTGCTCGACCCGACGCAGTTCGGCGGGTTCATCGTCCAGTATCGCAACGCGCATACGCGTGGGTTCCTTGTTGCATGAGCAGTGGCCGGCAACCCTGAAGGCTCGGCCTGTGCGGTAAAAGTAAGCAGTCCACCATCGGTCGACGTCCGCTATGATTCTTCGGATCTACATCCTCAGACCTGTGGCCCATGAAACCATTCACTGTCCCCTGCCCTGTTTGTCATGAATAGCCCGCGTCGGCGTGAAAGCCGCGAGCCAAGTCAGGTCCAGCGTCTGTTTCGACGGCTGGTGCGTGAGTGGTTGTGGATAAGTCTAGTGCTGTTGCCGCTGACTGCCTTGTTGTCGTATCGCGCGCAGATCAATCTGCACGACGTGGTACCGATGTGGAGCGCGTTGCTTTCGGTAGGGCTGGTAGCCTGCGTACTCGGATTGCTGCTGTGGCGCCCGCGCTGGGCGATCTGGGTGACATCGTGCGGTGTGGCTTGTGTGCTGCTGGCTAGCGCCGGGCTGGCGGAAGTTCGACACTGGTGGTCACCGACTCCAGCGGCGCTGGGCATGTTGTTCGGCTACCTGATCTGGAACTGGCGGCGCCTGAGTGTGGTGCTGACGTATTTTGGCTGGGAGCTGGCCCGACTGGACCGCGAGCCGAAAGTATTTCCCGAGCGGCGCCGTGCGCAATTCACCAGCGCTGATCAGCTGCAGGGCCAGATCATGGCACTGGAGCAAGCCATGAGCCGCACCCGCGATACCCGGCGTTTCATTGCCGACGGTCTGGAATACCTGCCGGTGGCGACGCTGATCAGCGATCCCAAGGGGCAGATTCTGCTGGGAAACCGCAAGGCCCGGGTATTGTTCGATGACCCGCTGGTCGGTGACTATGTTCTCGAGCAACTGGCCCGCCTCGGTTATCCGGAATTGTCCACAGAACCACGTCCGGCGCTGTCGGACCTGACGCTGCTGGAGTTTCGCGATCACAAGGAACGCAGTTTGCGTCTGGAACGGGCGGCTTTGCTGCCGGTGGATGGCGATACTCCCATCGGCTGGCTGCTGAGCCTCACCGATCTGAGCGCCGAACGCGCCGCAGAAGAACAGCGTGGGGTCTTGCTGCGGTTCCTTTCCCACGATCTGCGCGCCCCGCATTCGGCGATTTTGGCCCTGCTCGATGTACATCGCCATCAAGCCGGCGCGGATTCACCGCTGTTCGAGCAGATCGAGCGCCAGGTACGCCGGGCGCTCGATCTGACTGACGGTTTCGTTCTGCTGGCGCGAGCCGAGTCCGAGGCTTATCAGTTCCAGCCCAGTCTGTTCGCGATGCTGGTGCTGGACGTACTGGATCAGGCGCTGCCCATTGCTCAGCAGAAAAGCATCAAACTGCTGCACACGATGGACGAACAATCCCAGGAGCGTTTGATCAACGCTGACCAGGGCCTGCTGACCCGCGCCTTGTTCAACCTGCTGGAGAACGCCATCAAGTACAGCCCGGTCGGTACCACGATCAAGTTGAACGTCAGTTGCCAGGGTGAGTGGCTATGCTGTGAATTGACCGATCAGGGCAAAGGCATTGCCCCCGAGGAGCTGCCGGATCTGTTCACCCAGTACCGGCGCTTTTCGTCGGCGCAGGGGATTGATGGCGTCGGGTTGGGGCTGTCGATGGTCAAGGCAGTAGTCGACCATCATGGCGGTAACATCGAGTGCCACAGTATCGTCGATCAAGGCACCACGTTCCGGCTGCAGTTACCGCTGATCTGCGAGTGAACAGGCACAAAAAAACCGGCTATATCAGCCGGTTTTTTTACTTCCGAAAAAACTTATGCACCTTTTACGGTGTTTTATGAGCTTGAGAAATATATAAGTAAATCAATCGGTTACTTTCAATATTCAGGCTTTTTCAACAAAACCGTACACAGGTTATCCACAAAATCTCAGACAGCCACCTGATCATTCGCGGCAGGCGCCTGCGGTGCTGGTGGCAGCGAACCCATTCCGCGCTGGGTCTGTTCGTTCCAGGCCTGTACCCGGTCGTTCAGCTCGGCGATGGCGCGCGGGCCAGTGCCTTCGGCATACATCGGCTCACCGATGACCACGGTGATCACGCCCGGCGTCTTGCCCCAGCCGATTTTCGGCCAGAATTTGCCGGCATTGTGTGCAATCGGCAGCACCGGAAGCGCCGCATTTACCGCTAACGCGCTGCCACTGCGCGAGAACTTGCCGACGGTGCCGTAAGGAACGCGGGTGCCCTCAGGGAAGATCAATACCCAGACGTTGTCCTTGAGCAGTTCATCGCCCTTGGCCGCGACTTGTTTGAGCGCCGCTTTCGGGTTGTCGCGATCAATCGCGATCGGCCGCAGCATGGCCATGGCCCAACCGAAGAACGGTACGTAGAGCAATTCACGCTTGAGCACCTGGCTCAAGGGCGAGAAATAAGCAGAGAGAAAGAACGTCTCCCAGGTGCTCTGGTGGTTCGACTGAATCACGCAGGGCCGATCCGGCACATTTTCCGCACCTTTGATCTCGTAACGAATGCCGAGAAACACCTTGGTCAACCACAAGGCGCAACGGCACCAGTACACGTTGATGAAACGATAACGCGCCTTGAACGGCAGAAAGGGCGCGATAAAAAAGCTCAGGCTGCACCACAGCAAGGCAGTAGTGCCCAGCAGCAGGTAAAAGAGAAAAATTCTGATGGCCTGCAGTATCGACATGGCGACGTTTACCGTTACGGGCGATGCCCGACTGTTCAAGCGCACTCCCGATCAATCCCTGGTCAGGAACTTCAGAAGCACTCTAGTTGTGGATAAGTTCTGCGGCAATCGCCGCCAGATCGTCAAAAATCAGGGTGCCGACCGGAAGGGTCTTGCCCAGAGTTTTTTCGCCTTTCCCGGTCTTTACCAAAACGGGCTGTGAATCGACGGCTTTGGCGGCCTCCAGGTCACCAAGGCTGTCGCCGACGAACCAGACATTCGTCAGCGCCACGTTGTAATGCGCCGCGATGGTTTGCAACATCCCCGGCTTCGGCTTGCGGCAATCGCAACCCTCGTCCGGACCATGCGGGCAGTACACGATCAGCCCGACTTCACCGCCCTGCTCTGCCACGAGCGTGCGCAGGCGCGCGTGCATGGCGTCGAGGGTGGCAAGGTCGTAATAGCCGCGAGCAATGCCCGACTGGTTGGTAGCGACCGCCACCGTCCAGCCGGCCTTGCTCAACTGCGCAATCGCCTCGATCGAGCCGGGCAGTGGAATCCACTCCTCCACCGACTTGATGTAAGCGTCGGAGTCGTAATTGATCACTCCATCCCGATCGAGAATCAGCAGTTTCAACAGCAATTCCTCAACCCAGCAGCGAAATGTCGGCAACCCCGAGGAACAGGCCACGCAGACGCGCGAGCAGCGCGTAGCGGTTGGCCCGGACCTTGGCGTCTTCGGCATTGACCATCACCGCGTCGAAGAACGCATCCACCGGCTCGCGCAATGCCGCCAGACGCGCCAGCGATTCGTTGTACTGACGCGCTGCGGCCATTGGCTGCACCGCCTGATCCGCTTGCTGGATCGCCGAGTACAGCGAGAACTCGTTGGCGTTGTCGAAGTATTTGGCTTCGACCACGGTCGGCACCGAGCCTTCAACCTTGCTCAACAGGTTCGATACACGCTTGTTGACCGCCGCCAGCGCTGCCGCTTCCGGCAGCTTGCGGAAGGCCTGAACCGCTTGCACACGCTGGTCGAAGTCCAGCGCCGAACCCGGCTTCAGGGCACGTACCGACAGGTAAGTGGCAACATCGACGCCTTCGTCTTCGTAACGCGCACGCAGACGGTCGAAGATGAATTCCAGCACCGCGTCGTTCAGGCCGGCAGCCTTGACCTTGGCACCGAACGCCGTCACGGCGAAGGCCACGGCGTCGTTCAGATCGAGGTCGAGTTTTTTCTCGATCAGGATACGCAGCACGCCGAGGGCCGCACGGCGCAGGGCATACGGGTCTTTGCTGCCGGTCGGCAGCATGCCGATACCGAAGATGCCGACCAGGGTGTCGAGCTTGTCGGCGATCGCGACAGCGGCACCGGTCAGGGTCGCCGGCAGTTCAGCACCGGCACCGCGTGGCATGTACTGCTCGTTCAGCGCCAGCGCGACGTCTTCCGGCTCGCCGTCATTGAGCGCGTAGTAGTAACCGGCGACACCTTGCATCTCCGGGAACTCGCCGACCATTTCGGTGGCCAGGTCGCACTTCGACAGCAGGCCGGCACGGGCCGCCCAGGAAGCGTTGCCGCCGATCCGCGCGGCGATGTAGGCCGCGAGTTTCGAAACGCGCTCGGCCTTGTCGTAGACGCTGCCGAGTTTTTCCTGGAACACCACGTTCTTCAGGCGATCATTGAAGGCTTCGAGTTTCTGCTTCTTGTCTTGCTTGAAGAAGAACTCGGCGTCGGTCAGGCGTGGTCGAACCACTTTCTCGTTACCGGCGATGATCTGCTGTGGATCTTTGCTTTCGATGTTGGCGACGGTGATGAACCGTGGCAGCAACTTGCCGTCGGCATCCAGCAGGCAGAAGTACTTCTGGTTGTCCTGCATGGTGGTGATCAGCGCTTCCTGCGGCACGTCGAGGAAGCGTTCCTCGAACGAGCACACCAGCGGCACCGGCCACTCGACCAGCGCGGTCACTTCATCGAGCAGCGCCGGCGGCACGATCGCGGTGCCTTCCTGACGGGTCGCCAGTTCTTCGGTGCGCTTGCTGATGATCTCGCGACGCTCGTTGGCATCGGCCAGCACGTAGGCGGCACGCAGGTCGGCCAGGTAGCTCGACGGCGAACCGATGCGCACGCTTTCCGGGTGATGGAAACGGTGACCACGGGAGTCGCGGCCAGCCTTCTGCGCGAGGATGGTGCAGTCGATGACCTGGTCACCGAGCAGCATCACCAGCCACTGGGTCGGACGCACGAACTCTTCCTTGCGCGCACCCCAACGCATGCGTTTCGGGATCGGCAGGTCGTTCAGCGAATCTTCGACGATGGTCGGCAGCAGGCTTGCGGTTGGCTTGCCGGCGATGTTCTGGCTGTAACGCAGTTTCGGGCCGCTCTGGTCGATTTCGCTCAGTTCGACGCCGCACTTCTTGGCGAAGCCCAGGGCTGCCTGAGTCGGGTTGCCTTCAGCGTCGAAGGCGGCCTGACGTGGCGGGCCATCCAGGTTGATGCTGCGATCCGGTTGCTGGGTCGCCAGCGCCGTGATCAGCACCGCCAGACGGCGCGGCGCGGCATAGACCGTTTTGCTTTCGTAGCTCAGGCCGGCAGCTTGCAGGCCCTTGTCGATACCGGCGAGGAACGCTTCAGCCAGGGTGTTCAGGGCTTTTGGCGGCAGTTCTTCGGTGCCCAGTTCAACCAGAAAATCTTGAGCACTCATTGTGCAGCCTCCAGCTTGGCCAGTACTTCGTCACGCAGGTCCGGGGTCGCCATCGGGAAGCCCAGCTTGGCGCGGGCCAGCAGGTAGGCTTGCGCAACGGAACGCGCCAGGGTGCGTACGCGCAGGATGTATTGCTGACGCGCGGTCACCGAGATCGCCCGGCGCGCGTCCAGCAGGTTGAAGGTGTGCGAGGCCTTCAGCACCATTTCGTAGCTCGGCAACGGCAGCGGCTGGTCGAGTTCGATCAGGCGCTTGGCTTCGCTTTCATAGAAGTCGAACAGTTCGAACAGTTTGTCGACGTTGGCGTGTTCGAAGTTGTAGGTGGACTGCTCCACTTCGTTCTGGTGGAACACGTCGCCGTAGGTCACCTTGCCGAACGGGCCGTCAGCCCAGACCAGGTCGTAGACCGAGTCCACGCCTTGCAGGTACATGGCCAGACGCTCGAGACCGTAGGTGATTTCACCGGTGACCGGGTAGCACTCGATGCCGCCGGCCTGCTGGAAATAAGTGAACTGGGTCACTTCCATGCCGTTGAGCCAGACTTCCCAGCCCAGACCCCAGGCGCCCAGGGTTGGCGATTCCCAGTTGTCTTCGACGAAGCGGATGTCGTGGACCAGCGGGTCCAGGCCGACATGCTTGAGCGAGCCCAGGTACAGTTCCTGGAAGTTGTCCGGGTTCGGTTTCAGCACGACCTGGAACTGATAGTAGTGCTGCAGACGGTTCGGGTTTTCCCCGTAGCGGCCGTCAGTCGGACGGCGGCTTGGCTGCACGTACGCGGCGTTCCAGGTTTCCGGGCCGATGGCGCGCAGGAAGGTCGCGGTGTGGAAAGTGCCGGCGCCTACTTCCATATCGTAGGGCTGAAGTACCACACAACCTTGCTCGGCCCAGTATTGCTGGAGCGCGAGGATCAAGTCTTGGAAGGTACGCACGGCTGGCGTAGGCTGGCTCACGAAATTCACCTGTTTCTTGGGCTGCGATTTAAAGAGCGGGAGTATACCCGATTCAGTCGCACCTCCACCCCCTGGAGCCTTATGCCACGCTGCTTTTGGTGTACCGAAGATCCGCTGTACATGGCTTATCACGATCAGGAGTGGGGCACGCCGCTACGCGATGCGCAGGGTTTGTTCGAGTTGCTTTTGCTCGAAGGGTTCCAGGCCGGGCTGTCGTGGATCACCGTGCTGCGTAAACGCGAGCGCTACCGCGAGGTGTTGTACGGCTTCGACGTGCAGCGTGTGGCGCAGATGAGCGACGCCGAGATCGATGAACTGATGCTCGATCCGGGGATCATCCGCAACCGCCTCAAACTCAATGCCGCCCGACGCAATGCCCAGGCCTGGCTGGCGCTGGAGGATCCGGTGGCCTTCCTCTGGTCGTTCGTCGGCGATCGACCGATCATCAATCATTTCAAGGATCGCAGCGAAGTCCCGGCGATCACCCCCGAAGCGCTGGCGATGAGCAAAGCCCTGAAAAAGGCCGGCTTCACCTTCGTTGGCCCAACCATTTGCTACGCACTGATGCAGGCTTCGGGCATGGTCATGGATCACACTCAGGACTGCGACCGCTACGCGCAGCTGGTCAACGGCGGTTAGAATGGCCGCCTCGCGCACAGCACAAAATCAGGAGTGACCTGTGGAAAAGTTTAAAGGCGCCTTGCTGGTAGGCGCTCTGCGGCTGTTTGCCCTGCTGCCATGGCGGGCCGTGCAGGCCGTGGGTTCGGCGATCGGCTGGATCATGTGGAAAACCCCCAACCGCTCCCGCGACGTGGTGCGGATCAACCTTTCCAAATGTTTTCCACAGATGGACCCAGCCGAGCGCGAGCGCCTGGTCGGCCAGAGCCTCAAAGACATCGGCAAGTCCCTGACCGAAAGTGCCTGCGCCTGGATCTGGCCGGCCCAGCGTTCCATCGATCTGGTGCGCGAAGTCGAAGGCCTCGACATCCTCAAGGATGCGCTGGCCTCGGGCAAAGGCGTGGTCGGCATCACCAGCCACCTGGGCAACTGGGAAGTGCTGAACCACTTCTATTGCAGCCAGTGCAAACCGATCATTTTCTACCGCCCGCCAAAGCTCAAGGCTGTGGATGAATTGCTGCGCAAGCAACGCGTGCAACTGGGCAATAAAGTCGCTGCCTCCACCAAGGAAGGCATCCTCAGCGTCATCAAGGAAGTGCGCAAAGGTGGTGCAGTGGGCATTCCGGCTGACCCGGAACCGGCCGAATCCGCGGGGATCTTCGTGCCGTTCTTCGCCACCCAGGCGCTGACCAGCAAATTCGTGCCGAACATGCTCGCCGGCGGCAAAGCGGTCGGGGTGTTCCTCCACGCTCTGCGCCTGCCGGACGGTTCGGGCTACAAAGTGATCCTCGAAGCGGCGCCAGAAGCCATGTACAGCACCGATACCGAGGAGTCCTGCGCGGCTATGAGCAAAGTGGTCGAGCGTTATGTCGCGGCGTATCCGAGCCAGTACATGTGGAGCATGAAGCGCTTCAAGAAACGTCCGCCGGGCGAAGCGCGCTGGTACTGAACAAGTTGGCACACTCTGTGGATAAACTGTAAGAGCTGCCGCAGGCTGCGATCTTTTGATCGTGCTCCTTCAGTTATCCACAACCGTTCATCAAAGGGCGCAACAAGATGTCCGAACAGCGCAAATCCTTCCGCATCAAGATCACCCACGACAGCTTCGGCGAATGCCTCGGGCAGACGCGCAACCTGTCGGCTACCGGCGTGTATGTGCAGCATCCGCGCTTGGCTTCACTGCCCAAAGGCGCTGTGGTTTATGGTCAGGTGCAGGGTTTACCCACCGGCGCGCCGCGGGTGCGAATGGAAGTGGTGACGGTGGATGCCGAGGGCATCGGCCTGCGTTATCTCTAACTTATTGCGCCTGGCGGTCGAGCTTCTTCAGAAACACCGTCATTTCCTTCTCGGCCTGCTTGTCGCCATGGGCGCGCGCGGCTTCCAGACCTTGTTCCCACGCCTGCCGGGCGGCGGCGTGATCGCCGAGTGCGAGTTGCGCTTTGCCCAATAGCTTCCACGCCGCCGAGTACTTCGGGTCGAAACCGACACAGCGCTGGAAATGCTCGGCTGCCTCGGCGTTCTCTCCCAAATCCAGATAACCCTTGCCCAGGCCAAAGCGCAGCAATGAGTTATCCACACCCTTGGCGAGCATTTTTTCCAGGGATTCGAGCATGGGCGGAGTCCTTTTCTGTGGAGTGTCAGGTGTTGATCGGTGTCAGTTACACCGCTTTCGCGAGCAGGCTCGCTCCCACAGGGGAAACGCATTCCAAATGTGGGAGCGCGCCTGCTCGCGAAGGGGCCAGTGCCGTCAGCGCAAAACTCAGAAGAAGCTCAAACCCACATGAAACAGCTTCTCCACATCGCGAATATGCTTTTTATCCACAAGGAACAGAATCACATGGTCGCCGGTTTCGATCACCGTATCGTCGTGGGCGATGATCACTTCTTCGTTGCGGATGATCGCGCCAATCGTGCTGCCCGGCGGCAGGCCGATTTTCTCGATCGGCCGGCCGATGACCTTGCTCGACTTCGCATCGCCGTGGGCAATCGCCTCGATGGCCTCCGCCGCGCCCCGGCGCAATGAGTGCACGCTGACGATATCGCCACGGCGTACGTGGGCCAGCAAGGTGCCGATGGTCGCCAGTTGCGGGCTGATAGCGATGTCGATGTCGCCGCCCTGGATCAGGTCGACGTAAGCCGGGTTGTTGATGATCGTCATCACCTTCTTCGCGCCCAGGCGTTTGGCCAGCAGCGACGACATGATGTTGGCTTCGTCATCGTTGGTCAGGGCGAGGAAGATGTCGGCGTCGGCAATGTTCTCTTCCAGCAGCAGATCACGGTCCGACGCGCTGCCCTGCAGCACCACGGTGCTGTCGAGGGTGTCGGAGAGATAGCGGCAGCGCGCCGGGCTCATCTCGATGATTTTCACCTGGTAGCGGCTCTCGATGGCCTCGGCCAGGCGCTCGCCGATCTGCCCGCCACCGGCAATCACGATGCGCTTGTAGGTTTCGTCGAGACGGCGCATTTCGCTCATCACCGCGCGAATATTCTCACGGGCGGCGATGAAGAAGACTTCGTCATCGGCCTCGATCACCGTATCGCCCTGCGGCAGGATCGGCCGGTCGCGGCGGAAAATCGCCGCGACACGCGTCTCGACATTCGGCATGTGCTCGCGCAACTGGCGCAATTGCTGACCCACCAGCGGCCCGCCGTAATAGGCGCGCACTGCGACAAGCTGCGCCTGGCCTTCGGCGAAGTCGATCACTTGCAGCGCGCCCGGATGCTGGATCAGGCGCTTGATGTAGTTGGTCACCACCTGCTCGGGGCTGATCAGCACGTCGACCGGAATCGCTTCGTTCTGGAACAGCTGTTCTTCGCGGTTCAGATAAGACGCTTCGCGCACCCGGGCGATTTTGGTCGGGGTGTGGAACAGGGTGTGCGCGACCTGGCAGGCGACCATGTTGGTCTCGTCGCTGTTGGTCACCGCCACCAGCATATCGGCATCGTCGGCGCCGGCCTGACGCAGCACCGACGGCAGCGAGCCGCGGCCCTGAATGGTGCGGATGTCGAGACGGTCGCCGAGGTCGCGCAGGCGTTCGCCATCGGTGTCGACCACGGTGATGTCGTTGGCTTCGCTCGCCAGGTGTTCAGCCAGCGAACCGCCGACCTGTCCCGCACCGAGGATGATGATTTTCATCCAGTCACTCCGTTGAATCCGTTTAGCCGCGCGCGGCAGCGATCTTGATCAGCTTGGCGTAGTAGAACCCGTCATGCCCTCCCTGCTGGGCCAGCAATTGGCGACCATGGGGCTGTTTGATCCCCGCCGTAGTTGCCAGATCCAGTTCGCGGGCACCAGGCGTGCGCTCAAGGAACGCGGCAATGACTTCGGTGTTCTCGGTGGGCAAGGTCGAGCAGGTGGCGTAGAGCAGGATGCCGCCGACTTCGAGGGTTTTCCACAGGGCGTCGAGCAGCTCGCCCTGCAGTTGCGCGAGGGCAACGATGTCGTCCGGCTGACGGGTCAGCTTGATGTCCGGGTGACGGCGGATCACGCCGGTTGCCGAACATGGCGCGTCGAGCAGGATGCGCTGGAACGGTTTGCCGTCCCACCACGCGGCGGTATCGCGGCCGTCGGCAGCGATCAGTTCGGCGCTCAGCCCCAGCCGCTCAAGGTTCTCCTTCACCCGCACCAGCCGCTTGGCTTCCAGATCCACCGCCACCACGCCGGCCAGCGCCGGTTCGGCTTCGAGGATGTGGCAGGTCTTGCCGCCGGGGGCGCAGCAGGCGTCGAGCACCCGTTGGCCCGGGGCCAGATCGAGCAGATCGGCGGCCAGTTGCGCCGCTTCGTCCTGCACGCTGATCCAGCCTTCGGCAAAACCCGGCAGGCTGCGCACGTCGGTGGCGGCTTCAAGGACGATGCCGTCGCGGCTGTAAACACACGGCGTGGCAGCGATGCCGGCCTCGCTGAGCAAGCCGAGGTAGGCGTCGCGGCTGTGATAGCGGCGGTTGACCCGCAGGATCATCGGCGGGTGCGCGTTATTTGCCGCGCAGATCGCTTCCCATTGCTCCGGCCAGAAGGCTTTCAGGGATTTTTGCAGCCAGCGCGGGTGGGCGGTGCGTACCACTGGGTCGCGTTCCAGCTCGGCGAAAATCGTCTCGCTTTCGCGCTGGGCATTGCGCAGCACGGCGTTGAGCAGACCCTTGGCCCAGGGCTTTTTCAGCTTGTCCGCGCAACCGACGGTTTCGCCGATGGCCGCGTGCGGCGGCACGCGGGTGTAGAGCAGTTGATAGAGACCGACCAGCAGCAGCGCCTCGACATCGGCGTCGGCAGCCTTGAACGGTTTCTGCAAAAGTTTTTCCGCCAGCGCCGACAGCCGTGGCTGCCAGCGCGCGGTGCCGAACGCCAGATCCTGGGTGAAACCGCGATCACGGTCTTCGACCTTGTCCAGTTGCGTCGGCAGGGAGCTGTTGAGCGAAGCCTTGCCGCTGAGCACGGCGGCGAGTGCCTTGGCGGCGGCCAGACGCGGGTTCATTGCGCGGCCACCACGGCGCCGAGCACGGTGCCGACGGCGAATTTCTCGCGGCGGCTGTTGAACAGGTCGCTGAAGTTCAGCGCCTTGCCGCCGGGCAGCTGCAGGCGGGTCAGGCACAGCGCCTGCTCACCGCAGGCCACGATCAGGCCGTCCTTGCTGGCGCTGAGTATTTCACCCGGTGCGCCTTTGCCGTCAACCAGCGTCGCGACCAATACCTTCAGCGCTTCACCGTTGAGGGTGCTGTGGGTAATCGGCCATGGGTTGAAGGCACGCACCAGACGCTCCAGCTCGACCGCCGGACGGCGCCAGTCGAGGCGCGCTTCATCCTTGTTCAGTTTGTGGGCGTAGGTGGCGAGCTCGTCGTTCTGCACTTCGCCTTCGAGGGTTCCGGCGGCCAGGCCGGCAATTGCCTGGACCACGGCGGGCGGGCCCATTTCGGCGAGGCGGTCGTGCAGCGTGCCACCCGTGTCATCGGCGCTGATCGGGGTCACGACTTTGAGCAGCATCGGCCCGGTGTCGAGGCCGGCTTCCATGCGCATAACGGTCACGCCACTTTCGGCATCACCGTGTTCCACGGCGCGCTGGATCGGCGCCGCACCGCGCCAGCGCGGCAGCAGCGAGGCGTGGCTGTTGATGCAGCCCAGGCGCGGAATATCCAGCACCGTTTGCGGCAGGATCAGGCCGTAGGCGACCACCACCAGCAAGTCCGGTTTCAGCGCGGCCAGCTCGGCTTGAGCATCAGCGTTGCGCAGGGTCGGCGGCTGCAACACCTGGATATTATTTTCCAGGGCCAACTGTTTGACCGGGCTCGGCATCAGTTTTTGCCCGCGACCGGCCGGACGATCCGGTTGGGTGTAGACCGCAACGATCTCGTAAGGGCTGTTCAGCAGGGCCTTGAGGTGCTCGGCGGCGAATTCCGGGGTGCCGGCAAAAACGATGCGCAATGGCTCAGTCATGAAGGGAATCTCACAAAAAGAAAAAGGCTTGCCGCAGCAAGCCTTTGAAGAGGGGCATCAAGCGTTCTGGCGATGCAGCTTTTCCAGTTTCTTCTTGATCCGGTCGCGTTTGAGCGTGGACAGGTAATCGACGAACAACTTGCCGTTGAGGTGGTCGCATTCGTGCTGGATGCACACCGCGAGCAGGCCTTCGGCGATCAGTTCGTAAGGCTGGCCGTCGCGGTCCAGCGCCTTGATTTTGACCTTCTGCGGGCGGTCGACGTTTTCGTAGAAACCCGGCACCGACAGGCAGCCTTCCTGGTACTGATCCATCTCGTCGGTCAGCGATTCGAACTCGGGGTTGATGAACACCCGGGGTTCGGTGCGGTCTTCGGAAAGGTCCATCACGACGATACGTTTGTGCACGTTGACCTGGGTCGCGGCGAGGCCGATGCCCGGCGCTTCATACATTGTTTCAAACATGTCATCGACCAACTGACGCACTTCGTCGTCCACTACTGCCACAGGCTTGGCGATAGTACGCAGACGCGGGTCCGGAAATTCGAGGATGTTTAAAATGGCCATAGGCTGATTGCTGCACGTATTGAGTAAAGTCGGGTCGATGGCCTGGCAGGTCCGAAGATGCAGGCTACCGTTGTGAAGCGTAGCTAATGCAATTTGCAGTAGCGAGCCACGGGGGCTCTGACGGTTCACGCGAACGCACATGATAAAGGGATTCGCTGCATGAGGAAAACACTACTCGCCCTGCTGCTTCTGGCTTCGGCCGCGGCTGCGCAAGGGCAAGTGCAACTCAGGGATGGTTTTCCACAGCAATACACAGTGGTTTCGGGAGACACCCTCTGGGACATTTCCGGCAAATACCTGCGCGAGCCCTGGCAATGGCCACAGCTGTGGCGGGCCAATCCGCAAATCGAAAACCCCAACCTGATCTACCCCGGCGACACGCTGACGCTCCGTTACGTCAACGGCCAGCCGCAGCTGACCCTCAATCGCGGCGAGTCACGGGGCACCATCAAGCTGTCGCCGCGCATCCGCACCAGCCCGGTGGCCGAGGCGATTCCGAGCATTCCGCTGAAATCAATCAACAGTTTCCTGCTGAGCAACCGCATCGTCGACAAGGTCGAGGACTTCGACAAGGCGCCGTATATCGTCGCCGGCGATGCCGAGCGCGTGTTGAGTGGCACTGGCGACCGGATCTTCGCCCGGGGCCACTTCGATCCGAATCAACCGGTGTACGGCATCTTCCGCCAGGGCAAGGTCTACACCGACCCGCAGACCAAGGAGTTTCTCGGGATCAATGCCGACGACATCGGTGGCGGTGAAATCGTCGCCACCGAAGGCGACGTCGCCACCCTCGCCCTGCAACGCACCACCCAGGAAGTACGTCTGGGCGATCGTCTGTTCAGTGGCGAAGAGCGCTCGATCAATTCCACCTTTATGCCCAGCGCCCCGAGCACCGACATCAACGGCCTGATCATCGACGTGCCGCGCGGCGTCACGCAGATCGGCGTGATGGACGTGGTCACCCTGAACAAAGGCAAGCGCGACGGTCTGGCCGAAGGCAATGTGCTGGTGGTGATGAAAACCGGGGAAACCGTGCGCGACCGGGTCACCGGCCAGCCGCTGAAAATTCCCGATGAACGGGCCGGTCTGCTGATGGTGTTCCGCACCTACGACAAGCTCAGTTACGGCCTCGTACTCAACGCATCGCGCTCGCTGGCGGTGCTCGACAAGGTGCGAAATCCTTAGCAGGCTTAACAAGTTACCAACAGAGTTATCCACAGCTTGTTCCGAATGGTTCGGAACTTATAACGATCAAGGATGATCCACGATGCTGTCTGCCTGTACGCCGGTTTCCCCTGCGGAACTGGAAGCGCGTTTGCGCCTGCACCGCTTGCCGGAAATCGGCCCGAAACGTTTTGCCAAACTGCTTGAAGCCTTCGGCTCGGCGTCAAAAGCCCTGAGCGCGCCGGCCAGTGCCTGGCGTGCGCTGGGGTTGCCGGCGGCCTCGGCCGAGGCCCGGCGCAGCCCGCAAGTGCGCGACGGCGCCAGCCATGCATTGCGCTGGCTAGAGCGGCCCGGCCAGCATCTATTGATGTTGGACCAGGCGGATTATCCGGCGCTGCTGTCGCAGATCCCTGACCCGCCACCGCTGTTGTTCGTCGCCGGTGATCCGCTGATTCTGGAAAAACCGCAACTGGCGATGGTCGGCAGTCGCAGCGCGTCGCGCCCGGGAATGGATACCGCCGCCGCGTTTTCCCGCAGCCTCGCCGGGGCCGGTTTCGTCATCACCAGTGGGCTGGCGCTGGGTATCGATGCGGCTGCCCATCAAGCGGCTCTGGATGTCGGCGGGCAAACCGTCGGCGTACTCGGCACCGGCCTGGAAAAGTTTTATCCACAGCGCAATCGTCGACTGGCCGACGCGATGATTGCCTCGGGCAGCGCAGTGGTTTCTGAGTTTCCACTGGACGCCGGGCCAACGGCGAGCAACTTCCCCAGGCGCAACCGGATCATCAGCGGTTTGTCTCTCGGCGTGCTGGTGGTTGAGGCGAGTGTCGCCAGCGGTTCACTGATCACCGCCCGCCTGGCGGCGGAACAGGGCCGCGAGGTGTATGCGATTCCCGGTTCGATCCATCACCCCGGTGCGCGCGGCTGCCATCAGTTGATCCGCGACGGCGCGGTGCTGGTGGAAACCATCGAACACATTCTCGAAGCCCTGCGCGGCTGGCAGTATTTGCCGTTATCCACAGACCCGCCGGATTCCGCGCATCCCTTGCTTGATCTGCTGCACGCCGCGCCGCACACCAGCGAAGCCTTGGTCGAAAGCAGCGGCTGGGCGTTGCCCAAAGTCCTCGCGGCGCTCACCGAGCTGGAAATGGACGGCCGCGCAGTGTGTGAAAACGGTCGCTGGCTGGCGAGGACACGCTAGGTTTTACAGGGAAGATCGGTAAACTGCGCAAAACCTGTTTTCGGAGAGTTTTTCATGGTCAACAGTTGGCGTGTGCAACAAGCCGCACGAGAGATTCGCGCCGGGGCGGTGATTGCCTATCCAACCGAAGCCGTCTGGGGGCTGGGTTGCGACCCGTGGAACGAAGAGGCAGTGGATCGTCTGTTGGCGATCAAGAACCGTTCGGTGGACAAGGGCCTGATCCTGGTCGCCGACAACATCCGCCAGTTCGACTTCCTGTTCGAAGACTTCCCGCAAGAGTGGCTCGACCGCATGGCCAGCACCTGGCCGGGGCCGAACACTTGGCTGGTGCCGCATCAGAACCTGTTGCCGGAATGGGTGACGGGCGTGCATGACACGGTGGCGCTGCGGGTCAGCGATCACCCGCAGGTGCGGGATCTGTGCTCGATGGTCGGGCCGCTGATTTCCACCTCGGCCAACCCGCAGGGGCGGCCGGCGGCGCGCACGCGGTTGCGCGTCGAGCAGTATTTCCGTGGGCAGATCGACCTGATTCTTGGCGGTCAACTGGGTGGGCGCAAGAACCCCAGCGTGATTCGCGATCTGGCAACCGGCAAGGTCATTCGTCCCGACTGACCCTGCGTCGAAAACCTTTACCGTGAGTCTTCCTCGCCTTGATGGTGAGGAGGACTACGCGCGCCTGCGATTTATCCTGCAATGACGCCGGTTTCCCTGTCGGAAAAGTCGCCAAGTCCCCGGATTCATTGGCTTTTCCCACTTGATTATCAGACTTTCTGGTGTGGCGGAATCGGTAAAAGCAACCATCCTTTCCCTGCACTCGAAACACTTCGATAAGTTAAGGTCTGCGGAGAAAGAATGGACACTACCAATTTGCAACTCACGGATTACCTGCAGGCGCTTCAGGTGACGTTGAAGAGTCACCATGAGGGTTGTCGCATCGTGATGCTTGAGGCAGGGGCGGATACTCAGGAGTTCGACCGGTTTATCGATCGGCAATTTCGGCTTCGGTTGCAGCATTACATGCTGACTTCACGGGCGCGGATGCTCGAAACCAGACTGGCGATAAAGTCGCGCAGTACCCATTTCCTGCTGTATCGGCACGATCAACTGTTGGCGGTATTGAGAGCGACTCCGGCACCGTTCGAGTGGGTATCGCTGGCGCAGCAACACGTTTCTCCCACAGTAGCGCTGTCGCGCCATGTCGAATTCAGTCGATTGATGTCGTACACACCCAATCAGTTGCCCATTGCGGTCAACGGTCTGCTGGCGGCCGCTACCGAGTGGGCCATTAAACGCGGTTATAACGGGGTAACCGCGTTGTGCAGATCGCAACAGCTGCGCTTCTACCAGCGCTTCGGCCTGATGCCGATCGCTTCCAATGCCCTGCATATCGACCAGCGCGCACGCGGCGATTACTGGGTGCTGTCAGCCGAGTGGCGGCAAATTCTCGCGGCGGTCCAACCGCCTGATCCGGCGGTTGGCCACGTGGTGCAGAAACCGTTGGAGTGTCATCTGCCGAGGTGTTGAACGCGTTCGAACTGACTTGCCAGCCGTGGGTTCGCAACCCTGACTGGCAAGACGTCGAAGGTTTGTCAGGGCAGCAGGATGGTCGAGCCGGTGGTACGCCGGGCCGACAATTCGGTCTGCGCCTTCGCCGCATCAGCCAGTGGATAGCGCTGGCTGATGCTCACCTTGAGCTTGCCGCTGATGATCATCTCGAACAGCTCGTCGGCCATGCGCTGCAGGTTCTCGGCGTTGTTGGCGTAGGTCGCCAGGGTCGGGCGGGTCACGTACAGCGAGCCCTTGGCCGAAAGAATCCCCAGATTCACCCCGTCCACCGCACCGGAGGCGTTGCCGAAACTCACCACCAGCCCACGCGGCGACACACTGTCGAGCGAGGTCAGCCAGGTGTCTTTGCCGACGCCGTCGTACACCACCGGGACTTTCTTGCCATCGGTCAGCTCCAGCACGCGCTGTGCCACGTTTTCGTGGCTGTAATCGATGGTTGCCCAGGCACCGTTGGCTTTGGCCAGTTCGGCTTTTTCCTTCGAGCTGACCGTGCCGATCAACTTCACGCCCAGTGCCTTGGCCCATTGGCAGGCCAATGAACCGACACCCCCGGCAGCGGCGTGGAACAGAATGGTTTCGCCGCCCTTGAGCTCATAGGTCTGGCGCAGCAGGTACTGCACGGTCAGGCCCTTGAGCATGACCCCGGCTGCGGTCTCGAAGCTGATTTCGTCCGGCAGCTTCACCAGATTGGCTTCGGGCAGGGTGTGCAACTGGCTGTAGGCGCCCAACGGGCCGCTGCCATATGCCACGCGATCACCGACCTTGAACCGGGTGACGTCGCTGCCCACCGCATCGACGATGCCGGCGCCTTCAGCGCCGAGGCCGGACGGCAAGGCTGGCGGGGCATACAGACCGCTGCGGTAATAGGTGTCGATGAAGTTCAGGCCGATCGCCTTGTTCGCCACCCGCACCTGATTCGGGCCGGGCGCGGCGGGTTCGTAGTTAACAAACTCGAGCACTTCGGGACCGCCGTGGGCGCGGAACTGGATACGCTTTGCCATCTGCCTGCTCTCCTTGGGTCGTTTGTAAGCCCCCTATCCAACTCCCCTGCTTGATCTTCGTCAACTGCGGCGCGCAGGTTTGCGGTGTTATGCTACGCGCCCATTTGCGCCGCCCCCTGCCTGCGGGGCGCCCGCGTAGTTATGCCCGATTCAAGGTGAAGCCATGACGACCCGCACCGACGCCGTAAAGGCCTATCTGCTCGATTTGCAAGACCGCATCTGTGCCGCGCTGGAAACCGAGGACGGCGGCACGCGCTTCGTCGAAGACGCCTGGACCCGGCCTGCCGGTGGTGGCGGTCGTACCCGCGTGATCGAAAACGGTATGGTGATCGAAAAGGGCGGCGTCAACTTTTCCCACGTGTTCGGCAGCGGCCTGCCGCCGTCGGCCAGCGCCCATCGCCCGGAACTGGCCGGTCGCGGTTTCGAAGCCCTCGGCGTGTCGCTGGTGATTCACCCGCACAACCCGCATGTGCCGACGTCCCACGCCAACGTGCGCTTTTTCATCGCCGAGAAGGAAGGTGAAGAGCCGGTCTGGTGGTTTGGCGGCGGCTTCGACCTGACCCCCTATTACGGCAATGAAGAAGACTGCATCCACTGGCACCGCGTCGCCGAACAGGCCTGCGCGCCGTTCGGGCCGGACGTCTATCCGCGTTACAAGGCCTGGTGCGACACCTATTTCCACATCAAGCATCGCCATGAACCGCGTGGCATCGGTGGTCTGTTTTTCGACGACCTGAACGAGTGGGATTTCGACACCAGTTTCGCCTTCATGCGCGCCATCGGTGATGCCTACATCGACGCTTACCTGCCGATCGTGCAGCGCCGCAAGCACGATGCGTTCACCGCACAGCAGCGTGAATTCCAGGAATTCCGCCGTGGCCGCTACGTCGAGTTCAACCTGGTCTACGACCGAGGCACCCTGTTCGGCCTGCAATCGGGCGGGCGTACCGAGTCGATCCTCATGTCGTTGCCGCCGCAAGTGCGCTGGGCCTATGACTTCAAGGCCGAGCCCGGCAGCGAAGAAGCGCGCCTGACCGACTACTTCCTGCAAGACCGCGACTGGCTGGCCGAGGCCTGAGGACTGCTGATGGATCGTTACGTCGTTTTCGGTAACCCGATCGGCCACAGCAAGTCGCCGATGATTCACAAACTGTTCGCCGAGCAGACCGGTCAGCGCCTCGACTACAGCACCCTGCTGGCGCCGCTCGACGACTTCAGCGCCTGCGCCATGGCGTTCTTCCAGGACGGTCGCGGCGCCAACGTCACTGTGCCGTTCAAGGAAGAGGCCTTTCGCTTGGCCAACAGCCTGACCGCTCGCGCGCAGCGCGCTGGTGCGGTGAACACCTTGAGCAAACTGGTCGACGGTTCGCTGCTCGGCGACAACACCGACGGCGCCGGTCTGGCGCGCGACCTGACGGTGAATGCCGGTTTCAGCCTGACCGGCAAACGCATTCTGCTGCTCGGCGCTGGTGGCGCGGTGCGTGGTGCGCTGGAGCCGTTGCTGGCGGAGAAGCCGGCGTCGGTGATTATCGCCAACCGCACGGTGGACAAGGCCGAGCTGCTGGCCGAGCTGTTCTGTGATCTGGGGCCGGTGTCGGCCAGTGGTTTCGACTGGTTGCAGGAGCCGGTGGACGTGATCATCAACGCCACTTCCGCCAGCCTCACCGGCGACGTGCCGCCGATTGCCGCGAGCCTGATCGAGCCGGGCCAGACCCTGTGCTACGACATGATGTACGGCAAAGAGCCGACCGCATTCTGCCGTTGGGCCAGCGAGCATGGCGCGGCGGTATCGATGGATGGTCTGGGGATGCTGGCTGAACAGGCGGCCGAGGCGTTTTTCCTGTGGCGCGGGGTGCGTCCGGATACGGCGCCGGTACTGGCGGAACTACGCCGCCAGTTGGCCCTTTAAAAGCTTCGCGAGCAAGCCCGCTCCCACATTGGAATGCGATCAAATGTGGGAGCGGGCTTGCTCGCGAATGGCCGCACCGCCGATCCTGGATCAATCCTCAAACCGGATCGGGCATTTCTCCGCCCCTTCCAGCTTCCGCAACTCCTCCACCACCTGCGGCCGCGCCCGGCGCAGGGTCAGGCTGCGATCCTGACGCAGCAAGCGCCGCGCCTCCTGATGCAGCATCTCCACCCCCGAATAATCGATGAAGTTGATCTGCTGCGCCTCGATCACCACCCGCGTACCGTGCAGCCGTTGCAGGCGCACTTGCAGGTAATGGCTGGCGCCGAAGAAGATCGAGCCGCCGACTCGCAGTACGTCCTCCTCACCCTCGCGGGAATGCTGCACTCGCGGTTGCGAGGTGCGCTTGAGGTAGAAGAACAGCGACGCCAGCACCCCGGCATAGATCGCGGTCTGCAGTTCCAGTAGCAGCGTGGCGAGGCAGGTCAGCACCATGACCACGAACTCGGCGCGGCTGACCCGCAGCAACGAACGAATCCCGCGATGATCCACCAGGCCCCAGGCGATCAGCAGAATGCTCCCGGCCATCGCCGGAATGGGGATGTGTGAAATCAGCCCGGCGCCAAAAATCGCGAACAGCGCGACCCAGATCGCCGAAAAAACCCCGGCCAGCGGCGAACAGGCACCCGCCTCGTAACTCAGGCCTGAGCGGGTGAACGAACCGGCGGAGAGCGATCCGGAAAAGAACGCCCCGACAATATTCGACAAGCCCTGCGCGCGGACTTCCTGGTTGGCATCAAGCAACTGCTGCGAACGTGCAGCAATCGAACGGGCAATCGACAGGCTGGTGACCAGACCGAGCATGCCCACCGCCACGGCGCTCGGCAGCAAACGCAGGACCAGATCCAGATCCAGCGGCAGCGCACTGAACGGTGGCAGGCGTCCGACAAAGGCGCTGACCAGATGCACGTGGCCGAACATCGCCGGCCATAACCACACCACTGCGCTGCCCAGCACCAGCGTTATCAACAGAGTCGGCCAGCGCGGCAGCAGTTGTCTGAGGACAAAACCGACCAGCACCGTGGCCACACCCAACACCAGTGATGGTTTATCCACAGCCCGCAGGTGTTGCAGCAGGTCCATCAGACTGGCCAGCGCCGTGGCTTTCGCCGGCAGGTCAAGCCCCAGCAGATTGGGCAACTGGCCGATGGCAATCACCACCGCCGCGCCGAGGGTGAAGCCGAGCACCACCGAGTGCGAGACGAAATTCACCAGTGCACCGAAGCGCAGCAGGCCGAGCAGCCACTGGAAAATCCCCGCGAGGAAGGTGAGCAGCAGGATCAGCGTGATGTAGTCCTGTGACGCCGGCACGGCCAAGGGACTGATGCTGGCATACAGCACAATCGAAATCGCTGCAGTCGGGCCGCAGATCAAGTGCCACGACGACCCCCACAGGCAGGCGATCAGCACCGGGATGATCGCTGCATAGAGGCCGTATTCCGGCGGCAGGCCGGCGATCAGCGCGTAAGCGATCGACTGCGGCAGCGCGAGAATGGCACCGCTCAGGCCAACGACCAGATCCCGGCCGACGCTGGCGCGGGTTTGCCGGGGCAGCCAGGTCAGGAAGGGAAAGAGTGAATGGCGACTTGGCAGGGCCATGGGTCCTCGCGGTGTGTGGGTTTATGCAAGGTTATCAGGACGCGCCAATTACTGTGGTGAGGGGATTTATCCCCGATGGGCTGCGAAGCGGCCCCAAAACCGACGGTCTCGGTGAGTCAGGTATACCGAGTGCATAGACTTTGCGACTGCTGCGCAGCCGATCGGGGATAAATCCCCTCGCCACGAGTAAGTTGTCGTCAAGTAGAAAGCGTCAGAGCTTGGCCTTCACCGCAGGCAACGCATCCTTGCCATCCACGGTCTTCACCCCCTCCAGCCACTTGTCCAGCACCGCCGGATTGGCCTTGATCCACGCCTTCACCGCATCGGCATTGCTGACTTTCTTGTTCACCACCTCAGCCATGATGCTGTTCTCCATGTCCTGGGTGAACGCCAGGTTGGTCAGCAACTTGCCCACATTCGGGCAGGCCTCGGCGTAGCCTTTGCGCGTCAGGGTGTAGACGCTGCCGGTGTCGCCGAAATACTTCTCGCCGCCCTTGAGGTAATGCATCTTCAGCTGCACGTTCATCGGGTGCGGGGTCCAGCCGAGGAAGGTGACGAATTTCTGCTTCTTCACTGCCCGCGACACTTCGGCGAGCATCGCCTGTTCGCTGGATTCGATCAGCTTCCACTGGCCGAGGTCGAAGTCGTTCTTCTTGATGATTTCCTGCAGCGAGATGTTCGCCGGTGCACCGGAGCCGATGCCGTAGATCTTCTTGTCGAATTTGTCTGCGTATTTGTTCAGGTCGGCAAAGTTATGCACACCGGCATCCCACACGTAGTCGGGCACCGCCAGGGTGAACTCGGTGCCGTCGAGGTTCTTCGCCAGTTGGGTGACGTCACCGGTGGCGACGAATTTGTCGTAGAAGCCTTGCTGCGCCGGCATCCAGTTACCAAGGAACACATCCACCTGACCGTCCTTCAAACCGCCGAAGGTGATCGGCACCGCGAGGGTGTCGACCTTGGCCTTGTAGCCCATGCCGTCCAGCAGAAACCCGGTGATGGCGTTGGTCGCGGCAATGTCGCTCCAGCCAGGATCAGCCATTTTCACCGTTTCGCAGCTTTGCTCGGCAAATGCCGAAGCGCTGCCCAAGGCCAGCAGGCCAATCGTCAGTGCTGTGGATAACTTGCGCATGGACTTCCCCTTACATTATTGGTTTTGGCAGGGTTGTGGATAACGGGCCTTGCGCTCCAGATCGTCGAGGTCGATGTGGTTGCGCATGTACTGCTGACTGGCGTCCACCAGCGGCTGGTGATCCCAGCTCTTCAGCTTGCCGATGGTCAGGGCTTCGGCAACAAATCGGCGGCGGCGCTGGCTGGCGAGCACCTCGCGGTGAATCGCCGGGATGTCCCATTTCGCCCGCGCCTCGGCGAGAAAATCGTCGAACAGCTGGCGATGTTGTGGCGACTGGCTGAGTTCTTCGAGCTCACGCGGATCGTTATGTACATCGAAGAGCAGGCAAGGGTCGCTTTCACTGTAGATAAATTTGTAGGCGCCGCGACGAATCATCATCAGCGGGCTGACCGTGCCTTCGGCCATGTACTCGCCGAATACTTCGTCATGCCCGCCCTGCCCTTGCAGGTGCGTCACCAGCGAGCGGCCGTCCAGCGGCAAGTTCGGCTCCAGGTTGCCGCCGGCCAGTTCGACGAAGGTCGGCAACAGATCAGCGGTGGACACCGCAGCGCTGACCCGGCCGGCCGCGAACTGCCCCGGCGCACTGATCAGCAGCGGCACCCGTGCGGCCATTTCGAACCAGTGCATTTTGTACCAGAGGCCCTTCTCGCCAAGCATGTCGCCGTGGTCGCCGGAGAAGACGATGATGGTGTCATCGATCAGCCCGGTATCTTCGAGGGTTTGCAGGAGTTTGCCGACGTTGGCGTCGATATAGCTGCAAGCGCCGAAGTACGCCCGACGTGCATCGCGGATCTTGTCCACAGGCAGCGGCTTGTCCCACAGGTCGTAGACCTTGAGCAGGCGTTGCGAATGTGGATCGAGGGAATGTTGATCCGGCGTTGTCGGCAACGGGATGTCGCTGTCGTCGTACAGATCCCAGAACGCCTTGGGAATCGTGTACGGGTCGTGTGGGTGCGTCATCGACACGGTCAGGCAGAACGGCTGGTCGCCGTCCTCGCGAATGTGATCGAACAGGTATTGCTGGGCCTTGAACACCACCTCTTCGTCGAAGTCGAGCTGGTTGGTGCGCACGCACGGCCCGGCCTGCAGCACCGAGGACATGTTGTGATACCAGCTGGGGCGCACATCCGGCTCGTCCCAGTTCACCGCCCAGCCGTAGTCGGCCGGGTAGATGTCGCTGGTCAGGCGTTCTTCATAACCGTGCAATTGATCCGGGCCGCAGAAATGCATCTTGCCCGACAGCGCGGTGCGGTAGCCGAGGCGGCGCAGGTGGTGGGCGTAGGTCGGAATGTCGGCGGGGAAATCGGCGGCGTTGTCGTAGGCGCCGATCTTGCTCGGCAACTGACCGCTGACCAGGGTGAAGCGCGATGGCGCGCACAGCGGACTGTTGCAGTAAGCGGCATCGAACACCACGCCTTGGGCGGCGAGGCGCGAAAGATTCGGCAGTTTGATCGGCGACGGGCCGTAGATTGGCAACATTGGCGCGGCCATTTGATCGGCCATGATGAAAAGAATGTTCTTGCGCTTCATGTGATCGCGGCATTCCATAGTGAATATTTATGCGACATTGCTGCGATCGAGCATGGAGTCCATGCCCTGTCCGGTAAAGCCCGCGCCGGACAATGACTAGGATAAGCACAGCTTATGTATGATGCCCTCGGCAATCTGTCCCTCGACCTGTTACGCGCCTTCGAAGCGGCGGCGCGCCATCGCAGCTTTACCGCCGCCGCGGTGGAGCTGGGCACCACGCAACCGGCGATCAGCCAGCAGATCAAGCGTCTGGAAGAACAACTGGGCGCACGGCTGTTTGACCGGATATACCGCGGCATTGAACTGACCGAGGGCGGGGCGATTCTTTTCGAGCAGATTAAGCTCGGTTTGCAGCATATCGACGCAGGGTTGAGCGCGATCAGTACGCAACAGCAACATGAAGTATTGCAAGTCGCCACCGATTTCGCTTTCGCCGCCTACTGGCTGATGCCGCGCCTGCACCGCTTTCATGAAGCCAACCCGAACGTCGATGTCAGCCTGGTCACCAGCGAGCGCAACCACAACATGCTACGCACCGACATCGACGTGGCGGTGCTGTTTGGTGACGGCCGATTTAAACAGGGCGAGAGCCATTGGCTGTTCAGCGAAGAAGTGTTTCCAGTGTGCAGCCCGCAACTGCTCAAGGGCCGCACCCTGCCCTTGCCTGCTCAGACGTTGCTGGAGTTTCCATTGCTGCACTTGCGCGGGGAAAACAGCAGCAACTGGTTTGACTGGAGCGGTCTGTTTCGCGAACTGGGCATCAACACGCCGCCGGCGCCGGGGCAATTGCGTTTCGACAATTACACGCTGCTGATTCAAGCGGCGATTGGCGGCCAGGGTGTGGCCATCGGCTGGCGGCACCTTGTGGATAACTTGCTGACCCAGGGCTTGCTCTGTCGGCCTGTCGCCGAGACCACGTTGTCGCGCCTGGGTTATTACGTGGTGTTGCCGCAACGCAAACGCCGGGGGGCGTTGATTCAACAGTTTGTCGACTGGTTGATGGCCGAGCAGGCGAGCAGTGCCGAGTCCCTCGCCGGAGTGGCATTGCCGTCGATTGCGGTTTGAAGCCTCAGCCAGTTGCGGCGACAAAATTCACATGCTGCCCCACATGCAGATTCAACCGCAGCTCATCGGCAATCCCCACCGCGACCCGGTTCAGCCGTTCCAGCGGCTCCGCCAGCCCCGGCTCCAGATTGCCGCCCACCTGACTGAAATGCTCAATGGTCAGCCCCGCCACCCCGTGCGGCGCATTCACCAGCGTCCACTGCAATGGGCTGCTTTGCAGGGCTTCACGGATTTCTTCGGCGGCGTGGCGTTGCAGCCCGTCGTCCAGATCTGGCTCGTCGAGCACGGCAAAATTCCCCACCAGGAACAACCGTGACACGTTGGCCGCTTGCAAGCCGTCGACTAGCGCATCGACCGCTAAAACCTGTTCCACCGGGCCGAGCACCACGGACCTTTCCACATGGTCGCTGTTGAACGGCAGACCCGGTGCGTCCAACAAGCAGATCACTGCCGAGCTGCCCGCTACGCTCTGCTTGACCCGCTCGGCATCGAACAGATCGCCGCTTTTGGTGCGCAGGCCCGGACGTGGTGCGAGTACGTTCAAATCGTCGAGAATCGCGATGACTTCGTGCTGCCGTCGCAGCAATTCAGCCATCAACGCACCGCCCAGGCTGGCCATGGCACCATAGAGCACCACTTTCACCGTCGGGGTTTCGGCATTTTTCATGGCTGATTCCTTTTTGTTGTCCCTCGTATGGCGTGTGACACGCAGCCTGCGCCGAGGGTTCGAACCGATTCAGAGGCTTTCAGATGCACGCAATCAATGGCTATCACGCCCACGTCTATTTCGACGCTGACTCAATTGATCAGGCGCGCGCTTTGTGTGAACAGGCGGCGCAGTTGTTTCCTCTGAAGATGGGGCGCGTCCATGAGCGCCCGGTCGGCCCGCATCCAGACTGGAGCTGCCAGTTGGCTTTCGGCCCGGAGCTGATCGGTGAGGTGTTGCCGTGGCTGGCGCTCAATCGCAAGGGGCTGGTGGTGTTTTTGCACCCCGACACTGGCGATGACTTGCTCGATCACACCGAGCATGCGATCTGGATGGGCGCGATACGTCCGCTGGATCTGTCTATTTTCTGATCAAAGCGTTTCTTCAGGCTCGCCCGGCAGATGCTCGTCCAGATGCAGCCAGGGCAATTGGCTGTCGGTCCAGATATGCCGCTCGGCCGGCGCCCGCTCCGGGTGATCCAGCGTGGCGATGGTCACATCAATGCTCTCAGGGCTGAGCAATGTCGCCAGCGCCAGTTGCGCGCCACAGTGCGAACAGAAATACCGCGCGCAACTGCTCGACGAGTCATAGCGCGATGGCGTGCCGCTCAGCCACTGGAAGCTGGCCGCCGCCACGGTAATCCACGTGGTGACAATCCCACCGCTGACTTTGCGGCAGATCGAGCAGTGGCAGTGGGCAATGTCGTGCAACGGCCCGCTGAACTGATAGCGAATCTGTCCGCAGTGGCAGCCACCACTGTGCACTTCTTCCATGTCCGTGCCCTCCCGTCCCCGAAATGATTGACTCTAGCCGCATCCGACAGCCGGTTGGCCATTCGCCTGAAGCTTTCGTCAGCGAAAGGTAGCTGAAAGGTTGCCCGATTAGGATCGCCGCCACTACCGGCAACAGACCGGTTGGCCAACGCGTGTGATCGCTCGCATGTCAGGCCCAATTAACAACAACAATGGTGATTCTGATGTCCTCTGTAGCCCGCCTTCTCGCTGAAACTCCGCCCGTACGTCTCGTGCTTCCCGTTCTGCGCTGATCCCTTCCGATCCGCTCACTCAATTAGCCGCGCTACGCCTGGAGTAATCCCATGCTGACTTTCCTTGGCTTCGCCATGGTCATCACGTTCATGTTCCTGATCATGACCAAGCGCCTGTCTGCGCTGATCGCCCTGATCATCATCCCGATCCTGTTCGCCCTGTTCGGTGGTTTCGCGCCGAAGATCGGCCCGATGATGCTCGAAGGCATTACCAAGCTTGCGCCGACCGGCGTGATGCTGATGTTCGCCATTCTGTACTTCGCCCTGATGATCGACTCCGGCCTGTTCGACCCGGCCGTGCGCAAGATCCTCAAACTGGTCAAGGGCGACCCGCTGAAAGTTTCGGTCGGTACCGCCGTGCTGGCGCTCGTCGTTTCCCTTGATGGAGACGGCGCGACCACTTACATGATCTGCGTGGCCGCCATGCTGCCGCTGTACAGCCGCATCGGCATGAGCCCGCGGATCATGGCCGGTCTGATCATCCTCGCCGGTGGCGTGATGAACATGACCCCGTGGGGTGGCCCAACCGCCCGTGCCGCCAGTGCGCTGCATGTCGACCCGTCGGACATCTTCGTACCAATGATCCCGGCGATGGCCGCCGGTGTGGTGGCGATCCTGATCATTGCCTACTTCTACGGCAAACGTGAGCGTGCGCGTCTGGGCGAGCTGCACCTGATCGGCGACGAGATTGATCACAGTGAAATCAGCGTCTCGCAGTTCCCCGATGCCCGCCGTCCGAAGCTGATCTGGTTCAACGGCCTGCTGACCCTGGCGCTGATGTGCACCCTGATCGCCGGCCTGCTGCCGCTGCCGGTGTTGTTCATGGTGGCGTTCAGCATCGCGATGATCGTCAACTACCCGTGCCTGCAAATGCAGAAGGACCGCATTGCGGCCCACGCCGGCAGCGTGCTGTCGGTGGTCAGTCTGATTTTCGCTGCGGGTATCTTCACCGGTATCCTGTCCGGAACCGGCATGGTCGACGCCATGTCGAAAAGTCTGCTGGCAGTGATTCCGGACTTCCTCGGCCCGTACCTGGCGGTGATCACGGCGCTGGTGAGCATGCCGTTCACATTCTTCATGTCGAACGACGCGTTCTACTACGGCGTGTTGCCGGTGCTCTCCGAAGCGGCCAGCCATTACGGCATCACCGCAGTGGAAATGGCCCGTGCCTCGATCGTCGGTCAGCCCGTCCACTTGCTCAGCCCGCTGGTGCCGTCGACGTACCTGCTGGTGGCGCTGGCCGGTATCGAGTTCGGTGACCACCAGCGTTTCACCCTGAAGTGGGCAGTGCTGGTCTGCCTGTGCATACTGGTGGCCGCCTTGCTGCTGGGGACGTTCCCGCTGTTCAGCACGTTGTAACGGCATTCACTCACCATGACGCCAGCTGCTTGCTGGCGTCATGGTTTAACACTCGCTCAAAGGAATACACATGGATTGGCTGACCAACCCCGAAATCTGGGTTGCCTTCTTTACCCTGACCGCCCTGGAAATCGTTCTGGGCATCGATAACATCATCATGATTTCGATCCTGGTCAGCCGCATGCCCAAGCACATGCAGCAACGCACGCGGATCTTCGGCCTGGGCCTGGCGATGATCACGCGGATCCTGTTGCTGCTGTCGATCACCTGGGTCATGCGCCTCACCGCCGACCTGTTCGTGGTGTTCGGCCAGGGCATTTCCGGTCGCGACCTGATCCTGTTCTTCGGTGGCCTGTTCCTGCTGTGGAAGAGCTCGCAGGAGATGTACCACGCGCTGGAAGGCGAAGACGAAAGCGGCGACGAGCCTTCGGGCAAGGGCGGCAACTTCCTTTACACCATCATTCAGATCGCGATCATCGACATCGTGTTCTCGCTGGACTCGGTAATCACCGCCGTCGGCATGGTCTCCCATGTGCCGGTGATGGTCGCGGCAATCGTCGTCGCCGTGCTGGTGATGATGGCGGCCTCGGGCAAGATCAGCGAGTTCATCGACAAGCACCCGTCGCTGAAGATGCTGGCGCTGTCGTTCCTGCTGGTGGTCGGTACCGTACTGATCGCCGAGTCGTTCGACGTGCATGTGCCGAAAGGTTACGTCTACTTCGCCATGGCGTTCTCGCTGGCGGTGGAAGCGATCAACATCAAACTGCGCGGCGCGATGGCCCGGAAGAAACAGCAGCAGGATCCGGTGAAACTGCGCAAGGATGTTCCGGGGCAATAACCCGGTAGTCCTGAATCACGCAACACCCCTTGTGGGAGCGGGCTTGCTCGCGAAGGCGGCGTGTCAGTCGACGATGATGTTGGCTGACCCAGCGCTTTCGCGAGCAAGCCCGCTCCCACAGTTGTTTCTGCATTCAGGCGGGGGGACGAGGTTGTGCAGCACCCGGTTCACCGCCAGTTCGCTGCGTTTAATCCCCTCAAGCTCTGTCATAAAAACCTGTGGGAGCGGGCTTGCTCGCGAAGGCGTCGTATCAGTCAATAGAAATGTTGACTGGCCCACCGCTTTCGCGAGCAAGCCCGCTCCCACAGGGAAATCGGGGTTTTCAAGTCAGGTGGATAAGGCCATTTTCATGACACTTTTGTTTCAATCCGCACTTTAGCTGTGCAATGCTGGCGCCCAGTCCGTTAGCCAACTACAGCTTAAGTATCAAAACGTAGAAACCGCGCGGTACCGTCAACTTGCCCCTCTGGGGCGCTGCTACTACAGGGGGTCTGCATGCTCACCCTGCTCAATCTGCTTTCTGCCGTGGCCCTGCTGATCTGGGGCACGCACATCGTCCGAACCGGCATCCTGCGGGTGTACGGCACCAATCTGCGCCATGTGATCGGCCAGAACATGTCCAAACGCTGGCTCGCGTTCGTCGCCGGCATCGTCGTGACTGCGATGGTGCAGAGCAGCAACGCCACGGCCATGCTCGTCACCTCCTTCGTCGGTCAGGGCCTGATGGCGCTGACCCCGGCGCTGGCGACCATGCTTGGCGCCGACGTCGGTACGGCGCTGATGGCGCGGGTGCTGACGTTCGACCTGTCGTGGCTGTCGCCGCTGCTGATTTTCCTCGGGGTGATTTTCTTTCTGTCGCGCAAACAGACGCGGCTCGGGCAGATGGGCCGGGTCAGCATTGGTCTGGGGCTGATCATTCTCGCGCTGCAACTGATCGTGGAGGCCGCCGCACCGATTACCCACGCCCAAGGTGTGAAGGTGATCTTTGCTTCGCTGACCGGCGACATCCTCCTCGACGCCCTGGTTGGTGCGTTGTTCGCGATGATTTCCTATTCCAGCCTCGCCGCCGTGCTCCTGACCGCGACGCTGGCCGGTGCCAGCGTGATCAGCCTGCCGGTGGCGATCGGTCTGGTGATCGGCGCCAACATCGGCAGCGGCGTGCTGGCGTTCATGAGCACCAGCATGCAGAACGCGGCCGGGCGGCAAGTGGCGCTGGGCAGCCTGCTGTACAAACTGATCGGCCTGCTGCTGATCATCCCGGTGCTTGACCCGCTGGTGCACTGGATGGACGGCCTGGATTTCAGCCCGCAGGAAATGGTCATCGGCTTCCACTTGCTCTACAACACCGCGCGCTGCCTGATCCTGCTGCCCAGCGTCGCGCCTATGGCACGCCTGTGCGCCTGGCTGCTGCCGGAGCGCCCGGAGGTCAACGGCACCGCCAAGCCGCGGCATCTCGATGCGACGGCGCTGGTCACCCCGAGCCTGGCGCTGGCCAACGCCGCCCGCGAGACCCTGCGCATGGGCGACCTGATCGACAACATGCTCGACGCGATGCTCGATGTACTGCGTGGCAAGCAGACCGCCATCACCCAGGAAATGCGCCGACTGACCGATGACGTCGAAGCGCTGTACAGCGCGATCAAGTTGTATCTGGCGCAAATGCCCCGCGAGGATCTCGGCGAACAGGACAGTCGGCGCTGGGCTGAGACCATCGAGCTGGCGATCAACCTGAAACTGGCCAGCGACCTGATCGAACGCATGCTGCGCAAAGTGCAACAGCAGAAGACTTCGCAGCGTCGGTCGTTTTCCGAAGAAGGCCTGGAGGACCTGGCCGGGCTGCATCAGCAACTGATCGCCAACCTGCGCCTGGGCCTGTCAGTGTTCCTCAGCGGCGACAAGGAAAGCGCCCGTCAGCTGTTGCGCGAGAAACGTCGCTTTCGCGCACAGGAACGGCGTCTGGCCCATGCCCATGTCAGCCGTTTGCAACGTAAGATCGTGCAGAGTCTGGAAACCAGTTCGCTGCATCTGGAGCTGATTGCGGATATGAAGCGCTTGAATTCGCTGTTTTGCAGCAGTGCTTACGTGGTGCTGGAAACGGCGGATACCGGGGCGCTGGAAGCGGATGATATTGCCGACATTACGCATTCGCCTGGAACGTCTGGGGCTGGGGTCAGTCAGTAACATTGATTCAGCCGCAAGATATTCGCGAGCAGGCTCGCTCCCACAGGGAATGAATTTCAAGGTGGGAGCGAGCCTGCTCGCGAAAGCGGCCTGAATAGCGACACGGATCTCCAAATCAGCCGTATGGAAGCCTGTTATGCGTTGCCTGTTGTTCGCCTGTCTGTTGCTCGGTTCCCTGCCCGCCTTCGCCGTTGATCGCTTTCAGGTCGAAGGCTATGCGCTGCCCAACGGTTTGCAGCTGTTGCTCAAGCCCGGCACCGAGCGCGGGCATGTGGCGATTCGTCTGGTGGTGGGCGTCGGTCTCGACGATTTCGACTGCGATGAAAAAGAGCTGCCGCATCTGCTTGAGCACCTGCTGTTCAGCGGCGTCGATGCCACCGGCGAAGGCGGCCTCGAGGAGCGCATGCAGGCGCTGGGCGGTGAGTGGAACGCGTTCACCAGCAACGCCGACACCACGTTCGTCATCGAAGCCCCGGCAAAGAATCAGCGCAAGGTCCTCGACCTGTTGCTCGACCTTTTGACCCAGACCCGCATCGACGACAACGCGATCAACGCTGCCAAGCGCGTAGTCGAGCGCGAGGACGGCGGCCACTACACCCGCCTGCAACGCTTTCTCGACCGTCAGGATCTGGGCCACACCGCGAGCAATCAACTGGCGGTTGAGCTTGGCCTGAAATGCCCGCAACGGGCCGAGGTCGGTCACCTGACCCAGAAGCAACTGGAGAAGGTGCGCAAGACCTGGTACGCGCCGAACAACATGACCCTGATCGTCGTCGGTGAGCTCGACAAACTGCTGCCGGCCTATCTGGAACGCACCTGGGGCGCGCTCGAAGCGGTGGACCCGGCGGAGCACCGTGAGCTGCCGGACATCCGCACCAGCGCCGCCCATGAACGCACCCTCACCCGTGGCTTCATCGGCGACAGCGCCAAGTTGCACTGGCTGGTGCCGGAGCCGATGCTCGACGATCAGTACGACGAGACCTTCGACATCCTCAAGGACTACCTCGACTGGGCGCTGTACCGGCAGATTCGCCTGAATCACGGCCTGTCCTACGGGCCATGGGCCGAGCGCGAAGTGTTTGGCGGGGTCGGCTTCATGAGCCTCAACGCTGACGTGGATCGCGATGACCTCGCCGAAGCCCAACAGGTGCTGGAAGACCTCAAGGCCGACCTGCTGAAAAACGGCCTCGACCCGGACACCTTCGCCCGGATCAAACAAGCCGCCATCGCCCATCAGGCCTGGGCGGTACAGGGCAACAGTGCCATGGCGGATTACTACTGGAGCGCGCTGGGCGATTACGAGGACGGGCGCTTTGCCAACCCGGCCCGCGAGCTGCAAGGCGTGACCCTGGAAACGGCAAACAAGGCCATGCGCGAGTTGCTGCTGCAACCGGGATATCTGCGGATCGAGAAACCGTTGCTTAGTGATGATCAAGTGTTGTGGCTGGTGGCGGGTGGATTGGGCGTCGTGCTGCTCATCCTGGTGGGTTGGCGCTTGCACCGCCGTAAGCCAGCCAAACACTGAACCTGTGGGAGCGGGCTTGCTCGCGAATGCGGTGTGTCATTCAGCAATGATGTCGACTGACACGGCCCCTTCGCGAGCAAGCCCGCTCCCACAGGGATCCGTGCTGATTTTACTGACCGGGAGCCTCGCCACGTTGCCCGGCGGACGGTACTCTGTCGAGGTTTTTCCCTATCCAGTCGTGAACCGCCACCATGCAGAAAATCCCCCTCCTGATCCAGCGCATTCTCGAGCTGATGAAGCGCTATCCCGGGGTGATTGCGCTTGGCGGTTTCATCTCCGGGGTCGGCAGTTTCATTCTGGTCGATCGCCAACAGGGACTGGCGAGCTGGATCACCATCATCATGCTGCTGAGCTGGATCTGGCTGATGCTGGAAAACACCCTGACCGGCCTGTTCACGCGCATCTTCAAGCGGGAGATCCCCCAGCCGCTGCTGCGTTACGCGACGCAGATGATCCATCAGGAAAGCCTGTTTTTCGTCCTGCCGTTCTTCTTCATCACCACCACCTGGAACAGCGGTCAACTGATCTTCACCGGCCTGCTGTGCATCGCCGCGCTGATCTCGATTGTCGATCCGCTCTATTACAAATGGCTGGCGCCACGGCGCTGGGCTTTTCTCGCGTTGCACACCCTGACCCTGTTCGCCGCCCTGCTCACCGCGCTGCCGGTGATCATGCACCTGACCACCGCGCAGAGTTTCAAATGGGCGCTGGGCACGGCGGTGGTGTTGTCGTTCCCGAGTCTGGCGTCGATCTTCCCGATCCGCACCGTGCGCAACGCGTTGGCCATTCTGTGCATCACCTTCGGCATTGGCGCGGTCGGCTGGACGCTGCGCTCGTGGGTGCCGCCGGCGACGCTGTGGATGACCGACGTGGCGATCAGCACCCAGTTGCAGGATCGCACCCCGGGCGACAGCCTCGAACAGGTCAGCGCCGAGCAGATCCGCAACGGCGGTCTCTACGCCTACACCGCAATCAACGCGCCGCGCGGGCTGGATGAGCGGATCTACCACGTGTGGCAGTTCGACGGCAAAGAGGTCGACCGCATCGCTCTCGATATCCACGGCGGGCGTAAGGAGGGTTACCGGGCGTGGACGCACAAGCAGAACTTCCCCGGCAACCCGGCGGGCAAGTGGCAGGTGCGGGTGCTGACTGAAGATGGTCAGGTGATCGGCGTGTTGCGTTTCGAAGTGACAGACAGCACAGCGATCAAAGAAAAGTAATCCGGTTCGTGCTATTACGTTAGTTCGCTTAATAGCCGGACAAGCACGGAGCTTATGATCAGCAGCGCAATGAGCGGTAATGCCCAACTGGACACGTCAATCAGCCCTGCCCGCCTGCGGGTTTCCGGGGACTGGACGCTTGCCCATTACGCCGACCTCAAGCACCTGACCGAAAAACTGACCGGCCAGTACGACGCCAATACCGTGGTCGACCTCAACAGCCTCGGTGCGCTCGACACTGCGGGCGCTTCGTTGCTGGTGGAGCTGCTCGGTTCCGAGCGTCTGGGCAAATCCGCCGAACACCCCGACTGCACGATTTCCCAGGCTGACCGCGCGCTGCTGCAGACTGTGTATCGCTCGCTGACTGATTTCTGTGTGCCGGTCAAAGAGCCGGAAGTCAGTGTCAGCGTGCAACTGCTGACCCGCATCGGGCGCGCCGTGGAAACGGTCTGGCAGGACACCCTGCAAGTGCTGGGTTTCATCGGCCTGATCCTCGAAACCATCGCCCGCAACCTGTTGCGCCCCAAGCGCTGGCGCATCACCCCCGTCGTCGCCCACATCGAACAGACCGGCCTCGACGCCGCGCCGATCGTGGCGCTGCTGACTTTTCTGGTCGGCGCGGTGGTGGCATTTCTCGGCGCCACGGTGCTGGCCAGTTTCGGCGCGACGATCTTTACCGTGGACCTGGTGGGCTTCTCTTTCCTGCGTGAGTTCGGCGTGTTGCTCACGGCGATCCTGATGGCCGGGCGCACCGCCAGCGCGTTCACCGCGCAGATCGGTTCGATGAAGGCCAACGAGGAGATCGACGCGATCCGCACCCTCGGCCTCGACCCGATGGAGCTGCTGGTGGTGCCGCGCGTGTTGGCGATGCTGGTGGCGCTGCCGATGCTGACGTTTCTGGCGATGCTCTGCGGGATCATCGGCGGTGGCGTGGTGTGCGCGGTGTCGCTGGGGATTTCGCCGGCGATGTTTCTCTCGCTGCTGCAGAGCGACATCGGTATTCAGCACTTTCTGGTCGGCCTGGTGAAAGCGCCGATCTTTGCCTTCCTGATCGCCACGATCGGTTGCCTGGAAGGCTTCAAGGTCAGCGGCAGCGCCGAATCGGTCGGTGCGCACACCACGTCAGCCGTGGTGCAGTCGATTTTCGTGGTGATCGTGCTCGATGCGGTGGCTGCGCTGTTCTTCATGGAGATGGGCTGGTGAGTCGTCTACCCCGCGCGCCCTCGGAGGCGGTGATCGAAGTCCGTGGCCTGTGCAATCGCTTTGGTAGCCAGAGCGTGCACGAGAATCTCGATCTGGATTTGTACAAAGGTGAAATCCTCGCCGTGGTCGGCGGCTCCGGCAGCGGTAAATCGGTGCTGTTGCGCAGCATTGTCGGTCTGCGTCGGCCCAGCGAAGGCAACGTGAAGGTGTTCGGGCAAAACCTGCCGAGCCTGTCCGAGCATGAGCGTTCGCTGGTCGAGCGGCGCTTTGGTGTTCTGTTCCAGAAAGGCGCGCTGTTCTCCTCGCTGACGGTGACCGAAAACGTCGCCCTGCCGCTGATCGAACACGCCGGCCTGAGCCGCCACGACGCCGAGCATCTGGCGGCGGTGAAGCTGGCACTGGCCGGGCTGCCGCTGTCGGCGGCGGACAAATACCCGGCGTCGCTGTCCGGCGGGATGATCAAGCGCGCTGCGCTGGCCCGGGCTCTGGCGCTGGACCCGGACATCCTGTTTCTCGACGAACCCACCGCCGGCCTCGATCCGATTGGCGCGGCGCAGTTCGATCAACTGATCCTGACCCTGCGCGATGCGCTGGGCCTGAGCGTGTTTCTGGTGACCCACGACCTCGACACGCTCTACACCATCACCGACCGTGTGGCGGTGCTGGCGCAGAAGAAAGTGCTGGTGGCCGGCCCTATCGATGTGGTTTCGGAAACCGACGACGCGTGGATTCACGAATACTTCCACGGCCCGCGTGGCCGCTCGGCGCTGGACGCCGCCAAATTGCTCAACGAGGTCTGACATGGAAACCCGAGCCCATCATGTGTTGATCGGCCTGTTCTCAGTGATTGTCGTGGCAGGCGCCCTGCTCTTCGGCCTGTGGCTGGCCAAGTCCAGCGTCGACAGCGAGTTCAAGGATTATGAAGTGGTCTTCAACGAGGCGGTCAGCGGCCTGTCCAAGGGCAGCCCCGTGCAGTACAGCGGGATCAAGGTCGGTGACGTGGTCAACCTGCGTCTCGACCCGAAAGACCCACGCCGAGTGCTGGCGCGGATTCGTCTGGGTGGGGACACCCCGGTAAAGGAAGACACCCAGGCCAAACTGGCACTGGCCGGGATCACTGGCACCTCGATCATCCAGCTCAGCGGCGGCACCCCGGAGAGTCCGAAGCTGCGTGGGCATGACGGCGAGCTGCCGACCATTGTCGCGGCACCCTCGCCTATTTCCCGGCTGCTCAACGACAGCAACGACCTGATGACCGGTATCACCGCACTGCTGAGCAACGCCAACCAGATGTTTTCTCAGGAGAACGTCGAGCGCGTCAGCAACACCCTGGCGCATCTGGAGCAGACCACCGGTTCGATCAACGATCAGCGCGGCGACCTGCGCCAGGCCATGCAGCAACTGGCGAGCGTCGGCAAGCAGGCCGGCAGCATGCTTGAGCAAACTTCGGCGCTGATGCGCAACGCCAACGGCCTGCTCAACGATCAGGGCAAGCAGGCGCTGGGCAGTGCCGAGCAGGCGATGAAGTCGCTGGAACAGAGCAGCGCCACCATCAACGGCCTGCTGAGCAAGAACCAGAACTCGCTCGACAACGGAATGCAGGGCCTCAATGGCCTGGCACCGGCGATCCGCGAACTGCGCGAAACCCTGACTTCGCTGCGCGGCATTTCGCAACGCCTTGAGGCCAACCCCAGCGGCTACCTGCTGGGCAGTGACAAGAACAAGGAATTCACCCCATGAAGCTGATTCATTTCGCTCTCCTCGCCAGCCTCGCTTTGACCAGTGCCTGCTCGATCCTGCCCAAGGCTGAACCTTCGGACGTCTATCGCCTGCCCGCCGCGCAAGCGCCCGCCTCAGCCAGTTTGGCGGCGACCCAGCACTGGTCGCTGCGCCTGAACAAGTTGCAGGCCAGCGAAGCGCTGAACCGGCCGAACATCGCGGTGATTCCACAGGGCGACGTGATCAGCAGCTACAAGGCGTCGCGCTGGAGCGATCCGGCGCCGGTGCTGGTGCGTAATCGGCTGCTCGATGGCTTTGCCCGCGATGGTCGGGTGACACTGCTCAGTACCGATGACAGCAACTTCGCTGCGGATCTGGAACTGGGCGGCAGTTTGCAGGCGTTTCAGACCGAGTATCAGGGCAATCAGGCCAGCGTCGTGGTGCGCGTCGATGCGCTGCTGGTGCGCGGCTATGATCAGAAGATTCTCGCCAGCCGCCGCTTCGAAGAGCGTCAGCCGTTGAACGATGTGCAGGTGCCAGCGGTGGTGGCCGGGTTTGGACAGGCCAGTGATCGGCTGACGGCCAAGGTTGTCGCCTGGGCTGTTCAGCAAGGCCAGCAATTCGCCCAACAACCCAGACCTTGAACCTTACACATAACCTCTGTGGGAGCGGGCTTGCTCGCGAAGGCGGTGTGTCAGTCAATATACAGGTCGACTGACCCGCCGCTTTCGCGAGCAAGCCCGCTCCCACAATGGGGATTCGTGGTTAACCGAAGAACCAGTAGCAGACGCCGATGGCGCCGAGTACGCCGGCCAATTCAGCCAGTAGCGCGCATCCAACGGCGTGCCTTGCGCGCTGAATCCCCACCGCGCCGAAATACACTGCCAGCACATAGAACGTGGTCTCGGTGCTGCCCTGAATCGTCGCCGCCACCAGTGACGGGAAGCTGTCGACGCCGGAGGTCTTCATGGTCTCGATCAGCATCGCCCGTGCGGCGCTGCCGGAAAACGGTTTGACCATCGCCGTCGGCAACGCATCGACAAAACGCGTATCCCACCCGGCCCACTGCACCAGATGCCGAATGCCATCCAGACCAAAGTCCAGCGCGCCCGAGGCACGCAGCACGCCAATCGCGCAGAGCATCGCCACCAGGTACGGCAGCAGGTTCTTGGCGACGTCGAAGCCCTCCTTCGCGCCCTCGACGAACGCTTCGTAGACCTTGACCTTGCGTAACGCGCCGATCACCAGGAACAGCATGATCAGGCCGAACAGCGTGAGATTGCCAAGGATCGACGACAGCCCGGCCAGTGCCGTGGCCGACATCGTCGCCAGCAGCGCCATGAAGCCGCCGAGGATCAGTGCGCCGGGAATCAGATAGGCCAGCACCACCGGGTCCCAGATGCGCAGGCGCTGCATGAACGCCACCGAGAGGAAGCCGACGATGGTCGAGCAACTGGTCGCCAGCAGAATCGGCAGAAACACCAGAGTCGGGTCTGGTGCGCCTTGCTGGGCGCGGTACATGAAGATTGTCACCGGCAACAGGGTCAGCGACGAGGCGTTGAGCACCAGGAACAGGATCTGCGCGTTGCTGGCGATGGTCGCGCTGGGGTTGAGCTCCTGCAGCGCCTTCATGGCCTTGAGGCCGATCGGCGTGGCGGCGTTGTCCAGGCCCAGGCCGTTGGCGGCGAAGTTCAGGGTAATCAGACCGAGCGCCGGGTGACCGGCCGGGACTTCCGGCATCAGCCGCAGGAACAGCGGGCCGAGGACCTTTGCCAGCCACTCGACGATCCCGGCCTTCTCGGCGATGCGCAGAAAGCCCAGCCACAGGGTCAGCGTGCCGAACAGCAGCACCATCACCTCGACCGAGAGTTTGGCCATGGCGAAAATGCTTTCCACCATCGCCGCGAAAATCCCGGCGTTGCCACCGACCAGCCACTGCACCAGCGCAGATATTGCCGCCACGACGAAGAAGCCAAGCCACAGGCCATTAAGCATCAGTCAAATCCCCCGGAAGATGCGGCGAATGATAGCGGGGTCGCCAGAAACGACAAACCCCGGATTGCTCCGGGGTTCGTGTGTGCCTCATTTGTGGCTTGGCTCAAATCCCCTGTGGGAGCGAGCCTGCTCGCGAAAGCGTCCTGTCAGTCCATCAATGCTTAATGACATACCGCCTTCGCGAGCAGGCTCGCTCCCACAAAAAAGCCGATCTCCACAGGTTTCAGCTATCAGTTCTTGGAGATCTCGCCAGCCGGCAGTTTTTCCTTGCTGCGCCAGTGCGGCAGGGAGTTCCAGTAGCGCTCGCCTTTGGCGTCGTCGTACATGCCTTCCCAGCGCGCGATAACCAGCACTGCCAAGGCGTTGCCGATCACGTTCAGTGCGGTACGCGCCATGTCCATGATGCGGTCGACACCGGCGATGAACGCCAGGCCTTCCAGCGGGATACCCACACTGCCCAGCGTCGCCAGCAGCACCACGAAGGACACGCCCGGTACGCCGGCGATGCCTTTGGAGGTGACCATCAGGGTCAGCACCAGCAGCAGTTGTTGGCTGATCGACAGGTCAATCCCGTACAGCTGGGCAATGAAGATTGCTGCGATCGACTGGTACAGGGTCGAACCGTCGAGGTTGAACGAATAGCCGGTCGGTACCACGAAGCTGCAGATGGCTTTCGGTGCGCCGTAGGCTTCCATCTTCTCGATCACCCGTGGCAGTACGGTTTCCGAGGAGGCGGTGGAGTAAGCCAGGACCAGCTCATCCTTGAAGATGCGCATCAGCTTGATCACCGAGAAGCCGAACAGCTTGGCGATCAGGCCCAGCACCACGAAGGCGAAGAAAGCGATGGCGACGTAAACCAGGATCACCAGTTTGGCCAGCGGCAGCAGCGAGGCGAAGCCGAAGTTGGCCACGGTCACCGCGATCAGGGCGAACACGCCGATCGGCGCGTAGTTCATGATCATGTGGGTGACTTTGAACATGCTTTCCGAGACGCCCTGGAACATCTTCACCAGCGGCTCGCGCAGGTCCGACTGCAGGCTCGACAGACCGAGACCGAACAGCACGGAGAAGAAGATGATCGGCAGCATTTCGCCACGGGCCATGGCCGCGAAGATGTTCGACGGGATCAGGTTGAGGATAGTCTCGATGAACGCGTGCTCATGCTGCACTTCGGCGGCGGTCGCCTGGTACTTGGAAATATCCACCGTGCCCAGGGTGCTCATGTCGATGCCGGCGCCCGGGTGGAACAGGTTGGCCAGCAGCAGGCCGACGATGATCGCGATGGTGGTGACGATCTCGAAGTAGATGATGGTCTTCAGACCGATACGCCCGAGTTTCTTGGCGTCGCCCACGCCGGCGATGCCGACGATCAGGGAGGAGATGACGATCGGGATCACGATCATCTTGATCAGACGGATAAAGATATCGCCTGCCGGTTGCAGGACGTTGCTGATCCACCAGGCTTTTTCGGCACTGAAGTGGTTGAGCAACGCACCAATTGCAATCCCTAAAACCAGACCGATGAGGATCTGCCAGGCGAGGCTGAGTTTTGCCTTCTTCATTATCTTTACCCTTACTTGCGTTTGACTCAGGCACATGCAGGAACTGGAACGCTCTGTCAGCGGAAAAGTCTGTGCATCTGCCTCCGTATAAGGTGCCCCGAAGCGCGTATTTACGGCTCTTCGGCAGGCGAAAAAAGGCGCAACTATTCCGATGCAAGGTTGCGCCGTCTAATGCCGTAAACGCCTACCCTATGCCGAATCGGCATGAGCTTTTTTAATTGAAACTGGCGTCCCAACCGGTTCGATTGCGACATTTCAGCCGGCATAAGTGCCGTGAACCGGCCATTGCAGCGTAGATTGGTTATTTTTTAAACGAGAAATTTCGACGGAAATCTTAAGAAAAAGCCTACGTTTGCAGACTAGATGTACCACTGTTTAAAGGGACTCTTTCTCGATATACGGTCGCCAGGAAACACCGCGTAATGTTTTCGCGCGCAGTGTGAGGCATAAAAAGATGAGCAGGACGCTCTGGATCAATGTTTTTGCATCGGATAAAGCTCAGCGCAAGTCCGTCGAACCACTGAGGGTCGGCGAACCTGCGTCGCAGCTTTTACCCTGACCCGGCCCTCGCGCAGGCACTCCCTGTACCCGTAGGTCACTCCGACCCTGCAACAGTCAGAACGTCCCGGCCCCTTGGTCATGCGCCAGCCTTCCTCGGGTAGGCGCAATAAAGGGCAGCGGGGCGCTGCCCTCATGTTCGAATCAATACCACTTCGGATCTTTCTTCAGCGTTTCCATCAGCAGGTTCTGCATACCTTCATCCGGTTTGCCGAGGAAGCGGTAGGTGGCATGTCGCGTTGGCGACTTGTCGGCCGGCAGTCCTTCGGGCACATCCACGAGCATGGCATATGCATCTTTCTTGTCGAAGCTGAAGGCCACGATCAAGCGGTGGTTGAGGCACTTGTCTGCGGATTCACAGAGCGGGCCGACCAAGTACTTGTCGCCGTCTTCAGTCACGGCATTCATCTGCTGGTCTGGCGTGCCGGACAGGTTCATCACCCATTCCGGCAGGCGTTCTTCGTGCTTCACAACGCCTTGCCAGGTTTCCCGGTATTGCGGGTCGGAGCTGAGCAGCTCGTTGACCCGCGCCTGGCCATCATTGGCCGCCATCGCCATGGCACTACCGCCCATAAGCAGGGCGGCTGCCAGTGTCTTCAAAGCAATCATCGTTAACCTCGGCCGCGACGGCCAAAGAAGAAGGAAGCGATGAACATCACCAGGAACACGACAAAGAGAATCTTGGCGATACCCGTGGCGGTGCCCGCGATACCACCGAAGCCCAGTACGGCGGCGATGATGGCAATGATCAAGAATGTAATTGCCCAGCTCAACATGGTGATTCTCCTTACTTCTCTATTTAGGGATATTGCGTGTTCCGGCGCGATGCGCCTGAATTCTTCGGTTCGTCAGAAAACCCAGCGCTCTTCACGTGGCTGTTGATCCAGCGGCTGTGGCTGATCGACATCCATCATGCGCATCGAGGCGCTTTCTGCCTGACTGCTGCTGACAGCGCTGAAGTGCGTCTGCGTGCTGTGTTGAATCGAGATCAGTGGCTCAGGCTTCTGGCTGTTTTCCCAGCTCAGGTATTGCTGGCAGGCGATCAGGGTGATCAACAGCGCAAGTACGCCAAACAGGCCTTGCTGGATATGCAGTGGCGAGATACGCACTTGGGCGGCACGTTGGCGAGTCATCCTGGGTTCCTCACTCTTATTCGGTTGGGGCAGTGGAATCTGCCCGGGCTGAATGAGGTATTGCAGGCTGCATGCCAGTTTTTTATTTGAAAAATATTCAATAAAATCAATGGTTTGTGAGTGAGTGAAATTCAGCGACGGACGCATCCTGCACGATGGGTCATCTACGGTCGTGCGAAATGCATGATTATTTCGTAGGAGATTTCATTCTTATGGAATTGAGAGCACGTCGCGGATGTCAGAAAAGTACGCAGGGAACCCTCTGTAAATCGGTGATTGTTTAAAAACTCAACAAAATCAACGGATTGGCCGTCAAGGCAGGAGAGAGCTACCCTCCCATGGCTCGCATCGTTCAGAATCAACCATGCAACTTGCCCGATTTTTCCGGGACTAACCCAAGATCAATCACTATGGAGCGTAGGAAAAATGGAATCTGCCACTGAGCATCAAGGCCGCATTCTGCTGGTGGACGACGAGTCCGCCATCCTGCGAACCTTTCGTTACTGCCTCGAAGACGAAGGTTATACGGTGGCCACCGCCAACAGCGCGGCTCAGGCTGATGCACTGTTGCAACGCCAGGTATTCGACCTGTGCTTCCTTGATTTGCGTCTGGGTGAAGACAACGGTCTCGATGTACTGGCGCAGATGCGCGTTCAGGCGCCATGGATGCGGGTGGTGATTGTCACCGCGCATTCGGCGGTCGATACCGCGGTGGACGCGATCCAGGCGGGCGCCGCCGACTATCTGGTCAAACCGTGCAGCCCTGACCAGTTGCGTCTGGCTACCGCCAAGCAGCTGGAAGTGCGCCAGCTCTCGGCGCGTCTGGAAGCCCTCGAAGGCGAGATCCGCAAACCCAAGGACGGCCTCGACTCTCACAGCCCGGCGATGAAAGTCGTGCTGGAAACTGCGCGGCAGGTTGCCGGTACCGACGCCAACATCCTCATCCTCGGCGAATCCGGCACGGGTAAAGGGGAACTGGCCCGGGCCATTCATGGGTGGAGCAAGCGCGAGAAGAAATCCTGCGTGACCATCAACTGCCCGTCGTTGACCGCAGAGTTGATGGAAAGCGAGCTGTTCGGTCACAGTCGCGGTGCGTTTACCGGCGCCAGCGAAAGTACGCTTGGTCGAGTCAATCAGGCGGACGGTGGCACGCTGTTTCTCGACGAGATCGGCGATTTTCCGCTGACTTTGCAACCCAAGTTGCTGCGTTTTATTCAGGACAAGGAATACGAGCGGGTAGGGGATCCAGTGACCCGTCGTGCCGATGTGCGGATTCTCGCCGCGACCAACCTTAATCTCGAAGACATGGTGCGCGACGGGCGCTTCCGTGAAGACCTGCTGTATCGCCTCAACGTGATCACCCTGCATCTGCCGCCATTGCGCGAACGTGCCGAGGACATCCTGACCCTGGCGGACCGCTTCCTCGCGCGCTTCGTAAAAGAGTACGCACGCCCGGCCCGAGGCTTCAGTGACGAAGCGCGAGAGGCGCTGCTGGGTTATCGCTGGCCGGGCAATATCCGCGAGCTGCGCAACGTAGTGGAGCGGGCGAGCATCATCTGCCCGCAGGAACGCGTGGAAATCAGCCACCTCGGCATGGCCGAGCAGCCGGCGAACAACGCACCTCGAGTCGGCGCCGCGCTGAGCCTCGATGAACTGGAAAAAGCCCACATCGGCGCGGTGCTGGCGACGGCAGGCACGCTGGATCAGGCGGCGAAAACCCTGGGCATCGACGCGTCGACCCTGTATCGCAAGCGCAAGCAGTACAACCTGTGAGCGCCCGACGATGAAGCTGGCGATGAAGTTGCGCACTCGCTTGTTCCTGAGCATTTCTGCGCTGATCACGGTCGCCTTGCTCGGGCTGTTGCTCGGGCTGGTCAGCGTGATGCAGATGGCCGGTACTCAGGAAGCAACGATCCGCAGCAACTTCGTGACCCTCGACCTGGGGCTCAAGTTGCGTCAGACCCTCGGCGACCAGTTGGTGCTGATGCTGGCCGAAAAACCCGATCCCGCCGCGTTCGAAGCGTCAAAGCAGCATTACCTGCAATTGCTTGATGAAGGCATTTCGCAGGAGGCCGACGGCGATGGCCGCCAGTACGGGTTTACCCAGGCCAAGGCCGACTATCTGAGTTTTCTCCAGGCGTTCGAGCTGTCGCGTAATCCGGGCAATGTGCTCAGCGGCAACAGCGACCTCAGAGAACGCTTCAACATCTTGCGCAACGGTTTGATTGCCGAGCACAAGCACGCGCTGGACAACATCAACGCGGTGCAGCATGACGCCCGGGAAAGGGCGCTGCTGGTCTCCGGCCTGCTCGGGTTGGTGGGACTGGCGGTGCTGATCATCGGCTTTGTCACCGCGCATGCGATTGCCCGGCGTTTCGGCGCACCGATCGAGGCGCTGGCGCAAGCGGCGGACAATATCGGCCAGGGCAATTTCGAGGTGACGCTGCCGATTTCCTCGGCGATGGAAATGAACCAGCTGACCAAGCGCTTCGGGCTGATGGCCGAGGCGCTGCGCGAGCATCAGGCGACCAACGTCGACGAGCTGCTGGCCGGTCAGCAACGCTTGCAAGCGGTGCTCGACAGCATCGACGACGGCTTGCTGATGATTGATCGCGAAGGGCATCTGGAGCACCTCAATCCAGTGGCCCAGCGCCAGTTGGGCTGGGACAGTGATCGACTCGGTCAGGGTTTGGGCACAGCGCTGGAGCGCCCGGAACTCGACGCACAACTGCAACTGGTGTTGCGCGGCGGCACCCTTGAGCGTGCTCCGGAAGATTTGAGCATCGAGGTCGATGGCGAATCACGTCTGCTGACTTACAGCCTGACGCCGGTCAGCCACACCCAGGGGCATATTCTTGGCGCGGTGATGGTGCTGCATGACGTCACCGAGCAGCGCGCCTTCGAGCGCGTACGCAGCGAGTTTGTGCTGCGTGCCTCCCATGAGCTGCGCACGCCGGTCACCGGCATGCACATGGCGTTCGGGCTGTTTCGCGAGCGGGCGAAGTTTCCCCCGGAGTCACGCGAGGCGGACTTGCTCGACACGGTCAATGAAGAGATGCAGCGCCTGATGCAGTTGATCAATGACTTGCTCAACTTTTCGCGTTATCAGAACGGTTTACAGAAGCTCACCCTGGCGCCGTGCTCCATCGAAGACTTGCTGGCGCAGGCGCAATCGCGCTTTGCGGATGCGGCGGCGGCCAAAGGCATTGCCTTGAACGTCGAAGTGCAGGGGCCGTTGCCGCGCCTGCAGGCCGATCAGGCGCAACTGGACCGGGTACTGGATAACCTGATCGATAATGCTCTGCGCCACACTGCCCGCGACGGGCAGATCCGCCTGCAAGCGCGCCGACATGGCGAGCGGGTGATTATCAGCGTCGAAGACAACGGAGAAGGCATTGCCTACGGGCAGCAAGGGCGGATTTTCGAACCGTTCGTGCAGGTCGGGCGCAAGAAGGGCGGCGCCGGGCTCGGTTTAGCTTTGTGCAAGGAAATTGTGCAGTTGCATGGCGGGCGCATGGGCGTCTATTCGCGGCCGGGGCAGGGCACGCAGTTCTACATGGCGCTGGCGGTCTAGGCTTCGTCATCCAGCCGGCGTCCGGCAAGGCGCCGTCCACGGGTGATCAGTTCAATGAACTGCACCGCACTCAAGGCCTGGGCGAACAGCCAGCCCTGACCGAACTTGACCCCCTCGCTGCTGAGAAACACGGCTTGCGCTTCGTGCTCGATGCCCTCGGCAATCACCTTCAGATCCAGTGCCTGCGCCATGTGAATGATGTGCGGAGCAACGCCACTGCTGGCCGCGTCATGACCGAGTGCGTCGATGAAGGCCTTGTCGATTTTCAGGCAGTCCACCGGCAACGTTTGCAGGTAGGCGAGGCTGCAATAACCGGTACCGAAATCGTCGATCAACACTTGATGGCCGACATCGCGCAAGGCTTGCAGGTTCTCCCGCGCCACCACCACATCGATCAGCCCGCGCTCAGTGACTTCGAAGGCGATCTGCCGCGCCGCAACCCGGTGCAGGGTCAACAGCCTGGCCATGACTTGACCGATGCGCGGCACCATCACGTCGCACGCCGCAAGGTTGACCGAGATGTACAGCTGCGGATTGGCGCGCAGCACTGGTCCCAATTGTTCCAGCAGCCGCTGCAGGACGAAATCGGTCATCTGCCGTATCTGCCCGGTGTTTTCTGCCAATGGAATGAACAGGTCGGGGCTGGTCAGGGTGCCGTCCGGGCGGCGCCAGCGCAGCAGGGCTTCGGCGCCCACGCAATTGCGGCTGTCGAGGTCGAATATCGGTTGATACAGCACTTGTAGCTCGCCCCGTCGTATCGCGCCCTGGAGTTCGGCGTCCAGTGACTGGCGCTGGCGCACCAGCAGAAACACGAAGAAGCCGGCAAACGCCCCCAGCAGCAGGCAGGCCGGCACCATCCACCACCAGACGGTGGGGATGTGCATGCCAGTGCGCGGGGTGATCAGCACCAACTGATATTCCGGATTGTTGGTTGGCATGCGGTAGATCAGCCGTGACTGGGTGACTTGCAGGGCCTCGCGGCTCTTCGGTGGCCATACTTCGGTCGGTGGCCAGGTCTGGGCGGTGCCGAGCACCGGAATCGCTCGCCTGCCATGATCGAGTACCACCAGCAGGCTGCTGTCCGTTGGCAGGTCGACCATGTCGGTCAAATGCCCGCGCGATGTCGCCACACGGAAGTTGCCGCGCCCGAGCATCAGCGCCGCGCGGTTTTCATCGGGTTCGGTGGTGGTGTTGAGCCAGTAGCTGTAAGTCGGGCCCTTGATGTCCGGCGCGCGGACGACCGACAGCCCCTCCTGCCGGGGGCGGTTGGAGCAGATCCGCGAGCCGTCCATGTAGGCTGCTTCATAGACGAAGCGATAGTTGAAAGTGACCTGTTGCAGGGTGGCGATCATTTCCTCATCGCAACTGCGCAACGGCTGCGCCTGAAGGTCGTCGAGACTTTCGCGCAATTGCCCGAACAGCTGCTCAAGGCGGGCCAGAAAACGCTCGCCCTGGGCGTTCATCTCCTGGCTTTCGTTCTGCTCGATCTGGCGCATGGCGACGAACATTCCGCCGGCGATCAGCAGGCTTGCACTGAGGACAGCCGCGATCATCGCCAAAAACCACGGGCGATAAAACCAGCTACGCAGCGTCGCTCGGGTAGCAACCATCATGGAATATCCGAAGAATTACCAATGAGTTATAGCTGCTGATTGCGATTTCGCCCTGACCGTCGGGCGGGCGTCATTATTTTGTCTGATTGAGTACCAGCAACAACGCGGCTGTTTGCGCGTCCGGCATACCGTCGAAACGGGAAGGGCGGAAATGCATCTGGAACGCTGCGAGCACATGGCGCGTCGCTACATCCAGCTCGCCGGTTTGCGGGGTGTCGTAACCGACGCGCGCCAGTTGTTCCTGGAACCAACTGATGCTCGGCAATTCGGCGTTGAACAGCACCTGCTGCCGCGCCACCGCTTGTTCATTAGGCCATACGCCCAGGCCTTCGGCGGCCAGACGTTTCCATGGGAACAGTGGGCCGGGGTCGAGTTTGCGCAGGGGCGCGATGTCGCTGTGACCGATGATATGGCGCGGGCTGATGCCCTGGCGCTGGCTGATGTCCTTGAGCAGGACGATCAGGGACTGAATCTGCGCTTCGCTATAAGGGAACCACAGGCGCCCGGTCGGCGTGTCCTTGAAGCCCGGATTGACGATCTCGATACCGATCGAGCTGGAATTGAGCCAGGTGCGGCCCTGCCACTGGCTTTCCCCGGCGTGCCAGGCACGCTGGTTTTCATCCATCAGTTTGTAAATGGTGGCGCCCTTGTCATCGCCGATCAGGTAGTGGCTGCTGACTTCGCCGTGGGTCAGCAGTTGCAGCGAACGCGCGAGCGACGCCGAGGTGTAATGCACGATCACGAACTGCACGCGGCTGTCGTGATTGGCCGAAGGATGGCTGGTGTCGTAACGCGGGCCGCTGGCACAACCGGCCAGAACGAGCAGCGACGCGAGGAGGGCAAAAAATTTCATGGCAGAAGGCAGTACACGCAAGACAGTAATGCAACAGTGTAACGTACTGCCTCGGATCTCGACGGCCGGCGGACTGAATTAAACAAAATGGAACAATTGCTCAGCCCAGCTCGACCCGGTTGCGCCCGCCGTTTTTTGCGCGGTACAACGCCTGATCGGCTCTTTTGAGCACCAGATCGCTGTGTTCTCCCGTTTTGAACGACGCCAGGCCCATGGAAATGGTGATCGTCACCCGTTCGCCCTTGAAGTGAAACGGGCAGGCTTCGATTGCCGCGCGCAGGCTTTCCAGCAGCTTGGCGCCCACCGCTGGCGTGGTGGCCGGCAACAGCAGCACGAACTCCTCGCCACCAAAGCGGGCAATGAAATCCGCAGCGCGCAGGCGTTTGCGCAGCACTGTGGCGATGATCTTCAGCACCTTGTCGCCGGCCAGATGGCCGTAGTTGTCGTTGATGCGCTTGAAATGATCGAGGTCGAGCATCGCCAGGCTCAAGGTGTTGCCGTGTTGCTGCCACTGTTTGATCTCGTGTTCCAGGCGTTCGCTCCAGGCGGCGCGGTTGGGCAGGCCGGTCAGCGGATCGATCAGGGCTTTCTGCCGCTGTTCTTCCAGGTGTTCGCGAAAGCCCAGGGCTTCCTGCTCCATGTGCGCCACACGCTCGGCCAGACCCTTGAGGCGTGCCGCCACTTCCTGCTCGCGGGCATCGCGTTGTTTCTGGTGTTGATCCATGGTGCCGAGCAGGCCTTCCAGATGGTTCTCCAGCACTTGCTTGAGGTCATCCAGATCGGCCGCTTCCTGCATGCTGGTCTGCAAACCATCGACCTGCTCGCGGATCTGCGTGTCCATCGCCCGCGCCGCCGAGCTGTTGTCGGCGTGGCCTTCGCTGGCGGCCTGCAGGTTGCTCTGGAACGCTTCGAGGCGCTCGTTGAGTTGCTGCAGATAGGCTTCGAATTCGTGCTGGCCGCTGTCGGTGATCGCCAGCATCAAGGTCGCCAGATCGTCGAGAATCGGCAGCAGTTCGTACCAGTTCAGGCCATTTTTCAACCGGTCGCGCATCGCCTCAGCCTGCGGGCGATGGCGCTCGGGCAAGGTCAGGTCGTCGAGCAGGCCGATCAGCGTGTCTTCGATGTGTTTGGCCACCGAGCTGTAAGACGGCTCCGGCGAGTCGGGCAGGGCGTACAGAATGTCCTGCTCGGGTTGCTCAGGATCGATGGCGGCCAAAGCCTGGGCAATCGGTTCGGGCAGGGGCAGACTATCGAGGAGCAACGGTGCCGGGATGTCGCCCGGGTGGATCAACTCGTCGGGGTTGAACGCGGCAGCAGGTGCTGGCGCCGTGATCGGGGTAGTCGGCCGTTCGGCTTCAGGTTCGGCCGCTGGTAGTGCAGGTGCAGCAACGGGTTCGCTGATCGGCTCGGCAGCAATGACCGGAGGCACGAACGCGAACACAGGTGATTCGGACTCGGGCTGCACTGCTGGCGTTTGCTTAAGCTCGGCCTCTGGTGGTTGCGCGATGGCCGCTACGGTGACGGGTGCTGCCGGAATCGGCTCGACCGCTGCGGTTGGCGCGGGTACCGGCTCAGATGCAGGTTCAGCATTGGCCGGCGTCGGCGTCGGCGTCGGCGCCTGAGGCTGATCCGAAGACTCTGGCACCCCTTCACTGTCACGGCTGCCAAACAGGCGCTGCAAAAAGCCCGGGCGGTCGGGCTCGGGCGGCGTTTCCAGCTGGCTCAACGCCTTGCCCTGCAAACCACTGAGTTCGCTCAGCAGCAGCGGCATTTCCCGCGCCTGACCGACCCGGCTGTCGAGTTGCTTGGCGAATTTCTTCAGCGGCTGGGCGACTTCCCGGGGCAGCGGCAGCGCTTGTAGCTGGGTGACCAGCGCGGTAAGCGCGGTGCTGACCTGATCGATTCGGGTTTCGCGACGTTGCTCGGAATCGAGCACGGCTTTTTCCAGGCGCGGCAGCAGGGCGGCGAGGCCGGCGTCCATGTCGTCGGTGCGCACCACGTCGCGCATCTCTTTCATGCACTGATCAACGACCTTGTCGGTGCCTTCAGCGGCCAGCGTGCTGCGCACCAGACCGCGGCGCAGCAAGTCGAGCCGGGCGGCCCAGCGACGTTCGAGCTTGTCCTGTTGTTCGATGCTTTTGAGGTACTTCTCTTTCCAGCGCTGGGCGTCGTCGCTCATTCAGGGGTTCCGCGAGGGGCAGGACTCAACGCGGGCAATGCATCGGCCGTGAGCGAACCCGGCAGACGAATCTCTACCGCGACCGGCAGGTGATCGGAAATGGGTTGGGCCAGCACTTCGACCTTTTCCAGGGTCAGGGTCGGGCTGAGCAAAATATGATCAAGGCATCGCTGTGGCCGCCAGCTGGGAAAGGTGGCTTGCATCTGCGGGGCCAGCAGGCCGAGATCGCGTAACGGTGACTGTTGTAGCAGATCACTGGCATGGGTGTTCATGTCGCCCATCAATATCTGGTGCTTGTAGCCACTGATCAGGTCACGAATATAGGCCAGTTGCAGGCTGCGCACCCGTGCGCCGAGCGCCAGATGCATCATCACCACCACCAGCGCCTCCGGACCTTCACCGAAGCGCAGCAGGATCGCGCCGCGACCTTTCGGGCCGGGCAGCGGATGATCTTCGATCGCCCACGGTTTCAGGCGACTGAGCACGCCGTTGCTGTGCTGGGCCAGTCGGCCGAGGTTGCGATTGAGTTGTTGATACCAGTAGGGGAAGGCGCCGAGGTGGGCCAGGTGTTCGACTTGATTGACGTAGCCTGAGCGCAGACTGCCGCCATCGGCTTCCTGCAGGGCGACCAGATCGAAGTCGCCAAGCAGGTCACCGATCTTCTGCAGATTGCCTGAGCGCCCGGTGTGCGGCAGCAGATGCTGCCAGCTACGGGTCAGGTAATGCCGATAGCGCTCGGTGCTGATGCCGACCTGGATATTGAAACTGAGCAAGCGCAGACGATGGTCTGCGGGCAGGCCCGTGGACTCCAGGTGATGCTCGTTGACCTGCGGATCATGCAGGCCAACGCTGCGTTCGGTGCCCCAGCGGCGCATGGCGGTTACCGCGCTTAGTTGGCGGCTGCCTTGTTGGCCGCTCGCTCTTTGGCGACCAGTTGATCAGCCAGTTTCAGGGCTTGCTCGGCACCACCGGCAGAGCCGATGTCGAAGCGGTACTTGCCGTTGACGATCATGGTTGGCACGCCAGTGATTTCATACTTCTTGGCCAGCTCACGCGCTTTGACGATCTGACCTTTGATCGCGAACGAGTCAAAGGTGGCGAGGAACTTGTCCTTGTCCACGCCTTGTGTGGCGAGGAAGTCAGCCATGTCGTTCTTGTCGGTCAGCTTCTTGTGTTGTTTCTGAATTGCTTCGAAAACCGCAGCGTGAACCTTGTGCTCGACGCCCATTGCTTCCAGGGTCAGGAACATTTGGCCGTGAGCGTCCCACGGGCCGCCGAACATGGCAGGAATGCGTACGAAGTTGACGTCGGACGGCAGTTTTTCAACCCAGGGATTGATCACCGGCTCGAACGCGTAGCAATGCGGGCAGCCGTACCAGAACAGCTCCACGACTTCGATCTTGCCAGGCTCTGCCACTGGCACCGGGTTGGCCAGTTCGACATAGGGTGCGGCAGGGGCTTCAGCGGCCTGGGCGGTCACGCCGAACAGGCTGGCAGCGACGAGGGCGGCGCTGATGATCAGATTACGCATGCTTTACTCCTGGACAATTTTGGTCGCCTCGCGCGACCTGTTTTCAGACAGATCCTGGCGGGCATGAGTTCTGTAGTGTAACGGCAGCGGCCACAAAAAAGGGCGGCCAAAGCCACCCTTTTTATACTTGCTGCGACGGATTAATCGAGCGTTAACGTTGCAGGAGATGTCCATCAGCGTTAACGCTCGATTCAGGGCGGTTAGTGCAGGCCCTGGATGTAGCTGGAGACTGCGGCAATGTCTTCGTCGCTCAAGCGCTTGGCGATGGTCTGCATCGTCATGGTGTCGCCGTCGTTGTTGCGGCCGCCTTCTTCCTTACGGAAATCGGTCAGTTGCTTGGCGATGTATTGAGCGTGTTGACCACCCAGATGCGGGAAGCCAGCGGCGGCGTTGCCGGCGCCATTCGGCGAGTGGCAACCGGTGCAGGCTGGCAGCCCCTTGGCCAGATTACCGCCGCGGAACAAAGCTTCACCGCGAGCGACGATCTTCGGATCGGCTGCGCCGACGCTGCCTTTCTGGCTGGCGAAGTAGGCTGCGATGTCAGCCAGATCCTGGTCGCTCAGGTTGGTCAGCAGGCCGGTCATTTCCAGAACGGTGCGCTTGCCCGACTTGATGTCGTGCAGTTGCTTGGTCAGGTAGCGTTCACCCTGACCGGCCAGTTTCGGGAAGTTTGGCGCCATGCTGTTCCCGTCAGGGCCATGGCAGGCTCCGCAGACGGCAGCTTTCGCCTGGCCGGCGGCGGCATCACCGGCAGCATGGGCGAAGCCTGAAATTCCCACGGTCAACAGCAGACTCACGATCAATTTGTTCATCAGCTAATCCAACTACGGCTAAGGGTTAAGAGTTATGGACCGGGTTTACTCTCGCTCATCCAAAGGATGATGGCCTGGTAATCCTCGGCACTGCAGTCCATGCACAAACCACGCGGCGGCATCGCCTTGAAACCCTGGGTCACGTGTTGCACCAGCGTCCCCATACCTTTCGCCAACCTCGGCGTCCAAGCTGCCTGATCGCCTCTTGCGGGCGCCATGGGTAGTTGGCCGGAATGACAGGCACCACAAACACGGTTGTACACGGCTTCCGGTTCCTGTGTAGCCTGTGCGCCGCAAAGCGGTATCAGGACTCCGGCAGCCAGCAGCCATTTCGTCATAAAACGACCTTTTCAGGGTTGAGAGCGTTCTGCGTTCTGATGCGCAATCAAGGTCTTTGGCTCTCATGAACTTCATCCTTCGCTGGGACAAAGCACACACAAAATCTGCGGCATTATATACTGGCGTCACTGAAACGGAAGCGACACCGCGTTCCGCGCCCAATCCCGGCGCCGCCCACATCGGAAATCCCATGCAACTCAAGAATCCCATCCTCGGCCTGTGCCAACAGTCCACGTTCATGCTCAGTGCCGCCAAAGTCGATCAATGCCCTGACGACGAAGGCTTCGAAGTGGCGTTCGCCGGTCGTTCCAACGCCGGTAAATCCAGCGCACTGAACACCCTGACTCACGCCAGTCTGGCGCGCACCTCGAAAACCCCGGGTCGCACACAGCTGTTGAACTTCTTCAAGCTAGACGATGAACGGCGTCTGGTCGACCTGCCGGGCTACGGTTATGCAAAAGTACCGATCCCGCTCAAGCAACACTGGCAGCGTCACCTCGAGGCGTACCTCGGTGGCCGGGAGAGTTTGAAGGGTTTGATTCTGATGATGGACATCCGTCATCCAATGACCGACTTCGACCTGCTGATGCTCGACTGGGCCGTTGCGGCCGGCATGCCGATGCATATTCTGCTGACCAAGGCCGACAAACTGACCTACGGCGCTGCCAAGAACACGCTGCTGAAGGTGCAGGCGGAAATCCGCAAGGGCTGGGGCGATCTGGTGACAATCCAGCTGTTCTCGGCGCCAAAACGCATGGGCCTGGAAGAGGCCTACACTGTGTTGGCAGGCTGGATGGAACTGGCCGATAAAGGTGCCGAATTGCCTGCTGAGTAAATCGCAGGCAAAAAAAGCCCCGGACTTCATATGGGGAGGGAGAAGTTCCGGGGTTCAAGTTCCGAACCGCTAGGGCGGGGTTCAGATATCTGCCAACACTTAACACAACATAGGAGCATCGAAGGGCTTCACCAGCCATTCAGTATCTCTGAGTAGTGAGTTGTCAGATTAGTTCAGATTTTTTTTCAAAAGCTTTGGAATAACCGCAAGCGCGATTCGAAATAAGCGCGTTTCGGGCGTTTGCCGCGACAGGGTGTCGCGGCAAACGCCCGGCCTAGACGCCTCAGTGCGCCTCATCCCAGTTGTTGCCGACGCCAACTTCCACCAGCAACGGCACGTCCAGTTTCGCCGCTTCGCTCATGTGCAGGCGGATTTCCTGACTCACCTGATCGACCAGATCCTCGCGAACCTCCAGTACCAGTTCGTCGTGCACCTGCAGGATGACTTTAGCGTCCAGCCCGGACGAGGCCAGCCAGTTATCCACCGCCACCATGGCTTTCTTGATGATGTCGGCGGCGGTGCCTTGCATCGGCGCGTTGATCGCCGTGCGTTCGGCGGCAGCGCGTTCCTGCGGCTTGTTCGAGTTGATTTCCGGCAGATATAGGCGACGACCGAAGAAGGTCTCTACGTAGCCTTGGTCGGCGGCCTGCTTGCGGGTGCGCTCCATGTATTCGCGCACACCCGGATAACGGGCGAAGTAGGTGTCGATGTAGGCCTTGGCGGTCTTGGTGTCGACGCCGATGTCCTTGCCGAGTTTCTGCGCGCCCATGCCGTAGATCAGGCCGAAGTTGATCGCCTTGGCGCCACGGCGCTGGTCGGACGTCACGTCGCTCAGCTCGACCTTGAATACTTCAGCGGCGGTCGCGGTGTGCACGTCCAGATTGTTGCGGAAGGCGTTCATCAAGCCTTCGTCCTTGGACAAGTGGGCCATGATCCGCAGTTCGATCTGCGAATAGTCCGCCGCCAGCAGTTTGTAGCCTTTGGGCGCGACGAACGCCTGACGGATGCGGCGGCCTTCAGCGGTACGAACCGGAATGTTCTGCAGGTTCGGATCGCTGGAAGACAAGCGCCCGGTCGATGCTACGGCCTGGTGGTACGAGGTGTGGATACGCCCGGTGCGCGGGTTGATCTGCTCCGGCAGGCGATCGGTGTAGGTGCTTTTCAGCTTGCTCATGGAACGGTGTTCCATCAGCACTTTTGGCAAGCGGTGATCGTCCTCGGCCAGTTTCGCCAGCACTTCTTCGGCGGTGGATGGCTGGCCCTTGGCGGTTTTCTTCAGCACCGGCAGTCCGAGCTTTTCGTAGAGGATCACGCCCAGCTGCTTTGGCGAGCCGAGGTTGAATTCTTCACCGGCAATTTCGAAGGCTTCTCGCTCCAGCGCGACCATCTTGTTGCCCAGCTCAATGCTCTGGATGCCGAGCAGTTCGGCATCGACGAACGCGCCCTGACGCTCGATGCGCGCCAGCACCGGCACCAGCGGGATTTCGATGTCGGTCAGCACGCTGGCCAGGCTCGGGATCGCGCTGAGTTTTTCAAACAGGGTCTGGTGCAGGCGCAGGGTAATGTCTGCGTCTTCGGCGGCGTACGGGCCAGCCTGCTCAAGGGCGATCTGGTCGAAGGTCAGCTGCTTGGCGCCTTTGCCGGCGATGTCCTGGAAGCTCACGGTGGTGTGATCCAGGTACTTCTGCGCGAGGCTGTCCATGTCGTGGCGGGTGGCGGTGGAATTGAGCACGTAGGACTCAAGCATGGTGTCGAAAGCGATGCCGCGCACGGTGATGCCTTCGTTCTGATCACCGCCGATGGCGCAGTTGGCCAGAATGTTCATGTCGAACTTGGCGTGCTGGCCGACCTTGAGTTTGTTCGGGTCTTCCAGAATCGGCTTCAGCGCGCGCAGCACGGTGTCGCGATCCAGCTGCTCGGGCACGCCGATGTAGGAGTGGGTCAGCGGAATGTACGCGGCTTCGTTGGCTTGCACCGCGAACGAAAGGCCGACCAGTTGCGCCTGTTGCGCGTCGATGCCGGTGGTTTCGGTGTCGAAAGCGAACAGCTTGGCGTTGTTCAGTTTCTCCAGCCAGACATCGAAACGCGCCTGATCAAGGATGGTTTCATACGCTGCTTCGGTTGGAGCGGCAGGGGCTTCTTCTGCGGGGGCGCTGAACAGATCGCCAGCCGGCGCAGGTTCGGCGGCCGCGCTCAGTTCCTGGCGCTTGGCGTCACGATCCAGATCATTCAGCCAGCTCTTGAATTCCAGCAGGGTGTACAGCTCGTAGAGCTTGGCCGGGTCTTCCGCGCCCATCTGCAGGTCATCGAGGCCGATGTCCAGCGGCACGTCGACCTTGATGGTCGCCAGTTGATAGGAGAGGAAAGCCATCTCCTTGTGCTCTTCAAGCTTGGCCGGCAGGGTCTTGGCCCCACGAATTGGCAGGGTCGGGACGATGTCGAGATTCGCGTACAGCTCGGTCAGGCCGCCGTTGACGCCGACCAGCAGGCCGGAAGCGGTCTTTGGACCGATGCCGGGAACCCCCGGAATGTTGTCGGAAGAATCGCCCATCAGCGCCAGATAATCGATGATCTGCTCGGGTGCGACGCCGAATTTCTCCTTCACGCCCTCCACGTCCATCGAGCTACCGGACATGGTGTTGACCAAGGTAATGTGGCCGTCGACCAGTTGCGCCATGTCCTTGTCGCCGGTGGAGATGATCACCGGGCGATCCGCCGCCGCGCTGCTGCGGGCGAGGGTGCCGATCACGTCGTCCGCCTCGACGCCTTCCACGCACAGCAGCGGGAAGCCGAGGGCGATCACGCTCTGGTGCAGCGGCTCGATCTGCACGCGCATGTCGTCGGGCATGCTTGGGCGGTTGGCCTTGTATTCGGCGTACATCTCATCGCGAAATGTCCCGCCCTTGGCGTCGAAGACCACGGCGAACGGGCTGTCCGGGTACTGCTTGCGCAGACTCTTGAGCATGTTCAGCACACCTTTGACCGCGCCGGTCGGCAGGCCTTTGGAGGTGGTCAGCGGTGGCAGTGCATGGAAAGCGCGGTACAGGTAAGACGAACCGTCCACCAGGACGAGGGGGGCTTGGCTCATGAGCAGAATCAACCTTTTCGGCGGGCCCGGCGCTAGAATAGCGGGACCGTTGACGACAAAGGGACAAGGTTATCATGCGTACGTTAAATCGCTTGCTGCTGGTCGGTTTGATTGCGGCCTCACCATTGGCCGCGATGGCGGCGGATGATGCGCCGTCAAAGGAGCCGGAAGTTACCATTAACACGCACACCGAAGGCGACAAGGTCATTCAGGAATACAGCCGCAGTGGCTTTGTGTATGCGATCAAGGTCACGCCGAAGGGCGGCAAACCGTATTTCCTGGTGCGCGCCGATGGTTCGGACGCGAACTACATCCGTTCCGACCAGCCGGATATGCTGATTCCGTCGTGGGAAATCTTTACCTGGAAGTAAGATTCCCGACTTTTAATCGGCGCCGCTTGATCGCGGCGCCCGAACTGAGCAGTTTTTAACCATGTCTGTGTTCACCCCCCTGGCTCGGCCCGAGCTGGAAACCTTTCTCGCCCCTTATGGGCTCGGCCGTCTGCTTGATTTCCAGGGGATCGCCGCCGGCAGCGAAAACACCAATTTCTTCATCAGCCTGGAGCAGGGCGAATTCGTCCTGACCCTGGTCGAACGCGGCCCGGTGCAGGAAATGCCGTTCTTCATCGACCTGCTCGACGTGCTGCACGAGGCCGATCTGCCGGTGCCCTACGCGCTGCGTACCACTGACGGCGTGGCCCTGCGTGAACTGAAGGGTAAACCGGCATTGCTCCAGCCGCGGTTGTCCGGCAAGCACATCAAAGTCGCCAACGCCCAGCATTGCGCGCAGGTCGGTGAGTTGCAGGCGCATCTGCACCTGGCGACCCAGGGCGAGCGCATGATCAAGCGCAAGACCGATCGCGGCCTGGACTGGATGCTGGAGGAGGGCACGGAGTTTCTTTCGCATCTGGCGGACGAGCCGCGTGTGCTGCTGCGCAAGGCGCTGGATGAAATCACTGTGCAGAAAGAAAGAATTCTCGCGCTGCCACGAGCCAACATTCATGCCGACCTGTTCCGTGATAACGCGATGTTCGAAGGCACGCACCTGACCGGGTTGATTGACTTCTACAACGCCTGCTCGGGACCGATGCTCTATGACGTGGCGATTGCTTTGAACGACTGGTGTTCGGATGAGGATGGCTTGATTGACGGGCCGCGTGCCCGCGCATTCCTCGGCGCCTATGCGGCGCTGCGTCCGTTCACTGCCGCTGAAGCGGAGCTATGGCCGACCCTGCTGCGTGTGGCGTGTGTGCGGTTCTGGCTGTCGCGGTTGATCGCCGCCGAGCAGTTTGCCGGGCAGGACGTGCTGATTCACGATCCGCGGGAGTTCGAGCAGCGCTTGGCGCAGCGGCAGCAGGTGCATACACCGCTGCCTTTCGCCCTTTAAAAGCTTCGCGAGCAGGCTCGCTCCCACAGGGTCTCGGCGATCCTGTGGGAGCGAGCCTGCTCGCGAATGGGGGCAACACCTATGCCGGGGATTACAGAGATTCCAGGCACCCGGCCAAATCGTTGCCCAGCTTCTCCAGCACCTGCTCATACCCCTGAGCTGTCGCCGGTGTATAGCCGCCCAACGCATCCAGCTCCGCCAGTTTCACCGGCAGGCCCGCCACCAGGGTTTCCGCCAGACGTGGACGCAGCGGCGGTTCGCTGAACACACAGGTCTTGCCGACTTCCTGCAGGCGTTTGCGCATTGCCGCCACATGCTGCGCACCCGGCTGCACTTCGGCGGCAACGCTGAACACGCCAGTGTGTTTCAGGCCGTAAGCGTCTTCGAAGTAATCGAAGGCTTCGTGGAACACGAAGTAGGGTTTGCCTTCAATGCCGGCCAGACGGTTTTTCAGTCGTGCATCCAGCGCATCGAGGCGTTCGTCGAAGGCTTTTGCATTGCTCTGATAGCGTTCGGCGTTGGCTGGGTCGGCAGCGCTCAAATCAGTCGCCATTTTGGCGGCAATAACCCGCGCGTTGACCGGCGATAGCCACAAATGCGCATCGAGCGTGCCCGGGCGGTGATCGTGATCATGCTCGTCGGCGTCTTCGGCGTGGGAATGGCTGTCTTCGGCAAAGCGGCGCAGTTTCATGCCGGGCAGATCCTGCACGGCAACGCTTGGCAGCGTACGACCGTTGAGCACGCGCGGCAGGAAACCTTCCATGTCCGGGCCGATCCAGTACAGCAGGTCCACCGATTGCACCTTGCGCACGTCGGACGGGCGCAACGCGTAGTTGTGCGGCGACGCGCCCGGCGGCAGCAGCACTTCCGGGATGGCCACGCCGTCCTGCACCGCGGCGGCAATCAACTGCAGCGGTTTGATGCTGGTGAGAACCCTGACCTCGGCCTGAGCCGAACCGATCAGCAGAAAACTGGCGATAAACGCCACAAAAACAGAAAAAAGTCGGGACACGATGACCACTCAAGGAGGCGAGAACGGGTAACATAATAACGTCTCTATCAAAACGCGTCGCCGCCCATGCCTATTACACCGATTGCCAGCCGTCCCCACGACCACTCTCATTGCGTGCACAGCGCACTGACCGAGGCCGATACCTTGTGCGCCCAGAAAGGCCTGCGCCTGACTGCGTTGCGCCGGCGGGTGCTGGAACTGGTGTGGCAGAGCCACAAGCCACTGGGCGCCTACGACATTCTGGCGGTGCTCAGCGAGCAGGACGGCCGCCGCGCCGCGCCGCCGACCGTGTACCGTGCGCTGGATTTCCTTCTGGAAAACGGCTTGGTGCACCGCATCTCCTCGCTCAACGCTTTCGTCGGTTGTGTGCATCCCGAGCATGCGCATCAGGGCCAGTTCCTGATCTGCCGCGAGTGCCACGCCGCGATCGAGCTGGAACAGAAAGCCATCAGCGACGCGATCATCCACAGCGCCAGGGATGTCGGGTTCATCGTCGAAGCGCAGACCGTCGAAGTGGTCGGCCTGTGCTCCGGTTGCCAGGGGGCTTGATGAGCAACCCGTTGATCCGTCTTGAGCAGGTCGCCGTCACTTTTGCCGGGCAGACCGTGTTGGACAACATCGAGCTGAGCGTCGAACCGGGGCAGATCGTCACCCTGATCGGCCCCAACGGCGCCGGCAAGACCACCCTGGTGCGCGCCGTGCTTGGCCTGCTGAAGCCTGACAGCGGCAGCGTCTGGCGCAAGCCAAAACTGCGCGTCGGCTACATGCCGCAAAAGCTGCACGTCGATCCGACCTTGCCGCTGTCGGTACTGCGCTTCCTGCGCCTGGTGCCCGGCGTAGACCGTCCGCGTGCATTGGCGGCGCTCAAGGAAGTCGGCGCCGAACATGTCATCGACAGCCCGGTGCAAAGTGTTTCCGGTGGTGAAATGCAGCGCGTGCTGCTGGCTCGGGCGCTTTTGCGCGAGCCTGAGCTGCTGGTGCTGGATGAGCCGGTGCAGGGCGTCGATGTCGCCGGGCAGGCCGAGCTGTACAGCCTGATCACCCGCCTGCGTGACCGTCACGGCTGCGGCGTGCTGATGGTGTCCCACGATCTGCATCTGGTGATGAGCACCACCGATCAGGTGGTGTGCCTGAATCGCCACGTCTGCTGCTCCGGGCATCCCGAGCAGGTCAGCGGCGATCCGGCGTTTGTCGAGCTGTTCGGCAAGAATGCGCCGAGCCTGGCGATCTATCACCACCATCACGACCACGCCCACGACCTGCACGGTTCGGTGGTCAAGGCGCCCGGTGCGGGCCACACCCACGTTCACGGAGACCACTGCAAGCATGGCTGATTTTCTGTTGTATGCCCTGCTTGCAGGTCTGGCGCTGGCGCTGGTCGCCGGGCCGTTGGGTTCGTTCGTGGTCTGGCGGCGCATGGCCTACTTCGGCGACACCCTTTCCCACGCCGCGCTGCTCGGCGTGGCCCTGGGCTTTCTGCTGGATGTCAGCCCGACGGTCGCGGTGACCGTCGGCTGCCTGCTGCTGGCGGTGCTGCTGGTGACCTTGCAACAGCGTCAGCCGCTGGCCTCCGACACGCTTTTGGGAATTCTCGCACCGAGCACGCTCTCTCTCGGGCTGGTGGTACTAAGCTTCATGCATGAAGTGCGGATCGACCTGATGGCCTATCTGTTCGGCGACCTGCTGGCGATCAGCCCGACCGATCTGGCGTGGATCCTCGGCGGCAGCGCGGCGGTGCTGGTGTTGCTGGTGACGCTGTGGCGGCCGCTGCTGGCGATCACCGTGCATGAGGAATTGGCCAAGGTCGAAGGCCTGCCGGTGGCGGGCCTGCGCATGGCGCTGATGCTGTTGATTGCGGTGGTGATCGCGGTGGCGATGAAAATCGTCGGTGTGTTGCTGATTACTTCGCTGCTGATCATTCCGGCGGCTGCGGCACAACGTCACGCCCGCTCGCCGGAGCAGATGGCCGTGGGCGCGAGCCTGCTGGGCATGCTCGCCGTGTGTGGCGGGCTGGCGTTGTCCTGGTTCAAGGACACCCCGGCGGGGCCGTCGATCGTTGTGACGGCGGCCGCACTGTTTCTGCTGAGTTTTGTTCTGCCCCGTCGAGGGGTGTAGACTTGCTCGCTTTTTGCGCAATTAGAGAGTCGCAGGAATGAAGCCGTTCGCCTCCCGTTATCTGCTCCTTGTCGCATTTTCCGTGCTGCTGGGCGCCTGCCAAAGCACGCCGCCGGTGGCCGAAGCCCCCGACGCGCGGGCCACGGCCATCGCACAGCTGGAGCAAAGCCTGGCCAGCAGCGAACTGGCCACCGCCGAAGACCAACTGGCCGCCTTGCAGGCACAAACCCCCAACGATCAGTCCCTGGAGCAATACCAGCGCCAGTTGGCTGAGGCCTACCTGCGCCGCAGCCAGATCGTATTGCAAAAGGGTGATGTGAACGCCGCAGCCACTGCGCTGAGCCGTGCCCGTGCCCTGATGCCGAAAGCCCCGGCGCTGACCGGTGGCGTCAATGGTGCCATCACCGAAGCGCGCAAAGCCGAGCTGGAGAAAGCCGAAGCGGCGCTGCTGGCGGCCGAAGCCAAACCGAAAGCCAAGGTCATCGATCCGACTGCCGAAAGCACCACGGTGGCGCTGAACATCAACGATAGCCGCAAACTTCGCCGGCAACTCGACGCGATCGCCGCCGATGTGGTGAATTACGAGTGTGCCGTGAGCATCCAGGCGCCGCGTACCCAGGACTACCCTTGGCTGGCGACGTTGCTGAGCAAGCGGGTGAAGAAACTCAATCCGGATTTCGAGCTGCAGATCGAGAAGCAGATTCTGCGCACGGTGCCGGCGCAGATGGTCCTGAGCCCGCGTAAACCTTAAAAGCTTCGCGAGCAGGCTCGCTCCCACAGGTACAGCGTGAACCCTGTGGGAGCGAGCCTGCTCGCGAAAGCGTCCTCTCAGCCAGCCAAGAACTTAAGCTGGAATGGCCTTGGCCTTAGGCTCCCGCGCCCAGACCCGATGCTGCCCGATCGCCGCGAAGAACGGCTTGGTCAACCCCGGCACATCCTTACCCTGCAGCAGTCCTGCATCCGCTTCCAGCTTCAGTAGATCCTGCAACTCCTTGGCCTCGCCGTGCAGCGCAATCGCCTTCAGGTGCTTGTAGGCTTCCAGCAGGTAATGCAGCGCCACGCCGTCGCCACTCAACGCCTTGATCGACGCCGCACCACCCGGCACGAACACCGCATCGAAGATCACTGAAGGCATACCTTCCATGGATGCGTCCACCGGCAGGGCTTTGCCGTCGGCAGTCTTCACCGGTGCCGAAGTCGGGCCGAGCAGCTTGGCGTGCGCACCTTCTGCTTCCAAGGCCTTTTTCATCGCATCAATCGCTGCACCATCGACGCCGTTAGCGGCAAGAATCGCCACTTTGCGAGTTTTGATGTCCTCTGGCAGCAGATTCGCCTGACTCAGCGCTGGTGAATGATCGAACGAAGTCTCGCGCACCTCGACCGTGCCTTTGCTCGGCGCCGGCAACCCGAGGTTGGCCGCGACACGTTTGGCCAATTCCAGGTCAATGTTGGCGAGAATCTCATTCACCTGCCGTGCACGGATGAACTCGCGTTCGACCTTGCCCAGCTCGAAGCTGTAGGCGGCAATGATGTGCTCCTTCTCGTGCTCACTCATGCTGTTGAAGAACAGCCGCGCCTGCGAGAAGTGATCGCTGAACGACTCGCTGCGCTGGCGGATCTTGTTCGCATCGATGCGTTCCGGGTAGCTCTCGAAGCCGCCGTCCTGCGCGGCTGGCGGAGTCTCTTTCGGCCAGCCGCCATCAATCGAGTTCGGCTCGTAGGACGCGCGCCCCTTGTCGATCACCGTGCGGTGCTGCGCGTCGCGCTGGCCGTTATGGAATGGCGCCACCGGGCGGTTGATCGGCAGCTCATGAAAGTTCGGCCCACCGAGTCGGCTGATCTGCGTATCGGTGTAGGAAAACAGCCGGCCTTGCAGCAGCGGGTCATTGGAGAAATCGATGCCGGGCACGATGTGGCCCGGGCAGAATGCGACCTGCTCGGTCTCGGCAAAGAAGTTGTCCGGGTTGCGGTTCAGGGTCATCTTGCCCAGCGGGGTGATCGGCACGATTTCTTCGGGGATCAGCTTGGTCGGGTCGAGGATGTCGAAATCGAAGTCATGTTCGTTTTCCTCCTCGATGATCTGCACACCCAGCTCCCATTCCGGGTAGTCGCCCATCTCGATGGCTTCCCAGAGATCGCGACGGTGGTAGTCGGTGTCTTTACCGGCGAGCTTCTGCGCTTCGTCCCACACCAGCGAACAGGTGCCGGCAGTCGGGCGCCAGTGGAATTTGACGAAGCGCGATTTGCCCTCGGCGTTGACCAGGCGGAAGGTGTGCACGCCAAAGCCCTGCATGCTGCGCAGGCTTTTCGGGATTGCCCGGTCGGACATCGCCCAGATCACCATGTGCGCCGATTCCGGCACCAGCGAGACGAAGTCCCAGAACGTGTCGTGGGCCGAGCCGCCAGTGGGGATTTCGTTGTGCGGCTCGGGTTTCACCGCATGGACGAAGTCGGGGAACTTGATCGCGTCCTGAATGAAGAACACTGGCATGTTGTTGCCGACCAGATCGAAGTTGCCTTCGTCGGTGAAGAACTTCACCGCGAAACCGCGCACGTCGCGCACGGTGTCACCGGAACCGCGCGGTCCCTGCACGGTGGAAAAACGTACGAACACCGGAGTCTTTTTCCCCGGATCCTGTAGGAAGCCGGCCTTGGTCAGTGTCGAATGGTTCTCGTAGGCCTGAAAGAAACCATGCGCGCCAGTGCCGCGCGCGTGAACAATGCGCTCCGGAATGCGTTCGTGGTCAAAGTGCGTGATTTTCTCACGCATGATGAAGTCTTCCAGCAACGACGGCCCGCGCGGGCCGGCCTTGAGGGTGTTCTGGTTATCGGCGACCTTCACCCCTTGGTTGGTGCGCAGGGCCTGGCCGGTAGCGTCGGAGCGAAATTTCTCCAGGCTGTCGAGTTTGGCGTTGGTGTTGGCGCGATCCTTGGTATCGGTTCCGGCCAGCTGGCTTTTGTCGGTCGTAGGTTTCTTGCTGCTCATCAGACGTAAACTCCTCGGTTGACCCCGTTTCAACGGGGACTCTTGAGCGTTTCCGGGCACGGTTACCCAGGGTTTCAAGTCGCTTAACTAGTGACCAATGAGCAGGAACGGGCGTTCCTTTTTTATGACCTTTGATCTTGTTATTGCCAAATCGAAGGTTAATTGCGAAATAAATGCTAAGAACCTCTATACGGACAGGCTAAAATGCGCGCCCGGCTAACCGCTGATCCTTTTCTAACGCGCCCCACAAGGTTCGCTACGTGATCGAGTTTCAAAACGTCCACAAAACTTACCGCGTCGCCGGTAAGGACATCCCCGCCCTGCACCCGACCAGTCTTTCGATTGAAAACGGTCAGGTCTTCGGCCTGATCGGCCATTCCGGTGCGGGCAAAAGTACCCTGCTGCGTCTGATCAATCGCCTGGAAGATTCCAGCGGCGGCAAGATCATCGTCGACGGCGAAGAAGTCACCGCGCTGGACGCCAACGGCCTGCGTCGTTTCCGCCAGCAGGTCGGGATGATCTTCCAGCACTTCAACCTGCTCGCCTCCAAGACCGTGGCCGACAACGTTGCGCTGCCGCTGACCCTGGCCGGCGAACTGTCGAGCAGTGAAATCAATCAACGCGTCGCCGAGTTGCTGGCCCGGGTCGGTCTGTCCGATCACGCCAAAAAGTACCCGGCACAATTGTCCGGCGGCCAGAAACAGCGCGTCGGCATCGCCCGCGCCCTGGCGACCAAGCCGAAAATTCTGCTGTGCGACGAGGCCACCAGCGCCCTCGACCCGCAGACCACTGCGTCGGTTCTGCAACTGCTGGCCGAGATCAATCGTGAACTGAAGCTGACCATCGTCCTGATCACCCACGAGATGGATGTGATCCGTCGCGTCTGCGATCAGGTGGCAGTGATGGATGCCGGCGTGATCGTCGAGCAAGGTTCGGTGGCCGATGTGTTCCTGCATCCGCAGCACCCGACCACCAAGCGTTTCGTTCAGGAAAGCGAGCAGATCGACGAAAGCGAACAGCGCGATGACTTCGCTCACGTACCGGGTCGCATCGTGCGTCTGACCTTCCAGGGCGAAGCGACCTACGCGCCGTTGCTCGGTACCGTGGCCCGGGAAACCGGGGTCGACTACAGCATCCTCGCCGGTCGCATCGACCGCATCAAAGACATTCCTTACGGGCAATTGACCCTCGCCGTCACCGGTGGCGACATGGAAGCGGCGTTCGCCCGCTTCACCGCCGCTGACGTTCATATGGAGGTGCTGCGTTAATGGAAATGCTCAAGGCTTTCTTCGAGAACATCGATTGGCTGGAAATCTGGCTGGCCACGGGCGACACCCTGCTGATGCTCGGTGGTTCGCTGCTGTTCACCGTATTGCTCGGCCTGCCGCTGGGTGTGCTGCTATTCCTCTGCAGCCCGCGTCAGTTGCTGGAAAACCGTGGCCTCTACGCCTTCATGTCGTTGGCGGTAAACATCCTGCGTTCGTTGCCATTCATCATTCTGCTGATCGTGATGATTCCGTTCACCGTGCTGATCACCGGCACTTCGCTGGGCGTGGCCGGTGCGATTCCGCCGTTGGTGGTGGGTGCGACGCCGTTCTTCGCGCGTCTGGTGGAAACCGCGCTGCGTGAAGTCGATCGCGGCATCATCGAAGCCACCCAGTCGATGGGTGCGACCACCCGGCAGATCATCATGAACGCCTTGCTGCCGGAGGCCCGTCCGGGCATCTTCGCAGCGATTACGGTGACCGCGATTACTCTGGTGTCCTACACGGCGATGGCCGGTGTGGTCGGCGCCGGTGGTCTGGGTGACCTGGCGATCCGTTTCGGCTACCAGCGGTTCCAGACGGATGTGATGATCGTCACCGTGGTGTTGCTGCTGATTCTGGTACAAGTGCTGCAAATGGTCGGCGACCGACTGGTCGTGCATTTCTCGCGCAAATAACCGGTTTTTGTAATCAAGAGATGAGCCGGCCATTCGCTGGCAGGCGCCAGACGGGCGCCTCATAAGGAGTTAGCTGAATGAAAAAACTGATCGCTGCTTTCGCTGCCGTAGCCGCTTTTTCGGCCCACGCTGAAACCCTGACCGTTGCCGCTACCCCGGTGCCGCACGCGGAAATCCTCGAATTCGTGAAGCCGGCCCTGGCCAAAGAAGGCGTGGATCTGAAGGTCAAGGTCTTCACCGACTACATTCAGCCGAACGTGCAGGTGGCTGAAAAGCGCCTGGACGCCAACTTCTTCCAGCACCAGCCATACCTTGATGAGTTCAACAAGGCCAAGGGCACCAGCCTGGTGGCGGTGACCGGCGTGCATCTGGAGCCGCTGGGCGCCTACTCGAACAAGATCAAGGATCTGAAGGATCTGCCAAGCGGCGCCAACGTGGTGATCCCGAACGACGCCACCAACGGCGGCCGTGCGCTGTTGCTGCTGGCCAAGGCTGGCCTGATCACCCTGAAGGATCCGACCAACATTCTGTCGACCCCGAAAGACATCGCGCAGAACCCGAAAGACCTGAAAATCCGTGAACTGGAAGCCGCGACCATCCCGCGCGTGCTGACCCAGGTCGATCTGGCGCTGATCAACACCAACTACGCGCTGGAAGCCAAACTAGATCCGTCCAAGGACGCGCTGGTGATCGAAGGCAACGACTCGCCGTACGTCAACATCCTGGTGTCCCGTGCGGACAACAAGGACAGCGCCGCGATGCAGAAACTGGCGGCTGCGCTGCACAGCCCGGAAGTGAAGCAATTCATCACCGAGAAGTACAAAGGCGCGGTATTGCCGGCGTTCTGATTTAGATTGCTGCAACGAAAAGGGGGCGCCATGAGCGCCCCCTTTTTTGTGCCCGGAACACCGTCCCTGTGGGAGCGGGCTTGCTCGCGAATGCGTTGTGTCGGCCAACATTTCTTTATCTGACCCATTGCATTCGCGAGCAAGCCCGCTCCCACAATGGTTCAGTGTTGTTGCTACTTGCGGTTAAGCATTACCGGGAGCTGCGCAACCAGTTTGGCGTTGTTCAGCGGCGCCCGGATGAACCCACGCTGCGTCCCGTCCGGGCCGATCACCGCCAGGTTGCCACTGTGATCCACCGTGTAATTCGGTTTGCTGGTATCGGCCGGAATGAACGGAATACTCACCGCATTCGCGACCTTCTGCAGTTCTTCGATCGACTTCGGCGTCAGGCCCACGAACTGTGGATCGAAGTAGCCCAGGTACTGCTTCAACTGCTGCGGATTATCGCGGTTCGGGTCGACGCTGACCAGCACGATCTGCAACTTATCCACCGCGTCTTTGGGCAATTCGCTCTTGATCTGGCGCAGTTGGGCGAGGGTGGTCGGGCAGATGTCCGGGCAGAAGGTGTAGCCGAAGAACAGCAGGCTCCACTTGCCTTTCAACTCGTCGATGGCGACCGGTTGGCCGTCCTGATTGGTCATGGTCACGCCCGGCAGGGTGCGGCTCTGCGGCAGCAGGATGATGCCGGCGTCGATCAGCGCGGTGGGGTCGCCCTGGCCCTTGCCACTCAGCACTTTGTTGACGGTAAGTCCCAGGATCAGCGCGATCACGGCGACGAGGATGAAGACGGTTTTCTGGGTTCGAGTCATAGGTTCAACAGTAAGTAGTGGTCTACGAGCAGGGCGATGAACAACAGGAACAAGTAATAAATAGAGTACTTGAAGGTGTTGATCGCCGCGTGCGGCCGAGTGCCACGGTACAGCACCACGGCCCATTGCAGAAACCTTGCGCCCAGCGCCAGGGCGCAGATGAGGTAGAGCACGCCGCTCATGTGGATCACGTACGGCAGCAGGCTCACCGCGAGCAGCGCGAAGGTGTACAGCAGAATGTGCACTTTGGTGTAGTGCTCGCCGTGGGTTACCGGCAGCATCGGGATGTCGGCCTTGGCGTACTCCTCCTTGCGATGGATCGCCAGCGCCCAGAAATGCGGCGGGGTCCAGGCGAAGATGATCAGCACCAGCAGCAACGGTTCGGCGCTGACGTGACCGGTGGCGGCGGTCCAGCCGAGCAGCGGAGGGGCGGCGCCGGCAAGACCGCCGATGACGATGTTCTGTGGCGTCGCGCGTTTGAGGAAACCGGTGTAGATCACCGCGTAGCCGAGTAACGAAGCGAGGGTCAGCCACGCGGTCAGCGCATTGGTGAACGTCAGCAGCATCGCCTGCCCGAGCAGCGCCAGCACCAGCGCAAAGGTCAGCGCCGCTGCCGGCGAAACCCGGCCCTCGGCCAATGGCCGTTTGTGGGTGCGCGCCATCACCGCGTCGATACGCCGATCCACCACATGATTGACCGCCGCCGCGCCGCCGGCACACAACGCAATCCCCAGATTGCCAAACACCAGCACCGTCCACGGCACCCCGGCGCGGGTCGCGAGGAACATGCCGACCAGCGAGGTGATCAGCATCAGCACCACCACTTTCGGCTTGGTCAGCTCCAGATAGTCACGCCACAGCGCTTGCGCGGGACGTTCGCCGATCAGAAGCGCCATGGCGTTTCTCCTTTTATCGTGATGGGCGCAGCCGAATGTTTACGTGGGCTCAAACGCCAGCGCGCCAACATTGGCTGTTTGACCCGAACCAGACTGGTGCGCGCGTGGTAATTGACCAGCACCATGGTCAGCAGTAGCGCGGCGCCACCGGCGTTGTGGGCCACGGCCACCGGCAGCGGCAGATGGAACAGCACGTTGCTGATGCCGAGGGTGATCTGTGCGCCGAGGGCAATGACGACTAGCCCGGCCAAACGCGCCATGCCGACAGCCCTGAGTTGCCAGGCCAGACCGAGCAGGACGATCGTCACCAGCAGCGCGCCGATGCGGTGGGTCAGGTGAATCGCTGTGCGTGCATCGCTGTCGAGTTGGCCGCCGAGATAATTGGGGCCGATGTGCTGGGTCAGGTGAAAGCCGTTGGCAAAGTCCGCCGGTGGCAGCCATTGACCGTGGCAGGTCGGGAAGTCGATGCAGGCCACCGCCGCGTAGTTGGAACTGACCCAACCACCCAGTGCGATCTGGCCGATCACCAGCAACAGCCCCGCCGTTGCCCAATACTGCAAGCGCTTGGGCACGGTCAGTGCCGGCAGCACCCCGGACAATCGCAACGTCAGCAAAAACAACAGACTCAAGGTCGCAAAACCGCCGAGCAGATGTCCGGTGACCACTTGCGGCCAGAGCTTGAGCGTCACCGTCCACATGCCGAACGCCGCTTGGGCGAACACCACCGCCAGCAGAAACAGTGGCAGCTTCAGCGGCTGCCCAGGATGACGACGATTGACCCAGGCGCGCCCGGCCAGAATCGAAATCAGCAGGCCGAGAGTGCCGGCGAAGTAGCGGTGGATCATCTCGTTCCAGCCCTTGTGCGCCACCACCGGCGAGTCGGGGTAATGCAGCTCGGCATGCGCCAGTTGGGCTTCGCTTTTCGGCACGCTGATAAAACCGTAACAGCCCGGCCAGTCCGGACAGCCCAAGCCTGCGTGGGTCAGGCGGGTGTAGGCGCCGAGCAGCACGACGATCAGTGCCAGCAGGGTGGCAAACAGCGCGAGGCGAAATCCAGGTTTGGCCATGACGATGCCCTTATCCGATGTTCGACAGTTTCAGCAGGTGGCGCAGGTCGTTGAGCAGATCCTTGCCCTTCACACTCGGCTCGTAACGCAGCACCAAGTTGCCGTGGGGGTCGATGATCCACAGCTGCGGCGTGGCCTTGTCGCCGGTGGCCTTGCTCAACGCTGCGCTGTCCAGCGGGTAGCGTTGCAGCTGCGGGTATTCGCGGCTCAGCTTGGCTTCGTAGTCGGCGCTCAGCGGTTGGGCAGCGGCGAGGGCGTGGCTGGCGCGACCGGCGTCGCGACCGAGGCCGATCTGGATCTGCCGGGCGAGGTACACCAGTTGCTGGCAGTCCACCGCGCAATCCTTCGGCGCGGTCACCAGCATCTGCCAGCGCTGTTCATCGGCTTGCACGCCGAGGTCGGCGCGGGTCTGGCCGTTGCCGATCAGTTCGCCGTGGTAGCTGCGACCTTCCGGCACCCAGAACTGCAATTTGTACATGCCGGTAGCGAGGATCATCGGGCCGACCACGCCGAGCACAATCAGCAGCAGCTGAATCCGCCCGCGGCGGCGGGTGGCCGGGGTTTTCGCCTCAGACATGCTGGGTGGATTCATGGCCGTTCCCATGGTGTTTCTCCTTTGCGTTGTGCAATCCAAGGTAGAGGTAGAGGCCGAGCAGGGCGGTGGCCATGGCGAACCACTGCACGGCGTATCCAAGGTGTTTTTCCGGGCCCATGGCGACAACCGGCCAGTCGGCCTCATAGCTGGCGGGGCCGGGTTCGGCACGAAGTTCGTAGGCGAAGCCGTCGCGTTCGAGGGTTTTCCACAGCTTCGCCGGCTCGACGGCGGTGATCGTTTGCGGCCAGGTGCTGCTGGCCGGGTCGGCGTGCAACTGGAAGGTTGCGCCGGGGGCGACGTAGACCCAGGCGTCCAGGTTGACCGTGTCGGCGGGGGTGGAAAATTTTGGTGTTACCCGGCGATCCGGCCATGGCAACCAGCCGCGATTGACCAGCAGCCACTGGCCGGTGGCCCGATCCTGAAACGGTTGCAGCAGCTCGATACCGACCTTGCCGTTGCGCTGGCGGTTGTCGAGCAGCAGGCTGTGGGCGCCATCGAACTGGCCGTACAGATGCACACGGCGAAAGGCCGGGTCGGCGCTGTGCAGCAATTCGCTGCTGGCCATCGGATCAGCCGCGCGGCGCTCGGCGTAAGTGGCGAGCAGGGCGGTTTTCTCCGCGCCCCGACCGAGCTGCCAGAAACCCAGCGACACCAGCAGCGGCAGCAACAGCGCCACCACCACGGTCGGTATCACGCCCGGCCGGAAGCGCTTCATGGCCGTGCCACAAAGTCAGTCGTCGCGATCGCTATACTCAACTGCATCGCCTGTCCCCCGGAGTCTTCCCATGCTCAAAGCAGCCATCGTCCTGCTGCTGATTGCCACGGTGATCAGCCTGTTCAGCGGCCTGTTTTACCTGGTCAAGGACGACAGCAGCTCCAATCGCCTGGTGATCGCCTTGAGTGTTCGGGTGGCACTGGCCGCTGCCACCGTCGGCTTGATCGCCTGGGGCTTCTACAGCGGCCAACTGGTGTCGCACGCGCCTTGGTGATCAGTGCTCAGAGCACGTAAACGAAGATGAACAGGCCGATCCACACCACATCAACGAAGTGCCAGTACCAGCTCGCCGCCTCGAAGCCGAACTGATGCTCGGCATCGAAATGGCCCTTCATGATGCGCATCAGCATCACGAACAGAATGATCGTGCCGATGGTCACGTGGGCGCCGTGGAAACCGGTGAGCATGAAGAACGTCGCGCCGTAGATGCCCGAACCCAGGGTCAGGCCCAGTTCGTGGTAGGCGTGCATGTATTCCTCGGCCTGCAAGGCGAGGAAGCCGCAGCCCAATAGAACGGTGATCGCCAGCCAGATTTTCAGTGCGCCGCGATGGCCCTTTTTCAAGGCATGGTGGGCGATGGTGATGGTCACGCTGGAGCTGACCAGCAGGATCGTGTTGATCAGCGGCAGGCCCCACGGGCTGATGACTTCCTTGGGCGGCGGGAACAGTTTCGGGTCCGGGGTGTGCAGCAGCGGCCAGGTGAACTGGAAGTTCGGCCAGAGCATGTGCGCGATGCCTTTCGGGCCTTCGCCGCCCAGCGCCGGGCCGGAAATGTGCCGCACATAGAACAGTGCGCCGAAGAAGGCGACGAAGAACATCACCTCGGAAAAGATGAACCAGCTCATGCCCCAGCGGAACGAGCGATCGAGCTGCGGGCTGTACAGCCCGGCACGACTTTCCTTGATCACCGCCCCGAACCAGCCGAACAGCATGTACGCCAGCAACAGCCCACCGACGAAAAAGATGTACGGGCCGTGGGATTCCGGGCGCGCTGCCTTCAGATCGTTGAACCAGGTCGCCAGGCCGTACACGGTGATCGCCATGCCGAAGGTGGCGATGATCGGCCATTTGCTCTGGGCCGGGACGTAATAGTGCTCATGAGTTGCCATTTATTGTTCTCCTTATCGGGCACGCTTAACCGCCAGTGTTTGCAGCCACCGGAGGATGTCGGGCGGTGATATCGAACAGCGTGTAGGACAGCGTCAGGTGCTTCACGTCCTTGGGCATGTCGCGGTCAACGATGAAACGCACCGGCATCTCGATCTGCTGACCCGGCTGCAGCACCTGCTGGGTAAAGCAAAAGCATTCGGTCTTGTGGAAATACGCCGCCGCATTGCTCGGCGCGATGCTCGGCACGGCTTGCGCACTCATCGGTTTGTCGGTGGGATTGCGTGCGACGAAGATCATCTCGTTGACCGCGCCGGGGTTGGCGGTCAACTCGTCGTGCTTGGGGTAGAACTCCCACGGCATGTCGATGTTGTTGGTCGACAGGAACTGCACGCGCACCTGGCGCGAGCTGTCCACCACCTGCTCGCCCTCGTACTGCCCGGCGGTCTTGCCGTTGATGCCGAAGGCCTTGCACATCACGTCGTAGATCGGCACCAAGGCAAAGCCGAAGACAAACATTGCCACCACCACGCCGAGCAGACGGGTGACCAGTTTTTTCAGCGAGATCGAATCAGCCATGTTTGTCAGCCTCCACCGAGATCCCCTGTGGGAGCGGGCTTGCTCGCGAATGCAATTCATCATTCAACCCATGAGTTGAATGATCTGACGCATTCGGGAGCAAGCCCCCTCCCACAAAGGCAAGGCGTTTCATTTCACTTCCGGCGGCGTAGTAAAGGTGTGATACGGCGCCGGTGACGGCACGCTCCACTCCAGGCCTTCGGCGCCATCCCACGGTTTCGCCGGGGCTGGCGCGCCACCGCGAATGGTCTTGATCACGATGAACAGGAAGAAGATCTGCGTAGCGCCGAACATGAACGCGCCGATCGAGGAAACCATGTTGAAGTCGGCGAACTGCAGGTTGTAGTCCGGAATCCGCCGCGGCATTCCCGCCAGCCCCACAAAGTGCATCGGGAAGAAGGTCAGGTTCATGCCGACGAACGATAGCCAGAAGTGCAGCTTGCCGAGGGTTTCGTCGTACATGTGCCCGGTCCACTTCGGCAGCCAGTAATAGGCCGAAGCGAAGATCCCGAAGATCGCCCCCGGCACCAGCACGTAGTGGAAGTGCGCGACCACGAAGTAGGTGTCCTGGTACTGGAAGTCCGCCGGGGCAATGGCCAGCATCAGCCCGGAAAAACCGCCGATCGAGAACAGGATCACGAACGCCACGGCAAACAGCATCGGCGTCTCGAAGGTCAGCGACCCCTGCCACATGGTGCTGGCCCAGTTGAACACCTTCACCCCGGTGGGCACGGCGATGAGCATGGTCGCGTACATGAAGAACAGCTCGCCCACCAGCGGGATGCCGACCACGAACATGTGGTGCGCCCAGACGATGAACGACAGGAACGCGATGCTCGCCGTGGCGTAGACCATCGAGGTGTAGCCGAACAGCGGCTTGCGCGAGAAGGTCGGGATGATCTGGCTGACGGCGCCGAAGGCCGGCAGGATCATGATGTACACCTCGGGGTGGCCGAAGAACCAGAACACGTGCTGGAACAGCACCGGGTCACCGCCACCGGCGGCACTGAAGAAACTGGTGCCGAAGTGGATGTCCATCAGCATCATCGTCACGCACCCGGCCAGCACCGGCATCACCGCGATCAGCAGGAACGCGGTGATCAGCCAGGTCCAGACGAACAGCGGCATTTTCATCAGGGTCATGCCGGGGGCGCGCAGGTTGAGGATGGTGGCGATCACGTTGATCGCACCCATGATCGAACTGATCCCCATCAGGTGGATGGCGAAGATGAAGTAGGTGACGCTTTCCGGCGCGTAGGTGGTGGACAGCGGCGCATAGAACGTCCAGCCGAAGTTCGGCCCGCCACCGGCGGTAAACAGGGTCGAGACCAGCAGCAGGAACGCCGCCGGCAGCAGCCAGAAGCTGAAGTTGTTCATCCGTGGCAGGGCCATGTCTGGCGCGCCGATCATCAACGGGATCATCCAGTTGGCGAGGCCGACGAACGCCGGCATCACCGCGCCGAAGACCATCACCAGGCCGTGCATGGTGGTCATCTGGTTGAAGAACGCCGGCTCGACGATCTGCAGCCCGGGCTGGAACAGCTCGGCGCGGATCACCATGGCGAACGTGCCGCCGAGCAGGAACATGCAGAACGCGAACCACAGGTACAGCGTGCCGATGTCCTTGTGGTTGGTGGTCAGCACCCAACGCATCAGGCCTTTGGCGGGGCCGTGGGCGTGGTCGGCATGACCGTGGTCATCGATTACAGCGCTCATGGCCGGTCTCCTTTACGTGAGTGGACGGGGCGGGCCGGGGCGCATTGCCCCGACCGATTCACGAAGTACGCGATAGACCGGCTCATTTGCTTTCCGCCTGTTTGAGCTCAAGCACTTCTTTTGGCGTGACCATGTCGCCCTTGTTGTTGCCCCAGGCGTTACGTTCGTAGGTCACCACCGCTGCGATATCGACTTCCGACAACTGCTTGCCGAACGCTGCCATGGCGGTGCCAGGTTTGCCGAAGTACACGCGGTGCAGATGGTCGGCTTTCGGCCCGGTGGCAATCGGTGAGCCCTTGAGCGCCGGGAACATCGGCGGCAGGCCCTGGCCTTCGGCCTGGTGACAGGCCACGCAGGTGGTGTGATAGATCTTGTCGCCGCGCTCTTTAAGCTCGTCCAGCGTCCATTCCTTGCTGGTCAGCTCTTTGAGCTGCGCGGCTTCGGCTTTGCGGTCGGCAAGCCACTTGTCGTAGTCGGCCTTCTCTTTGACGTCGACCACGATCGGCATGAAGCCGTGATCCTTGCCGCACAACTCGGCGCACTGGCCACGGTAGAGGCCGGGCTTGTCGATGCGCGTCCAGGCTTCGTTGACGAACCCGGGGATCGCATCGCGCTTGACCGCGAAGGCCGGCACCCACCAGGAGTGGATAACGTCGGCGGAGGTCACGAGGAAGCGCACCTTGGCGCCGACCGGCAGCACCAGCGGCTTGTCGACTTCGAGCAGGTAGTGCTCGCCCTTGGCTTCCTTGTTGTGGATCTGTTCGGCGGGGGTGGCCAGGTTGCTGAAGAACTCGACATCCTGACCCAGGTATTTGTAGTGCCACTTCCACTGATAGCCGGTGATCTGGATATCGATATCCGGCTCACTGGTGTCGTACATGCGGATCAGGGTGGCGGTCGCCGGAACGGCCATCGCTACCAGGATCAGCAGCGGCACGACCGTCCAGAGAATCTCGACGGTGGTACTTTCGTGGAATTTTGCGGCGACCTGCCCGGTCGAGCGGCGATGCACGATCATCGACCAGAACATGGCGCCGAAGACGATGATCCCGATCACCACACAGATCCAGAAAATGGTCATGTGCAGGTCGAATACTGCGTGACTGATTTCAGTCGCTCCAGGCGCCATATTCACAGTCCAGGCCGCTTGAGCCGGGCTGAAAATCGACCACAACAGGAGGCCCATCCAGACGTGTGGATGTCGCATCATTGCGGGTTCCCCTTATCGTTCTTGTTATCCCGTAGGCGCAACGCCTTCGGCAAGGGAGCGGCTGCATCAGACTACGAACTTGAATCGCCGGGCCTTGCTGCGTGGGCAGTCGGGCGTCATCAGCTAACTCCATTCAATGGCGAGTATAGACAGCCATCGGGAATTGCAATGTCGACGCGTTAATGATCTGAAACAGCCGGGGCTTGCGCTCAAGGGTGCGAATGGAGAAGGATGCAGACGAGTGGCGGCAAACTGATATAACGCAGGTGTATCAAGGATGAAATAATTATGACAAATGCGTCTTAGCATTTTTCGTAAGCCAGCTAAGTTATGTCTTCCCTATTTCATTGCCTTGTTTCCTGGAGTTTTCATGAACACCGCCGCATTGCGCGAGCAGATTCAAAAAGCCCGACAAACCGAAAACGAAACCGGACGGCTCAAGCGTCAGCTGGAAGCCAAACTGCCTCATCTGCATTCCGCCATCCAGTTGCCAGACGCCAACCGCGAAGAAGCGTTGACCAGTTTCGTCACCGCCTATATCGATGAAGTACCAGACATGCTGGACGCAGCCAATGAAGTTGCCAGGGAAGCGGGAATCGAGTCGCAGATCAAACCGGTGCTGAAAATCGCCGAGCAGTACTTCCTCCAGCCGCCGGTCGGTCTGGACAGCCTGCTGGATGAAGCCTATCTGGCGCACCGCTTTGTCGAAGAGGTCAACGACCTGTACATCAAGCACCTCGGCCAGCCACTGATCCCCTTGGACATGACGGTCGCCAATCTGATTGCTCACCAATTGCTCGGTGAGGAATTTGCCAATCAACTGGACGAAGTGGTGCATCACACTATCGACGAGATGCTCGACGAAGAGAGTTTTGCCCTGGAATCGGTAGAGGCCTACCGCGACAAACTGAGCAGCCCGGATACCGGTGCTGCGTGGAAGCGCTGGCCATGCATGGGCCGTCGCTTGGGTGTGGGCCTGGAGCTGGACCAGCCTGCCGCGTAATCCTCATACGCCATAGATCCAATGTGGGAGCGAGCCTGCTCGCGAATGCGGTCGATCATTCAACATCTTCTGTTGGCTGATACATCGCTTTCGCGAGCAGGCTCGCTCCCACAGGGTTTGTATGCACAACGGGTTTTTTAGCCGGCCGCGCCGATCCCGGTATTGGTCCGAACCCGCCCCTCCAACCGTCGCTTCAACCCGCGCGACTCGATCAACAGCTTCGACCCCTTCGCCGCATTCGCCCGGCCCCACTCTTCCAGCAACTCCAGACACGAATGGTCGATGTAGCTCAGGTTATTGAGCGGCACATGCACCGTCGTGCCCGCCGGAATGCTCCCCAGCACCTGAGTCAGCGCCGGTACCTTGAGGAAGGTCGCCGCGCCGACCAGACGCAATTCCATCTCACCGTCCTGCGGCAGATCGATCAGGCTGATCTTCAATCGCGAAGCCTTGAACGCCAGTTTCAACATCGTCAAACCGAAACCGATCAACACACCGGTCAGCAGGTCGGTGAAGATGATCGCCAGCGCCGTGGCGGCATAGGTGAACATCGGCATCCGCCCGTAACGGCCCAGTCCGCGAAAGGCTTTCAAGTCCACCAGTTTGAACCCGGTGTACACCAACACGCCTGCCAGACTCGCCACCGGAATGCTTTGCAGCACGCTCGACAGCAACAGCACGAACGCCAGTAGCCACAGACCATGGAAGATCGTCGAGTAACGGGTGGTTGCACCGGCCTGGACGTTGGCCGAGCTGCGCACGATCACCCCGGTCATCGGCAGCGCACCGAGCAGACCGCAGAGCATGTTGCCGACACCTTGCGCCGACAGCTCACGGTCGAAGTCCGAGCGCACGCCGTTGTGCATGCGATCCACCGCTGCGGCGGACAGCAGCGTTTCGGCGCTGGCGATGAACGCCACGGCAAAAGCCGCAATCAGCAGGGTTGGATCAGCGAGGCTGAGCAAGTCCGCCGGTTTCAGCCAGTCAATGGCTTCGGCGAGGTTCTCCGGTACCTCAACCCGTTTGACCTGCAACGCCAGCAACAGGCTGGCGCCGGTCGCCAGGCCAACACCGAGCAGCGCACCAGGAATGAAGCGCAGCGAATGCGGGCGAAATTTCTCCCACAGCCACATCACCGCAATGGTCGCCAGGCCGAGCAAGCCGGCCTGCCAGCCGAACGACGGCAAGGCTTGCGCCACTGCGCCGGGGAAGGCCGTGAGGTTATCCAGCCCGGACGGTTGTGGCTTGGCATCGAGCATCACATGCACCTGCGACAGAACGATCAGCACGCCGATCCCCGCGAGCATGCCGTAGACCACCGCTGGCGCCGTGACCCGAAACCAGCACCCGAGCTTCAGGCGCCCGGCCACCAGTTGCAGGAAACCCGCAAGCAACAGAATCGGCCCGAGCATCTCGATCCCGTGCTGGCGCACCAGCTCGAACACCAACACCGCCAGACCGGCCGCCGGCCCGCTGACCTGCAACGGCGAGCCTGCCAGCCAACCCACCACCAGACCGCCGATGATCCCGGTGATCAGACCTTTGGCCGGCGGCAACCCGGAAGCGATCGCAATGCCCATGCACAAAGGCAGCGCGACCAGAAACACAACCACCGAAGCCAGCAGCTCCCGTGGCAACACCGCTTTCAATTGAGCAGCACGCATGATGACTCTCCCGAAGTTTTCTTCAGGCATGGCTTCGCCGAACCGCTGAAACAGCGGCCGGCATCAAACCACACAGATTTTTAGGAGGATTTAGAAGCGCGCTTTGGGCGTCGCCACCGGAATCGGATGGCTGCCGTCGAGCGGCAGGAAGCGTCCCTGATCCGCGTCGTAAGCCTTGATTTCGCTGGTTTCGATGTTGTAGACCCAGCCATGGATGAACAGCTGACCGTTCGCCATGCGTGAGGCTACCGAAGGATGGGTACGCAAGTGCTGCAGTTGGGCGATGACGTTCTCCTCGGTGAGGATCGGCATACTTTCTTTTTCTTCGGTGCAGTTACAGTTTTCGTGCACCATGGTTTTTGCCACTTCGGCGTGGCGCAACCAGGCTTTGACCGTCGGCATTTTTTCCAGGCTGTCCGGATTGAGCACTGCGCGCATGGCACCGCAATCGGAGTGGCCGCAGATGATGATGTGTTGCACGCCCAGCGCCAGTACCGCGTATTCGATGGCAGTGGAAACGCCACCGTTCATCTGGCCGTAAGGCGGTACAACGTTGCCGACGTTACGGGTCACGAACAGATCGCCTGGCGAACTCTGGGTGATCAGCTCGGGCACGATGCGCGAGTCGGCGCAGGTGATGAACATTGCCCGTGGCGATTGCGCCGTGGCGAGTTTCTTGAAGAGTTCTTCCTGCTGCGGGAAGACCTCATGATGAAAATGCAAAAAGCCGTCAACGATCGTACGCAACGCTGCATCGGCGGATTCCGCCCCAGGGACGGCTTGCGCCGACGCAGCCAACGGCTGTTTATCCTTGTCACTCATGATTCATCCTCTTTGGCGGATTCGGGGAGTCGTTCCCGTGTATTCCGGTATGAAGCCAGTGGCTGTTTAAAACATCCGGGTCATCCAGACCCGTCAGTCACTCGATGAACAAGGTAGCCGCCGAAACTTAACTCAAACTGAATCGAGCGCTCTAGAACGTGTGTTCCAGGTCACAAAAAACGTGACTGAGGCATTTCGACGGAAGGACTCCAACCCGGCAACCATAGGCAATTGTCGCTAAATCAACGACATCTGGCGACCCGGCGGACAGAAGGCCGTGCAGTCCAGGTTATAGCCCTCACGGTGGTTTAAACCGAGACGTTTAATGGCTTTGGCGAAACGTTGCGCGAGCAGGTCGGCGAACGGCCCCTCGCCGCGCATCCGCGCACCGAACCGGCTGTCGTAGAGCTCACCGCCTCGGCTCTGGCGGATCAGGCTCAGGACATGGGCCGCACGCTGCGGATAGTGCGCCTGTAACCACTCCTCGAACAACGGCGCCACTTCCAGCGGCAGGCGCAGCATCATATAGGCGGCACTTTGTGCACCGGCGGCATGTGCCTCGGTCAGCAGGCTTTCGATTTCGCTGTCGTTGATCATCGGGATCATCGGCGAACACAGCACCCCCACCGGAATGCCTGCTTCGCGCATCACCCGGATCGCCCGCAGCCGTGCTTTCGGTGCAGCGGCACGGGGTTCGAGGATGCGTTTGAGTTCATCGTCCAGCGTGGTCAGGCTGATCATCACCGCCACCAGCCGTTGCTGCGCCAGCTCGGTGAGCAGGTCGAGGTCGCGCAGAATCAGCGAACCTTTGGTGACAATGGTCACCGGGTGCCGGTAGCGCAGCAGCACTTCAAGGGTCTGCCGGGTGATCCTGTGCTCGCGCTCGATGGGCTGATACGGATCGGTGTTGGAGCCAAGATTGATCGGCGCGCATTGGTAACCGCGTTTGCTCAACTGTTCCTCAAGCACCTGGGCGGCGTTGGTCTTGGCGATCAGCCGAGTTTCGAAATCCAGCCCCGGCGACATGTCCCAATAGGCGTGGCTGGGTCGCGCGTAGCAATAGATGCAACCGTGCTCGCAGCCGCGATAGGGGTTGATTGAGCGATCGAAGGGCAGGTCTGGCGAGGTGTTGCGGGTGATGATGGTTTTCGCGGTCTCGATCATCACCTCGGTGTTCTGCGTTTCGGGCACTTCCTGATACCAGCCGTCGTCCTCGGCCACCGAACGGTTCGGCGCAAAGCGGTTGTGCGGGTTGGTCGCGGTGCCGCGGCCCCGTGGTGGCAATGGAGTAGACATGAAAACGCCCCGATACTGTGTGTATATACAGTATCGGGGCGTTGCTCATCTGGCTAGTGCCGTCGGGCGACTGGTCAGTTGTGTTGTGTGACCTGACCGAGGTCATCGCCGGAGGTGTGCTTCATATCCTCCTTACGCAACTCGGCGACGTCAGCGGCTTTCACCGGCGCCCCTTTGTTGCCCCAGCTGCCACGGATGAAACTCACCACATCCGCCACTTCCTGATCCGACAACCGCCAGGCGAAACCCGGCATGGTGAAGGTCGAGGGTGCCGTGTGCGTCGCCGGCAAGGTACCGCCCTTGAGCACGATGTGGATCAGCGAGGTCGGGTCTTCCGATTGCAGCACCGGATTGCCCGCCAGCGCCGGGAACACCCGGGTGTAGCCATGGCCGTCGGTACGGTGGCAGGCCGCGCAGTTGTCGATGTACACCGCTGCGCCGCGCTGACTGTCGTCGCCGTTCCACAGGGCTTTGGCCGCTTTCTCATCGTACTGATGCGGCTGATCGTTTGGATCAACTGCCGGCAGCGACTTGAGGTAACGAGCAATCGCCGTCAGGTCGGCATCGGTCATGTATTGCATGCTGTGGGTGACCACATCGCTCATGCCGCCGAACACTGCACTGCGGTCGCTGCGGCCGGTCTTGAGGAACTGCACCAGCTGCGCTTCGCTCCAGCTGCCCAGGCCATCCTTGTGATCACCGCGCAGACTTTTGGCGATCCAGCCTTCCAGCGGCGCACTGCCGGCGAGGAAGTTCTTGCCATCCGCCGCGCTCAGGGATTTTTCCTGCATGGTCAGCGCCCGTGGCGTATGGCAGGCGCCGCAATGGCCGAGGCCTTCGACCAGATAGGCGCCACGATCGATCACCGGATCATCCGAGGTGGCCTTGTAGTCCTCGACCTTCGGCGCAAACAGCCAGCGCCAGCCCATCAACGGCCAGCGCATGCTCAGCGGCCATGGAATGTCGCTGGCCTTGTTCTCCTGGACCACCGGTTCGACGCCGTGCATGAAGTAGGCGTACAGCGCCTGCATGTCGGTTTCGCTGACCCGGGCGTAGGACGGATACGGCATCGCCGGGTACAACGTACTACCGTTTTTGGCGACGCCGTGGCGCACCGCTTTGTCGAAGTCCTCGAAGCTGTAGTCACCGATGCCGTTTTTGTCTGGAGTGATGTTGGTCGAGTAGATCGTGCCGATCGGTGTTTCCATCGGCAGGCCGCCGGCGAACGGTTTGCCGCCCTTGGCGGTGTGGCAAGCCACGCAGTCACCGGCGCGGGCGAGGTATTCGCCTTGTTTGATCAACGCCTGATCAACGTCGGCGGCGTGTACAGCCGTGCTGCCGAGCAGGGCCAGGGTGGCGATAACGAGATTTTTCATGGTCATCGCTCCTTATGCCTGAACCAGCGGGCCGGGGTTTTTCAGGTACTGCTCGCGGATCGCCTTGGCCGACCAGTAGGTCAACGCCGCCACCAGCCCGGTCGGGTTGTAACCCAAGCCTTGCGGGAATGCCGACGCACCTGGCACGAACACGTTGTGCACGTCCCAGCTCTGCAGATAACGGTTCAGGGCACTCTTCTTCGGATCGGTGCCCATGATTGCGCCACCGTTGAGGTGGGTGGTCTGGTAGGCCGCGGTGTTGAAATGATCACCGACCTGCTTGCCGATCACCGCGATGGCTTTCGGGCCCATGGCTTGAGCGACCTTGCCCATTTTCTCGACCATGAAGCGGTTCATTTTGATGTCGTTTTCCTGCCAGTCGAAGGTCATACGCAGCAGCGGCAAGCCGTAGGCATCGCGGTACACCGGATCCAGATCGAGGTAGTTGCCACGGTAGGACTGATGCGCGCCGTGGGCATCCATCGACACCTGGTGGGTGTAGTAATCGGCGGTCGCGCGTTTCCACTGGCTGCCCCAGGCCGGAGTGCCGGGTGGGTTTGAGGTGCCGGCAATCGGGCGGCTGCCCGCCTGGTTGACCCACATTGGCGAGCCGCCGACGAAGCCATGCGGGCCGTGGTCGAAGTTGTCGGCGTTGAAATCATCCAGCGCCACACCGTTGCCGCCGGCACCGATGAAGTTGTTGGTGTGGGTGTCCTTGTCGAAGAACGCCTTGATGGTCGCCATGTTCTGGTAGGCGAAGTTACGCCCGACCACGCCTTCGCCGCTGATCGGGTCGTACGGCTTGCCGATGCCCGAGAGCAGCATCAGGCGCACGTTGTGCAGCTGGAAGGCGCCGAGGATCACCAGATCCGCCGGTTGCTCGATCTCGCGGCCCTGGCCGTCGATGTACGTCACGCCGGTGGCCTTGGACTTGGTGCTGTCGAGGTTGACCCGCAGCACATGCGAGTTGGGCCGCAGCTCGAAATTCGGCAGGGGCTTGAGCGCCGGCAGAATGTTTACGTTCGGCGAGGCCTTGGAGTACATGTAGCAAACGTAACCGCTGCAGAACCCGCAGAAGTTGCACGGGCCCATCTGCGCGCCGTAGGGATTGGTGTACGGGCCTGAAGTATTTGCCGACGGCAGGTTGTAGGGTTTGTAACCAACTTCTGTCGCCGCTTTGCCGAACAGTTGTGCGGAAACGGTGTTCTTCTGCGCTTGCAGCGGGAACGGATTGGAGCGATCCGGTGCGTAAGGGTTACCGCCCTTGCCCTGACCGACCAGTTGGCCCTTCACGGTCCAGGCCTGGCCGGAGGTGCCGAAGACCTTTTCGGCGAAATCGAAGAACGGCTCCAGCTCTTCATAGCTGACGCCGAAGTCCTGGATGGTCATGTCCTTGGGGATAAAACTTTTGCCGTAACGCTCTTCGTAGTGGCTGCGCATGCGTAGCTCGATCGGATCGACGCGAAAGTGCACGCCCGACCAGTGCAGACCGGCGCCGCCGACGCCATTGCCCGGCAGGAACGCACCCAACTGGCGATTCGGCAGGGCGATGTCGTTGACGCTGTGGCGGATGGTGACGGTTTCTTTCGAGATGTCCTGAAAGAGTTTTTTCCGCACGCTGTAGGTGAGTTCGTCGATCACCTGTGGATAGTTGCCGTCGGGGTAAGTGTCCTGCATCGGCCCGCGCTCCAGCGCCAGCACGTTGAGCCCGGCTTCGGTCAGCTCCTTGGCCATGATCGCGCCAGTCCAGCCAAAACCGACGATCACTGCGTCGACCTTTTTCATTACGGTTGCCATGCTCAAGCCCTCTCGCCGCGAATCGAAACTGCCGGGAAGGGGTATTGCTCGTTGCGTTCCACCCAATCCATGAAATCGGCGCGGGCGCCGGGGAAGCCGATCATGGTCCAGCCGACCATGCCTTTATTGCCGCCGTGGATCGGGTCGCAGAAGAACCCTTCCTTGGTGTTTTGCAGCAGCAGGCTGAAGAAAATCTTCGCTGGAACCGCATCGAACTGCGGTTTGCCGGCTTCGAGCTGCTTGAGCAAATCTTCTCGGGTAGCGCTGTCTTGCTCAGCAAATGTTTTACCGTTGAGGGATTTTGCCCACTGATCCGTGGCAGCGATGCCCAAGCGATAGATCTCTTTTGGCACCAGTTTGCTCTGCCAGCCCATCTCCGGCGCAGCGTCGGCGTTGAACGGGCCTTGCATGTACCAAAGGGCACCGGCCGCGTACGGGGTGTTCATCTGGCGGTCGATGTATTCCGGCACGCCGGCTTCCAGGGCACCCGGGCCTTGCTCGTCGTTGGGGATCAGGTGCGCCACGGCGGCGTTGATGAAGGCCCATTCCTCGGCGGTGAAATAGCTCGGCTGATAAGCGCTGGCGTCAGCTTTGGCCGGTGTTGCTGCGGGCGTCGACGGGGCCGCTTCAGGCGCCGCTTGCAACACGCTGCTGCCCAGACCGCTACCGGCGAGGGTGACCACGGGAATCAGGGTCAGGGATTTGCGCAAGAACTCACGCCGCGGGTTGTCTCGATCTGCGTCAGACATGGGGGTGCACCTCATCAGGCATTGATGGTTGTCCGCCGTTTCTGCGAACGGCGTGAGCATTTTTTCGTCGCGGCGTGGCCCGGTGGTTGACCGGGAAAAGGGGGACGCCTGCAACATCGTGTGACAAATGGTAGCAGGCTATGCATCGGGTTGAACCGATTCAGCGGAAAAAGCTGCGGTTTTTTTACCTGAGTGCTCAATGAAATCGCACGGATTCACAATTCTTTGACAAGTGCCTCACAGGGCTTTGACCGTCAGACGTGGAAGCTGCGAGGCCTTTCATTGATGAATTCCGATACGGTCAGCCCAGCATGTCTCGAGTGCGCCTTTTCCTTGCTTTGTGTTTGTCGCTTGTTGCCTTGTTGCACTTGATGCCGGCCCAGGCTGACGCCGCTGCAACATCGCGTCCCCCTGAATGGGCGCAACCGGTTGAAGTGCAGTACAACCTGTTCCAGATGTCGCCAACCCTCTACCGCAGCGCCTTGCCGGATGGCGGCGCAGTGCCGTTGCTGAAGAACCTGAAAGTGGCGACGGTGATCAACTTCCTGCCGGAAGCTGACAGCAGCTGGCTGTCGGAGCCGGGCATCAATCAAGTGCAACTGCCTTATCGCACCAACCATGTCGATGACGCCGATGTACTCAAGACGCTGCGCGCGATTCAGGCTGCCGAAGCCAATGGCCCGGTGCTGATGCATTGCAAACATGGCTCCGACCGCACCGGCCTGATGGCGGCGATGTACCGGATCGTGGTGCAGGGCTGGAGCAAGGAAGACGCGCTGAATGAAATGACGCAGGGCGGTTTTGGTGAAAGCGGCCATTTCAAGGATGGCGTCCGCTACGTGATGCAGGCCGATGTCGACAAGCTGCGCACCGCGCTGGCCAACGGCGACTGCAGCACCAGTGCCTTTGCCACTTGCTCGATGAAGAGCTGGTTCCAGTCAGTCAACCTAAAGTAAGCCGCACCCTCCACGGCATTGCACCGTGGAGGGTTATTTGCCGGCTCAGTCTTCGGACTTTTTCTTCAGCTTCGGATTCGGAAAGAACTGCACGGCCTGGACAGTCTTGTCCGGCGCCGGCTTGAGCGCGCTGGTATTGACCCGCGTGCCCAGTTCCTTGGGAACCGACAGCCCTTGCTCGTTCAATGTATCCGAGTAACCGCAGGCCACACACTCACGGTGCGGCACGCTGTCCTCGTTCCACATCATCAGTTTGTCCGGCTCGCTGCACGCCGGGCAGACAGCCCCGGCGATAAAGCGCTTCTTGGTAATCACAGGTGCCTCACTCATGCTGCTGCGTCCTCACTCAGGCCGCTATGACGCAAGAGTGCGTCAATCGATGGCTCACGGCCACGGAAGTCGACGAACAGCACCATCGGTGCCTGTGAGCCACCGCGCGCCAGAATCGCTTCGCGGAAGGCGCGCCCGGTCTCGGCGTTGAGCACGCCGTCTTCTTCGAACCTGGAGAAGGCATCGGCTGACAGCACTTCCGCCCACTTGTAGCTGTAGTAACCCGCGGCGTAACCGCCGGCGAAGATGTGCGCGAAGCTGTTGGGGAAGCGGTTGTACGCCGGTGGACGCATCACCGACACCTCGTCGCGCACGCCTTCCAGCACTTGCGCCACGCTGCGGCCGTCACCGTGAGTGGCGTGCAGTTCGAAGTCGAACAGCGAGAATTCCAGCTGCCGCACCATCATCAGGCCGGACTGGAAGTTCTTCGCCGCGAGCATTTTCTCCAGCAGGTCTTGCGGTAGCGGCTCGCCGGTTTCGTAATGACCGGAAATCAGCGCCAGGCCTTCCGGCTCCCAGCACCAGTTTTCCATGAACTGGCTCGGCAGCTCGACCGCATCCCACGCCACGCCGTTGATCCCGGAAACACCGGCGTGATCAATGCGGGTCAGCAGGTGATGCAGGCCGTGACCGAATTCGTGGAACAGGGTGGTCACTTCATCGTGGGTCAGCAGCGCAGGCTTGCCGCTGTCGGCCGGGGTGAAGTTGCACACCAGGTTGGCGACCGGGCTTTGCAGCACGCCATCGATTGTGCGACGACGGTCGCGGGCGCCGTCCATCCACGCACCGCCACGCTTGTTGGCGCGGGCGTAGAGGTCGAAGAAGAAGCGCCCGACGTGCTGGCCGTTTTCCTTGATTTCGAACAGGCGCACGTCCGGGTGCCAGGTGTCGAAGCCTTTCAGCTCGGCGATTTCGATGCCGTACAGACGCTGGACGATAGCGAACAGACCGCTGAGAACTTTATCGATCGGGAAGTACGCACGCAGGGTTTCCTGAGCGACGCTGTAGCGTTGCTCGCGGAGTTTTTCCCCATAGAAACCGCTGTCCCAGCTTTGCAGATCGGCGCAGCCCTGTTCGGCGGCGTAGGCGCGCAGCTGCTGCAGATCCTGCGCGGCGAACGGCTTGCTGCGCTTGGCCAGGTCGCGCAGGAAGCTCAGCACCTGATCGCTGGACTCGGCCATTTTCGTGGCCAGGCTCAGCTCGGAGAAACTGGTGAAACCCAAGAGTTTTGCCAGCTCCTGACGCAGGTCGAGGATCTCTTCCATCACCGGGCCGTTGTCGTTCTGCCCGGCGTTCGGGCCTTGGTCCGACGCACGGGTGCAGTAGGCGGCATAGACTTCTTCACGCAGCGCGCGATCCTGGGCGTAGGTCATCACCGCGTAGTAGCTCGGGAATTCCAGGGTGATCAGCCAGCCATCGAGACCTTTGGCCTGCGCGGCGGCAGCCATTTGCGCCTTGGCCGAATCAGTCAGGCCGGCGAGGGCAGCCTCCTCAGTGACGTGCTTGGTCCAGGCTTGTGTGGCGTCGAGCAGTTGGTTGGAGAAGCGGCTGCCCAGCTCGGACAGTTTGCTCTGCACTTCGGCGTAACGCTTCTGTTCGGCTTCCGGCAGGTCGATACCCGACAGACGGAAATCGCGCAGGGCGTGTTCCAGAATGGTTTTTTGCGCAACGTCGAAACCGGCGGCTTCCGGGCTGTTGGCCAGCGCTTCATAGGCCTGGAACAGCTCGCGGTTCTGGCCCATCTCGGTGGAGTAGGCGCTCAGGGCCGGCAGGCACGACTCGTAGGCTTCGCGCAGTTCGGCGCTGTTGCACACGGCATTGAGGTGGCTGACCGGGCTCCAGGCAGCGCCGAGGCGATCGTTGAGTTCGTCCATCGCCAGTACCAGGCCGGCCCAGGTCGGGTTTTGAACCTGGGTCTTGAGGATTTCGGCGATGGCGGCGCGGTTGTCGGCCAGGATGGTTTCGATGGCTGGCAGCACGTGTTCGGCACGGATCGTGGAGAACGGCGGCAGGTCGTAGGACTGCAGAAGAGGGTTGTTCACGCTCACGGTTGGCACCTTGGCTGGAAGAAACATGCGCCCATCTTAATTACAATCGACACTCACCGCAGCTATCGGCGACAGAGAGAGAACTTATCGTGCCCGTTCGCAAGTACCAGAATCACACCCCGCAGCTCGGTCAAGGCGCGTTTGTCGACGCCTCCGCGGTGGTGATCGGCGACGTCGAAATCGGCGAAGACAGCTCCGTGTGGCCGCTGACCGTGATCCGTGGCGACATGCACCGCATCCGTATCGGCGCGCGCACCAGCGTGCAGGACGGCTGCGTGCTGCACATCACCCACGCCGGGCCATTCAACCCGGACGGCTTTCCGCTGCTGATCGGCGATGACGTGACCATCGCCCACAAGGTCATGCTGCATGGCTGCAGCGTTGGCAGTCGTGTGCTGATCGGCATGGGCAGCATCGTCATGGACGGCGCGGTGGTCGAGGACGATGTGATCATCGGCGCCGGCAGCCTGGTGCCGCCGGGCAAGCGCCTGCAAAGTGGCTTCCTCTACGTGGGCAGCCCGGTGAAGCAGATCCGCCCGCTGACCGACAAGGAACAAGCCTTCTTCACCTACAGCGCGGCGAACTACGTGAAGCTCAAGGACCTGCATCTGGCCGAAGGCTACGACCAGCTCTGAAACGACTTACACCTGCTCAGGATTTCTCATGCATTACCAGACCGTACTGTTCGACCTCGATGGCACCCTGACTGACCCGCGTGAGGGCATCACCCGTTCCATCCAGTTCGCTTTGAGCAAACTCGGCATCGACGAGCCGGACCTGAGCAAACTCGAACACTTCATCGGCCCGCCGCTGTTGCAGGCGTTCATGCAGTTTTATGGCTTCGACGAGGCCAAGGCCTGGGAGGCGGTGAATTTCTATCGTGAGCGCTTCAAGGTCACCGGCCTGTACGAGAACCGTGTGTTCGACGGCGTCACGCCGTTGCTGGAAACCCTGAGCGGCCAGGGGCGACAGCTGTATATCGCGACCTCCAAACCTTGGGAGTTCGCCCGGGAAATCGCCCGGCACTTCGACTTCGCCAAACACTTCAAGGTGATCTACGGCAGTGAGCTGGATGGCACGCGGACCAACAAGGTCGAGCTGATTGCGCACCTGATCGCCGAAGAAGGGCTGGATCCGGCCAATACGCTGATGATCGGCGACCGCAAGCATGATCTGATCGGCGCGCGCAGCAACGGCGTGGACGCGGCGGCAGTGGGCTATGGGTTTGGCAGTTTTGAAGAGTTGAGTGCCGAAGCGCCGGCTTATCACTTTGAGACTTTGGCTGAGTTGCATCAGGCATTTTTGCGGCGCTGATGAAATTGCTTTCGCGAGCAGGCTCGCTCCCACGGGGGATTTTTGTTGCACCCCGCTTCAATGTGGGAGCGAGCCTGCTCGCGAAGAGGCCAGTTCAGCCAATGCGAAATCAGGATTCTGCCAGCGCTCTTAGTGCCGCCTTACGCTCCGCGACAGGTAGCCCGCCCAGCTTCTCAACCTCAACATAAAACCGCACCCAATCCCCCCCAACCTGCCTGAACAGTGCCGCAAACGCCGGCACCCACTGGTCATACAGGCCAAACGGCAACAACCGCGCATTGTTCAGCGGCATATTCACCCACGCGTCATAGCGCTTGTCCCCGGCCCACTGGCTGTCGCGCGTCACCCGGTAATCGCGCCGAAATCGCTCGAATTGCGCTGCTTTACGCTCGCGCATCTGCTCGGCCGGCAGCGGCTGAGCGTAGAGTTTTTCCAGGCGCGAGCGCGTTTCGAGCACCAGTTCGATGAACTGATCGCGCTGCTTGAGCCTGGCATCGGTGTCCGGCGGCAGGCCACGAAACGCCCGCCACTGGCGGGTGCCTTCCTGCTCGACAAACGTGGCAAAGGACTCATTGAACTCGGTGTCGTCTTTCACATAGAAGCGCTGATGCGCCAGTTCATGAAAGATCAGCGTGGCCAGGCGCTCATCGCCCCAGCCCATCATCGAATTGAGGATCGGGTCATTGAACCAGCCGAGGGTCGAATAGGCCTCGACGCCGCCAATCGCCACGTCCATGCCTTGCAGGCGCTGAATCGCCGCTTCGCCGCGCGCGGCGCTCTGGCTGTAGTAGCCGCGATAGGCCACGCAACCGGCGATCGGGAAGCAATGGTTCTGCGGGGTCAGAGAAAACTCCGGGGTGGCGAACACGTTCCACACCACATACGGCCGGCCAATATCGGCATACAGCCGATAGCTCAGGTTGTCCGGCAGGTGCAGCTGTTCGCTGGCGAAGTCCCGGGCCTTTTGCGACTGGGTCAGGTGCGTGCGCAGGGTTGCATCGCGGCTTGGGTCGGCAATCACCTTGGCCACCGGCTCACGCGCGCGCAACAACTGCAACTGACCGCTGGCCAACTGGCTGTAATAGCTGACGCTGGAACAACCGTTGAGCAACAAAAACATCACCCCCGGAAACAAAATCCGAAAAACGCGATCAAGTAACCCATGGCTTGGAAGCGGCCTGCTCAAAATAAAAATCCTTTGGAAAGTCTGCCCGCAAGACTATCCCGCCATTTGGAGCTTCGCTATGCGCATGTTGTTGCTGACAGGAGGCCTGCTGACGCTGGCCGGTTGTGCCGGATTCGGAATGCCCGATCCTGACCCCTCGCAAGCCTGGATTGATCTCGATGCCCGGCAACAGGACACGGCGTTGCAAGCGCTGAAAGTCGATGACAAGGCAACTGTCGACAAACGTTATTTCGAAGTGCAGCCCGGCAGCCATGAGTTGAAGGTGCGTTATCAGTTTCCGGTCGAAGCCACCAACATCGGCCCCGACGCCGAACCGCTGTGGCGCGATTGTCAGTTGAAGGTGAAATTCAAGGACTTCAACGCCGGTCAGCGCTATCAGTTGCAAGCCGGCAGCATCGGTTTTCGGCCGTGGGCCAGGCTTTATGATGAACAGCGCAAAGTCGTAGGGCAGGGCACACCCGCAGGCTGCCAGAAAACCTGATCGGGATTATGCTGGATGTCCAAATCACGGGACATTGATCATGCACAGGTTGACGTTGTTGCTCGCTGCAAGTCTGCTTGCTGGCTGCCAGAGCCCGATGCCGGCAGCCGATCCCGGCAAGGCCTGGGTCGACTTTTCGATGCCGACACCCGGCGGTAAGGTGCTGATGGCTGAACGGCTGGACAACGTGCGCCTGCGGGACGGGCGCTTTTTCCAGGTCGCGCCGGGCAGTCATGAGCTGACGGTGCGCTTCGATTTCGAGATCTTCGGTGGCAGCCAGGGCTTGGACACCGACCCGCAGGAACGCCTGTGTTACATGACCGTGCGCTACGATCATTTCGAAGCCGGGCAACGTTACCGACTTGAAGCCCGGTCGCTGGCGTTCACGCCGAGTGCTCGGTTGATCAATCGCCAAGGGCAGATAGTTGCCGAAGAACGCCAGATCAACTGCGTGCCTTGAGCGGACTGTCAGATGTCGTTTTTCTGGTAGACGATCGCTTTTGTGCCGTTTTCGCAGGTGCCGACAACCATCGCCACGTCGTGCTTGTCGGCCTCTTCCTTGCTGACAATTTCCAGTGTGTAAGACGGCACTGCATTCGCCTGGATCTTTACTTCGATCTCTTTCTTCAATTCTTCGCAGTCTTTCGGTGCGGCGAGAACCGTTGTGGCCAGTGCACTGCAAAGAATCGCCAAGCCAATACGTTTCATAGATGAAGCTCCCTGATGCAGCGCGCACGGGCGTGCGCTGAAGCTGCTGTCACTTATTCGACCATATTTTTGCGGGGCAGGTTCTGACTTCGCTCACATCTTCAATAACTGCGCTGATTTGTGGATTACATTCGCGAGCAGGCTCGCTCCCACATTTGAAGTGCATTCCAATGTGGGAGCGAGCCTGCTCGCGAGTGGGTCAGTCAGCGCTGATTCAGCTAACCAGCGAAGCCTCAAGGGTAATCTTCGCATTCAGTACCTTGGACACCGGGCACCCTTCCTTGGCCTTGTTGCTCAGTTCCTCGAACTGCGCCTGAGTAGCGCCCGGGATTTTCGCCTTGAGGATCAACTTGATCGCGGTGATGGCAAAGCCACCCTCGACCTGATCCAAGGTCACTTCAGCCTGGGTGTCGATGCTCTCGGCCTTCAGGCCCGCATCACCGAGAATCATCGAGAACGCCATGGAAAAACAGCCGGCATGCGCCGCGCCGATCAGTTCTTCCGGGTTGGTGCCCTTGCCGCCCTCGAAGCGTGCCTTGAAGCCGTAGGGGGCTTCTCTGAGGACACCGGTTTCAGTGGAGATCGAGCCGATGCCGGTTTTCAGATCGCCTGCCCAATGTGCGGATGCTTTCTTCACGATAGCCATGTCTGCCTCCTCAAGATCTGGCGCGGAACGCCGCGCCGTCGTGGTTTTTACTTGCAAGGCTTCTGAGGATAGACGTCGGGACAAAGTTCAGCCCGGCTGAATCGTTGACTTTTTTAGTAGGAAATTTCATCGCGGCTATTGAAACTCGGGTATATGCCCTCATTGCATAAAACACGCTTATGGATTGGGCAGGTTTTCGTTCGCAAGAAAAACCTGCCTCCTCATTCGGAGACGCAGGTTTATGAAGCAACTGTCCGACGTAAAGTTTTCCACCCTCGACCTGGTGCCGGTGCGCGAGAACGGCAGCCCGGCGCAATCGCTGCGCAACTCGCTGGATCTGGCACAGCATGTCGAGAAGCTTGGCTACACCCGTTTCTGGGTCGCCGAACACCACAACATGGACGGCATCGCCAGCTCCGCCACGTCGGTGCTGCTGGGGTATCTGGCCGGTGGCACCTCGACGATTCGCGTCGGCTCCGGCGGGGTGATGCTGCCCAATCATGCGCCGCTGGTGATCGCCGAGCAGTTTGGTACTCTCGAAAGCCTCTATCCGGGACGCATCGATCTGGGTCTGGGCCGTGCGCCCGGCTCCGACCAGATGACCGCCCGCGCCCTGCGCCGCGAACGCTCCGGCAGTGCCGATGATTTCCCGGAAGATGTCGCCGAGCTGGCGCGCTTCCTCGGCCCGCGCACCCCGGATCAGCGGGTGATCGCCATGCCCGGCACCGGCACCAATGTGCCGATCTGGTTGCTCGGTTCCAGCCTGTTCAGTGCGCAACTGGCCGGTGAGCGCGGGTTGCCCTACGCCTTCGCCTCGCACTTCGCCCCGCGCTTCATGCACGAGGCGATTCGCGTCTACCGCAACCACTTTAAGCCGTCGGCAGTGCTCGATAAACCGTACGTGATGCTCGGGGTGCCGTTGGTGGCGGCCGATACCGATGAGCAGGCCGACTACCTGGCGACCTCGGTGTACCAGCGAATTCTCGCGCTGATGCGTGGGCAGAGTCTGGTGCAACGTCCGCCGGTGAAAACCATGGACGGCCTTTGGCTGCCCCATGAGCGCGAGGCGGTGGGAGATTTCCTCGGTCTGGCGATGGTCGGCAGCCCGCAGAAGATCCGTGCGAAGCTGGAGGTGCTGGTCGAGCAGACCCAGGCCGATGAGCTGATTTTCACCTGCGACCTCTATGAGCACGCCGATCGCCTGCATTCCTATGAGTTGCTGGCGCAAGTCATGAAGGGCTGACTCTGGAATACGGCTTCTGTGGGAGCGGGCTTGCTCGCGAAGACGGAGTGTCAGACACCCTGGAGGTCGGCTGACATAACGCTTTCGCGAGCAAGCCCGCTCCCACATTGGGAACCAGTGGCCCACAAAAAAGCCGACGCCTTCGCGTCGGCTTTTGCATTTCAATCGCGATCACCCGCGTTTGTAGACGATTTCCTTGGTGCCGCCTTCACAGGTGCCCACAACTTTTCCGCCATTGGCTCCCTTGTCGACAACCTCCAGCGAATACCCTGCAACGCCCTTGGCATCCAGCTTCGCTGCAATCTCGCCTTTCAGCTCTTCACAAGGCTTGCCAGCAGCAAACGCGCCACCCGCAAGGCTCAACAAACCTACTGCCAATATGAACTTCTTCATCGGTCGCACTCCCTGGTCGGATTAAAAGAGGCGGGCATCAGGTCTCCCGATGCACTCACCTTGTAGCGCTTTGCCATTCCTATGGCACTCGGCCAGCGCGCAAGTTCAGAAGCGTAGCCCAAACTCAGCTGCTGGCAATGCGGAAGCCGACTTTGAGGGTTACCTGGAAATGCGCAGCCTTGCCGTCCTTGATGTGGCCACGGGTCTCGACCACTTCAAACCATTCCAGATGTTTGATGCTCTTGTTCGCTTCAGCCAGCGCATTGTTGATGGCGTCTTCGATGCTGCTGGTGGACGAGCCGACCAGCTCGACTTTCTTGTACGTGTGATGGTCACTCATGGCGATCTCCTGGATGTGTGGATTTGAGACTAGCAGTGAATCTGCACTGTTGATTTCGGCGGCTCAATGCAAGCGAAGTTCAGATTTTCTGCACTTTCTCAAACCGCTGAAGTCCCAACCAACACACGCCACTCATCACCAATGCAGGAGAGCCACCATGGCCAACACCTCTTTACGTAAAGCCTCGTTGCAAAGCATGGAAGCCGAGATCGAGAGTCTGCTCAAATCGTTGGAAAGCCTGAAGGACGACGCATCCGACGAGTCGCGCAAGACCCTGAAGGCGCTCAAAAGCAACGCCGAAAGCGCGCTGAAACATTCACGCAGCCTGCTCAGCGATGCCTATGAAGAAGTCAAAGTGAAAACCCGCGAGACCGGCATCGCCACCCGCGATTACGCTCAGGAACACCCTTGGACCACCGCCGGTGTGGCGGTCGGTGCAATCGGTCTGCTCGCCGCTTATTTGCTGTTCAAGCGCGGCGAGTGATCCGTCTGGCGCAGCTCGTTCTTGAGCCACTGCGCCAGTTGCCGGGCGCGTCCATCTGCGGCGCGCTTGGGTAGCCACAACGCCAGTTGCGCCGGGGTTTCGCAAAAGCCCCACGGCGCAACCAGGCGACCGGCCTTCAAGTCTTCGGCCACCAGCGGCTCTGGCGCGATTGCCACGCCGAGTCCGGCCACTGCGGCTTCCAGCAGATAATACAAATGCTCAAAACCTTGCCCCAACTTCAACGCCTTGGCGTCGAGGTGATTTTGCTGTGCCCAACTCGGCCAGGCTTGCGGGCGCGATGTGGTGTGCAGCAGCGGCTCGCTGAGCAAGGCTGACGCCGGCGCCGCTTGCAGGCGTTGGTAGCCACTGAACAGCGGGCTCATCACCGGGCCGATGCGTTCTGCGGCCAGTTCGTAGACCTGCATGTCTGCCGGCCATGGCGGCTCGGCGAACAACAGCAACGCATCGAGTCCAGGGCGCCGCGGGTCGAGATCACCTTCACCGGCTGACAAGTGCAGACGCAAGTCCGGCAGATCGGCGTTGAGCCGCCCCAGGCGTGGGATGAACCAGCGCGCCAACAGACTGCCGGAGCAGCCGAGCACGAACGGCGCATCAGCGGTGTTTTGCGTCAGCTCGGCACACACACTGCGCAACCGATCAAAGGCCTCACCGCTGGCATCTCGCAAACGAACACCGGCATCTGTGAGTTTCAAGCCGCGACCATCCTTGACGAACAGGCTCACGCCCAGATGCTCTTCGAGCACTTTGAGCTGACGGCTGACTGCACCATGAGTGACGTGCAGCTGTTCGGCCGCCTGGCTGACGCTGTTCAGCCGGGCTGTGGCTTCGAACGCGCGCAAGGCGTTCAACGGGGGAAGGTCGTGGCTCATGGTATCTGTGAGTTTTCCTGACAGGTTGTGGCGATCTTATCGGTTTTCAGCCTGGAAGGTCAGGGGTAGAGTGGACGCCATTGTCTTCTCACCCGAATTCACCTGGAGCACATCATGACCCAGACTTCGAACACCTCCAACCTGCGCAGCGGCCCTGACGATAACGGCCTGTTCGGCGCGTTCGGCGGCCGCTACGTGGCGGAAACCCTGATGCCGTTGATCCTCGATCTGGCCCGCGAATACGAAGCGGCCAAGGAAGATCCGGCGTTCAAGGAAGAGCTGGCCTACTTCCAGCGTGACTATGTCGGTCGTCCGAGCCCGCTGTACTTCGCCGAGCGTCTGACCGAGTTCTGCGGCGGCGCGAAGATCTACCTCAAACGCGAAGAGCTGAACCACACCGGCGCGCACAAGATCAACAATTGCATCGGCCAGATCCTGCTGGCGCGGCGCATGGGCAAGAAACGCATCATCGCCGAGACCGGTGCCGGCATGCACGGCGTTGCGACTGCCACCGTGGCCGCACGTTTCGGTCTGGACTGCGTGATCTACATGGGCACCACGGACATCGAACGTCAGCAGGCCAACGTGTTCCGCATGAAGCTGCTGGGCGCCGAAGTGATTCCGGTGGTGGCCGGCACCGGCACCCTGAAAGACGCGATGAACGAAGCGCTGCGTGACTGGGTGACAAACGTCGACAGCACCTTCTACCTGATCGGCACCGTGGCCGGCCCGCACCCGTACCCAGCCATGGTGCGCGACTTCCAGGCGGTGATCGGCAAGGAGACCCGCGAGCAGCTGCAAGCTCAGGAAGGTCGTCTGCCGGACAGCCTGGTGGCGTGCATCGGTGGCGGTTCCAACGCCATGGGCTTGTTCCACCCGTTCCTTGACGACCAGAGCGTCGAGATCATCGGCGTCGAAGCGGCCGGTTACGGCATCGAAACCGGCAAGCACGCGGCGAGCCTCAATGGCGGCGTACCGGGTGTGCTGCACGGCAACCGTACCTTCCTGCTGCAGGACGACGATGGCCAGATCATCGACGCCCACTCGATTTCCGCCGGCCTCGACTATCCCGGCATCGGCCCTGAGCACGCCTGGTTGCATGACATCGGCCGCGTCCAGTACACCTCGGTCACCGACGACGAAGCCCTCGCTGCGTTCCACCAGTGCTGCCGCCTCGAAGGCATCATCCCGGCGCTGGAAAGCGCCCATGCGTTGGCTGAAGTGTTCAAACGCGCACCGAAACTGCCGAAGGATCACCTGATGGTGGTCAACCTCTCCGGCCGTGGCGACAAAGACATGCAGACCGTCATGCATCACATGGAACAGTCGAAGCAGGAGAAACACTGATGAGCCGCCTGCAAACCCGTTTTGCCGACCTCAAGCAACAGAATCGCGCCGCGCTGGTGACCTTCGTCACCGCCGGTGATCCGGACTACGACACCTCGCTGGCGATCCTCAAAGGTTTGCCCGGCGCTGGCGCCGACGTGATCGAGTTGGGCATGCCGTTCACCGACCCGATGGCCGATGGTCCGGCGATTCAACTGGCGAACATCCGTGCCTTGGGCGCCAAGCAGAATCTGGCGAAAACCCTGCAAATGGTTCGCGAGTTCCGCGAAGGCAACAGCGACACGCCGCTGGTGCTGATGGGCTACTTCAACCCGATTCACATGTATGGCGTTGGGCGTTTTATCGCTGATGCCAAGGAAGCGGGCGTCGACGGTCTGATCGTGGTCGACATGCCGCCAGAGCACAATAATGAACTGTGCGACCCGGCACAGGCTGCAGGTCTGGACTTCATCCGCCTGACCACCCCGACCACTGATGATGCGCGTCTGCCGAAAGTGCTCAATGGCAGCTCGGGCTTCGTTTACTACGTGTCGGTGGCCGGTGTGACCGGTGCCGGTGCGGCGACTCTGGAACACGTCGAAGAGGCGGTCACCCGTTTGCGTCGCCACACTGACCTGCCGATCAGCATCGGTTTCGGTATTCGTACTCCAGAGCAGGCGGCGTCCATCGCTCGTTTGGCGGACGGGGTGGTGGTGGGTTCGGCACTGATCGATCACATCGCCAATGCGACCACGCCGGCCCAGGCTGTCGATGGCGTGCTGGGTCTGTGCAAGGCGCTGTCCGAGGGCGTGCGTCAGGCCCGCGTCAGCTGAAGGTAAAGTTCCTGATACAGAGGAATTAGCGCCTCACATCACGGCCTAATTGAGCAAGACCGAGGGATTCAGAACCACGTTCTGAATCCCTTTTTGCTGTTGGTGCAGTGAGGAAGACTTGATGAAAATGCCGAAACGTCTGATTGCCGGACTGGGCGTGCTGATGCTCAGCGCGACGCCGCTGCTGGCCAGCGCCGATCCACGCGATGATCATGACCACGGCGGCCCGCAGCAGGGCCACTACGATAACCGTGGTGACGATCACCGTGGCCCGCAGAACGACCACCGTGGCGGCCCGCCACACGACTTCGGCCCGGTACGCCAGACCATTCGCGACAATCACGGCTACTTCGTGCGCGGCGCACCGCCACCTCCGGGAATCCATCTGGAACGCGGCCGGCCGTTACCGCACGGGTATTACGGCGAGCGGCTGGACGGTCGGGCGTTGAGTCGTCTGCCGGTTTATCCGGGTTATGAGTGGCGCCGCGCCGGGGGCGATATCGTGCTGATCGCAGTGGGTACCGGGATCGTTTACGAAATTCTGGATGGTGTTTTGTACTGATTTACAGGCAATAAAAACATCGCAGCCTGCGGCAGCTCCTACATTTATCTCTGTAGGAGCTGCCGCAGGCTGCGATCTTTTGCTTTCAGGGCAATTCCAGTCCGCCGGACGCCTTGTGCAGTTTGCGTAGATGCTCGCCGATCTGCTTCACGTTGGCTTCGCTGGCGGCAATTTCGGCCGCTCGCTTGGGTTCCAGCAACTTGCGCACTTCCTTGTCCAGATCGCCGCTCAGCGCCAGCAGTTGTTTCTGGCGTTGGGCGCTTTCGTCTTGCAGGCGCTTGAACTCGCTCGGTTGCGGCAGCCCGTAGCCGCGGCTGTCGAGCAGTTCCGCCGGACGACTGAGGAAGCCGCTGTTGGCGAGAATTTCCTGCAGGGTGGCGTTGGCCTTGTCCATGCCGCCGTTTTCCAGCTCCCGAGCGCCGAGGTAACGCTGCTTGACCTCGTCCTGGGCCAGCAGCAACTGACGGCGATAGCTCGCCTGTTCCAGCAGGAGCAATGCAGCGCTGGTGCGCAGGTCTGCACGTTCGAACCACTGGCGACGTTCCTCGGCAGACAGCGATAGCCAATCTTCGACGCTGGTTTGCTTGATCGGCAGCTGCTTTTTCAACACATCGAACATCGCCTGATAGCGATCGCGGAACGAGTCGAAGCGATAACCCAGGCGCAGCGCTTCCTTGGGATTGTCGAGCACGCTGGTGTCGGCCAGGCCACGGCCTTTGAGCACTTCCAGCAAACCGTTGGGCATGATGCTGTCCAGGCCAATCAGTTGCTTGTTATTGCTGCCGCTGCGCAACAGCTTGAGGCTTTCCACGGCGCAGTTGTTGGACAGGAAGAAGTAGTTGCCGTCGTAACTCCAGTGCATCTCGGCGGCGTGTTCGACCACCTCTTCAATCTCCGTGCGCGACAGATTCAGCGGCACTGAAGCGAGGCTGCGCAGTTCGGTCTTGGTGTATTCGTCGATCACTTGGGCCAGTGGCAGCACGAACAACCGCGACGGGTACTTGCCGACCAGGCCGTCCCAACTCGACAGCTGCACATCACCGACAAAGGCGCGGTAGGACAGCACCAGATGCTGGTCCAGATCGAGCCGGCAATCCGGGCCACGTGGTCGGCCCGGCGCACAGATCACCAGACGCAACATGCTGTGGCCCCAGCGGCTGACCCAGTTCTGGTTGGCTTCTGCCAGCAGATAATCGACGGCGTACACCCGCTCCGGGTCGACCTGGCCCAAGGGCTGTTTGGCGAAGTCGTTGCCGGCGTTGAGAAAGGCGAAGGTATTGCTGCAGGTGTCCTTGGCCGGTGGTGCCCAGCCGAAGCGCGCCTTGTAGTAGCGATAGAGCGCCGGACGGCGACACGCGTAGCTCGGGTCGAGGAGGAAATACTCCATGTTGACCGCGACAAACTCTTTCGGACTGGAGATCTCATACAGGTCCGGACTGCGGGCCACCTGACGGTTGTGCTGTTCACGCTCGCCGCGGCGCCCGACGTACTGTTGCCAGCCGGCGAGATCTAGCAGACGTGGATCATCGCTGAGGGTAAAGCGGCGCTCGGTCTGGCCTCGGCACTCGTCGGGAATGCCGACCAGGCCGGCGCTGTTGCTGCGGCGAGTGCAGCGCTGGATCAGCGTGCGTTCGGCGGCGGGCCACAGACGCGCGCGATCGTAAATGTGGGTGAGTTCGTGCAGCACCGTTGCCAGCAGTTCCTGACGCACAGTGCCATGGGGGCGATTGGTTTTCTCTGTGGCCGCGCTGCCGTCGGTGAGACCGGCGAGCAGTTTGCGGTTCAGGTCGAGCTCGGCAACCAGGGTCGCCTGGCCGTAGGCGTTACCGGGCATGTCGTCGGTCCAGCCGACATCGATGCGCCGGTCCAGTTGTTCGACGAAGCTGGGCGGCAACTTGTGCATGGCTTCATCGAGCAGCGCCTGGCTGGCCTGCTGCTGGGCGGGGCTCAGGCCGTCGGTCTTGAGCCGCAATTGCAGGCTGGCGTGGGCGCTGTTGCCAAGCAGCAACAACGCCCCGGCCAGTAGCCAGGCGCCAAGTGACTTCACAGGGCGAGGATGGCTTCGGCGAGCACCTGATCACTGGCGTCGCGGGCTTCCGGCACGCGCGTGCGCAAGGTGTTGAGGGCGGCTTCCAGGTGCGCACCGCGGATATCGCCGTTGGTGGCAACGAAGCTGGCCGCATCGTCGTGGGCTTCGCGGATGATTTTCGAATCGCGAATCGACGTCGTGGTATCGGAGGTGAAATCGATGGTGCGCTGGGAGGCACGAACGATGATGTTACTGGTGGCTACCAGGGTGTGTGCCTGGGCCACATCGGCCAACAAAAACAGGCCAAGGGCGGCAGCAATCAGCGGGCTACGCATGGAACGACTCCGGAGGGCAATGTTAACGAGGGATCATGATAACTATTGGACGAGAATTGCCTGTGCCAGTTCAAGGTCGCTGACATGAAGTTTTGGTCGGGATTTGCGCAAGTAATGCAGGGCGGATTCGAGCTGCGCGCCGCGCAATTGACCGTCACTGGCAACAAACGCCGCCGCGTCATCGTGAGCGGCGATGATCAGTTTACGGTCGAACGGTGCGGAAGACACCATTCCGGTCGCCCAAACGCTGACCACGGTGTTTTGTGTGGAGACATCAAAGGCATCGACCGAGGTCGCCCAGAAGGCACTGACCAATACGCAAGGGAAAAGCAGTCTGAATAAACGCATGAGACTCGGTAACGGTTAACGAGCTTCAAGGCTAGCGCAAATGCCCGGGCCAGAGCCAGCGGCGAAACATCGGGACACGACTGGCGTGCCCCGTGCTGCAACGGCGGATCAGATCGCGAGGATGGCTTGCGCCAGTTGGAAGTCGGTCGCGTTCAGTTGTGGTGCCTGATGACGGATCAGGTCCAGAGCACTTTCCAGTTTCACGCCGCGAATCTGGCCTTCACTGGCGACGAAGCTAGCAGCGTCGTCACGGGCGGCGATCACGACTTTGTTGTCACGCAGCGAAGAGCTGACATCGGAGGTGGCGTCCGAGGAGGATTTCAGCGCGCCAACCACGGCGTCGGTGGTCACAATGAAGCTGGAGGCACTGGCGTTGGCAGCCACGGCCAGCAAGGCGGCAGCGCTGAGCAGGCGAAGACGGGACATGGTGGATCTCCTGATAGTAAACCGTATTGAGAGGTGGCTTGTGTCTGATGAGTCAGACGCGGGTTACAGAAGATTCGCCACGTTCTGGCGTGGATATTAGGCCTGCGCGCGAGGTTCTGACAGTGGGCAGAATGCTAGCGCCAGAAGGGTTTCTCCAGTTCTCTGAGCCGATCGGCATGGCTGAGGCCCAGATCCGCTAGGTCGCGCTGGTCCAGTTGAGCCAGCAGGCGCCGCGTCCTGGCGCGCTCCAGTCCTTGCCACAGGGGGCGAAACAAGCGCCGCAACGGGTGCGAGTGAGCGCGGGGTAGAGTCGAAGCTGTCGAAACATCCTGTAAGCCTTTCATGGCGTTTTCCTTAAACCGAGGAGGGTTAAGGACATGCTGCGCCCGATGCAGTTTGGCGAGCAGATACACTCATGAAAAATTGTACTGGTTCAGATTTTGTTTATTGAGAACTGTATCTGTACTTTGATTATTCTGCTGTACGGGCATTTTCGAACCCTGAAACGACAAAACCCGTCGCGGTTTCCCGCGACGGGTCTTGTGTGTTCAATTCGGGTTGCTGGCGGTGGGTCTGACGACCAGAGCCAGCGACGCTACTTAGCGCCAGAACGGCTTGCTCAGCTCTTCGTAGCGTTGTGCTTCGCTGATACCGGCGTCAGCCAGCAGGCGCGAATCCAGACGAGCCAGTTGGTGGCGGCTGGAGATGCGGCGCTGCCACAACATCAGGTTGGCGATAACGCGCAGAGGCAGGGAAGCCTGGTTTTTTGCAGCTTTGTCTTCGAAGAACAGTTCGGAACTGAGTGTACGTTCCATGGTTGACATCCTTCCGCTTGTGGCGGGATCAGGTAGTGGTTTAACTGGTGCCCATGATCCTCTCGTTTGCCTAGTCTCTCTAGATACAGTTCAACTGTATTGTGAGTGACCAGTTAACTGTTTATAGGGGGTGTACGGGTCGAAATTGAGCAAACTGTACCTGTCAGCACTAATGTGGTGCGTTTTTGCTCAATTCGAGGAAGGAGGTAGGCAAAATCTGTAGGAAACAACCGGTACAGCAGTACAGTTTTTTCCAGATGTGGCGGGTTAAAAAATCCGCTGACACAAACTGTGTTTGCATCAGCGGTTTGACTGTGTGATTACACCGCGAGCATGCGTCCGGTTTCTTCCAGGTTGATGTGCCAGCTCAGGGCTTCTCGCAGGATGTGTGGGGTATGGCCGCCGATGGCGCACGCTGCGGTGAAGTAGTCGTTCAGCGCCTGGCGATAGTCCGGGTGTACACAGTTGTCGATGATCACCCGGGCGCGCTCGCGCGGGGCCAGGCCGCGCAGGTCGGCCAGGCCGATTTCGGTCACCAGGATGTCGACGTCATGCTCGGTGTGGTCAACGTGGCTGACCATCGGCACCACGCTGGAAATGGCGCCGCCCTTGGCGATCGACTTGGTCACGAACACCGCGAGGTGTGCGTTGCGCGCGAAGTCGCCCGAGCCACCAATGCCGTTCATCATCCGCGTACCGCAGACATGGGTGGAGTTGACGTTGCCGTAGATGTCGAACTCCAGCGCAGTGTTGATACCGATGATACCCAGACGACGCACCACTTCCGGGTGGTTGGAGATTTCCTGCGGGCGCAGCACCAGTTTGTCCTTGTACTTCTCCAGGTTGCCGAACACGTCGCTGTTGCGCCGCTCCGACAAAGTGATCGAGCTGCCCGACGCAAAGCTCAGCTTGCCGGCGTCGATCAGGTCGAAGGTCGAGTCCTGCAGCACTTCGGAGTACATGGTCAGGTCTTCGAACGGCGAATCGATCAGGCCGCACATCACCGCGTTGGCGATGTTGCCGATCCCGGCCTGCAACGGGCCGAGCTTGTTGGTCATGCGCCCGGCATTGACTTCCTGCTTGAAGAAGGTGATCAGGTGCTCGGCGATGGCATTGGTGTCGACATCCGGGGTCGACACCGTGGACGGCGAATCCGCCTGCTGAGTGATGACGATGGCGACAATCTTCTCCGGCGGGATCGGGATCGCGGTGCTGCCGATGCGATCGTCGACTTTCACCAGCGGGATCGGCGTGCGCGTCGGGCGATAGGTCGGGATATAGATGTCATGCAGGCCTTCGAGGTTGGCGTTGTGCGCCAGGTTGATCTCGACAATCACCTGCTTGGCGAAAATCGCGAAGCTCGCCGAGTTGCCCACCGAGGTGGTCGGCACGATGTGGCCTTGCTCGGTGATGGCCACGGCTTCGATCACCGCGATGTCCGGCAGCTTCAGTTGCTGGTTGCGCAGTTGCTCGACGGTTTCCGACAGGTGCTGGTCGATGAACATCACTTCGCCGGCGTTGATTGCCTTGCGCAAGGTGCTATCGACCTGGAACGGCATGCGCCGCGACAACACGCCGGCCTCGGTCAGTTGCTTGTCGAGGTCGTTGCCCAGGCTCGCGCCGGTCATCAGGCTGATCTTCAGCGGCGTGACCTTGGCTCGCTCGGCCAGTGCGTGAGGGACAGCTTTGGCTTCGCCCGCGCGGGTGAAGCCGCTCATGCCGACGGTCATGCCGTCTTCAATCAGCGCGGCGGCGTCGGCGGCGCTCATCACTTTATCCAACAACGAAGGCAGGCGAATACGGTCACGGTACATGGATTATTTCTCGGGAAGCGAGTAGCAGGATGCGCAGTCTAGTGAATTTCGCGGGCGCCTGTCCCGCTACCAAGGTCGCAAACGAGGCGTCTATTTAGCGGGTTTGAAGTAAAACACCGTTACCGGATCTGCAACAACGCGGCAAATTGTCCGACGCTGTGCGCAAACAAAAACGCCCCGACAAGTCGGGGCGTCCGGTGCAGCTGCGGAGGATTACTCCACCGCTTTGACCATGTCTTCGATGACTTTCTTCGCGTCGCCGAACACCATCATGGTCTTGTCCAGGTAGAACAGTTCGTTGTCCAGACCGGCATAACCGCTGGCCATCGAGCGCTTGTTGACGATGATGGTCTTGGCCTTGAACGCTTCGAGAATCGGCATGCCGGCAATCGGCGATTTCGGATCGTTCTTGGCGGCCGGGTTGACCACGTCGTTGGCGCCGAGTACCAGCACCACGTCGGCCTGGCCGAACTCGGAGTTGATGTCTTCCATCTCGAACACCTGGTCGTAAGGCACTTCGGCCTCGGCGAGCAGGACGTTCATGTGCCCCGGCATGCGACCGGCCACCGGGTGGATCGCGTACTTCACGGTCACGCCACGGTGGGTCAGTTTCTCGGTCAGTTCTTTCAAGGCGTGCTGCGCGCGGGCCACCGCCAGGCCGTAACCCGGGACGATGATCACGGTGTCGGCGTTGGTCAGCAGGAAGGTTGCGTCGTCGGCCGAACCGGATTTAACCGGACGGGCTTCTTTCGCTCCGGCAGGTCCTGCGTCAGCCGTATTGCCGAAACCGCCGAGCAATACATTAAAGAAGGAACGGTTCATCGCCTTGCACATGATGTACGAGAGAATCGCACCGCTCGAACCCACCAGCGAGCCGGCAATAATCAGCATCGAGTTGTTCAGCGAGAAGCCGATACCCGCTGCAGCCCAACCCGAGTAACTGTTGAGCATCGACACCACCACCGGCATGTCGGCGCCGCCGATCGGGATGATGATCAGCACGCCCATCACGAACGCCAGGGCCAGCATCAGCGCGAACGCTGCGAGGTTGCCGGTGAGCATGAAGGTCACGCCCAGCACCAGTGTCGCCAGACCCAGTACTGCGTTGAGCTTGTGCTGACCGGCAAACTGTACCGGTGCGCCCTGGAACAGGCGGAACTTGTACTTGCCCGACAGCTTGCCGAAGGCGATCACCGAGCCGGAGAAGGTGATTGCACCAATCGCCGCGCCGAGGAACAGCTCCAGACGGTTGCCCGCCGGGATCGAGTCGCCCAGTTGTTTGACGATACCCAGTGACTGCGGCTCGACCACCGCGGCAATGGCGATGAACACCGCCGCCAGACCGATCATGCTGTGCATGAACGCGACCAGCTCCGGCATCTTGGTCATTTCAACGCGCTTGGCCATGATCGAACCGGCGGTGCCGCCGATCAGCAGGCCGACGATCACGTAACCGATACCCGCAGTCGCCAGTTCCGCACCGAGCTTATAGATGAGGCCGATGGTGGTGAGGATGGCCAGCGCCATGCCGAGCATGCCGAACAGGTTGCCGCGCCGCGAGGTGGTCGGGTGCGACAGGCCTTTAAGGGCCTGGATAAAGCAGATCGACGCGATCAGGTAGAGCGTCGTGACGAGATTCATGCTCATTACTTCGGCGCCTCTTCTTTTGCTTTCGGGGCTTTCTTCTTGAACATCTCAAGCATGCGGCGGGTGACCAGGAAGCCACCAAACACGTTGACCGCAGCCAGTGCCACGGCGAGGGTGCCCATGGTCTTGCCTAGCGGCGTGACGGTCAGCGCAGCAGCGAGCATGGCGCCGACGATTACAATTGCCGAAATGGCATTGGTCACCGCCATCAACGGCGTGTGCAGCGCAGGTGTAACGTTCCAGACCACGTGGTAACCGACATAAATCGCCAGCACGAAGATGATCAGGTTGTAGATACCGGGGGAGATAAGCTCTTCCATCGTCTGAATCCCTGCTTAGGCGTTTTTGCGGATGACTTGGCCGTCGCGGCACATCAGGCACGCGGCGACGATGTCGTCTTCGAGGTTGACGTCGAACTGGCCTTCTTTGGTGAACACCAGCTTGAGGAAGTCCAGCAGGTTGCGGGCGTACAGCGCCGAGGCGTCTGCAGCGACTTCACCGGCCAGGTTGGTCGGGCCGACGATGGTCACGCCGTTCTCGACCACGACCTGATCGGCGACGGTCAGCGGGCAGTTGCCGCCCTGAGCTGCCGCGAGGTCGATGACCACCGAGCCCGGCTTCATCTGCGCCACGGTGTCTGCGCTCAACAGTGTCGGCGCCTTGCGGCCCGGGATCAGTGCGGTGGTGATGACGATGTCGGCCTGCTTGGCGCGTTCGTGCACAGCCTGGGCCTGACGTTGCATCCAGCTCGCCGGCATCGGGCGAGCGTAACCGCCGACACCGACCGCGCATTCACGCTCTTCGTCAGTCTCGTAAGGCACATCGACGAACTTGGCGCCGAGGGATTCGATCTGTTCCTTAACCGCCGGACGCACGTCAGACGCTTCGATCACCGCACCCAGACGTTTCGCCGTGGCAATCGCCTGCAACCCGGCCACGCCGGCACCCAGAATCAGCACGCGCGCCGCTTTCACGGTGCCCGCAGCGGTCATCAGCATCGGCATGAAGCGCGGATAGTAGTGCGCGGCCAGCAACACCGCCTTGTAGCCGGCGATGTTTGCTTGCGACGACAACACATCGAGACTCTGCGCCCGAGAGGTACGTGGCGCTGCTTCGAGGGCGAACGCGGTGATCCCGCACTCGGCCATTTTGGCGATGGTGTCGTTATTGAAGGGGTTGAGCATGCCCACCAGCACCGTGCCGCGCTTGATCAGCGCCAGTTCGGCGTCGCTGGGGGCGACCACTTTGAGAATCAGCTCGGCGCCGAACGCATCGTTGGCACTGCCAATGGTTGCGCCCGCCGCTTCATAGGCACTGTCGACAACGCTGGCTTTAACGCCGGCGCCGGTTTGCACAGTGACCTTATGACCTTGGCTGATCAGCTTTTTAATGGTTTCCGGGGTTGCAGCAACCCGTGTTTCACCGGTCTGGGTTTCGAGAGGAACACCAATGTGCACGTCAAATCTCCTGCGTGATCTTATTGAGTAAACCCAGGCACTGCGGATGGTGCGACTGGGGCGGCCGATCAGCACGATCCCGCCAAATCAGGGCGGGGCGCGGCATTTTGCAGGCGAACTTTATGCCCTTCAAGGGATTATGACGGGTGACGGAAAATTAACTACAAGTCATCCCGTGACCGAATGTCGCAGATGGCCAGTTGAATCCCTTGCAGGCCGTGCCTTGCAAGGATTCTGGCTGAATTTGAAAAAATTTCTCATCGGCGGCGTGAATAGGCCGTAATGAGTCGTGGATGGAGGCTCAAAGCCACGTCTTCAGGCGCTTGTGGGACGTCTGTACGACTTTCGGATACAGTCTGTGATTTTGCGACAAATACTTATATCTGTAGGGCTTTGATTTTCCTGACTACCGGGTTAGTAATCGCTGTAAGCCTTTATCCTTCTAGGCTGTAGCTGTTTGCCTGATTGACCAGCCAATCGCGAAAAGCCTTGAGTGATGCCGATTCGACCTTTCGCTCCGGAATCATCAGGTAATACGCCTTGATGCTGGAAAGCGCATTCGGGTTGGCGACCACCAGGCGTTTCTCGGCCAGTTCGCGCTGAATCAGAAACGGTGGAATCAGCGCGATGCCCATGTCGTGCATGGCCGCTTGGGCCAGCATGGAGAATAGCTCGTAGCGCGGACCTGTCATGTCGCGTGGGATGTTCAGGTGCTGCGAATTGAACCATTGGCGCCAGGCGTAGGGGCGAGTGGTTTGCTGCAACAGAGGCAGCTCGGCAATCTCGTTGGGTGTCAGATGTTTCTTGCTGCCGAGGAGAGCGGGGCTGCATACCGGCATCGGATTTTCGCCCATCAGCCTGTGGGATTCGGTACCCGACCAATCGGCGTCGCCAAAGTAGATCGCTGCGTCGAAATCGGTGTCGGCAAACAGGAACGGACGAGTGCGGTTGGTCAGGTTGACGGTGACCTCGGGGTGCTTGAGCTGGAAGTCCTTGAGCCGTGGCAGCAGCCATTGCGTGCCGAAGGTCGGCACCACCGCCAGTTCGATCACGTTGGTGCCTTGCTGGCCCATCACCGAGAGCGTGTCGCGCTCGACGGCGTCCAGTTGCGTGGCCACCCGACGGCTGTAGGAAAGTCCCGCTTCCGTCAGCTTCACTCCACGTCGCGAGCGCCGGAAAAGCTCCACACTGAGGAACTCCTCAAGGCTGGCGATCTGTCGGCAAATGGCGCCTTGGGTGAGGGAAAGTTCTTCGGCAGCCTTGGTAAAGCTTTCGTGGCGAGCGGCGGCTTCGAAGCTGATCAGGGCGGTGGTGCTGGGGATCTTTCTGCGCATGTACGTCAACCTCACTAATGCGCCGCATAAAAGGCATTCAGCGACGTTTCGGAGTGAGAAATTAGCACAACAGGATGCGAAATCCTCGTTTGCTGCGCTGGCGAACCGGGCCTAGGATCAATGCCACGTTAATTCACCGATTTGCGAGGACACACTCATGGGCGGTAAAGCTAGCTTCAATTGGATCGATCCCCTGCTGCTGGATCAACAGCTCACCGAAGAAGAGCGCATGATCCGTGACACCGCCGCCCAATTCGCTCAGCAGAGCCTGGCGCCCCGCGTGCTTGAAGCTTTCCGCCATGAGAAAACCGACCCGGCGATCTTTCGCGAAATGGGCGAAGTCGGCCTGCTCGGCGCGACCATCCCTGAGCAGTACGGCGGCAGCGGCCTGAACTATGTCAGCTACGGCCTGATTGCTCGCGAAGTGGAGCGTGTCGACTCCGGCTACCGCTCGATGATGAGTGTGCAATCGTCGCTGGTAATGGTGCCAATCAACGAATTCGGCACAGAAGCCCAGAAACAGAAATACCTGCCGAAACTGGCCTCCGGTGAATGGATCGGCTGCTTCGGTCTGACCGAGCCAAACCACGGTTCCGACCCGGGTGCGATGATCACCCGTGCGCGCAAAGTCGACGGCGGCTACAGCCTGACCGGCGCCAAGATGTGGATCACCAACAGCCCCATCGCCGACGTATTTGTAGTCTGGGCCAAAGACGATGCCGGCGACATCCGTGGCTTCGTACTGGAAAAAGGCTGGAAGGGCCTGAGCGCACCGGCGATTCACGGCAAGGTCGGCCTGCGCGCCTCGATCACCGGCGAAATCGTCATGGACAACGTGTTTGTCCCGGAAGAGAACATCTTCCCGGATGTGCGCGGTCTGAAAGGCCCGTTCACCTGCCTGAACTCCGCACGCTACGGCATCTCTTGGGGAGCCTTGGGAGCTGCCGAGTTCTGCTGGCACACCGCTCGCCAGTACACCCTCGATCGTCAGCAGTTCGGGCGTCCATTGGCCGCTACCCAACTGATCCAGAAGAAGCTGGCCGACATGCAGACCGAGATCACTCTGGCGCTGCAAGGCTGTCTGCGTCTGGGGCGCATGAAGGATGAGGGCACTGCGGCGGTCGAAATCACTTCGATCATGAAGCGCAACTCCTGTGGCAAGTCGCTGGATATCGCTCGCATGGCCCGTGACATGCTGGGTGGCAACGGTATCTCTGACGAGTTCGGTGTGGCCCGTCATCTGGTCAACCTGGAAGTGGTGAATACCTATGAAGGCACCCATGACGTTCACGCGCTGATCCTCGGTCGCGCGCAAACCGGTCTGCAGGCGTTCTATTAATAGGAGAACGACCATGGGCGCGCTGTCGCATCTGCGAGTACTGGATTTATCACGCGTGCTGGCCGGGCCGTGGGCCGGACAGATTCTCGCCGACCTTGGCGCCGAGGTGATCAAGGTCGAGCGCCCGGGCAATGGCGACGACACGCGCGCCTGGGGGCCGCCCTTCCTTAAGGACGCTTATGGTGAGAACACCAGCGAGGCGGCTTATTACCTGTCGGCCAACCGCAACAAGCAATCGGTGACGATCGACTTCACTCGCCCCGAGGGGCAGCAGCTTGTGCGGGACCTCGCGGCCAAGTCGGACATTCTGATCGAGAACTTCAAGGTCGGTGGGCTGGCTGCCTATGGGCTGGACTACGAGTCGCTGAAGGCGATCAATCCGGACCTGATCTATTGCTCGATCACTGGCTTCGGTCAAACCGGGCCGTATGCCAAGCGTGCCGGTTATGACTTTATGATCCAGGGGCTGGGCGGGCTGATGAGCCTGACCGGTCGTCCTGAAGGTGATGAAGGCGCCGGGCCGGTGAAGGTGGGAGTGGCGCTGACGGACATTCTTACGGGGCTATATTCGACCGTGGCGATTTTGGCGGCGCTGGCTCATCGTGATCACGACGGTGGCGGGCAGCACATCGATATGGCTTTGCTGGATGTACAGGTCGCATGCCTGGCGAACCAGGCAATGAACTACCTGACTACTGGCAATGCGCCGAAACGACTGGGTAATGCACACCCGAACATCGTGCCTTATCAGGACTTCCCGACGGCCGACGGTGATTTCATTCTTACCGTTGGCAATGACGGCCAGTTCCGCAAGTTTGCCGAGGTGGCGGGCCAGCCGCAGTGGGCGGACGATCCGCGATTCGCGACTAACAAGCTGCGGGTGGCTAACCGCGCGGTGTTGATTCCCCTGATCCGCCAGGCGACGGTATTCAAGACCACCGCCGAATGGGTGGCGCAGTTGGAGCAGGCGGGCGTGCCGTGTGGGCCGATCAATGATCTGTCCCAGGTGTTTGAGGATCCGCAGGTGAAGGCGCGGGGGTTGGCGATAGAGCTGCCGCATGCACTGGCGGGGATGGTCCCGCAGGTGGCGAGTCCGATCCGGCTGTCGCAGACGCCGGTCGAGTACCTTCGCGCGCCTCCTTTATTGGGCGAGCATACGTTGGAGGTTTTGCAGCGAGTGCTGGGTCTGGGCGCTGGCGCGGTAGAGGCACTCAAGGCTGATGGAGTGCTTTGAGTATCGCTTCTATATAGAAGAAGGCTGTTTCCTGCCTATATATAGATGGATTTGTGCGTTTTTTAACCGATCTGTAAGTTGTTGAAAGAAAACTGAAATTAACGGTTGACGGCAGATTCAGGAAGTCTATAATTCGCCCCACTTCCGGCGCAGTCGAAACGGAAAACTCCTTGAGATTCAATGAGTTACGCAGTTTTCGGCAGCGGCTTGCTTCAGTTCATCGAAGCCTGGAAGGAGTTGAAAGAGCGGTGATGCTTGGCTCTTTTGACGGTTCGATCTTCTCGGTCGAAAGCGGAGAAAAAGAGGTGTTGACAGCAGCGTGTAACGCTGTAGAATTCGCCTCCCGCTAACGAGAGATCGGAAGCGCAAGTGGTTGAAGTTGTTGAAGAAATCTTCGAAAACTTCTGAAAATAATCACTTGACAGCAAATGAGGCTG